>NZ_JBVJJY010000031.1:0-47500 GCF_055585785.1 Kitasatospora sp. NPDC053308 | reverse complement strand
GACGGCTGATGTCCTGTGAGAGCACACGGTGTCGTCCGAGAGTGCCGAGGAGGAGCCGGTGGCCGACGGACGGCCGGACGGTCGGACGTCGGAGCGCCGGACTGCCGGACTGCCGGACGTCGGAGCGCCGGACGTCGGAGCGCCGGACGGCCCGATCGGGTGCACGGACCGGCTGCCGGCGGTGCGCCGTCGGAACAGGCGGTGGCCCGGAGCCTTCCTAGGGTGGGGCCGCCGGTGCCGCCGCGTGGCGGATCGCGCCGAAACCCCTTATTCCCCGGCAGAGTTGCCCCCGAGAACCCAGGAGAACCGCATGACCAGCCAGCCACGCCTGCACCAGCACGGCGCCGAGATCCAGGAGTACGGCACCGTCACCCAGCTGCCGATCGCGCTCTCCCACGACACCCGCCAGTACTCCGCCCAGCGGCTGAACCGCGTCCTCGCCGACACCCAGTTCCTGTACGCGCTGTACAAGAAGTACCACTGGGGCATGCGCGGGCCGACGGCGTACCAGCTGCACCTGCTCTTCGACAAGCACGCCCAGGAGCAGCTGGAGCTGGTCGACGCGCTGGCCGAGCGGGTGCAGATGCTCGGCGGTGTCGCGGTGGGCGACCCGCGCCACGCCGCCCAGATCACCGGCGTGCCGCGTCCGCCGGACGGGGTCGAGGACGTGCGGTCGATGCTCTCGCGGCTCCTCGACGCGCACGAGACCGTCCTGGCCGAAGCCCGCGACGCCGCCGCCCGCACGGCGCGGCTCGGCGACGACGGCACCCAGGACCTCCTGGTCTCCCAGATCATCCGCACCGGCGAGAGCCAGGTCTGGTTCCTCGCCGAGCACCTCGTGGTGCTTCCGGAACCGGAGGCGTGACCGGTGGGCCCGGTCCGTTCCAGGGCGTGACCGGGGGCCGGGCCCGTTCGAAGGCGTGACCGCCGCCCGGTCCGCCCTCGGACGGGCCCGGCCGTGACTCGAAGGCGCCCGGCCGCGGCCGGGCGCCTTCCGTGCTTGCTCCCCCTTCCGGTACCGGGGCCCTCCCGGCACTGGGGCCCGCCCGGCGCCGGAGCCCTCCCGGCACTGGGGCCCGCCCTGCACCGGAGCACTCCCTGCACCGGGGCCCTGCCGGCGCCGGGGAACGGTTCGGGCCCCTGGACACGGGGGTGTCCAGGGGCCCGAACCGTTCGGGGATCCCGCCGCTGCCGTCAGGGCCGCTCCGGGGCCCGGTGCAGGACGAGCCGGGTGGCCAGGCCACCGCCCACGCCCATGACCACCGCCACCGGCAGCCACCACAGCGGCCAGTGGGTGATGCCGAGGGCATGGTCGACCGACCACCGGCCGGGGCCGGTGGCGGCCAGCACCGCGCCGATGGTGATCAGGACGAGCGGGTACTCGTACCCGTCGTGCTGCACCCACAGCCCGTGCGGCCACTTGACCGTCAGGGCGACGGTCATCACCCCCATGGCGCCCGCGCCGGCGAGCGGGGTGAGCAGGCCGAGGGCCAGCATCAGCCCGGCCCCGATCTGGGTGCCGCCGGCGGCCAGTGCGGTGAGCACGCCACCGCGGAAGCCGTCACCCCGGAACTCGGCGGTGCCGCCCTCCAGTCCGGCGCCGCCGAGGCGGTGGCTGACCTTCTGGACGCCGTGGCCCGCGATCAGCAGACCGGCGACCAGGCGCAGCAGGAGTAGACCCGTGTTCATCTCGGACTCCGTGGGGTAGCGCGCGGGCCGTCAGCCGGCGGCGTGCGGGTCGATCATGGACTGGGCGTAGACGATGCCCAGGCCGTACGCGCCGCCGTGCTCCTTGACCAGGTCCGTCACCGGGACGTAGGTCTCGGCGCGGGCCCAGTCGCGCTGGAGCTCCAGCAGCACCTGCACCCAGGTGACGGGCACGGCGCCGGCGGCGGTCATCCGCTGCAGGGCGTGCTCGTGGGCGCGGGGGCTGACGCCGCCGGAGGCGTCGGCGACCACGTACACCTCGTACCCCTGCTCCAGCGCCGACAGCGCCGGCAGGACCAGGCAGACCTCGGTCCAGAGACCGGACAGGATGATCTTGCTGCGGCCGGTCGCCTTGACGGCCTCGACCAGGGCCTCGTCCTCCCAGGCGTTCATGCTGGTCCGGTCGATGACCTCCTGCTCGGGGAAGACCGCCCGCAGCTGCGGGAGTATCGGGCCGGAGAAGGACTCCGCCGCGACGGTCGACAGCACCACCGGCACGTCGAAGATCTTCGCGGCCTTCGCCAGGCCCACGGTGGAGTTGATGATCGAGGTGCGGTCGCCGCTGCCGGTGCCGAAGAACATCTGCGGCTGGTGGTCCACGAACAGCATCATCGCGTTGTCCGGGGTGAGCAGGTCGGGGCTCGGGGCGGCGTGGACCCGGTCGAGGTCGAACACGGTTCTTCTCCTTCTGGTGGATGCGGGAGTCCGCGGGGGAACGCGCCGACAATTCGCCTGTCGGCGCAACAAGGTGACGAAGCGTCAGTTCCCGCTCCCGGAGAGCCCGGGGCGGCACATCGACGACGTTAACGGCGGGCCGGCCGGCGGTTCTGCTCACTGGGCGCCCGGGACTGTTCCGACAACGCACGGCCGGCCGCCGCCGCGAACGAGGGCGCCCACCGTGCACTGCGGGTCAACTGACGATGCGCTGCGGAGTGCGTCGGCGGCCGCCGGGCTGCCTAGGTTTCGCGGGGTGGCCCCCACCGGGCCGTGCCCACCGCCGAACGAAGGGACCCCCGTTGTCCACCATGCCCGTCGCCGGGATCCGCCCCGGCGCCCCCGAGCAGCCCGCCGACCTGGTCATCCGCAACGCCAAGGTGCACACCAACGACCCGCGCCGTCCGCGGGCCACCGCCCTGGCCGTGCGGGACGGGCTGATCCAGGCCGTCGGTGACGACGCGGACGTCGTCCCGCTGGTCGGCCCCGGCACCCGGGTCGTCGACGCGCTCGGCCGGCGGGCCGTCCCCGGGCTCAACGACGCCCACCTGCACGTCATCCGCGGCGGCCTCAACTACGTGCTGGAGCTGCGCTGGGACGGCGTCCCGACGCTGCGCGAGGCCCTCGCGATGCTCCGGCTCCAGGCCGAGCGCACCCCGCCCGGCCAGTGGGTGCGGGTGGTCGGCGGCTGGTCCGCCGACCAGTTCGCCGAGCGGCGGCTGCCCACCCTGGCGGAACTCGACGCGGCGGCGCCCGACACCCCGGTCTTCGTGCTGCACCTCTACCAGTCGGCCCTGCTCAACCGGGCCGCCCTGCGCGCCGCCGGCTTCACCCGGGACACCCCCGACCCCGCGGGCGGACAGATCGTGCGCGGACACGACGGCGAACCGACCGGCCTGCTGATCGCCGCCCCCGGCGCGCTGCTGCTCTACTCCACCCTCGCCAAGGCGCCGACCCTGGACGAGGCCGACCGGATCGGCTCCACCCGGCACTTCCTGCGCGAGCTGAACCGCTTCGGCCTCACCTCCGCGATCGACGCGGCCGGCGGCTTCCAGAGCTTCCCCGAGAACTACGGCACCGTCATGGAACTCGCCCGCCGGGGCGAGCTGACCCTGCGCATCGCCTACCACCTCTTCCCGCAGACCGCCGGGCAGGAACTGGACGACCTCACCCGCTGGGTCGAGACCGTGCGCCCCGGGGAGGGCGACGCCTGGCTGCGGCTCAACGGCGCGGGGGAGAACCTCACCTGGGCCGCCGCCGACTTCGAGAACTTCACCGAGCCGAGGCCGCAACTCGGCGCCTACGAAGCCGAGTTCGAGAAGGCCGTCCGGCTGCTGACCGAGCACGGCTGGGGCTTCCGGCTGCACGCCAGCTACGACGAGACGATCCGCCGCGACCTCGCCGTCTTCGAGAAGCTCGCCGCCGAGGGCCTCTTCCCGCAGGGCAACCGCTGGCTCTTCGACCACGCCGAGACCGTCAGCCCGGACAGCCTCGACCGGATCGCCGCCCTGGGCGGCGCCGTCTCCGTCCAGAACCGGCTCTCCTTCCAGGGCGAGGCCTTCCTCTCGCGCTACGGCGCGCCCGCCGCCGCCGAGGCACCGCCGCTGCGCGCCATGCTGGACCGCGGCCTCACCGTCGCGGCGGGTACCGACGCCACCCGGGTCTCCTCGTACAACCCGTGGGTCGCCCTGCACTGGCTGGTCTCCGGCCGCGCCGTCAGCGGGCGGCGCCTCGCCGCCGAGCACAACCGGCTCGGCCGCGAGCAGGCCCTGGAGCTGTACACCCTGGGCGGCGCCCGCCTCACCGGCGAGGAAGACGTCAAGGGCCGCCTGAGCGTGGGCAGTTACGCCGACCTCGCGCTGCTCAGCGCGGACTACTTCACCGTGCCCGAGCAGGAGATCCCGCACATCGAGTCCGTCCTCACCGTCGTCGGCGGACGCATCGTCCACGCCGTCGCGGAGCACCAGGGGCTGGCCCCGGAGCCGCCCGCCGTCTCGCCGTCCTGGAGCCCGGTCACCCGCTTCGGCGGCTACCACGCCACCCCCGCCCCCGGCCGGGAGGGCGTCCGGCAGGCGGAGGGCGTGGTGGAGGCGGTGGCCGACTCCGGCGAACAGCACGCCTGGCGGGTGGCGCGCGGCCGCGCCCTGCCTGGGCAGGGCGCGGCGCCGATGGACCCCTGCTTCTTCTGACGGCGCCCGGTGCCGCCGAGGCGCGCCGCGCCGCCCAGCACGTCCCGCCCGCCGTACCCGTCCTGAATCGCGGATCCGTCGATCCGTCGAACTGCGGTCCTGCCGAGCCGCGGATCCGTCGAACCGCGGTCCCGCCGATCCGTCGAACCTCCGATCCGTCGAACCTCCGATCCACGAGGAGTCCCCGTGACCACGCCCGCAGCCGATCCCCGCACCGCCCCCGGGCCGCCGCCGGGGCCGCAGATCCACGACCGGCACCCGCTGGCCCTGGCCCTGTTCGGCCTCACCCTGGTCAGCGGGCTGATCGACGCCGTGAGCTACCTCGGCCTCGGCCACGTCTTCACCGCGAACATGACCGGCAACGTCGTGGTCATCGCCTTCGCCCTCGCCGGAGCACCCGGCTTCTCCGTCGTCGGCTCGCTGACCTCGCTCGTCGCCTTCCTGCTCGGCGCCGTCCTGGCCGGCCGGCTCGCGACGCGGTCCGCCGTCGCCGGGCGCTCGCGGCGGCTGCGTACGGCCCTGGTGCTGGAGGTGGCGCTGCACGGGGCGGCCGCCGTCGTCGTCTTCGCCTGGACGGCGGACGGACTCGCGCAGTACGGCGTGATCGCGCTGCTCGCCCTGGCGATGGGCGTCCGCAACGGCACCGTGCGGGGCCTCGGGATCCCGGACCTCACCACCACCGTGCTCACCCTGACCCTGACCGGCCTGGCCGCCGACTCCCGGCTGGCCGGCGGCACCGCGCCCCGCCGCCGGCGGCGGATCCTCTCGGTCGTCACGATGCTGGCCGGCGCCGCCCCGGGCGCGGTCCTGGTCCTGCACGGGCAGACCGCCTGGGCGCTGGTCGCCAGCGCCCTCCTGGCCGGGGCGACCCTGCTGCTCTACCGCGAGTGACGACGGTGGCCGACCGGCGGGTCGGCCACCGTCACGCGCGTGGGCTGTGAGCGGCGCGTCCCGTGAGCCGCGCGGTGCCGCGGGCCGCGCGGTGCTGGGAGCGGTGCTAGCCGTGCGTCACGCAGGAGTTGGCGCTGTTGGACCACAGGCCCTGGAGGTCGAAGGTGCCGGTGCTCAGGGTGACGTAGGCGTCGAGGTCGACGCAGGCGTCACCGATCTCGCCGCCCCCGCCGTTCCACCCGATACTGGGCCAGAAGTCGGTGACGGTCTCGGCGTACTCGTGCGTCTCGGTGGACTCGATGCCCGAGAGCAGCCGGCCGTCGGTGAAGGTGGTGCAGGCGCCCGCGCCGCTGTCCGGGATGTACGGGAGGTTGGTGTAGGCCAGGGTGCCGTACGCGCTGCTGGTCTTGTCGTGCCAGGCGCAGAAGCCGGAGTTGGGGAAGCCGTCCGGGTGCGTGTGGGTCGGGGAGACGACCACGTACTGGGCGTTGAGGTTGGGCGTCTGGGTGGTGTTCCCGAAGTGGGCGGCGGCCTTGCCGGCCTCGGCGCCGATCTGGGCGGCGGTCGCACTCGCGGGCGCGGCGGAGGTGTTGTCGAACCAGACGCCGGCCAGGGGGGAGGCGGCCGGGTGCTGGACGTGGACGCCCCGGGTGCCGCAGGTGGTGGTGCCCTTGGGAACGCCCTCGCAGTACTGGTCGAGGATGGTGCCCCAGGTGTCCTGGCCGCCGTACAGGCCCCGGAACATGTTCTGCAGGTCGGGCGCGACCCCGGCGGGATCGGAGGACCACTGCGAGCCCCAGAACACCAGGTAGACCTTCGGGGTCGGCGACACCACCCCCTGGCTCGCGCTGGAGCCGACCTTCAGGGTGTCGGCGGCGGCGGTGGGGGCCTGGTGCCGCGCGGCGGAGGGGGCGAGCGGCTTGACCCCGGCGTGGGCGGGCGCCGGGGCGGGTCGCGCCTCGGCCGCGGTGGCCAGCGAGGTGGTGCCGAAGGCGGCCAGGGCCAGCGCCGCCAGGGTGTGGGCGGTGGCCTTGAACGGTGTGCGCATGCGTCTGCTCCCGGATGTGAGGGTGTGGGGGTGCGGGAGGTGCGTCCGTGCGTGCTCCGAGCCCCGACACCTCACCAAGTGGGCTCCCGGGCTGTCCAGATGTCGGGACGCGGCGGGGCGAAGTCTTTGCCGCGGTCATACCGAGTTCTCGTCCGGGCCGGAGCCGGAGCCGGAGCCGGCGACGGCGACGGAGCCAGGGCGGGGGCCGGAGCGGGAGCCGGAGCCGGAGTGGGAGCCGGAGCGCGACGGACGCCGGACTCGGCGGTGCCTCCCGCGGCCGGGCCCGTCACAGAGTTGTGACGAACCGGTGCCGGATTTCTGACGTGTTCCTCATGACGTGCACGTAGGGTCCCTGGCATGGCAGCGAAGCGGGCGGGAACGGGCATGCGGAAGTTCGGGCACGGGCTGGGGTTGATCGGGGTCAGCGTGGTCGCCGGTGTCGTGGCGGCGGGGATCGCCCTGCCGGCGGTGGCGGCGGCCGGGCTGGGGGCCCAGTCGGCGGCGGACGACTTCCAGAGCCTGCCCGACGACTTCAAGACCCCGGCGCTGTCGCAGGCCTCGACGATCCTCGACGCCCAGGGCGGCACGATCGCCACCGTGTACGACCGGGACCGCACCGTCGTGTCCGGGGACCAGATATCCCCGCTGGTGAAGACCGCGCTGGTGGACATCGAGGACAACCGGTTCTACGAGCACGGCGCGATCGACCTCAAGGGCGTGCTGCGCGCCATCGACAAGAACGCCTCCTCGGGCACCACCGCGCAGGGCGCGTCCACGCTGACCCAGCAGTACGTGAAGAACGTCTTCGTCGACGAGGCGGGCGACGACCCGGTGAAGGTCCAGGAGGCGCAGCGGCAGACCATCGGCCGCAAGATCCAGGAGCTGAAGTACGCGATCAAGGTCGAGGAGACCCTCAGCAAGGACCAGATCCTCACCAACTACCTGAACATCACCTTCTTCGGGGAGAAGGCGTTCGGCATCGAGGCGGCCTCGCGGCGCTACTTCGGCGTGCACGCCAAGGACCTCACCCTGCCGCAGGCCGCGATGCTGGCCGGTCTGGTGCAGTCGCCCAGCGGCTACGACCCGGCGGTCAAGCCGGCCGCGGCCAAGGAGCGGCGCGACACCGTACTGCGCAAGATGGCCGAGTACGGGCACATCACCAAGGAGCAGGCCGAGCAGGCCATCGCGACCCCGCTCGGCCTGAACGTCCAGGCCCCGCAGCAGGGCTGCATCCTGGCCAAGCAGGGCGAGGGCTTCTTCTGCGACTACGTGCGCAAGGTGGTGCTCACCGACCCGGCCTTCGGGAAGTCGGCGGCCGAGCGGCTGGCGGTCTGGAAGCGCGGCGGGCTGCAGATCCACACCACCCTGGACCCCAAGGCACAGGCCGCCCTCAACGACTCGGTGACCAGCCACGTGAACGCCGGCGACAAGGCGGCGACGGCGATGAGCATCGTCCAGCCCGGCACCGGCAGGATCCTCGCGATGGGCCAGAGCCGCCCGTACGGCGTCGAGGACAAGCCCGACCAGACCCAGATCAACTACAACGTGCCCAAGGCCATGGGCGGCGGGCTCGGCTTCCCGACCGGCTCGACCTTCAAGCCGATCGTCGCCGCGGCGGCCCTGGAGAGCGGCCTCTCGCCGAGCCAGAGCTACACCACCGACTACAGCATCCCGTGGCCGGCGATGAAGGACTGCTCGGGCGGGAAGTTCCCGTCCGCCGGGCAGGTGCACAACGACAGCCCGACCCTCACCGGCCAGTTCGACATGAAGTCGGCCATGGCGCAGTCGGTGAACACCTACTTCGCCAAGCTGGAAGCCGACACCGGGCTCTGCAACGTCGCCCAGATGACCAACAAGCTCGGCATCACCGAGCAGGCGGGCGGCGAGAAGCTCCAGGTGGTGCCGTCGATGACACTCGGCAGCAACGACCTGACCCCGCTGGCGATGGCGGGCGTCTACGCCGCCTTCGCCGCCCACGGCACCTACTGCACGCCTACCGCGATCAGCTCGGTCACCGGCCCCGACGGCAAGCAGCTGACGGTGCCGCAGGCGAACTGCTCCTCCGTGATGTCCGCGAACACCGCCGACACCGTCACCGCGATGCTCAAGGGCGTGGTGGAGGACGGCACCGGCAAGGCGGCCGGCCTCACCGGCCGGGACAGCGCGGGCAAGACCGGCACCACCAACGGGAGCCTCCAGGTCTGGTTCGTGGGCTACACCCCGGAGATGGCCGGCGCCACCGTCGTCAGCGACACCGACAACCCGAAGTCGCTGGACGGCCAGCGGATCGGCGGCAAGACCGTGGGCCAGGCCTTCGGCGGCACCCTGGCCGGCCCGATCTGGCGCGACGCCATGGACGGCGCCCTCGACGGCACCCCGGCCGGCACCTTCCCGTCGGTCCCGCTGCCGTAGCGGGCCGGACCGGACCGGCGGTTCCGCCGCCGTAGCGGGCCGGAGCGGACCGAAGGCCGCCGCCGTAACGGACTGGAGCGGACCGGCGGTTCCGCCGCCGTAGCGGGCCGTAGCGGGCCGAAGGCCGTCGCCCCACTCGCCCCCTCGGGCGGGCGGGGCGACGGCCTTCGCCGCGTCCGGCCGAGCACATCGCACGGGCAGTGAATGAACCGGACGGAACGGGGCAGACGACCGCCGCACGGTCGGTCGCGGGGGCGGTGAGCGGCGCCCTCGACCGCCGGGCACCTCCGGGACTCCGCGGCTCCGGCCTCGGAGCGCCGGGCCGGGCCGCCGGCGGACGGCCCGGCCCGGTGAGACCTTCGGGCAGTGATTGGACGTCAGTTGCCTTCAGGTGCCGGTTCTTTCCGTCGAGGCCGGGGAATTCTCCGAGCAAGTCTCTTTCTTTCCCGGTGAAATGCACTTTCGAAGCGATAACTACCTTTCCACGTCGCGAAGTTGACCGACCGCCCGGTCGGTTCGGGGCGGGGTGCCCGGCTGCCTGGCCGCCCCCGTTCGGTGCACCATTGCTGACCAGCACTGATGCTTCGAACGGCGGCCTCCCGGCCCGGTCGGTTCCGCGTTCGGTGCCGTGATCTCCCTCACATTCCATGGGGTGGTTCATCCGTTTTTACCTGCCCTGATGCCGGTTCGGATACCGGGCGACAGGCCGTAGGGAGGCCCTCTTTCCTGAGGGGCCAATTGACAGTTGTTTTAAATTTCCATGAAGATCCGCTCCAAACTTCGCTCACATATCGGAAGTCGGAGCCCACGCACAGTGAGAACAGCAGCAAGACGGTCGGGCAGTCTGCTCGCCGCGGCCCTCGCCGCGGTCGCGCTGGCCGCGACCGCGGTGGTGCCGGCCGCCGCCACACCCGGCGGAGCGCCTCCGCCCGGCGCTGCCGGGTCGCAGGACACCACCGAGACCCAGGCGGTCCGGGAGGCCGCGCGTTCGGGCAAGCCGGTCGAGGTGGTCGCCAAGCGCAGCGAGACGAGTGACACCGTCGCCCAGCCCGACGGCAAGCTGAAGACCACCACCTACGTCCAGCCCAAGCGGGTGCGCAAGAACGGCGCCTGGGTGGACCTCGACCCGACGCTGCAGACGCTGCCCGGCGGCGCCGTCGCCCCCAAGGGCTCCACCGCCGACCTGCGGTTCTCCGGGGGCGGCAGCGCGCCGCTGGTCACCATGACCCGGGCCGGCAAGGAGCTGAAGCTCAGCTGGCCGAAGCCGCTGCCCAAGCCGACGGTGAACGGCGCGACCGCCGAGTACCCGTCGATCCTGCCGGACGTGGACCTGCGGCTGTCCGCCACCAAGACCGGGTTCACCCAGGTCATCGTGGTGCACACGGCCGCGGCTGCGAAGAACCCGGAGCTCGACCAGCTCCGGCTCGGCCTCCAGGGCAATGGACTGACGATCAGTCAGGAGCCGGACGGCACCCTCAAAGCCAAGGACACCTCCGGCGGCGGCACCGTCTTCGAGGCGCCCGTCCCGGTGATGTGGGACTCCTCCAAGCCGGCCGCACCGAGCGATCCGGCCGCGCCGGCGCCGAGCAGCCCCGCCTTGGCGCCCAGCGCCCCCGCCGTCGCGGCGAAGGCCCCCAAGTCCGCCCCGCAGGCCGCCCCGCAGGCGGAGGCCCCCGCCGCCGCGCCCGCGCAGGGCGCCCCCGTCGGCCAGGGTGCCCCCGACCCCGCCGCCGGCTACGGAGATCTGCCCGGCGAGGGCGCCAAGATGGCCCGCCTCAAGGTCGAGCTGCCCAAGGACGGCCTGCTGCTCTCGCCCGACCAGGGCATGCTGGCCGCCCCGGACACGGTCTACCCGGTGATGATCGACCCGGCGTGGAACACCCCGCACGCGGGCGACTGGGCCGGTGTCTCGCGCACCTACCCCAACCAGGCGTACTGGCACTTCACGTACAACAGCACCTACGTCCACGACTGGGGCGTCGGCTACTGCGGCGACACCTCGCGGTGCGCGCCGACCGACGTGAAGCGGGCGTTCTTCCAGATGTCGAACCCGTTCGTCGGCAAGCAGGTGCTCGCCGCCACCTTCGGCACCTATGAGAGCTGGTCGTACTCCTGCGACGCCCGGCCCGTCGAACTGTGGAGCACCGGCTACATCTCCCCGGGCCTGAACTGGAACGCCCAGAACGCCTCCGGCTTCTGGAGCCGCTACCTGCAGACCATCAACACCGCCAAGGGCTGGAGCGGAAGCTGCCCCGGCGGCTGGCTGGAGTACGGCGAGGACGGCGCGGTGCGCAACCTCGTCCAGGACGCCGCCAACTGGGGCTGGCCGACCATCACCTTCGGTCTGAAGGCCCAGAACGAGGGCGACACCCTCGCCTGGAAGCGCTTCACCGACGACGCCTACCTGACGGTGTACTACAACCTGCGCCCCAACCAGATCCCGATGGCCGACCTGACGATGTCGCCCGGCTCGGTCTGCCAGTACCCGGGCATCAGGATCAACAAGATGCCGCAGGTCACCGCCCGGGCCAGTGACCCGGACGGCGAGGCGATCGGCGTACAGTTCGCGGTCGCCTGGGACGACGGCACCGGCCTGCGCCGACGCTGGTGGTCCACCGGTTCGGAGGACGCCGCCCCGGCGGGCAACACCTTCAAGGGTTCCGGCTCGATGTTCTCCTGGCCGCTGCCGACCTCCCTGCCGCAGAACACCCAGCTCGACTGGGAGGCCCGCGCCTGGGACGGCGCGCAGTGGGGGCCGTGGTCCTCCGACGGCGACCCGACCGGCTGCTACTTCACCGTCGACACCTCCGCGCCCGACGGCCCGACGATCACCTCGGACGTCTACCCGGGCTCCAAGGACGCCACCGCGGCGCTGCCGTGGACCGATGGCGTGGGCAAGAGCGGCCTGTTCACCCTCAAGTCGGCCGCCACCGACGTGGTCAAGTACCAGTGGGCCCTGGACGGTTCGGGGCTGACCGACGTGCCGACCAGCGGCGGCGCCGCGCAGACCGTGCGCATCCAGCCGCAGACCCCCGGGGTGCACATCTTCTCCGCCAAGGCGATCGACGGCGCCGGCAACGCCTCGCAGCCCGAGACGTACTACTTCAACGTGCTCGCCGGGCAGACCCAGCGCGCCGGCTGGGCGATGGACGACCCGAGCGGCACCAGCGTCACCGGCACCGGCGGCGACTTCGAGGCCACCCTCGCCTCCGGCGCCACCCCGGGCGCGCCCGGCCACCTCGGTGAGGCCATCGCCCTGGACGGGACCCCCAGCGGCTACGGCGAGACCCAGGGCGGCGTGCTGGACACCACGCGTGGCTTCACCGTCTCCGCCTGGGTCAACCTCACCGGCGACACCACCCGCAACCGGGTCGCGGTCAGTGAGAACGGCACCTGGGCCGCCCGCTTCGCCCTCGGCCTGATGAACGGCAAGTGGGCGATGTGGACCTCCAGCCAGGACACCAACGCCGTCTACACCCTCGAGGTGGCCAGCTCGGACACCCCCGTCGTGCTCGGCTCCTGGACCCACCTGACGGGCGTCTACGACCCGGCGGCCAAGACCACGACGCTGTACGTCAACGGCGTGCCGGGCACCCCCGTGCCCGTCACCGCCGCCTGGGACGCGCGCGGCCAGCTGGAGTTCGGCCGCTCCAAGTGGCACGGCAACATGACCGACCCGTGGAAGGGCTCGATCGACGAGGTCCGGCTCTGGGACCGCAACCTGAGCAAGGCCGAGGCCGCTGATGTCGCCGCCGACAGGCAGCTCGCCACCGGCCGCCCGGCCAAGGCCGTCTGGCACCTGGACGGCACCGGCGCCAAGCCGGTCGGCACCACCGAGACGGACAACCTGACCGCCAACAACGGTGTCGCCCTCGGCCGGCCGGGCATCGCCGACAAGGCGGTCCACCTGGACGGCGTGGACGACTACCTGCGGGGCACCCGCCCGCAGGTGGACGGCAGCCGGGACTTCTCCGTCTCCGCCTGGGTCAAGCTGCCGGCGCCCGCCGCCGGCGACACCAACCCGAAGATGGCGGTCACCCAGAACGGCCAGCACAACAACGAGTTCTCGCTGTACTACTCGCCCTACTGGAAGCGCTGGATCTTCGGCCGCTACAAGGAGGACACCTCCACCGACACCCTGGTGCGGACCTGGCAGCCCGACTGCACCCCGAACACCCAGGTGAACGGCGTGCCGTGCTTCGCCGGCACCACCGGTGAGTGGACCCACCTCCTGGGCGTGTCCGACACCGCCGCCAAGAAGCTGCGCCTGTACATCAACGGCTACCTGGTCGGCGAGTCCGACTACACCCAGAACGCGCCGTGGGCCAACCCCGGCCCGGTGCAGATCGGCGCGGTCAACCGCGAGGGCGTCAACGCCGAGTTCTTCGGCGGCGACATCGACGACGTGCGGCTCTACGACCGCGTCGTCACCGGTCCGGAGGCCACCGCGATGGTGCAGCAGCGCCCGCAGCTGGCCGGCCGCTGGAAGCTCTCCTCGGCCACCGGCACCCCGGCCGTCACCCCCGACGAGGGCCCGGCCAAGGCCGGTGCCCAGCTCGGCGGCGGCGCCTCGATCAAGGCCGACGGCGGCCTGCTGCCCACCCCGGGCACCCTGCTGCTGGACGGCTCCACCGGCTACGCCGCCACCGCCTCGACCCCACTGCACACCGGCCAGAGCTTCACCCTGGCCGGCTGGGCGAACACCGCGGGCGTCCCGACCCGGGACATGACGGTCCTGTCCGTGGCCGGCTCCGGGAACAGCGCGGTCACCCTGCGCTGGCACGCCCTGGGCAACGACGCCACCGGCCAGCCCACCGGCCAGTGGCAGGCCGAGGTGCGCGACTCCGACGCCAACGGCGCGGTGCGCACCCTCACGGCGCACACCACGGCCACCTCCGTCCTCGAGAACTGGACGCACCTGGCGGTCAGTTACGACGCCTTCGCGGATCGACTGGTGCTGTACGTCAACGGCCAGCCCGAGAACCAGGGTTGCCCGGACGGCGCTTCCGGCTGCGTCCCGCACGTCTCCTCGACCGGCGCCCCGCAGCCCTACGAGGCGACCGGGGGCGTGCAGTTCGGCCGGAACCGGGCGGCCGGGGCCTGGGGCGAGTACTTCTCCGGTGAGCTGGACGACGTCTGGCTGTACCAGGGCGTGCTGAGCCCGGCGCAGATCGCCAAACTCGCCGACTACAACGTCGAGCTGGCCACCGCCACCGGCGTCTGATCCCCCAACCTCCGCGGGCCGGGCGGCTTCCTGCCGCCCGGCCCGCGGTCTTCCCATCCCTTTCCCCTTCGAGGAGTTGTTCCACCCATGAGCAGGAAGAGGTCGGTGCTGCGGCTGCCGGCCCGCACCAGAGTGTCCGCGGTCATCGCGGGCACCCTGGTCGGGTCGCTGCTGCCGGCACTGCCGCTGGCCGCCGTCGCGTCGGCCGCCGAACCGTACACCAAGCCCTCGGCGGTCTCACCCGAGAAGCCGGTCAAGGGCTCGGACGCCAAGGCCAAGGGCCGCAAGGCCGACACCACCGTCAGCAAGACGGACGGCAAGCACGGCGCCCTGCCCGGCGCGGGCAGTGCCACCGTCGACGTGCCCGGCGAGAAGGGCAGGGCGGTCAAGGCCGGACAGCTTCCGGTCGCCGTCTCCTCCGCCGGCGCGGCGGGCAAGGCGAAGGTCGAACTGCTCGGCCAGGACGCCGCCGCCAAAGCCGGGGTCAACGGCCTGCTGCTGACCGTCTCCGGCGCGGACGAGAACAGCGGGCTCGCCGTCGACTACTCATCCTTCGCGCAGGCGGCGGGCTCCGGCTTCGGCTCGCGCCTGAAGCTGGTCCGCCTGCCCGAGTGCGCGCTGACCACCCCCGAGCGGCCCGAGTGCCGGGTGCAGACCCCGCTGCCGGGCGGCAACGACGTCGAGCACCAGACGGTGGCCGCGGACGCCCTCACCACGGCCCCGGCCGGGTCGATGCGCCTGGCGGCCGCGCCGGGCGCGATGGTCGTCGCCGCCACCACCGGAACGGCCGGGCCCAGCGGCGACTACAAGGCCACGCCGTTGTCCTCGGCGTCGACCTGGTCGACCGGGCTGAACAGCGGCTCGTTCAGCTGGTCGTACGACATGCCTCTCACTCCGATGCCGGGCGGGCTGACCCCCAAGCTCGGCCTGTCGTACAACTCCGGCCGGATCGACGGGCGCACCGCGAACAGCAACAACCAGGCCTCCTGGGTCGGCGACGGCTTCGACCTCTCGCCCGGCTTCGTGGAACGCGGCTACAAGCCCTGCGCCGACGACGGCGTGCCGAAGACCAACGGCTCGGAGTCCGGCGACCAGTGCTGGGCGACCGACAACGCCACCATCAGCTTCGCCGGCCACTCCGGAGAGCTGATCCCGGTCTCCAACGACGAGTGGCGCATCGAGGGCGACGACAACACCAAGGTCACCAGGCTGCGCGACACCAACCGCGGCAACGGCGACAACGACGGCGAGTACTTCCGCGCCACCACCACCGACGGCACCAGCTACTACTTCGGCTACAACCGGCTGCCGAACTGGAGTGCGGGCAAGGCGGAGACCAAGTCCGTCTACACCGTCCCGGTGTTCGGCAACAACGCCGGAGAACCGTGCAACGGGGCGGACTTCGCGTCCTCCTGGTGCCAGCAGGGCTGGCGGTGGAACCTCGACCTGGTGGTCGACACCCACGGCAACGACATCACCTACTGGTACACCCCCGAGACCAACAACTACGGCCGCAACCTGAAGGCCTCGGACCGCACCCCGTACGTCCGGGGCGGCCGGCTGGACCACATCGAGTACGGCCAGCAGCAGGGCGACCTCTACTCGGCCACGGTGAAGCCGATGGGCCGGGTCGAGTTCGGCACCGCCGAGCGCTGCCTGGAGACCGACGCCACGCTCTGCGACCCGGCGAAGATCGACGCCAACCGCCAGTACTGGTACGACACCCCGTGGGACCAGAACTGCAAGGACGGCACCGACTGCACCGGCCAGTACTCGCCGACCTTCTTCACCCGCACCCGCCTCACCCAGGTCGTCGCCAAGACCCTGCAGGTCGACGGCAGCTACGCCGCCGTCGACACCTGGGACCTGACCCACAAGTGGGGCACCGCCGACTTCGACTACCAGCTCCTGCTGGACTCGATCAAGCACACCGGCTCCTCCGCCACCCCCTCCGTCGCGCTGCCGAAGACCACCTTCGCCTACAAGCAGCTGGCCAACCGGCTCGACAAGGTCGGTGACGGCCGCATGCCGTTCATCAAGCAGCGCCTGGGCACCGTCACCGACGAGCTCGGCGGCCAGATCGACGTCAACTACTCGGCGCCGGCCTGCGACTGGAACGCACTGCCCACCCCGCAGACCAACACCACCCGCTGCTTCCCGCAGCAGTACCAGCCGACCAACGACGTGCCGGTGACCACCGAGTGGTTCAACAAGTACGTGGTCGAGTCGGTCATCGCCACCGACCGCACCGGCGGCGCGCCGGACATGGTCACCCACTACACCTACCTCGGCGACGCCGCCTGGCACTACGACGACGAGGACGGCCTGACCCGGGAGAACCTCAAGACCTGGTCCCAGTGGCGCGGCTACGCCCGCACCCGGGTGGAGACCGGCGGCGTCACCGGCATGTCCACCCAGTCCGACCACTACTTCCTGCGGGGCATGGACGGCGACCGCTCCGACCCGGCGGACCGGACCCGCAAGCGCACGGTGACGGTCGACGACGGCCAGGGCACCACCCTCACCGACGACAACGCGTGGGCCGGCTTCGAGTACCGGGTCGAGCAGTATGACGGCCCGGGCGGCAAGGTCCTGGGCAAGAACGTCAACACGCCGTGGAAGAAGGAGACCGCCAAGCGCGTCCGCGACTGGGGGACCACCACGGCCAACCTGACCGGTACGTCCGTCCGGCGCTCCTTCACCTCGCTGGACAAGGGCGCCGGGAACGCCTGGCGCGAGGTGCGCAGCAACACCACCGTCGACGACTACGGCCGCACCACCCAGTCCGAGGACCTCGGTGACGTCGCGAACGGCACGGACGACAAGTGCACCCGGATCACCTACGCGGACAACGCGTCGGCCTGGATCCTGGCCGCCGTCCGCACCGAGACCGTCGCCGCGAACTGCTCGGCGAACGTCAACCGGGACACCCAGCCCGACGGCACCTCGGCCGTCCTGGCCGACACCCGGGTGAGCTTCGACGGCCAGGCCCACGGCGTCGCCCCCACCAAGGGCGACATCACGCGGACGGAGACGCTCAAGTCCCGCACCGGCAACAGCGCCA
Source organism: Kitasatospora sp. NPDC053308 (assembly GCF_055585785.1). NCBI lineage: Bacteria > Bacillati > Actinomycetota > Actinomycetes > Kitasatosporales > Streptomycetaceae > Kitasatospora > Kitasatospora sp. NPDC053308. The sequence goes on along the minus strand of NZ_JBVJJY010000031.1, from coordinate 30,251 downwards.
CCTACCTCGGCAACACCGCGGCCTTCGACGCCTACGGCCGGACCCTGACCAGCACCGAACTCGCCGTCAGCACGGTCTACGACCTCACCGGGGCCACCGCGCCGGTCAGCACGGCGAACCCGCTCGCCCGGACCACCACCACGGGCTACACCCCGGCGACCGGCCGACCGACGCAGTCGAAGACCACCGGCGCCCCTTCCGTCGTCGGCAACAGCGCCACCGCGCACACCGTCACCACCGACTACGAGCCCGCCCGCGGCCTGACCGCCGACACGATCGACGCCAACAACCGCCGCACCGACCTGCAGTACGACGGCCTCGGCCGGATCCTGAAGGTCTGGCTGCCCGACCGCTCCAAGAGCACCGGCCAGTCGCCGAACCACCAGTTCGCCTACGACATCGCCGACGGCAAGATCGTCTCGGTCGCGACGCTCACCCTGAACGCAGACGGCTCCCAGGACACGGCGTACACGCTGTACGACGGCCTCGGCCGGGTGCGCCAGACCCAGGCACCCGGTGACAACGGCGGCCGCATCCTCAGCGACACCTTCTACGACGAGCACGGCCGGGCCGCGCTCACCTACGCGCCGTACTACGCCACCGGGGCGCCCTCGACGACGCTGCGCAACGTCGACGACACCACCGGCGTCGAGACGCAGACCGCCAACACCTACGACGGCCTCGGCCGTGTCATCAAGTCCACCGTCCTCGCCGGGAACGGCGTCGGCACCCCCCTGTCGACCACGACCACCGAGTACGGCGGCGACCGGGTCACCGTCGTCCCGCCCAACGGGGCGATCCCGACCACGACCATCGCGGACGCCACGGGGCACACCACGGAGGTCCGCCAGTACAAGGACCGGACCCTCACCGGCTACGACGCCACCAGCTACTCCTACGACCCGGCCGGCCACCTCACCAAGCTGACCGACCCGGCCGGCACGGTGTGGACCTGGCTGTACGACCAGCGCGGCCGGCAGACCAAGACCATCGACCCGGACTCCGGGACCACCCTCAAGGTCTACAACGACCGCGCGGAGATGGTCAGCTCGACCGACGGCCGCGGCAAGACCGTCACCACCGTCTACGACAACCTGTCCCGGCCGGTGGAGACCCACGACGGCTCCGCCACCGGCCCGCTGATGACCTCCACGGTGTGGGACCCGGCGGGCAACAAGGGCCTGCTCTCCTCGACCACCCGCTACGCCACGGTCGGCGGCACCACCTACCAGTACAAGACGGCCTACTCGCTCTACGACCCGCTGGGCCGCCCGACCCGGACCACGGTCACCATCCCGTCCGTACCCGGGCAGGAGGCGCTCGCCGGCACCTACGTCACCGGCGCGATCTACCGGCTCGACGGCCTGCCGCAGACCGTGTCCTATCCGGCCGCGGGCAACCTCCCCGCCGAGTCGCTGGCCTTCACCTACGACCGGCTCCACCGGGCGACGGCGGTCTCCGGCCTCAGCAGCTACCAGACCGGCCAGACCTTCAGCCTGACCGGCAAGCCGCTGCAGACCACCCTGAACGCCGGCACGCCGGGCAAGGACGTCTACGTCACCAACTCCTACGAGTGGGGCACCCAGCGCCTGGCCTCCAGCCGCACCGACGAGTACGGCGTCACCGGTGCCCTGCGGGCCGCCGCCTACACGTACGACCAGGCCGGCAACATCACCTCGGTGACCGACAGCACGCCCGCGGGCGTCGACCGGCAGTGCTTCCAGTACGACTACCAGGTCCGCCTCACCGAGGCGTTCACTCCCTCCGGGACCGGCTGCCCGTCGGCCCCGGACGGCGCGTCGCTCGGCGGCCCGGCCCCGTACTGGACCAGCTACACCTACAACACCAACGGCACCCGGGCCGGCGAGACCCGGCACGACCCCAAGGGCAACCCCACCCTCGACGCCACGACCGGCTACGGCTACCCGGCGGCGACCGGCACCCGTCCGCACGCCCTGGGCAGCACCAGCACGACGGTGGGCTCGGTCGGCACCCCGGCCGTCGAGTCGTACGACTACGACGCGTCCGGCAACACCGTGGGCCGCCACCTCAAGCCGTCCGCCAACCAGACCAGCGACCAGACACTCGTCTGGAACTCCGAAGGCAAGCTGGACAAGGTCACCGACACCGTGAAGACCACGGTCGGCGGCACCACCGGCACCACCACGAGGACCACCGACTACCTGTACGACGCGGTCGGCAACCGCCTGCTCGCACACCACCTCGACACGGCCGACCCGACCGGCGAGAAGTGGACCCTCAGCCTCGGCAACACCGAGCTCACCCTGGTCAAGGGCGCGGCCAAGCCCACCGCGGTCCGCTACTACCAGCTGGGCGGCGCGACCGCGCTGCGCACCGACGACAACAAGGTGACCTTCCAGGTCGGCGACCACCACGGCACGGCGACGCTCAACATCGACGCCGTCACCGGGGCGGCAAGCGTCCGGCGGACCACCCCGTTCGGCGCGGCCCGCGGCGCGGCCCCGGCCACCTGGGCGGGCAGCCGCGGCTTCGTCGGCGGCACCAACGAGCCCACCGGACTCGTCCACCTCGGGGCCCGTGACTACGACCCCGCCACGGGCCGGTTCATCAGCATCGACCCGGTCTTCGCCGAGAACGACCCGCAGTCGCTCAACGGCTACACCTACGCCCACAGCAGCCCGCTCAACCGCAGCGACCCGAGCGGACTGTTCGACCCGGACGAGCGCAACTACTGCCGGGAGCACGCGGACGACTGCGTCGGCAACCACGTCCGGCCGTCGAACGCCTACACCGAAGGCGTCCAGGACGGCAGGAACGTCATCTATGACGGCTACGGCGTGCCGCACGTGCTGGCCGACACCGAGGACTTCGTCAATGACAACGAGCGTGCCGCCTACCACGCCATGAACGACGACCTGAAGGACTCCGGCAACTGGTTCGACGGGTCGAAGACGGGAAGCGGCGTGCGGTACCTGATGCAGGACGAGAAGAACCCGATCATCCAGAAGAACACCATCCTGGACGCGAACGGGAACAGTGTGCCGATCGGCACCACCTCCGACTTCATCAAGGTCACCTGGCGCAACGGCAAGATCGTCGGCGTCGAGTCGGTGGACGCGACCGGCGGGAAGACCGTCGAAGGCGGCATCACGACCATCACCAACAAGCTGGACATCAACAAGAAGGCTCAGGCCGGAACCGTCGTCTTCGTCGCGCAGGACGCCGACCAGGCCAAGCAGATCGCCGACCACTTCGCCGGGAACCAGAACGTCCGGGTCATCACCGCGGACAGGTCGTTCGACAGCCACCGTTCGGTGAAGGTCAGCGTCACCCCGCCGAAGCCGCCCGCGGGGGCCCCGAAGCCGAAGGCGCCCAAGGGCGGCCGTCTCGGGGTCCTCGGCCGGATCCCGGTGCTCACCATCATCACGGCGCCGTTGACGGCGATGCAGGCCAAGGACGACATCCACGACTACGGCTGGGAGAAGGGCATCGACCTGACCCTGCAGAACATCTTCGATCCGCTCGACCTCGGCGGCGAACGCGAGCTGATCCTTCCCCCGCCGCAGCCGATGGCCTAGGCCGTCACGGCAGCCGGACCGGCTGAACCGCCGGATCCCGGCCCCCGCGGCCGGCCCGCCACCTCATCGGTGCGGGTCGGCCGCCGGGGGCGACCGGGCGGGGGCGGCGGTCTTCCCCCGCCCCTCCCCACCCGACCTGCGTCAGTAGGATCACCCGGCGTACCCTTCGCCCCAGATCTCACGCACTCACCCCCTAGGCGCGCACCATGGCTCGTGATCTCCTGACCGTCTGCCTCCCCCCGACTCCGCCGGACCAGGTCATGGCGGCGATCGGGGCCGCCATGGCGCCCTACGACTACGACTACGAGGCCCAACCCGGGGGCCCCGCCTGGCAGGGCGAATGGGACGCCTGGCACATCTACGGCGGGCACGACGGCGACGGATTCCCCGTCCCGCCCGCGTACGAGACGGACCCCCGGCTGATCTTCAATCCGACCCTGCCGAACGGCGCTGTCCGGCAGCGCACCCCTTCGCGGTGGGACGGAGGCCCGCGCGCCCTCCTCGACTTCGACGCCGCCCGCGCCCCCGTGGCCGCCCGCGCCACCGAGCGCTGGCAGGCGTGGCAGGCGTTCGCTGCAGGGTTCCCGCCCGCCGTTCCTTTCGAGGACTTCGCCGAACGCGCCCGGCAGGACCTCGCCGGCTACCCCGTAGCCCGGGCCCGCGCCGACTACTACGAGCAGCCGCTGATCGCGGCGGCCAACGACTCGCCGGAGGTCTGCGGACTGTTCCCGCGCCTGACGGACCCCCTCCACCACTTCCGGGGCAGCCTGACGGAGTTCGTCCGTCGGGAGACGGAACGGGTCGTCCCGACGAACTACCTGCTGCTCCTGGACGGTCAGTGGATCGACGGCACCGTCGAGCACTGGGGCCGGAAGATCGGCAGGTCCGGCGACTACTACCGGTTCGCGGACGACTACCTGGAGACCCTGCCCGGGGACTGCCTGGTGATCCGGCTCCGCTTCCACTACTGACACGGCGCCCCGCGCCGTGCGAACGCCAGGGCCCCGACCGCAGCCGCGGTCGGGGCCCCGTTCTGTGTCCGTGCTCAATACCGGCGGGGCACCGGGTTGTCCGGGGTGCCGAGCCAGAGCGTGTGGGCGGTCGGGGCGTCGGCGTTCGAGCTGTCGGCGTTCGGGGTGACGGTGAGGCCGAAGCGGTCGGGGACGGGGCGGCCCCGGGCGTCCCACCAGCGCCAGGCGGCCTCCACCTCGTCCCAGAGCCTGCGGGGGCCGGACTGGTACACCTCGTAGCCGGTGCGGTTCGGCTCGTAGTCGGCGGAGGCCCAGGAGCGGGTGTCGCGGCTGTAGAGCCAGAGCGTGTAGGCGCCGTCGTCGTAGCGCTCCGCCCGCCAGAAGGCTGCCGGGACGGCCGCGCCGATGACGAACTGTTCGAGCCAGCCGCCGGTGTGCGGTGGGGGCAGGGTGGTGGTGCTCCGGATCCCGTCCGCCGGCCAGGGCCGCCCGTGCAGGTAGGCCTCGAACGGCGGTCGGTCGGTGCGGTGCTGCCGCAGGCGCATGAAGGCGGAGCCGCGGGTGAACCGGCCGCTCGCGCTCGTCCCGTCGCCGTTCACCGTCAGGCGGACGTCTGCTCGCCGCCGTACTCGGTGCCGAACGGCGCGACGATGACCGCGCCGGGGGCCGCCTGCTCCAGCCACGCCGAGGGGATCTCCAGCAGCGAGCAGGTGGCGATGATCCGGTCGTACGGCGCGCCCTTCGGCCACCCGGCCCGTCCGTCGCCCTCGACGACGGTCGGAGCGAGACCGGCGCGGCGGAGGTTCTCGCGGGCACCGCGGGCGACCTGCGGGTCGTACTCGACGGTCACCACGTTCAGGTCGCCCAGGCGGTGCGCCAGCAGGCCGGCGTTCCAGCCCGTGCCGGCGCCGACCTCCAGCACCCGGTCGCCGGGGCGGACGTCGAGGTCCTGCAGCATCGAGAAGACCATGGTGGGCATGGAGTTGGACGAGGTCGGGGTCGAACCGAGGCCGTCGCCCTCGTGCTCGCCGTCGTCCCACTGCGTGGTCAGCGGGATGTCCGAGTAGACGGCCCTGCGCCACGCCACGGGGTCCTTGGACTTGTCCAGGGCCGGGTGCTGTCGCGTACCGTCCGCGACGCCCGGCCAGATCCGGTCCGGGACGAAGAGTTCACGGGGTACGGCGTGGAAGGAGGGCAGCCAGTCCGAGGACAGCGCCCCGCCGGCCAGCAGTACGGAGGCGAGCCCGCGCGGGCCCGCCTCCGGGGGCATCCCACCGCTCACTTGCCGCCGCCCGCCGGGGACGAGCCGTCGTTGGTGTTGCCGCCCTCGTCGGATCCGCCACCACCGTGCCCGGCGCCCTTGTTGCTGTCGTCCTGCTGACCGCCGCCCTTGCCGCCACCGGTACCGCCGCCGTGCTTGCCCATGCGATTATCCTTCCGCCAACTCCCGTTCGGATGACGGGTGCTGGTGAAGACGCTAGACGGGTGAGAGCCGCCGGCGGGTGCGTGATTCTCGGATATTCCGGCCCTGACGGGCGAAGGTTCGCGGAGATTCTTCAAACGGATCCGAGAGCTCCGCGGCATCGGGCGATGACCTTGTGGGCATCCGCACCGTAGACGGCCGAGCCGGCCAAGGTGTCCCACACGCGCCGATAGAGCGTGACGTTTTCCGGCTGGTCGAGCCACAGCTCCGCGTGCCAGTCCTCGACGATGACGAGTCTGTCGTCGTGAATCCAGAACGCTTTGGCAGGAGGCAACCTGAGCGAAGCTTCGAACGGGATGATGCCAAGGGTGACCGTGTCCAGGCCGATCACGCCGCTGAGTCGGTCGAGTTGCGCGGCCAGCACGGCAGGCGGGCAGATCAGAGTACGAAGGACGGATTCCCCCATGAGGATGTGATACTTCCGGCCCAGCTTATACAGGAGCTCCTGCCGTTGGACGCGGGCTCGTACGGCGTCCTCGACGTCGCGCGGTGACTGGCGGAGATCGACGTACGCGCTGAAGATGTGCCGGGCGTAGTCGGCAGTCTGGAGTAGACCGACGATCGCGGCGTTCTGCCATGCGCGCATGACAGTCGAGCGTTCGTGTTCAGCGGTCAGGGTGTCCTGCACGGGTTTGTGCCCGGCGGCCAGGCGCCGTCGCCAGGAGCGGGTCCCCGACTCGAATGCCTTGAGCCTTGCCACCAACTCGCCCGCAGAATCGGGCTGGCCGACCCCTTCAGCCCAGGCCTTGAGGTCATCCGGAGTGGCTGTCTGTCGACCGGTCTCCAGCTTACTGACCTTGGACTGCGTCCAGCCCAGGTCCTCCGCCAGTTGCCTTCCCGTGAGACCGCCCTCGGTGCGCAGCTCACGGAGCCGCTGGCCGAGGGCGATTCTGGCTTGCTGGAAGTCGGTACTCACATGGCGGACGGTACCCCAGCGCTGAACTCGTGGTGCGGCGTGGCGTAGTGCCAGGCGGCATCACGGACCTGGCAGGCGCGGGCTACCTGCACCGGGTCGGTGATCACCTCGATCTCGGCAATGCCGTCGTCGGCGTCGAAGTGCAGCATGGCGATGACGCGCGAGTCGAACAGCCAGGCATCCTCTTCGGGCAGACTCAGTCGCTCGGCGTCGCTACGCCAGAGGTACCGGATGTCCTCGCCAACCATGCCGTTCCGCACGGAGTTGTTGAGGAGGTACCGCTGCCCCATGGTGGGCGGGTTGTCCATGATTCGCACGCGCTCGAACCGCTTGCCCAGGGCCGACTGTTCGCGGCGCGAGCGGCACCAGGGGTGGTCCAGGTCCCATTCGGGGTCCAGGCCGGCGACGAACCGTTGGTAGGAGTCGCTTTCTTCGTCGGAACGGTACCGGCGACGCGTCTCCAGCCGGAACGCGGTGTGCTCGAAGCTGACGAACATCTTCTCGAACTCGTCGTAGCTGATCAGCTTGCGCTCCCGGTTCACGCCGCGCGGTGCGAAGTCGGCGAGCAGCGTGCGGGGTACGGTCACGAACCCCTCGCCGGGCTTGATGTTGCGGAGTTGGGCGATTTCCTCCGGGCTGGTCACCAGGTCGCCCTGTACGAGCACCTCTCCGCTCTCCTCGATTTCGTAGAGCGTCGGGCACCCGTCGAAGTCCGAAGTGCTTCCGATGTACCGCAGTCGTCGGCTCACAGCCGCTCCCCTCGCAGTCGGTCAGGCAGCATCAGGATGCCGTGCGATCTCCCGGGCGTGTGCGCTGATTCTCGAATATTCTCCCAGCGCCTCCGCGAGCCCACGCCTGACTTGCAGAAGCCGTCCCACTTGCCGTCGCGAGTGGGTTCACTTGTGCCATGACCACAAACAAGATGCGTGAGACGTCGCGCGATCAGGCCTCCGGGAGCCACTCGTGGCAGAACCAACTTGCGGCCGGCGTCAGGCCGGTACAGGAGGCGCACGCTGTGCTGGGGAAGAGGACCAAGCACCGTCAGTCGTTCGATCCGACCGTGGTTCCCGGTCTGCTGCAGACGGCCGACCACGCGCGTGCGATTCTCACGCGATACACCAGGATCCATCCGTCGATCAGCGATGTCGAGGCTGCAGTGGTGGCTCGGATGGAGCGGCAGAGGGCGCTTGACGATCGGGAGCGGTCCTTCCATTTCCTGGTGTGGGAAGGCGCCCTGGTCTCCCGGCTCTGTCCTCCGGGCGCTCTGGTCGACCAGTTGGAGGCTCTGGTTCCCCGGCTGGCGCGGGGCAACGTCCGGCTCGGGATCGTGCCGTTCGAGGCCGATCTGCAGGTGCCCGCGGGGGTCGGATTCTCGATCCATGACGGCGCGTTGGTCATCACCGAGTCCTGGCACGCGGAGATGTGGCTGGACGATCCGGCGGACGTGGCACTGCACGTCCGGGCCTGGGAGGCACTGGCGGAGAGCGCGGTCTACGGGGCGGCGGCTCATCGGGTGATCGCGAGGGCCTGCCGGGCGGTCCGCGGGGGCGATTGAGCGTGCGGTGCCCCGCCCGTGTGGGCGGGGCACCGCGCTGCGGCCTGGTCAGAGGAGGCCGAAGTCGAATTCGCCGGCGGCGACCGCGGTGATGAAGGTGGTGTGGGCTTCCCGGTCGAAGGTGAGGATCGGGCCGTCGGGGTCCTTCGAGTCGCGGATGTGGGAGACCGGACCGGCGGGGAGGGCCACCTCGACGCAGTTGTCGTCTCCGCCGCTGTAGCTGGATTTCTTGAAGGTCGGCTGGGTCACTTGATCCTGTCTCTCTGTGCGGTGATGAAGGCGAGCGAGGAGTCGACGGACATGGCTTCTGCTGTGATTTCTTGGAACTTCGCCCGGCAGAGCTCCACGTCGGCTGGATCTTCGACCCACAGGCTGCTCAGCATCCCCTCGACCAGGACGACATCGAGGTCTTTCCGCTGAGGGAATCCCATGAGCGTGAACGCCCCGTACATTCCCGGGTGGACCGCCGCACCGATGGGCATGACTTGGATGTTGATGTTGGACAGGGTGCTGAGTGTCAGCAGCCTGTCCAATTGCGGGACCATGATCTCGGGGCGATTTGCGTTCGCGCGGAGAGCGGCTTCGTGGACGACAGCCCATACCTGGACGGGATTCGGGCGCGTGAGGATGGATTGGCGCGCCATGCGGACCTGGACCAGGTCTTCGACGGTTCCGCTTGACCGGGTGCGCAAGCGGTCGATGATGACGCGTGCGTATTCGGGGGTCTGGAAGAGGCCGGGAATGAAGGCCGGTTCGTATGTCCGGTAGGTGGTGGCGTCGGCTTCCAGGATGATGAGGTCGTTGGCGGTGGCGTTGATGACATCGCGGTAGCTGAGCCACCAGCCGCGTTTGCTCCCGTCCTTGGTGATCGCGATCAACCCGGCCCGGTAGTCCTCGTCGTCGCATCCGTAGTAGTCGAGGAGCTTGTTGACGTCCTCGATCTTGGCCGCAGTGTGAGCGGTCTCGATGCGGGTCAGCTTGGGCTGACTCATCCCCGTGGCCTCTGCGACCACCTCGGCGGTGAGCTTCCGTTCCTCGCGTAGCTTCCGCAGTTCGCCACCGAGTCTCCGCCGGCGAACGGTCGACATCGCCATGTTGACCCCTCCTGAGCTGTCAGTTGACCAGTCTGCCCGTGCGATGGGCGGCGGCGCTACCAATAACTGGCACTCCAGGCCGCCGAATTCAGGTTCGATTTGTATATATGCGATTTGCTTGGAGTGACTTGCGCAGTGTCCTGCATAGGCTCCATGCTGAGCGTAGCCGGTCGCATGCGCTGGGTATGCATCGATCGGTGATCTCGCCGTCTTCTGGGCCGTCTTCTCTCGGCGTGCGGCGATGGATGATCCCCTTACACCCCTCACGGAGGTTGCTTCGTGTTCTCCCTCGACATCCCCCCTGACTGGTCGGCCGCGCGTGAGGAGTTGCGCGGGGCGATGGCGCGCGCCGGGTGGAGGCCCGACCTGGTGGGCGACGCCGAGCTCGCGCTGCTCGAACTGTTCGTCAATGCCTGGCGCCACGGGGCAGTCCGGCGCCGCTCGTGGTGATCACGGCGATCGACGGGGTGCTGCGGGTCTCCGTCAGTGATCCGAGCCCCGTCCTGCCGGTCCAGCGGGAGGGGTCCGACCTCCATGCCCTGTCGGGCCGGGGTCTGCAGTTGGTGCGGTCGCTCACCCACCGCTTCGGCTCGGAGCCCCGTAGAACGGGCAAGTCCACCTGGTTCGAGTTGGACGCCGCCGCGTGACCGGCGCCGGACGCCGTCCGATCGACCCCGCCGACCCGTCGATCCGCACGTACACCGAGCCGCAGGTCGCCTCCCTGCTCGCCGAAGTCCGCGAGCTGGGTGCGAAGTTCGGCCTGCTCTGGCCGTCCGCGACCACGGACAGTGTCGTGGACGGCCGTGTCCTCGTCCGCTTCGGCAACGCTCCGACGAGCACCGTCCTCAACCTGCTCGCCCTGCTCCGCGAGGCCGAGAGGGCCGAGGTTCCGTCCGGCAGCTGATCGGCCTGCAGTCTGAATGCCGTCGGCCCACTCGCCCCACCGAGGGGAGGTCGACGGCCTTCGTCGTCCGGGGCGGACGGAAAGGGACAGGCGGGCGCAGGTGGGCGGCAGTAGTGTGCGGGGCTGCGGAGTTGACCGGATGTCCGGTGGGGGCAGGGACCGGGTGAGGGGTGGGGCGTGACGTACGGGGATCAGGACTCTTTCTCGTGGTCGGGATATCAGCAGGGGTATCAGCGGCAGCCGCAGCGCGGCGTTCCGCTGTGGCAGCGGTTCCGGGGCGACGGGGAGTGGCCCACCCTGCGGGAGGTGCTGGCGCCCGCGCGGCGGGCGGTCGGCTGCTGGATGTGGGTGCCGCTGCTGTTCTGCCTGTGGCCGTTCCTGCTGTTCCTGGGGCTCTACCCGATGGCGCGCTCGGCACGGCGGCTGGCGCGGCGGGTGTTCGTGGCGCCCGGGCCGCGGGGGATCACCGATCGGGTGGTGCTGCGGGTGCAGCGGATCCGGGGGTGGCTGGCGCTCGCCGCGGGGTTCACGCTGCTGGCGGTGTACGGGTCGCCGGACGACTGGAGCCAGGCCAACGATCAGCTGGAGACGCGGCTGGTGATCACGCCGTGGCTGGTGCTGGTGACGGCGCCGGTCGTGGTCGGGGTGCTGTTCCGGCTGGCCGGGCCGGCCGCGCGGCCCGCGATGCGGGCGCAGGTGCGGCCGGCGGCGCTGATGGCGCTGCGGTACGTGGGCGTGTGGACGGCGGTTCCGGTGCTGCTGTGGCTCGCCCAGCAGGTGCAGGGGGCGGTCCAGGTCCTGCTGGTGGGCCAGGTGTTCGACATGCTGGCGCTGGCGGTCCCGGTCTGGGCGCTGATGTTCGTGGCGTTCGCCTCGCCGACGGTGGTCCGGACGGCCTTCACGATGGACCGGGTGCATGCGGTGTTCCCGCCCGTGCTGACCGTGGTGCTGGTGTGGGAGCTGGCCGCGATCGGACTGGCGATCGGCGGTCTGCCGCCCGGCCCGTTGCCCGTGCAGCTGTGCTCGGTCGTCGGCGGGCCGGCGACGGTCACCGCAGTGGCCTGGTGGGAGGTGCACCGGCTCCGGACGCGCTTCGGGGTGTCCCTGCGCGGGTCGGCCACGGGCGGAGCCCTGGGCGGGCGGTAGGCCACCGAGCCGCGGGCGCGTGGACGGCGCAGCGGTGCCCCGCCCATCGCCTGGGCGGGGCACCGCTGCCGGTCCGTCGGCCGATCCCGCTGCCGCGCTACAGCAGCGCTTCCGAACCGTGCAGCTCCACGAAGCCGACCACGCGCCGCAGCTGGTCGAAGTTCGTGACGTTGGTGCCGATCAGCCGCACCGAGGCCGGCTGGCCCTGGTGCCAGCTGTGGGCGGCGCGGGAGAGCGCGCCCCACTGGTTCTCCATGTCGCGGTAGTCCACGCTCAGCTGGTTGCTGCTCCACGCGTTGATGTTGCCGTGGACCCGGTTGAAGATCGGTCCGAAGCGGGCGGCTTCCGAGAAGATGGTGATGGCCATCAGCATGCCCCGGTCGGCGCGCGTCGGGTCCCAGTCCCGGAGGTTGTACAGGTCGCGGAGGGCGTTGAAGATGTTCTCGGCGCCGAGGGACAGGTTCTCGCGCGTGGTTCCGCCGGTGAGGCTGAGGTAACTGCCGTTGCGCGGCATGAGGCGCACCGGCACGCCCAGGTCGTTCTGGAACTGCTGCTGGCGGCCGTCCTGGAAGGCCCAGTGCTGGTTGGCCGCCGGGGAGTAGAAGCCCGCGACGTAGAGGTTGTCGGCCCACAGGTAGACGGAGACGAGGTCCGACCCCTGGTTCCTCACCCGCACCTGGATCAGCTGGTTGGTGTCCCGGGTCGTCTGGCGGACGACCCCGCTGTCGACGTGGGTCGGCTCGCCGTAGCTGGAGCGGTGGATCGCGTCGACCAGGTTCCAGTAGCGGCGCGCGTGCTCGCCGCCGCCGGCGGTGATGCCGGTGATGTCCCAGTCGATGACGGGCCAGTTCACCGCCGCGCGGTTGGCCGCGGCGGGCGCGGCCTGGCTCACCGCGGCCGGGTGCGCGGCGGGGGCGGTCGCGGCGGACGCCGTGCCCGCCAGGGGGAGGAGGAGTGCGGTGGCCGCGGAGATAGACAGCAGCACGGAGGACGTCTTCTTGAGCACGGTACCTTCCTGAGGACGTTGGTCGGGACGGGAACTGACACCGCGACGGGTGCGCTCCCGGTGTTCCGATCCAGCATCCGCGCGTTCCGGCTGCCCTTCTTGTCCTGCGGCGCACGCCCGGTGGTCTCTGCGCGACCGGGGTCCCGCTGACGGACGGGGCGTCAGAGTGCCTCGACGTCCGACCGATCGGTGGTGAGTGGCCGACCGCCGTCCGGCCGGGGGACTACTCGCCCTTCTCCGAAGCGGGCGTGGCAGCGGCGGTGGGCGCGGCAGGGGCGGCGCCGGTGACCTCCGGCTCCGTGCTCCCGGCCTTGGGGGTCTCCATCGCCGTCATCCGGGGCAGCAGCACCAGGACGGCGACCAGGAGGACGAGCAGCAGGCCGCCGCCGAGGAAGAGCGGGGTGCGGATGCCGGCGACGGAGGCGATCCAGCCGCTGAGGGCGGCGCCGGTCATGATGCCGAGGCGGGTCAGCAGCATGTAGCAGCTGTTGACCCGGCCGAGGAGTTCCTTCGGGACGGCCTGCTGGCGCAGCGAGATCGCCTGGATGTTCCAGGTCACGATGCCGAAGCCGATCACGCCGTACAGGGCGGCGATCTCCAGTACCGAGGTGCTCATCCCCATCAGGATCAGCGAGACGCCCATCAGCAGGAAGGCGGCGGCGATCCGGGTGCCGCGGCTGAGCAGGCGGCTGATCCGGCCGGCCAGGGTGCTCGCGGCGGTGCCGCCGATCGCGCCCGCCGCGAGGACGATGCCGTAGGAGGCGGCGGGGGCGTGCACGACCCTGGTGACCATCAGGACCATCATGGTGGTGCCCATGAAGCAGGTCAGGGCGCCGAGGGTGGAGAGCACGGCGAGCATCCGCACTTCGCGGTGGCGGAGCAGCCAGGTGACGCCTTCGCGGATCTCGGTGAGCACCGGCCGGGAGGTCGTGGCGCGGGCGGCGGTGGAGCGGCCGGTCGCGGCGACCAGGACGGCGGCGAGGGCGAAGGAGACGCCGTCGACGGTGAACGGGAAGCCGGCGGCCACGGCGAACAGCGCGGAGCCGAGCAGCGGGCCGATCAGGTTCCCGCCGACGAGCATGTTGGCCTGCATCCGGCCGTTGGCGGCGTCGAGTTGGTCGGGGCGGACGAGTTCCGGGACGGCGGAGGTGGCGGCGTTGGAGAAGACCGTCTCCCCGCAGCCGAGCAGGAAGGCGAGCGCGGCGAGCACGGCCAGCGGCGGGTGGGCGAGGAAGACCCAGCAGGCGAAGCCGAGGACGACGGCGGCGCGCAGGGCGTCGATGGTCCACATCAGCCGCCGCCGGTCGGAGCGGTCGGCGAGCACGCCGCCGTACAGCGACATCAGCAGGAAGGGCAGCGATCCGGCCACGGAGACCACCGAGACCGCGCTGGGGGAGTCCGAGACGGCCACCGCGAGCAGCGGCAGGGCGGAGTCCCGCATGCCGTCGCCGACCGAGGAGATCGCCGAGGCCGACCACAGCAGGGTGAACTTCCGTCCCAGGCGCGGGCGGCTTTTGGGTGGCTTCTCGGCCAGGTCTGCTGCGGTCACCGACGCAGTATGTCATGTCCGCGGAGGGCTGTTCGGGCGGATTCCGAACTGCCCGGGGTGTCCTGAACTGACCGTGTCGGCACGGAAGTCGGGGTCGTCCGGTACTGCACCGTCCTGTCCTGCGGGTTTGCGAACTCTTGACGGGGCCCGTCGGCCGAGCGGCCCCAGGGGCGGCTGTGCCGAGCGGGGGCGGACCGGCCGTCGGGGCCGTGCCCGGCGCCACCGGCCGGGCACGGCCCGCCCGCACCCGGCCGGCCGGCGGGGGCCGCGCCTGCGGTGTGCGCGGGGTGTGCGGGAGCGGTCAGGGCCTGGGCAGGGCGTCGGGGGTTTCCGGGAGGGGGTAGGCGCCGGGGTCGACGGGGCCCGGGAGGCCGGTGGCGGGGCGGGCCGGGGCGGTCGGGTCGGGGAGCGAGGGCTGCGCGGGCGGGGCCTGGACCTGACTGAACGGGATGCCGGGTGGGGCCTGGACCGGGGTGGTGCGGCCCGCGGGCACGGGGCCCCGGCCCTGGACGGCCGGGCAGGCGGCCGCGGTCTCCAGGTCCTCCGGGCTCTGTACGGTGGGCCGGTTGCCGGTGAAGCAGTTGGCCGGGTCGGCGGAGGCGAGGGCGAGGTCGGTGCCGTTGCCGGTGGCCCGGTTGCCTTCGACCCGGTTCCCGCTCGCCGGGTGGCCCGGCGGGTCGGTGATGACGATGCCGACGGCGCGGTTGCCCTGAACGAGGTTGCGCTGCACCAGGTTCGCCGTGCCGCCGCCGATGCCGATGCCGATGCCGAAGCCGCCGTCGGCCTGTTCGGGGGTGTCGGCGGCGTTGTTGTCGGTGACGACGTTGCCCGCGATGACGGCGCCGTGCTGCGGGGCGAGGGCCTCCAGGTCGTTGGAGTTGACCGTGACGCCGACCCGGTTCCCGCTGACGCGGTTGCCGACGATCGTCAACCCGTCCGAGGCGTTGGTGAGTTCGATGCCCACGGCGTTGCGTTCGGTGGTGTTGCCGCGCACCAGGGTGTCGCAGGGCTTGCACTGGCCGACGTAGATGCCGGAGTCGGCCTGCCCGGACGCGTACGAGTCCTCGATGACGCCGCCGCGGGCGTCGAAGGCGTAGATGCCGTACAGGCCGTTGTTGTAGGCGGTGACCCTGGTCGCGCGGAAGCCCTGGACGACGGGGAAGCGGGCGGTGTCCAGCGGGTCGTAGGCGGAGCCTCCGGCTCCGCGCTGCTGCAGCTTCTCGTCGGTGACGCCGGTGAACAGCACGCCGTTGGCGAGGTAGCCGTGGACCGTGAGGTTCTCGACGACCGAGCCCGCGCCGGTCACCGTGACGCCGTTGACGAGCCGCACGCCGCCGTCCAGGACGACGGTGTTGCGGTCGGTGCCGCGCAGCACGATCCGGGGCTTGGTGATCCGGACGCTCTCCCGGTAGGTGCCCGGGTCGACCAGGACGGTGTCGCCCTCCCGGGCCACGTCGACGGCCTGCTGGATGGTCGGGAAGTCCTGCGGGACCCGAACCACCGTGCCGTCCGGGTGTTTCGCGTCGGTCGAGGTCGAACCGCTCGACGAACAGCCGGAGAGGGCGAGGGCCAGGGCGAGTGCGGCGGTGGTGAGCAGGGCGGGGAGCGGGCTGCGGGCCGCCGACGGGCAGCGCCGCCTTGCGGTGGAGCGGAATTGACGTGTGGTCAAAAGTTGCATGATCCGTGTTCTATCGTCTCCAATGTCGGCCATGCATGCCGAAACCGAAAAGGAGCAGGACCGGCCACGAGCTGTCGGCGCCGGCCTGGGCCGCAGGGCCCTGCTGGCGGGCGGGGCGGCGCTGGCCGCCGGGGCCGGCGCGGGCGTCGGCGCCGGCGTCACGGCCCTGGTCCGCGTCGGGGACGGCGGAGGCGGGGGCGGACGGGCCGCTGCGGCGCCGCCGGCCGAGCCGGAGGTGCCCTTCCACGGCGTACGGCAGGCCGGGGTGACGGCCCCGCAGCAGCCGGCCACCCAGCTGCTCGCCTTCGACCTCGCGCCCGCCGCGACCTCGGACGGCCGGGCGGCCCTGCGGGGCCTGCTCGCCGAGGTGACCCGGGTGCTCGCCGAGGCGGCCGGTGGCGGCTCGGCGGATCCGCGGCTGCGGGGCGGCGAACCGGCCCGGCTGAGCAGCCTGGTGGGGGTCGGGCCGGGCCTCGCGTCCCGGCTGGGGCTGAGCGTTCCGGCGCCCGTCCTGGCCGAGCTGCCCGCCTTTCCGGGGGACCGGCTCGATCCGGCGCGGGGCGGCGGTGACCTGCTGGTCCAGCTGTGCGCGGCCGACCGGTGGCCGCTGGCGGTGGTCGCCGAGCAGCTGGGCGCGGCCGCTGCGGCGGCCGGGGCGTCCGCGCGGTGGACGCAGTCCGGCTTCCTGCCCCGGACGCCCGCGGGCACCACGCCGCGGAACCTGTTCGGCTTCAAGGACGGCACGGCCAACCCGGACGAGGAGGCCGCCCGGCAGTGGGTCTGGGGACCGCCAGGGCCCCACGAGCACGGCACGGTGCTGGTCTACCGGAGGATCCGGATGGACACCGCCGCCTTCGCCGCCCTCCCCGCGGACCGGCGCGAGCAGGCGATGGGCCGCCGGGAGGGCGACGGCGCCCCGCTCACCGGCACGGCGGAGCACGACGAGCCGGACATCTACGCGAAGAACCACGACGGCTCGTACGTCATCCCGGCCACCGCCCACGTACGCCTCTCCAGCCCCCGGCTGGACGGCGGCGCCCGGATGCTGCGCCGTGGCTACAGCTACGACGACGGGCCGACGGACCGGGGGCTGCTGTTCTGCGCGTTCATGCGGGACCCGGCCCAGTTCACCCGGGTGCAGAACCGGCTGGCGGCGCGGGACGCGCTGAACGCCTTCCTGGAGCACACGGCCTCGGCGGTGGCGTACGTGCTGCCGGGGGCGCCGGAGGGCGCGGTGCTGGGGGAGGGGCTGTTCGGCTGACGGGCGGCGGCTGACGGCCGGCTGCTCGGGCCGAGCCCGGCCGTGCCGTGGCGTTGCGCTGCACCGCGGCGCGCCGAAGCGCGCAGGGCTGTGCCGCGCTGAGCCGTGCCGGGCCGTGCCGCGCCGCACCGCGCCGCGCCGCGCCGTACCGCGCCGCGCCAAGCCGTGCGGCACCAGCCCGCGCCGCCCCGCGCCGCCCCGCGCCGCGCCGGGCCGCCGCGGTCCGCGGTCCGTGCCGGTGGCGGCGGCCCGGCGCCGGGATCACCAGGTGACGGGGATCCCGGCCGGGCTGCGGGTGGTGCCGCCGAGCTGCCAGGCGATCTCCTCGACCGGGGTGGTGAGGCGGAGGCCGGGGAGGGCGGCGGCGAGGCGGTGCAGGGACTCGCGCATCTCGAGGCGGACCCGCCAGGCGCCGATGCAGTAGTGCGGACCGGCACTGAAGGCGAGGGTGGGGGAGGTGAGCGGGAGGTCGAGGTCGGCGTCGAGGCCCTCGGGGTAGACGGCCGGGTCGCGGTTGGCGCTGCCGAGGCTGATGGCCACGACGGCGTCGGCCGGGATGGTGGCGCCGCCGAGCTCGATCGGCGCGGTGGTGCGCCGGATGGTGGCCTCGTCGTCGCCGAGCGGGATGAAGTGGAGCAGGCGTTCGGCCGTGCGTTCGGCGGTGCCGGGGTCGGCGAGGCGGGGCCAGTGGTCGGCGCGTTCGCCGAGGAGGTAGAGGAGGGCGTTGCCGAGGGCCCCGGCGACGCTCTCGTTGCCGCTGGCGGTGAGGCCGGCGACGAGGTAGACGAGCGGCTCCTCGGGGATGCCGCCGTCCTGGTCGGCGGCCCGGACCAGTCGGCTGACCAGGTCGTCGCCGGGTTCGCGGCGCCGGCGCTCGATCAACTCCCGGGTGAACGCGCCGAACTCGGCGAGGACTTCGGCGTGGCCGGGGTCCGCACCGGCGTCCTCCCCGGCGGCCGGTCCCTCGCCCTGGGCGAGCAGGGCGAGCGTCCAGCGGCCCAGCCGCTCCTCGTCGAGACGGTCGGGTCCGTCGCCGTCGAGCCCCATCAGCCGGGTGGTGACGGCGAAGGGCACCGGCCGGGCGAAGGCGGTGACCAGGTCGGCGGGCGGCCCGGCGGCGACCAGCGCGTCCACGGACTGTTGGACGGCGGCCGCGACCCAGGGCTGCCACCCGGCGATGGCGCGCGGGGTGAAGGCGCGCTGGACGGTGCCGCGCAGGCGTCGGTGGGCGGGGCCGTCCTGGTTGAACAGGGACGCCGGGTTGGCGGCCACGTCGGCGGTGGTGCCCGCGGTGCCGACCTCGTGCAGGTCGGCCCGGGTGAGCCGGGGGTCGCCGAGGACCTGCCGGACCTCGTGGTAGCGGGTGACCAGCCAGGCGGGGGTGCCGTCGGGGAGGGTGGTCGGGCGGGGTGGCAGGGCGGGGGAGAGGGGGAGCCGGTGGAGCGGGGGGAGGGCGGTCCGGGTGTCGGCGGCGGAGTCCATGGGTCCCTTCGGGGTGGATGCGGACTTCACATCCAACTGTCATATTTTCAGCAACAGTTGGACGCTTCGTGCGGATTTTCCCGTTGCGGATCGATGGTATGCGTCCGGAGGCCCGGTGGGTGCCCGGCGGCTACCGCCCCCAGTCGGGCGCCGGGTCGGCGGGCAGCAGCGGCCGCAGCGCCCCGAGGACGGCGCCGATGCAGGCGTCGCGCAGCTCCTCGCGCGGACAGGACTCCTCGGTCAGCCAGTCGAGGACGAGCACCCGGACGAACACCAGCCAGCTGCGCAGGACCTGCGACACGGCCCGCCGCGCCGCCTCGTCCGCGAGCGGGAGGACGCCGAGCAGGCGGCCCCGGAGGGTGTCCAGCTCCTCGGTGATGATCGTCTGGATCACCTGGTCCCCGGCCAGGACGCGGTTGGCGGCCAGGACGGCGTGCCGGTTGGCGATGAAGTAGTCCAGGTGGGCGTCCATGCCCTCGACCAGCTGCTCCACCAGGGTGTCGGCCGGGTCGAAGCGGCTCCTGGCGAGCAGCTCGTCGGCGGCCTGCCGGTAGACCTCGGCGAACAGGTCGTGCTTGCTCGGGAAGTGCCGGTAGAGCAGTGCGCGTGAGACCCCGGCCTGCTCGGCGACCTCCTCCATCAGCACCTCCTCGTACGGGCGGGCGGCGAACAGCCGGGCGCCGACGGAGAGCAGCTGGGCGCGCCGCTCGGCGGGGGAGAGCCGTCGGCGTCGTTCGTGGACTGGCATGCGCGCCAGGTTACTTGACACGCGTCTACCGGGGGGCGCTAGCTTGGTAGACGCGTGTCAACTAAGGCGGCGTCGGTCAGGGCGCACGCCGTCGGTGGCACGCGTCGAACCGGACCGACGACGGGTGGGTGGGTCATGGCCAGGACACTGCGGGTGCTCGTGTGGACGATGGGGATCGCCTGTGTGGCGATCGGCTTCTTCCACATCCTGCTGGGGAACGCCGCGGTGCCCGGGATCGCGGACGCGGGGCCGACGGTGGGCAGCTTCGGCCGCTTCATGGGCGCGGTCTTCGCCGGGTACGGCGCGGCCTGGGTGTGGGCCGCCCGGCAGGAGCCGGTGCCCGCCCGGGCGGTGCGGGGGCTGGCGGCGGTGCTCCTGCTGGGCGGCCTCGCCCGGGTGCTCTCCATCGCGGTGGACGGGTGGCCGCAGGGCTTCCAGGTCGTGCTGATGGTGATCGAACTCGCCCTCCCGCCGGTCTACTTCCGGCTCGCCGACGCGGACGAGCGGCAACGCGGCCTGGAACGGCAGCCGGGGCGGCTGCCGGAGTCGGGCGGGCCTCAGGCGGCCACCGGGGCGTAGCCCCCCAACTGCTCGGCGAGGGCACCCGGATCGGCGGTGGCCCCGGTCAGCGCGACGTAGCCGTCCGGCCGGACCAGGACGACGGCGTCGCCGCGCAGCCCGTACGCGCGGGCGACGTGGCCGTCGGGGTCGAGCACGGCGGCCCGCCGGATCTCGGTGACGCGCCCTTCCGCGAACGGTGGTCCGGCCGGAAGCGCCGGGTGCTCCCCGAGGGTGAGCAGGGTGAAGTGCGGGCCGCGGAAGAGGTCGAAGAGCCGGGTCGGCGTGCCGTCAGCGGTGGTGCAGGGGGCGTCGGGGGCGCGGTCGCCGGCCCGGATGCCCGTGGTGCCGTCGAGGTCGCGGCCGAGCGGGCCGCCACGGTAGCCGACGGAGAGCCCGGTGAAGTCGGAGCCCGCGGCGGCCGGGTTGACGAACTGGTCGGTGAGCGCGCGGGCGCCGTCGGCGCCGAACAGGGCCCTGTGCTGGGCCGAGGTGGCGGCGAGAACGGCGCGGGCGACGGGCAGCCGCTCGGCCTGGTAGCTGTCGAGCAGTGCGTCCGGCGCGCCGCGCAGGACGGCGGCCAGCTTCCAGCTCAGGTTGTGGGCGTCCTGGATGCCGGTGTTCATGCCCTGGCCGCCCGCGGCGGAGTGGCAGTGCGCGGCGTCCCCGGCGAGCAGCACCCGGCCGTCCCGGTAGCGCTCGACCATGCGGACGGTCGGCCGCCAGACCGTCGACCAGACCGGTTCGTGCAGGGTGACGCCGGGCAGGCCGGCCCGTTCGGCGAACAGTGCGCGGAAGGTGTCCCCGGTCGGGTCCGGTATCCCGCCCTGCGCGTCCGGGGCGACACCGGCGTGCACGGCCCAGTTGCCGTCCGCCCGCATCGGGACCATGACCAGCGCGCCGACACCGAGCCGGGGGTCGTTCCAGACGTGCATGGCGTCGGAGTCCAGGCCGTCCACCTCCATCGAGGCCATCAGGAACCGTTCCTCCTCCCAGGTCTCGCCGAGGAAGGGGAAGCCAGCCAGCTTGCGGACGGTGCTGCGACCGCCGTCGCAGCCGACCAGGTAGCGGGCGCCCAGCCGTTCGATCCGGTCGCCGCGCCGGACGGTGGCGAGCACGCCGTCCGCGTCCTGGGTGTGGTCGAGCAACTCCGTACCGGTCTCGACGGTGACGCCGTACGCGGCGAGCCGTTCGCGCAGCACGGCCTCGGTGTGGTGCTGGCCGAGCAGCACCATCCCGGCGTACGGGCGGTCCGGCGTCGGGCGGATCCCGGGGGCCGGATCGACCTCGCGCAGGACCCGACTCCCCTCGTACGTACGGACCTTGAGGCCAAGCGTGCCGCGATCGAGGATCGCGTCGACGACGCCGAGGTCGTCGAACACCTCCAGGGTTCGCGGGTTGACGCCCTTGCCGCGGACGCCGCGATCGCGGAACTCCGGCTCCCGCTCGATGACGCGGCAGTGCACCCCGGCGCGGGCAAGCCCGAGGGCGAGCACGAGACCCACCGGTCCGGCGCCGACGACCAGGACGTCGGTGTGCTGGTGAGTCGTGGCGTCGGCAGTGGTGTGAGCAGTGCGCATGACGGATCTCCCCCTGGCCGTTCCGGCCATAAGATACGGCGCGTTTCTTGCCTCCGACTGTAGGCTGACCTCGATAAGAAACGCAACGTATCTCTGAGGGCGGGTGCGGGACGTGCGGGACGTGAAGGACGGGCAAGGCGGGGCGGACCCCTCCGTCGGCGACAAGCCGGTGCGGCGACGCGGTGACGAGCTGGAGCGGGCGATCCTGGACGCCGTCTGGGCCGAACTCGCCGACCACGGCTACGACCGGCTCACCATGGAGGGCGTAGCCGCCCGCGCCCGGACCAGCAAACCGGTCCTCTACCGGCGTTGGCCCAACCGGGCCGCCCTCGTCATCGCGGCCCTCGGCCGCAACGCCCCCGACTACCAGGAGCCGCCGGACACCGGCGACCTGCGCACCGACCTGGCGCAATTCCTGGGCAGCGTGCTGCACCGCTTCGACGACCTGCCGACCGACACCGTTCACGGCGTCCTCGTGGACCTGTTGCGCTACCCCGAGCTCCGGACCGGCTTCTCGGGCCTGGTGAACACCCAGGGCCCGCTCGACAGCCTGGAGTTGATGATGCGCCGGGCAGCCGCGCGGAACGAGATCGACCCCGGCCGGATCACCCGGCGCGTCGTCTCGCTGCCGCTCGACCTGCTGCGGGACGCCTTCCTGGTCGACGCGGCGGTCCCCTCCGACCGGGTCGTGGCGGAGGTCCTCGACGAGATCGTGCTTCCGCTCCTCAAGGCGCCGGTCGCGGGCTGACCGGCACTGACTGAGGCGTGTCTGACCATTCGCGTCGGATCAGTGCGCGGCGTTGGGATGCGTGCATCGCGAGGCGGAGGACGGGGGCACCTCCCGGCCGGAGGCTGGGGGAGAGTCCATTCGGTGGGGGCACCTCCCGGCCGGAGGCTGGGGGACATCGGCGACCGACGACAACGCGGCGAGGTGCGTGCCCTGGGGGTACCTCCGGGCCGAAGGCTGGGGGAGCGTCGCGCGCCCGGCGGTAGTGGTCGGACACGCCTTAAGCTTCGGGCTGGTCGAAGGTAGGCGCGCGAGGAAGGTCCGAAGCATGAGCGGCACCGTGGTGGCAGTCAGCAGCAACGCCGAGTACTCGTTCACCAAGCCGAACCGGGACGGCATCACGCTGCTCGCCGGGCTCGGTGTGGAGGGCGACGTGCACGCCGGGGTGACGGTCAGGCACCGCTCGCGCGTCGCCCAGGACCGACCCAGCCCAACCTGCGACAAGTCCACCTGATCCACCGCGAACTCCTCGCCGAACTCGCCGCGTCCGGCTTCGACGTGGCGCCGGGTGCGCTCGGCGAGAACATCACCACCGAGGGCGTGGACCTGCTCGGTCTCCCGGTCGGCGCGGTGCTGAGGATCGGCGCGCAGGCGGAGGTGGAGGTCACCGGCCTGCGCAACCCGTGCGCGCAGATCGACGCCTACCGGGCGGGCCTGCTCAAGCAGGTCGTCGGCCGCGCCGAGGACGGCACGATCGTCCGCCGCGCCGGCATCATGGGCGTCGTCCGCGCGGGCGGTCCGGTCCGGCCCGGCGACCGGATCGCGGTCGAGCTCCCGGAGGGCCCGCACCGGCCGCTCGACCGGGTCTGACGGATCGCCGGCTCGGCGAGGGGGGCTCAGCCGACCGGGGGCTCCGGCTCCGCGCGGTCGGCGGCGTCGGGGAGGTCTCCGGGGTCGGGGAGGGCTCCGGGGTCTCCGGGGTCGGCGAGGTCTCCGAGGCGCAGGTCGTAGAGGTAGGACTTGCCGGCCTTCCAGCTGCGCCAGGGGCAGAGCGGCGGGAGCGGCTGGTCGGCCGTCCCGCCGGGCAGGGGGGCGGAGTTGGGGACGCCCGCGGCGTCGACGGTGCACCAGCCGCGGTCGGGCAGCCAGCGGCACCAGACGTCCAGGTCGGTCCGCTTGAACGACGGCCGTCCGTTGAAGGTGCCGTCGGGCCGGAAGCGGTAGACCAGACCGTCCAGGCGGCGGACGAACTCGATCGACGGCATGGCGGCTCCCTCGGTCCCGGTTGCCCCGCCCGTCGTCCGGCGGGCTTCGAGGATACCCCCGCCCCGTACCGCTCGGTGCGGAGACCGATCCGGGCCCGGCGCACTTCGCAGCCGCCCCCCCCCCCGGGGCGGAACGGGGGAGCGCGCCGGGACCGTGCGAGGCGGGCGATGCCCTGGTAGGCCTCGCCCTGGCCTCCCTCGGCGAGGGCCGGTCGGGGATCGCCGCCGAGCCCTCAGCCGTCGAGGCGGCCGACCAGGTCGTAGCCGGCCTCGTCGATGGCGGCGGCCACGTCGGCATCGACGAGCGGCCGGGTGCCGGCGACGGTGACCCTGCCGGAGGCGAGGTCCACGGCGACCTCGGTGACGCCGTCGAGCTTCTTCAGCTCGGCGGTGACCGAGGTGACGCAGTGGCCGCAGGTCATGCCCGTGACCTGGAAGGCCGAGGTCAGGGCGGCGGCGGGGGCGGCGGTGGCGCCGGTGCCGCACGAACCGCAGCAGGAGCCGGCCTCGGTGGGGGCCGACTCGACGGTGACGGTGGTCTCGCTCACGGTGTGCTCCTGTCGTCATGGGCCGGCGCCGGCCGGAATGGTCCGGGCGGCTGCTTCTCCTCGAACATACCATACCCCCCTAGGGTATCTAAGGGGGTTCGGGCGGACCGGGCGCGGGACCTCGGCCGACACCGCCGCAGGCGGTCGAAAGCCGTCAACGCGTCGCTGTGACACCCCTGTTGCGGGCGACCGGGCAGGGTGGAGGCGCTCCCTCATGCCCCCGGACGACCGAACCCCACCACACGAGGTGAACCCCATGGACCAGACCACCCCGCGCGGCCCACGCGGCCTGCGCGAACTCCTCGCCGACGGCGAACGGACGTACTCCTTCGAGTTCTTCCCCGCCAAGGACGAGTCCGGCGAACGCGCCCTGTGGGCGGCCATCCGACGGGTGGAGGCGGTCGCACCGACCTTCGTCTCGGTCACCTACGGCGCCGGCGGCTCCTCGCGCGACCGCACCATCGAGACCACCGAGCGGATCGCCGCGCAGACCACGCTGCGCCCGGTCGCGCACCTGACCGCCGTCGGCCACTCCACCGCCGAACTCCAGGCCGTCCTGCGGCGCTACGCCGACGTCGGGATCCGCGACGTCCTCGCCCTGCGCGGCGACCCGCCCGGCAACCCCAACGGCGTCTGGGAGCAGCACCCGCAGGGCCTGCGGCACGCCGTCGAGCTGGTGCGGCTGGTCAGGGAGTGCGGCGCGTTCACCGTCGGCGTGGCGGCCTTCCCCGAGCGGCACCCGCGCTCCGCGGACTGGGACAGCGACATCCGGCACTTCGTCGCCAAGTGCCGGGCCGGTGCCGACTACGCCGTCACCCAGATGTTCTTCGAGGTCGAGCACTACCTGCGGCTGCGGGACCGGCTGGCCGCGGCGGGGTGCGAGACCCCGGTCATCCCGGAGATCATGCCCGCCACCGACGTCCGGCAGATCGGCCGCTTCGCCGAACTCAGCGGGGCGTCCTTCCCGGCCGGCCTGGCGCGGCTCCTGGAGGCGGCCCGGCACGACCGGGCGGCCGCGCACCGGATCGGCGTCGAGCACGCCACCCGCCTGGCCGAGCGCCTGCTCCGCGAGGGCGCGCCCGGCCTGCACTACATCACCCTGAACCGCTCCACCGCCGCGCTGGAGATCCACCGCAACCTCGGCCTCGACCGGGCGGTGCGGGGGGAGGCGTCCCGAGCCGCGGCCCCCGCGGCCCGACCGCTGATCGCCAGCGCCACCTGACGGCACCACCGCCCGCGCCCCGGCCCGAGCGCACCGCCCCGGGCCCCCGCGCTCCGGCCCGACCGCACCGCTCCGGGCGCCGGCCTCCTCGCCCGGGGAGGCCGGCGCCACCGCGTTCGGAAACTCCGCTGCCCGCCCGTCGGCTTCGTGGTTGACTCCCGATCATGCAGACAACGATCACGTCACCGTGGGGAATCACCGGCTACGGTGCGGCGAGCGTCCAGGCCGCACCGGACCTCGCCAGGATCCGGCTCGGCGTCGAGCGGGTCGAGGCGACACCCCAGGAGGCCTTCGGCGCCGCGCGCACCGCGATAGCGAACCTGCGCGAAGCGTTCCGGCTCCACGGTGTGCAGGACGCGCAGGTGTCGGCGTCCCGACTCGACCTCGAAACGGCCTGGAGCGGCTACGGCTCGGACCGGAAGTTCCTCGGCTACCGCTGCCACGCCGGGTTCGCCATCGAGTACCAGGACCTCGACTCGCTCGAACCGTTCCTGATCGCCGCGGTCGACGCCGGCGCGAACGAACTCGACGGTGTGGACTTCGACGTGCGCAACAAGCCGGAACTGCGCGCCGAGGCACGGGAGAAGGCCGTCCACGCCGCCCGGGCCAAGGCCGAGCTGTACGCCACGGCCGCGGGCGTCCGACTGGGCCCGGTCATCCACATCGAGGACGTCGACCCGGAGAGCATCGGCGGAGGCCGCTACCGGGGCCACGGCGGCGGGGACGGCGTCTCCGAGGCCGACCTCGCCCCCGGCGCGGTCGTGGTCTCGGCCGCCGTGATGCTGGGCTTCGCCATCGCGCCCGCGTAGCGCCCCCGAAGCGGCCCGGCCGCCGGCCTGGCCGGAGGCGGGCCGCCGGTCAGTGCACCGTGACCTGGATGCTCTTGGAGACGTCGCAGCGGTCCCCGGCGTACTTCGGCACGCCGGCGTGGCAGCCGCCCTCGCCGAACAGCCAGGTGAGGGTGGTGGTTCCGGGGGCCAGGGCGGTGAAGGTCAGGTCGAACTCGGAGCCGCAGCCCGCTGCGGGCTGGTCCGTGGGGCAGGGGGTGATGACGAAGTTCGGGCCGGGCCGCAGCACGGTGGGGTCGCCCGCCGAGTCGAGGTACCACCACTTCGGCCGGGCGCCGCCGGTCGTCCTGACGCCGAGCTGCTGTCCGACCGTCAGGGTCACCGTGCTGGGCGGGTACGGGGAGACCGGGTTGTCCGTGTCAGTGGGGAGCGGGACCTCCACCTGCGGCCGGGTGGCGGTGGCGGTGGCCGGCCCGACCGGATCGGGGTCGGACCACCAGCCGTTGAGGTAGGAGAGGAGCAACACGGAGGCGGCCGCGATGGCCACCACGGAGGTGATCAGCCGGCGCATCAGTTGCCCTCCTCCCGGACCCGGCGACGCATGGTGATCAGCAGCGCGACCTCGGCCAGCCAGCGGGCGAACAGGACCTCGCGCCCCAGGTCCGCCCCGCCGGCCGCGGCCGCGCGCAGCCAGCCGCGGACCAGTGCGCCCGGTTCCTCTCCGATCACCGGCTCCGGCAGGTCGAGCGCACCGGAGAAGCCGCCGGCGCGGACGTACCGGGCCAGGACGCCCAGTGGCTCGGGGCCGATGCCCAGGGCCTCGGCCTGGTAGGAGGCGGCGATCGCCGCCTCGCCGAACAGCACGCGGCGCGGGACTCCGTCGATCAGCAGGCCGCGGGTGACGGCGGACTCGACGTCGTAGCCGGTCGTCAGCTCGGAGTCGGGGAGGTAGTCGGTCATTTCGGCAGCTCCGCGCCGTAGGGTCGGTTGATCTTCGCGTCGCCGGTGAGGCCGCCGGTGTCGATGTGGTTGTGGATGAACTGGTCCTCGGTCACCCACACCGACTGGCCCCACGGGTTGTAGACCTGCAGCCGGTCGCCGTCCCGGGCCACGATCACCATCTGGTGGTAACCGCCCTTGCTGGCCTCGTCGAAGGCGCAGAACGGCACCGGCTTGCCCTCGTCCAGGGCCTTCTCGATCCGGGTGACGGCCGCGCGCCGGTCGTCGTCGGTGTTCAGGTTGACGTATTCGTAGGTCGAGCCGGTGGCCTTCCCGAGGTTCTGGTCGGCGAGGAAGGTGCCGCCCTTCGGGCCGATCCCGCCGTCCGCCTGCGGGTAGACCTTCTGGTTGCCGTCGGCCAGTTGGCCCTGCTGGTACTGGCCGATGAAGAGCTGCTGGAGGCGTTGTTTGAAGTACTCGGGGGAGTCGGATCCCGGGACGTCGGTCATGTTGCCGGTGGTGAGCTGGAGCATCGTCACCGGGTCGAGCTTGAGGCTCGCGACCACCGTCGAGGCGGCGACGCAGTCGCCGACGTTGCGCTGGCTGTAGACGTCGTAGCCGTCGAGGATGTCGGCGCCCTTGTAGTTCAGCTTGATCGTCTGGGTGGTGGACTCCTCCTGCAGGGGATCCGAGCCGAGCGCCGGCACCAGGTGCTCGGACAGCCAGCGCGGGTCGTCGCCGTGGGGGTGGATCAGCGCGGCGAACTGCTGGACGTCGGCGACCGAGTGGCCGGCCGCCAGGGCCTTCCACAGGTAGGCGGCCTCCTCCGGCGACTTGGCGCCGGACAGGAGGTTCTGGAAGGCGAGCTGGTCGGTGCCGTTCATCACCGACATGAACTGCTTGGCGCGGTCGAGCTGGTTGTCGGTCAGGATGTAGTCGCCGTCCGCACTGCCGCCGGGGCCCTTCTCGTTCGCCAGCACCAGCGCCGCCAGCGGGTCGATCGGCCCTTGCCCGGCGCGCTCGGTGCGGGCCTTGGCGGCGAGCTGGTTGAGCATGCTCGCGGCGTGGGTGCCGCTGCTCTCCGCCCGCTGGGCGGCCGAGATCCTGGTCGCCACGGCCGTGTTGGCGGGTTCGATGGCGGCGATGGCCTTGCCCGTGTCGAAGGCGTCGTCGGCGAGCGACTTCTGCACGTTCTCCAGGGCGGTCACGCCCTGCGCGTCGGTGCTCTGGGCGCCTTCCAGGTGGTCCGCCCAGGCGTTCAGTTCGGCGGCGGCCTGCTCCAAGGACTTCTGGGAGACGCTCAGTTCGTTCGCCAGTGCCCGCACGGACTGGGTGGCGTTCTCGGCGACCGAGCCGGTCCAGGCGTTCGGCAGCCGGTGGTCGGCGACCTCCCCGAGGTCGGTGGACGCCTTGGCGTAGGCCTTGGCGGTCTCCGCGTAGGCCTTGGCCCGCTCGCGGATCACGCCCGGGTTCCCGGCCGGCCCGGGCACGGCCAGGGCCTTGTCGATCGCGCCGATGAGCGCGACGCCGATGAAGAAGCCGGAGCCGGGGTGGGTGATGGCCTGCTGCGCGTTCTGCAGGTCCGTGACCTTGCTCATCGGGTCTGCGCCGGGGTCAGCGATGCGGTGAGCTTCGTCTCCGCGGCGCGGTAGTTGGCGGCGGTGGCCGACATCTTCTGGACCAGTTCGGCCACGGCGCGCTGGGTGACGTGCAGTTCCTGGGACCAGTTGCCGTCGAAGCCCGCCCAGGCCTGGTCGACCCCGAACTCGCCGAAGTCGGCGGACTGGTAGGGCTTCTGCGCGGTGTAGGACTGGTTGGCCGAGGCCAGGTCGGTCGCGACGTTGCTGAGTGCCGTCGTCACGTGGTCCAGCGCGTCGGGCTGGACGGTGTACCCCACCGAGTCGGGCATCGGCTGCTCTCCCCCAAGAAGCTCCAGTGGCTCGCCGTGATCGGACGAGCCCGCGGTCGACGAGCATAGACGTCGGCGGGGGAGGGCCGGTTCCGCGGCCGCGCCCGCGCCGTCCGGGCGGTGCGGTGCGGGGGCGGCGCGGGGGGCGGTGCGCCGCCGTTCCCGCATACCCCGTACGGGTAGGGGGCGGTCGGCGCTCGGCGGATTTCCGCAGCGCGGCGTGCCCGGCCGGGGCGCCCGCCGGGAAGGGCGCGCCACCAGGTGTCGAGGCGATCGGCCCGTCGTGTCGAGAGATACCCCTCCGCGGTATCGCCAAAGCTTGCGACAGATACCCCTGGGGGGTATAAAGGACCTCGGTGCGGCTCACTACCCCTGCCGGGTATGAAGGGCCGAGCCGCAGAACGTACCGCCCACCGCGCGAACGACTGTCCCGAGGAGCGACGATGACGACGCAGGCACCCGCCTCAGCGGAGGTGGAACTCTCGATCGGCGGAATGACGTGCGCCTCGTGCGCGGCCCGGATCGAGAAGAAGCTCAACCGGATGGACGGGGTCACCGCCAGCGTCAACTACGCCACCGAGAAGGCGAAGGTCTCCTTCGCGGGCGACGTCCAGGTGGCCGACCTGATCGCCACCGTCGAGGCCACCGGCTACACCGCCGCCCCGCCCAAGCCCCCGGCGGCCCAGGCGCCGACCGGCGAGCCGGCCGAGCCGGCCGACGAACTGGCCCCGCTGCGCGCCCGGTTGTTCACCGCCGTCGCGCTGGCCGTACCGGTGGTCGCGATGGCGATGGTGCCCGCGCTGCAGTTCGACAACTGGCAATGGCTGTCGCTGACCCTGGCCGCGCCGGTGGTCACCTACGCCGCCTGGCCGTTCCACCGGGCCGCCTTCACCAACGCCCGGCACGGCGCCGCGACGATGGACACCCTGGTCTCACTCGGTACGGGCGCCGCGTTCCTGTGGTCGCTGTGGGCGCTGTTCTTCGGCGACGCCGGAATGCCCGGCATGCGGCACGGCTTCGAGTTCACCATCGCCCGCGGCGACGGCGCCTCCGACATCTACCTGGAGGCCGCGGCCGGCGTCACCGCCTTCATCCTGGCCGGACGCTACTTCGAGGCCCGCTCCAAGCGCACCGCCGGCGCCGCGCTCAAGGCGCTACTGGAACTGGGCGCCAAGGACGTGACGGTGCTGCGCGGCGCGGCCGAGGTGCGCATCCCGATCGCCGAACTCGCCGTCGGGGAGCGCTTCGTGGTCCGGCCGGGCGAGAAGATCGCCACCGACGGCGTGGTGGTCGAGGGCACCTCCGCGGTGGACGCCTCGATGCTCACCGGCGAGTCCGTCCCGGTCGAGGTCGCCGTCGGCG
>NZ_JBVJJY010000030.1:0-51684 GCF_055585785.1 Kitasatospora sp. NPDC053308 | reverse complement strand
ACTGCGGCGACTGGCCCGCCGCCACCAGGCGATGGACGAGGAGATCGCCGAGTTCGACGCCGAGATCGGCCCACTGGTCAAGAAGGCCGCCCCCGTGCTGCTGGAGCTGTTCGGTGTCGGCCCCGAGACCGCCGGCCAGCTCCTGGCCTCCGCTGGCGACAATCCCGAACGGATGCGCTCCGAGGCCGCATTCGCCCACCTGGCCGGCGTCGCACCGATCCCCGCGTCCTCAGGCCGCACCCACCGACACCGCCTCAACCGAGGAGGCGACCGGGCTGCGAACAACGCCCTGCACACCATCGTGCTGACCCGCATGCGCTTCGACGCGCGCACCCGCGCCTACGTCGAACGCCGCACCAAGGAAGGCATGTCCAAGAAGGACATCATGCGCTGCCTCAAGCGATTCGTCGCCCGCGAGGTCTACCGCGCTCTGACCAGCACACCAACCACACAAATCACTCAAACCGACCTGGCCTCTGCGGCTTGACAGCCATAGGAGCATCCCCGCCCGACGGCCCCACGGGCCCGCCGACCGCCGCCCACGCCCTCCTCTCCCGGGCGTGGGCGGCGCCATGGTGCGCGCATCGCCCGGCGGTGGCCGGGCGCGCCTCCCGGGCGAGTTCGGGGAACGGTCGCGAAGGGCGGGGGTTCGCAGCCCCCGGGGACGCCGACGGCCCGCCGGCTCCTGGGGAGCGGGCGGGCCGTGCGGCGGGCGCCGGGGCCTGGCGGCCGGGGTGGACGGGTCAGCCGACGTGCACGCGCGGGCGGCGCGAGCGGTCGGGCTCGGCCTCGCGCAGCACCTCGCGGGTGACCGGTGCGACCTCGCCCTGGCCGAACAGGAAGAACCGCAGGAACTGGGCGAAGGGGTTGCCCTCGGTCCACTCGAAGTACAGGTGCGGCCGCTGCCCGGTGCGGTCCCGGACGGTGAGGGCCAGCGCGGCGATGGCGTTGGGGATGCTGGAGCTCTCCAGGGTGAGGACGCGGTAGCGCCCGTGCAGGACCTCGCCCCGGACGGTCAGCTCGGCCTCGAAGTCGGAGGCGTCGCGGACGGTCACCTCGACGAAGACCAGGTCGTCCTCGCCGGGGATGTCGTTGTCGGCGCGGATCTGCCGGATCTTGTCGCGGTACTCGGCGTTGTCCCGGTTGCTGGGCTCGTTGGCGATCAGCCGCAGCGGGCGGTGCGCGTAGTCCCTGATGAAACGTTCCGCCACGTCGTCCAGGACGACGTTGGTGACGCGGAGCTCGAAGGCGCGGCGCAGCCGGGAGAGCAGCGAGACCAGGATGATGCCGGCGATGAAGCAGGCGCCGATCTTCAGGCCGTCCGGCCGCTCCATGCAGTTCAGCACCGTGGTGTAGAGGAAGATCGCCGAGATCGCCGCGAAGCCGACGGTCCAGCCCCGCTCGCGCTTCTTGTACGCGGCGATGGTCACCGCGATGGCCGCCGAGCTGATCAGCACCAGCACGCCGGTCGCGTACGCGCCGCCCTGGGCGTCGACGTTGGCGTCGAAGATCCAGGTGACCAGGAAGCCGATCAGGGTCAGCACCATCACCATCGGACGCACCGCGCGGGCCCAGTGCGGGGCCATCCCGTAGCGCGGGAGGTAGCGGGGCAGCAGGTTGAGCATGCCCGCCATCGCGGAGGCGCCGGCGAACCAGAGGATCGCGATGGTGGAGAGGTCGTAGACGCTGCCGAAGGCGCCGCCCAGGTACTCGTGCGCCAGGAAGGCCAGGGCGCGGCCGTTGGCGTCGCCGCCGGGCTTGAACTGGTCCGCCGGGATGAGCAGCGTGGTGATGAAGCTGGTGGCGATCAGGAAGCAGCTCATGATCACGGCGGAGGTGGTGAGCAGCTTGCGGGTGCCGCGGATCCGGCCGGCCGGGTTCGCCTCGGTATCGGCCGCGTCGCCCTGGATGTGCGGCATGACGGCGACACCGGTCTCGAAGCCGGACAGGCCGAGCGCCAGCTTCGGGAAGGTCACCAGGGCCACGCCGACCATGATGACCGGGTTGCCGTGCTGGGCGGTCAGGGCGGCCGTCCAGTCGGTGACGACGTGCGGCGCCTCGACGATCTTCCACAGGCCGACGGCCACGACGACCACGTTCAGCGCCAGGTAGATCCCGACCAGCGCCACGGCCAGGCCGATCGCCTCGCTGAAGCCCTTGAGGAAGACCGCGCCGAGCAGCGCCACCAGGATCAGCGTGATCAGCACCTGCTTGCCGCCGAGCACGCCGGTCAGGTGCGGGTTCTCCACCAGGTGCGCGCTCGCGTCGGCGGCGGACAGCGTGATGGTGATCAGGAAGTCCGTCGCCGCGAAGCCGAGCAGCGCGAGGACGAACAGCTTGCCCTTCCAGAACGAGAGCAGCCGCTCCAGCATCGCGATCGAGCCCTCACCGCGCGGGCTCTCCTGGGCCACCCGCCGGTAGACCGGCAGCGCACCCAGCAGGGTGACGATCACCAGCACGATGGTGGCGATAGGCGACAGCACGCCCGCGGCGAGCGCGGCGATGCCCGGCTGGTAGCCGAGCGTCGAGAAGTAGTCCAGGCCGGTCAGGCACATCACCCGCCACCAGCGCTGGCCGCTGTGCGCACCGTGCGCGGCGGTGTCCCCCGCCGCCGCGCCGTCCTGCTGCGCCCCCTCGGCCCCCGCCGCAGCGGCACCGGACTGCCCGGCACCGGCCGCCTCGGCCCCGGCCTGCGCGGCCCCGGCCTGTCCGGCGCCCCCGCCCTCGGTCCCGGCCTTTCCGGCGGACTTGTCCGCGGACATGTCCTCCATCAGCCAGTTGCGGAGCCGTATTCGCGCCGACGACGGTTCCGCCGTCGCCGTCTCCGTCGAACCCGACGAAACCACCTTGCACCTCTTGTTTAAAGACCCCGTAAAAGCGCCGTCGGGCGACGGCAGTGCGACAGGCTATGCGACCGGCGTCAAGAAGACGTCATCGGCCCGCGTTAAGAAAACGTCATGACGCCGCAGGTCGGCGTGGGTGCCGGGGCGGAGGATCCCGCGGCGCCCGGGCGCGGAGGAGGCTCCGCGCCCGGGCGTCTCGAAGCGTGGACGGAGTTACGCCCGGTAACCGAGGACGGTCATCATGCCCGTCTCCGCGTGGTACACGTTGTGGCAGTGCACCATCCACAGCCCCGGGTTGTCGGCGTCGAAGTCGACGGCCAGGGTCATGCCCGGCAGCACGATCGCGGTGTCCTTGCGCGGGCCGTCGCCGGGCAGCGCGAAGCTGTGGCCGTGCAGGTGGACGGGGTGCCACATGCTCGTGCTGTTCCGGAACTCCAGCCGCACCCGTTCGCCCGCCGCCACCGGGTGGCGCTGCGCCGGGTCGTACGGGCGGCCGTTGAACGCCCAGTCGGCCTTGGCCATGCCGCCGGTGAGCTCCAACCGCACGGTGCGGTCGGGGGACTTGGCGGGCAGTCGGACGCCCGGGTCGGCCGTGAGCTGCCCCGCGGTGACCAGCTTGCCGTCCAGCTCGGCGGGGCGCACCGAGGCGTCGGGGGCGGCCCCACCGCCGGTGCGCAGCAGGGCCAGCCCGGTGGCGTTCTTGCCCTCGGCGAGTGCGGTCAGCGGGAAGACGCCGTCCTGGGCGGTGACCAGCACGTCGTAGCGCTCGCCCATGCCGAGCAGCAGGGCCTGGGTGGTGGCCTGCTCGACCGGGAAGCCGTCGGTGTGGGTAACCGTCAGCTCGTGGCCGCCGAGCGCCACCCGGTAGGCGGTGTCGCCGCCCGCGTTGATCAGCCGGATCCGGATCCGGTCGCCGGGCTTGGCGGTGAAGGTCTCGGGGGCGGTGGCGAGGCGGCCGTTGACCAGGTGGAACGGGTGGGCGACGTCCCCGGCGTCGCCGCCCAGCAGCGGGCTGGTGGCGCCCATCAGCATCCGCGACGGGCCGCCGGCCGCGCCGCCCGACGCGGACATCCCGGGCATGCCCGCCATGTCGTGGCCGGAGTGGTCGGCGGAGCCCGCGCCGCCCATGCCCAGGGCGAGTTCGGCGAGCACGGCGTCCGGGGTGCTGCCGTCGACGCCGTCCAGCCAGTCGTCCAGGACGACGACCCACTCCTTGTCGTAGCGCAGCGGCTCCCTCGGGTCCTCGATCACCAGCGGCGCGTACAGCCCGCGCTCCTGCTGGACGCCGGAGTGCGGGTGGAACCAGTAGGTGCCCGGGCGGCCGAGCGCGAAGCGGTAGTCGAAGGAGGCGCCGGCCCGGACGGCGGCCTGGGTCAGGCCCGGCACGCCGTCCATGTCGTTGCGCAGCGCGAGGCCGTGCCAGTGCAGCGAGGTGGGCTGCGGGAGGTGGTTGGCGAGGGTGAGGGCGAGGGTGTCGCCGACGGTGGCGCGGATCTCCCGGCCGGGCAGCCGGTCGCCGTACGCCCAGCTGCGGACGGTGCGTCCGCCGAGGTCGAGGGTGGTCTCGGTGGCGGTGAGCGCGACCTTCCGCTCCGGGCCGGGCTTGCGCGCGGCCTCGACGGCGGCGACCTCGGGGCCGTTCGGAGCGAGGAAGCCGGGGGCACCCGAGGGGGAGGCGGTCGGGGCGCTCGCGGCGCCGGTGGCGCCGTGGTTCATGGACGAGTGGTCCATGCCCGTCATCGAGTCGGACGAGCAGGCGGTGAGCAGGCCGGTTCCGGCGGCGGCGAGTGCGGCGCCGAGGACGGTACGGCGGGTGGATGTGCGCATGGCGGAGTGCACCTCGTGCGGTGTGGTGTGGGCGTACGGGACGTCGCGTCACCCGTTCCGTGCGGGGGCGCCTTGAGCGCGGGCGCGCTGGGCGCGGGCCGCTTCGCGGCGCGCGCGGGCACGGGACGGCGGGCGCGCGCCTACTGACGCAGCACCGAAAGTCGGGTGAGGAGCATCCGTCCGCCCCAGGGCGGGGGCAGCGCGCGCACGGCCCGCAGCAGACGGGCCCGCACCTCGGCGGCGGCCTCACCGCTGCGACGCAGCAACGGCCCGACGACGACGAGGAGCACCAGGGTCCAGCCGGCGAGGACGGCGAGGCAGACCGCCATCGGGTCCATGCCGCCGGCGGAGAACGGGTCGGCGGCCTCGGCCGCCACGGGCTCGGCCGCCACGGGCTCGGCCAGGACGGGCTCGGCCATGGCGGACCCGGCCAGAACGGGCTCCGCCGGAACGGGCGCGACGTCGACGGCCTCGGCGGCCCTCGCGTGGTGGTCCGGCAGGTGCCGGGAGGCGACCACGGCCGGCGCCGGATCACCGTGCCCGCCGTGCCCGCCGGTCGGATGGCCGAGCGTGTGCATCGTCAGGACGCCGAACAGCAGCGCGGCGAGGAGCAGTAGACGCGGTGCCCACGGCACTGGTGGGCCGAAGGGCCGCTGCCGCGCCATCCCCGCCTCCCGACCCGCTCCGTCCGTCCACCCGTACCCCCGCAGGGTATCCCGAACTGCGGAGCCGGACCGAGCCGGGGGCAACCCCGTTCACCCTCTTGGCAGGTGCAATTTCACATTGCTATGTTACGGCTCACCCCGGGGGCGGCCCCGACCCCGCACCGCCCGCCCCCCCTTTCTCCCCCGGCAGTCCCGGGCCGGACCACCCCTACGGCACTGCCGCCTCGCACCGCCCTGTCACTTCCCCCTCCAGGAGATCCGGTGTCAACTTCCCGCGTTGCCAGGCGAGTCCTGCTCGCCTCCGCCATGGCCGTCACGCTCACGCTGCCCACCCTGCAGACCGCCCAGGCCCTCGCCCCCACGGCCACGACGGCCCCGAGGCCCACGACGCCGGCCGCGGCCACCCCCGCTCACGAGCCCGCCGCCGCCCCGAAGCCCACCGACACCCCCGACCAGAGCACCGCCTACGACGACGTCGACCACCTCGGCGCCGACGCCGCCAAGCCCGGCGCCCCCGCCCCGGCCCCGGGCGGCGGCTCGCTCGGCACGACGCTCGTCCCCGGCCTGCTGCCCGACCACGTCGGCGCGCCCGCTCCCACCGCCGACCGGATCGCCGCCGCGGCCGCCGCCAACGCCGCCAACGCGCCCGTCACCAGCGCGGGCGTGCCCTGTACCGTCGACGGCCTCACCGGCCTCGGCGCCGACCAGTTGGTCGCCTTCCTCACCGACCGGGCGGTCACCGCCGACGGCTGCCTGAACACCGTCCTCTGGACCTGGGACGCCCGCTTCACCACGACCATGGACAACGCCCACGTCCAGGCGGTGGCCCAGCGGATCACCCAGCTGTCCGCCACCGACGACGGCACCGGCGCCGCGCACCTCTACGAGCTCTGGACGTACCTGCACGCCACCGCCTACCACGCCTTCAGCCACCACGAGCTGAACTTCGCGGACCCGGCCACGCTCCGCGCCGTCCAGCAGGCGATCACGGCGTACGCGGGCAGCGCGCACGCCTTCGACCGCACCGACCTCGCCGCCAACACCCTGCGGGAGGCGGCCATCACCGCCGGCGCCGACGGCCTGCGCCAGAACAACCTCGGCCTCGCCCGGCGCATCCTCGGCGTGCTCGCACCCGGCACGACCCTCGCCGACAGCCCCGCCTGGGGCAAGGCCGTCCTCCAGGCGCTCAACCTCAACTACCTGGGCATCTACAACCAGGACCCGGCCTTCCTCGCCGCGGTCGCCGCCGACGCCGACTACCGCGCCGCGTTCCGCGCGTACGCCTCGTGGGGCCACCTCAAGGGCACCAAGAACGCCTGGACCGCCCGCGACGCCGTCGCCGAGGCAGGGCGCTTCGGTCAGATCCCGGCCCTGCACGACGCCACCGTCGCCGACCTCGGCGCGCTGATCACCGCCACCAAGGCCGCCTTCGGCGAGTGGTCCGACCCGTGGGTCAAGGCCATCGGATGGGCCGCCACCTACGGCGTCTGCCAGCAGTACGGCGTCTGCGTGTCCGACCTGGAGGCCAAGCTCTTCCCCTTCACCTACCGCTACGACAACGGCGCCATCGAGGTCCGCACCGCCCTCGACAAGGCCACCGTCGACCAGATGTACTACGCGAGCAAGCAGGTCAAGACCCAGTTCTTCCGGGTCCTCGGCACCGACCAGCCGCTCGCCGGGGACGTCAACTCCACCCTGCACATCCACCTGTACGCCTCGCGCGCCGACTACGAGGTCTACCAGCCCGTCCTCACCGGCTACAGCACCAGCAACGGCGGCATCTACATCGAGCGGGGCGCCACCTTCTACACCTACCAGCGGCGCGTCCCGCAGGACTCCACGCTCACCCTCGAGGAGCTCTTCCGCCACGAGTACACGCACTACCTCAACGGCCGCTGGGCGGTACCGGGTTACTTCGGCGACGCGCGCTGGTACGCCGACGACAAGACGACCGCGATGGACGAGGGCACGGCCGAGTTCTTCGACGGCGCCACCCGTGACCAGGGCATCCTGGTGCGCAAGTCGCTGGTCCGCAAGCTCGCCGCCGACGAGGCCGCCGGCATCCCCCGGATGACCGTCTCCCAGCTCCTGCACGCCCGTTACGCCGACACCCCCGCCTTCCACTTCTACAACTACGCCGGCACCTTCTTCGAGTTCCTCTGGCAGAAGCACCCCTCGCTGCTGCGCGAGATGTACGGCTACGAGCGCGCCGACGACCCGGCCGGCTTCGACGCCTGGCGCGAGCGCGTCGGCGCCGACGCGGCCCTGCAGGGCGAGTACTGGGCGTTCCTGGACGCGCAGATCAAGAACGTCGACGCCCTGTACGTCCCGTCGACCTCCTTCATAGCCGACCCGGCCCTCGACCTCGCCGACGCCTCCGACGTCCAGGACGAGTTCGCCGACGCCACCGGCGCCACGCCCAGCTGCGGCAACAACGGCGACTGGACCAACAAGCCGATGCGGTTCGTCTGCACCGGCCGGATCACCGCCAACCTCTCCGACGCGAAGAACCCCGACAAGGTCTTCAAGGACATGTCCGACACCGTCGACTACTTCATCCTCACCCGCACCAAGGACGTCGCGGGGGCGAACAACCTCAACGACATGAACTGCAGCTTCGGCAAGGTCGACATCTGGACCGACGGCAAGGCCGGCACCGCCGACTACACCTGCGAGGGGCCGCTGCGCCGGTGACCTCCGGGCCCTCCGGGGGCCCGACGGCCGGGCGGCGGTGCGGCCTGCGGGATCCGCACCACCGCCCGGCTCGGTCGTCCCGCGTCTGCCGCCCCGCTCAGCCCTGCGCACCACCCGCCCCGCTCAGCCCTGCGCAACCGCCCACCCCCGCTCAGCCCTGCGCACCGCCGCCCGGCTCAGTCCTCCCGCGCCTGCCGGACGGCGGCCGCCAGGTGCTCGCGGAACCAACGGTGGCCCGGATCGGCCGAGTTGCGTGGGTGCCAGGCCATCCCCAGCTCCAGCGCGTCGAGTTCGAGCGGGATCCGGAAGGTGCGCAGGCCGAGCGCGGTGACCGTCTCCGGGAGCCAGTCCTCCAGCCCGAGCGCGACCAGGTCGCTGTCCCGGGCCAGCAGCATCGCACTCGTGTGGCTCGGCACCACCACCGCCACCCGGCGCCGCAGCCCGCGCTCGGCCAGCACCGCGTCGATCGGCCCGAGCCGCTTGCCCCGCCGCGAGACGCCGATGTGGTCGACGGCGGCGAACCGCCGGGCGGTGATCCGCCCCTCGAACAGCGGGTGTCCGCTGCGCGCCACGCCCACCAGCGGCGCCCGGAGCAGCCGCCGGGTACGGATCTCCGGGTCCAGCCGGCCGAGCACGCCCACCTCGACGTCCACCAGCCCCTGGCGCAGCGCCGGCCCGCCCTCCAGGGACTCCGGCAGGAACAGCACGTCGACCTTGGGGGCCTCGGCCCGGATCCGCTCGGTCAGCCGGCCGGCCACCCGGACCAGCACCACGTCGCTGGTCTGCACGGTGAAGGTCCGCTCCAGGTGCACCGGCGCGAAACCCGCGCCGGGCCGCAGCACGTTCTCGCAGCCGCGCAGCAACACGCTTACCTCCTCCCGGAGTTCGAGCGCCCGCGGGGTCGGCACCATCCCCTGCCCGGCCCGTACCAGCAGCGGGTCGCCCACCGCGCGGCGCAGCCGGGCGAGCATCCGGCTCGCCGCCGCCGGCGAGGTGCCGAGCCGCTCGGCGGCCCGGGTCACGCTGTTCTCCTGGAGCAGGGCATCCAGGGCCCGCAGCAGGTTGAGGTCCATCCATGGCTCCTGAACTGCACTTTTGCGTATCCGTCAATGATTCCGTGCCGATCCTTGCATGGTGTTCTCCGCCGCGGGCCGCCGAGACTGGAGCGGTCCGCACGGAACCCCTCGCCAGGAGCACCTGTGTCCACCTCCCGTACCGACCGTTCCGGCCTCGCCGGTGACGTC
Source organism: Kitasatospora sp. NPDC053308 (assembly GCF_055585785.1). Classification (NCBI taxonomy): domain Bacteria; kingdom Bacillati; phylum Actinomycetota; class Actinomycetes; order Kitasatosporales; family Streptomycetaceae; genus Kitasatospora; species Kitasatospora sp. NPDC053308. The sequence goes on along the minus strand of NZ_JBVJJY010000030.1, from coordinate 42,411 downwards.
CTCGCCGTCGTCAGCCAGAGCGGCCCGACCGTCTCGTTCTTCGACGCCGCCACCGACCGGCTCCTCGACACCGTCGAAGTCCTCGCCGAACCGCACGAGTTGTGCTTCGACCCGACCCAGCGCCTGCTCTGGTGCACCACCGCCTACCACGCGGGCTACTACCACGCCCACACCGGCCGGCGCACCGAGCTGACCGTCATCGACGCCGACACCCGCCGCATCGTCGAGGTGATCGACCTCTCCCCCGAACACGGGCCGCACGGGCTGGCGTTGGACGCCGGGCGCAACCGCCTCTACGTCAGCGTGGAGGGCGGGCCGGACCGCCCGGGCGGCGTCGTGGTCATCGACACGGTGTCCCGCCGTCCGCTCGGCCGGATCGACACCGACGCCCCCGGCCCGCACTGGTTCGCCGTCTCCCCGGACGGGCGCACCGGCTTCGCCACGAACAAGGAGGCCCCGTTCGTCTCGGTCGTGGACCTCGACCGGGGGACCATGACCGCCAAGGTCGAGGTCCCCGGCAGCGAGGGCCTCGCCGTCTCCCCCGACAACACCCGGGCCTACGTCGCCGCGCCCTACCTCGGCTTCGCCGGGAGGGCCGACGCCGCCCCCGGCCTCCGGGTCATCGACGCCACGTCGATGTCGGTGGTCGCCACCCTGCCGACCGAGCACGCCGCGCTGCCGGTCCATCTGACCTCCACCGGCAGGCTGCTGGCCGGCGGGATCCGCTCCACCCCCGACCCGGAGTCCGCACTGGGCCGTCAACTCCCGGGCGTGCTCTCGGTCTTCTCGACGGACGACCACCGGCTCCTGGGCTCCGTCGAGACCGGCCTGTTCCCGCTGACCATCACCTCCTCCCCCGACGGACGCCTCGCCTATGTCGCTTCCGTGATCTCGTCCACCGTGGACGTCATCGACCTCGACACCTTCACCCCGGTCTCCCGCCTGACCGTCGCCAAGCGCGCCGAACCCGGCGCCCACGGCCTGGCCTACGTCCCCCGCTCCGCCTGAGCACGCCGCCTTACCACACCGTCCGACATTCCCGCCAGACCGCGCCCCACTCCAGCCCCGTGCCCCGGCCGAACTCCGTCGGCCGGGGCACCGTCATGCGGGCGCCCGAAATCCGCTCGCAAGTCGATCACTATCCGTCAGGTTCCGCGCAGCATTGATCCATTGGCGACGGAGCCGACCCGAGGCAAAGGGATAAAAGAGAAAGAACCGGAAGTTCCGGATGTGATTTGGATCACCCTATGCTACCGACCGGTAGCAAGTTACGTTTCTCAGGTTGCATGACAAGATCAACGGGGAGGCTGTCAGCGCATGAACATTGAGAATCTTGTCGCCATCCAACAGGAGTACTACGACGAGCGCGCCGTCGAGTACGACGACACCTTCGTCCCCTACCAGGAAGCCGCCTCTCCCGCGCTCCTGGAGCGGCTCGCCACCGGCGAGTTGGGCGGTGACGTGCTGGAACTCGCCCCCGGCACCGGCTACTGGACGCGCCACCTCGTGAAGCGCGCCGCCACCCTCACCGCGGTCGACGGCTCGGCGAGCATGATCGAGGTCGCGCGTGCCAAGGGCCTCGGCGACGTCGAGTTCATCCAGGCGGACCTCTTCACCTGGCAGCCGCACCGCCAGTTCGACGGCGTGTTCTTCGCGCACTGGCTCGCCCACGTTCCGCTCGAGTACTTCGAGGACTTCTGGGCGCGCGTCGCCAAGGCGCTCAAGCCCGGCGGTGTCGTCGAATTCGTCGACGTGACCCCGCTGGAGCGGATCGGCGAGGTCGAGGACCAGGTCGACCCGGAGCACGCCGTAGTCCGTTCGCTCGCCGACGGCCGCGAGTTCCGCATCGTCAAGATCTTCTTCGAGCCCGCCGAGCTGGAGCGCCGCCTGACCGCGCTCGGCTGGGACTGTTCGATCGAGGAAGTCGCTCCGGGTTTCTTCTACGGCCGGGCCCGCCGCGCCGGCGAGACCGGAAGCGGGGAGTAAACCGCTCCATGGAGGCCACCCAGGCCGCCGCCCGTACGCCGCTGGACGGTTCACAGGGATGGCGGGAGAAGATGCGCTCGCCGGGGTTCGCCCTGCTGGCGATCTGCTTCACCCAGGCGCTCGTCCTGCTGGACACGACCGTCGTCAACATCGCCTTCCACACCATCGAGCAGGGCCTACAGGCCTCCCTCGACCAGATCCTCTGGGTGACGAACAGCTACCTGCTCACCTACGCGGTGCTGTTGGTCCTCGGCGGCCGCCTGGGCGATCTGTTCGGAACGCGACGCGTGCTCCTGGTCGGCCTGGTCGTCTTCACCGTCACGTCGGCGGCCTGCGGACTCGCGCAGACGCCCACCCAGCTCATCCTGGGCCGAGGCCTCCAAGGCGTCGGCGCGGCACTGCTCGCCGCGCAGGCGATGGCCGTGATCACCCGGGTGTTCCCGGCCGAGCAACGGGGCCGGGCGATGGGGACATGGGGTGCCTTCGCGGGCCTGGCGACCGCCGTCGGGCCGACGGTGGGCGGGCTGCTGGCCGGCACGCTCGGCTGGCGGGCCATCTTCGTCATCAACGTCCCGGTCGGCGTCGTCGGCTTCGTCCTGGTGATGCTGAGCGTTCCGCCGCTGCGGGGTGAAGGCCGGGCCCGGCTGGACCTGTTGGGCTCCGTCGTGCTGGCCGCCGCGATCTTCCTGCTGGTCTACCCTCTGGTCGAGGGCGAGCGGCACCACTGGGGCACGCTGTGGGGACCGGTCACGGTGCCCGGCTGCCTGGTGGCGGGCCTGGTGGTCCTCGGGGTCTTCGCGCTGGTGCAGCGCGGACGGCAGGGGCGGGATCCGCTGATCCCGTTCGCGCTGGTCCGCAACCGCAACTTCGCCCTGCTGTCGGTGGTGATCGGCGCCATCCCAGGCGCGGTGGCCGCGGTGCTGCTGCTCGTTCCGCTGCACCTGCAGACGGTGCACCACTGGTCGCCGTTCGGCGCCGGACTGGTCCTCGCCGTACCGCCGTTGATCTCGGTGGTGGTGGCGCGGCGGTCCGGACGGCTGGTGGACACGATCGGCGGGAAGACCGTGCTGATCGTCGGCCTGGTGCTGTTCGCCGTGGGCGTGGGTGCCCAGGTGCCGGCGCTGTCGGCACACTCCTCGTGGCTCCTGCTGCTGCCGGGCCTGGCCGTCATGGGCGTCGGCATGGGAGTGTGTTTCGCGCCGTCGGTCGCCGTCGCCATGCAGGACGTTCCGCCGGAGCTGGCGGGCGTCGCGTCCGGGGTGTTCAACACCACCCGGCTGTGCGGCAGCCTGCTGTGCACCGCGCTGACCGGTGCACTGCTCCAAGTCGGCCTGGCCCGGGGCGACTTCTCCGGTGCGGTGCGGACCACCTTCCTGGTGCCCGTCCTGGCCCTGCTGGTCGGCGCGCTGTTGTCGGTCGGGCTTCGCCGGGCTCCGGCCAAGACCGCCGGCTCCTGAGGCCGGCCGGTCGCCGCAGGCCTGCCCCACGGGCCTGCCCCGCAGTCTCCTCCCCCGCAGGAATCCACGCAGCACTTCACGCAGGACGTCATGCAGGACTCGACGCGGAGTCCTCATCCCTTCGCCTCTCTCTTCGCCTATCGCGCGTTCCCCAGACGGCAGCGCGCTGTTGGAGACAGCACTATGGCCAAGTCGATCAGTACCGATCACGCCCTCGTCAGAAAAGCCGCCAACAAGATGTTCCTGCGGTCCTACGGTGGCGACCGCCGCCCGCGGTTCACCTCCCCGTACCCGCTGTTCCCGGCCGTCCGCGAGCTGGAGGCCAAGCTCCCCCAACTCCGCTCTGAGATCGAGGAGTTGCTGCGCCAGCGGGAACTCGGGCGGTACGAGGACATCGACCCCGTGCGCGCCGCCCAGATCTCCAAGGACTGGCGCCTCTACTACGCCTACGTGCTGGGTGTGCCCAACGAGGCCGCCCGGAAGGACACCCCGACCCTCCTGGAGTTCGCGGAGAAGACCCCGGGCGTGGTGAGCGCGATGGTCTCGGTGCTCGAACCGGGCGTCAACCTCGACCCGCACGCCGGACCGTACGCCGGGATCCTCCGCTACCACCTGTGCATCAGCACCCCCGCGGAGAACCCGCCGCGGATCCGGGTGGACCAGGAGTACTACACCTGGAAGGCGGGCGAGAGCATCGTCCTCGACGACACCTTCGAGCACGAGGTGCGCAACGAGGCCGACGAGCCCCGGGTCGTCGTCATCGTGGACTTCCGCCGCCCGCTGGGCCCGCTGGCCGACAGCGTCAACCGCTGGTTCCTGCGCTCCAAGCGCAAGGCCTCCAGCAAGATGATCCAGCTCTCGAACGGGGACTACTGATGTCCGGAGCCCTTCTCGTCACCGGCGCCGGCCGGGGCATCGGCGCCGCGACGGCGCGCCTCGCCGGGCAGCGCGGCTACCGCGTCTGCGTGAACTACCTGCACAACGGGACGGCCGCCGAGGAGGTGGTCCGCGACATCGTCCAGGCCGGCGGGACGGCCCTCGCCGTCCGGGCGGACGTCTCCCGCGAGGCCGAGGTGGAGCGGCTGTTCGCCACCGTCGACGCCGAACTCGGCCCGCTCACCGGGCTGGTGAACAACGTGGGTGTGGCCGAGAAGAAGTCCCGGATCGAGGACCTGGACGAGGAGCGGCTGCACCGCGTGCTGACCACCAACGTGGTGAGCGCCTTCCTCTGCGCCAAGCACGCCGTCCGCCGGATGTCCACCCGGCACGGGGGCCGGGGCGGGGCGATCGTCAACGTCTCCTCGGCCGCCGCCCGCCTCGGCTCGGCGAACGAGTACGTGGACTACGCCGCCTCCAAGGGCGCGATGGACACGCTGACCACGGGCCTGTCGCTGGAGGTCGCGGCCGAGGGGATCCGGGTCAACTCGGTGCGCCCCGGCTTCATCCGCACCGACTTCCACGCCGCCGCCGGCGACCCGGACCGGGTCGACCGGCTGCAGGGCAACCTGCCCATGCAGCGCGGCGGCGATCCGGAGGAGGTGGCCGAGGCGATCCTGTGGCTGCTGTCCGACCGGGCGTCCTTCGTCACGGGGTCGTTCACCGAGCTGGCGGGCGGCAAGTGAGCCCGTCCACGAGCCACGTGCTGCACCCCGCGGACCGGGTGCCACAGACGAGTTCGGGTGTCGAGGTGCTCCGGTCCGTCCAGAGCATCGGCCGGGCCGACTGGGAGCGGCTGGGAGTCGCGGGCAACGTCTTCTTCGGCTACGACTTCCTGTGCTCCATCGAGCGCGCCCCGCTGACCCGGCCGGCCGACCCGTACTACCTGCTCGCCAGGGACGCGTCGGGCGCGCCGTCCGCCGCGCTGGTGCTCTCCCTCCAGGAGACCGTCGACCCCTTCGCCACCGACCCCGACGCCGGGATCACCCGGATGCTGGTCGGCCACATCTGGCACTGCTACGACACGATGGTGCCCTCGGCCGGCACCCTCGACGCGAAAACGCTTGCCGACCTGTGTGCGTCCATGGGTACGCTAGCCGACGAACTCGACGTCTCCACCTACGGTTTGGTGAACATCGAGTGGCAGGGAGAGCTCGCCGGTCTGCTGGCCGAGGCGGGCCTGCCGGGCCAGGAGACGACGCCGCGCTACCGGCTGCCGATGCCGGCGGGGGGTTTGACCCTCGACGACCACCTCGCCACCATCGGCCGGGCTTCGCGCCGCTCCCTGCGGCAGTACATGCGCCGGGCGGAGCGGGCCGGTGCGCGGATCACCTTCGAGCAGGGCTCCGACGTCCTCGACGACGCGGCGCTGGCGCTCTGCACGGCGACCGCCGACAAGCACGCCCCGGGCTACTACCCGCCCGAGGAACTGTCCGCGCTGATCCGCGCCCTGGGTCCGGACTGCCGGATCCTGCGGATCGAGCTGGACGGGGTGCTGCAGGCGGTGTCGATCTGCCTGCTGGACGAGCAGCGGGCGCACTTCTGGGCGGGCGGCTGCCTGTACCCGGAGGAGCTCAACTGGAGCCCGCAGTACGTGCTGTTCGGCGCCGAGCTGGAGTACGGCATGGCCAGCGGGAAGCCGGTCGTGGAGTTCGGCCGGCGCAACGACGAGTTCAAGCGGCGCTACGGCCTGCAACCGCAGCGGTTGGGCCGGTTCATGGTGACGCGCTAGACGATCCACCTCAGGGGGAAGCCTTGGACAGTTCTCTACCGGAGAGTGACTATTCCCTGCGGTCCGCACGGCTGTTGCGGTCCGCGGCCAACGATCTGAAACGGGACGACGCCTCGGCCGAGCAGGACCTCGGCCTGCCGCCCGGCACCTTCGCCGAGCTCACCTCGGGGCGCCGTCCGGTCGACTGGGACCTGATCGGCAAGGCGGCCGCCGTCTGGCCGCTCAACGAACGCGACCTGCTGCCGATCCACGACGACTGCCCGGACGGCGTGCGGGTCCACCGCCTGGCCGACTCCGTCGCCAGCGGGCGGACGATCAACCGGGGCGGCAGCCCGTACTACGAGTACCGCGACACCGCCATGTCCCGGGTGGCCTCCTACCGGCCGGAGTGGATCAGCATGCTCCGGGTGGTCGAGGACAGCGACCCGGACAACCCGGCGGTCGAGTGGAACCGGGGCCACCTGCTGTACCAGTTCACCTACTTCGTCGGGCCGGTGAACTACTACTACCGCTGGGAGGGCGTCTCCCACTGCGTCGAGATGAACACCGGGGACTCGGTCTGGGGCCTGCCCTTCGCACCGCACTCCTTCACCTCGCGCTCCGCCACCGAGCCCGCCTACATCCTGGCCCTCACCTACGGCGGCGACCTGCTCGGCGACGCCCAGCGGGAGCTGTCGGTGCTCGGCCCCCGCAAGGCCCGGGCGCTGGCCCTGCCCGCCGAACAGGCCGCGCTGCTGAGGTCGTTCGCCGAGGCGCGACTGCTCTCCACCGAGGAGCTGGCCCGCCGGGCGAAGCTGCCCGCACCGTACGTGGCGCAGCTGTGCGCGGGCGAGGCCTCGGCCACCGGGGACGAGACCGCCGCCCTGGCGGACGCGCTCGGCGTGGCCGTCCGCGAACTCCTGCCCACCCGGATCGGCACCGAGGCGGGGGTGCACCTCGCGTACCGCGCCGAGGCGCGCTCCTGGGAGCTGCCGGAGCGGGGCCGGGCGGCGTACCGGGTGACCCAGCTGGCCGGCGACCCGGCGCACCCGCACACCACGGCCCTGGAGGTGGACGTCCTTCCGGCGGCCGACGCCTCGTCCGGCTGGCTGAGCACCTACCAGCACCAGTACGCCTACGTGCTCGGCGAGGAGCCGGTGGAGCTCCACTGGGAGCACCGCGGCGAGCGGCGACGCGAGCGGCTGGAGCCCGGCGACTCCGCCTACGTCCTGCCGGGGACGCGGATCGCCTTCGCCGCCCTCACCGCCGACCCGAACCCCGCGGGCGCCGCCGACGACGCCGCCGCCCGCGTGCTGCTGCTGCGCGTGGGCGGCGCCACCACCACGGACGTGCGGTTCGCGCTCGCCACCATCCCGGGCGACGGCATCGAGCGGTACCTCGACGAGGACCGGCTCTGGTTCAAGTCCGACGCGGCACACCCCGACGCGGCACAGCCCGGCGCAGCACACCCCGACGCGGCACAGCCGGCAGCAGCACACCCCGACGCGCAAGAGTCCGACGCAACAGATCTGGAGTCCGCACGTGAGCACTGAGCGATCGAGCAAGTCCCGTCGGCTGCGAGCCCTGCTCGCCGAGGACGGCCTCATCCGGGCCATGGGCGCGCACAACGGGCTCACCGCACGGCTGGCCGAGCGCGCGGGCTTCGAGGCGATCTGGGCCTCCGGCCTGGAGATCTCCGCGAGCTACGCGCTGCCCGACCAGAGCCTGCTGAGCATGACCCAGTTCCTCGACGCCGCCGAGGCGATGGACGCGGCCACCGGCCTCCCGGTGATCGCCGACTGCGACACCGGCTTCGGCGGCCCGCTCAACGTCGCCCACGCGGTGGCCAACTACGAGCGGCGCGGGATCGCCGGCATCTGCATCGAGGACAAGATCTTCCCGAAGATCAACAGCTTCGCGGCGGCGTCCCAGGACCTCATCCCGGCCGTGGACTTCGCCGAGAAGATCGAGGCCGGGAAGAGCGCCCAGGTCTCCGAGGACTTCGTCCTGATCGCGCGCACCGAGGCGCTGGTCGCCGGCGCGGACATGGACGAGGCACTGGACCGGGCCCGCACCTACGCCAAGGCCGGCGCCGACGCCGTCCTGATCCACAGCAAGAGCCGCCAGCCCCGGGAGATCCTGGAGTTCGCCTCGCGGTGGGACCTCGACGTCCCGCTGGTGTCCGTCCCGACCACGTACAACACCATCCACGAGTCCGAGCTGCGCGCGGCCGGGTTCAGCGTGGTCATCTACGCGAACCAGGGCCTGCGCGGCGCGATCAAGGGGATCAAGGCCACCCTCGCCGAGCTCGCCGCCGGCGGGCGCGGCCAGGCCGTCGAGGAGCAGATCGTTCCGATGAGCGAGGTCTTCGAACTCCAGGGCATGACCGCGAAGTTCGAGAGCACCGTATGAGCGAGTACGTCTCCGCCACCGCGTTGCTCGACGGGCTGAGGACCCTCGACACCAAGCTGGTCACCGGCGTCCCCTGCTCCTTCTTCGGCGGCCCGATCCGGCTGCTGGAGGAGGGGGCCGAGGGGCTGCGCTACGTCCCGGCGGTGAACGAGGGCGCGGCCCTGGCGATCGCCGCCGGGGCCCGGCTCGGCGGCGATCCGGCCGTGGTGCTCACCCAGAACTCCGGGTTCGGCAACCTGATCAACCCCCTCACCTCCCTGGTGCTGCCGTACCGGATCCCGGTGCTGGTGATGATGAGCCTGCGCGGCTGGCCGGCTGCGGGGGCCGGCGAGCAGCAGCACCACTGGATGGGGCGGGTGTCCCACCCGTGGCTGGACTCCCTGGAGATCCCGCACTGGACGCTGGACGGACAGGTGCCCTTCGACCAGGTGCTCGCCGAGGCCGCCGACGCGCTCAAGGCGCGCCGCCCCGCCTTCCTGCTGGTGCCCAAGGGCGCCATCGGCGCGGTCCCGGGCGTGACCGAGCACGGTCGCGCCGAAGGGCCGGACCGCGCCGACCTGGTCTCCGCGGTGCTGGCCGAGGTGACGGACGAGCACCTGCTCGCCACCACGGGCTTCCTGTCCCGCGAGCTGTTCAACCAGGGCGACCGTCCCGGCAACTTCTACATGCAGGGCTCGATGGGCCACGTCGGCAGTGTCGCGCTGGGCGCGGCGCTGGCCAGGCCCGAGCGCCGGTTCGTGGTGCTGGACGGCGACGGCGCGGCCCTGATGCACCTGGGCTCCATGGCCACCACCGGCCACTACCGGCCCGAGAACCTGCGGCACGTCGTCTTCGACAACGGCAGCTACGAGTCGACCGGCACCCAGCTCACGGCGGCCGGCCGCGCCGACTTCGCGGCCACCGCCCTGGCCTGCGGCTACCGCACGGCGGAGACGGTCGACTCGGTCGCCGAGCTGCGCCCGGCGCTGCGCCGGCTGCTGGACGGCCCCGGGCCCGCGCTGCTGGCGGTGCGCGGCGTGCCGGGAGCGGCGGCGGGCGGACGGGCCTCGGAGAAGGTCTCGCCCGACGAGATCGCCGACCGCTTCGCCGACGGGCTCGCCGACCGGCCCGTCGACGGCGGGCGGACGGCCGGGGACTCCCATGCTGTCTGAACTGGTACGGCTGCCGGGCCACCCGGCCGCGCACTTCGGCCGGGGCGCGGCCGGCCGGCTGCCGGAGACCCTGGAGGCCCTGGGGGCCTCCAGGGTGCTGGTCGTCGGCGGCCCCGGCTCCTTCGAGCGGTCCGGCGCCGCGGACCTGGTGCGCTCCCTGGAACGGGACCACCGGATCCGCTGCTTCATCGGGTCGGGGCCGAACCCGACCCTGCCGACGGTCGAGGAAGGACTGGCCGTCGCGCGGGAGTTCCGCCCCGACCTGGTGATCGGCGTGGGCGGCGGCAGCAGCATGGACCTCGCCAAGGCGATCGCCGTGCTCGCCCCCCAGCCGCGCCGCCCGCTCGACTACCTGCGCGACCCGGCGCTGCTGGAACGCGACCGGCTCGGCCTGGTGCTGCTGCCGACCACCAGCGGCTCCGGCAGCGAGCTCACCCGGTTCGCGACGATCTACGTCGACGGCCGCAAGCACTCGCTGGACTCGGAGCGCTCCCGGGCCGACGCCGTCCTGGTCGATCCGCGGCTCACCGAGAGCGTCCCGCCGCAGGTGGGCGCCTCGGCCGGGGCCGACGCGCTCTGCCAGGCGGTCGAGTCCTCCTGGGCCGTCAGCGCCACGCCCGAGTCCCGCCGCTACGCCCGGCAGGCCGTCGAGTCGCTGGTGCCCGCGCTGGACCGGCTGGTCGACGGCACCCCGCCGTACGACCGGGAGGTGTACGACGGGCTGGCCCTGGGCGCGGCGCTCTCGGGAGCCGCGATCAACCTCACCAGGACCACCGCCGGCCACGCGCTCTCGTACGGGCTGACGGCCCGCGCCGGCATTCCGCACGGGCTGGCCGTCGCCCTGCACATGCGCTGGCTGATCGGGCACAACACGGCCGCCGCCGAGGGCGACTGCCTGCACCCGGACGGACCAGCCGTGCTCCGCGGCCTGGTGGACGACCTCCAGGCGCAGTGCGCGAGGAGCACCGGCGACTCGCTGGAGGCCCTGCTGGGCCGGCTCCTGGAGCGCGGCGGCGTCCCGGACCGGCTGGCCGGCCTGGGGCTGCGCGCCGAGGACTGGACGGCGGACTGGCAGCAGGCGCTCGGCACCGTCCGAGGTGGCAACAATCCGCGCGTGGTGACGCCGGACGACGTACGCAAAGCACTGGAAGAGTAGGAGCTCGAGCCATGACCACACCCCGCGTGATCTACACCGACCCCGCGTGGCTGCGCACGGGCGACACCATCGACCCGGCGCTCGCCACGGTGGAGAAGGAGGTCCTGGGCGACACCGCCGAGCTGGGCTTCGGCCCCTTCGCCGACGGGCGCTACCGGCTGGACGGCCCCGAGCTCGCCGCCCGGGTGGCCGGTGCCGAGGTCCTGGTGGTCTACCGCTGCCAGGTCACCCCGGAGTTGCTGGACGCCGCCGGGCCGGGCCTCAAGGCGGTCGTCCGGCAGGGCGTCGGCGTCGACAACCTCAACGCCGAACTGCTCCAGGAGCGCGGCCTGCTCGGCTTCAACGTGCCGGACTACTGCGTGGACGAGGTCTCCTCGCACACCACCGCGCTCGCCCTCGCGCTGGAGCGCGCGGTCGTGCCGCAGCACCGGACCCTCTCCGAGGGGCGCTTCGACATCTACGCGGGCGGCGTGCCGCGCCGCACCAGCAGCCGGACGCTGGGCATCGTCGGCTTCGGCCGGATCGGCCGCGCGGTGGCCCGGAAGCTGGGCGTCCACTACGGCCGGACCCTGGTCTTCGACCCGTACATCGGCCGGGACCTGGCCGAGGGCTACGGCGCCCACGCGGTGGACACCCTCGCCGAACTCCTCGCCGAGTCCGACCTGGTGACCCTGCACTGCCCGCTGAACCCGGAGACCGACCGGCTCATCGACCGCACCGCGCTGCGCGGCATGCGCGAGGGCGCCTACCTGATCAACGCCGCCCGCGGCCGGCTGATCGACCCGGTGGCGCTCACCGAGGCGCTGGAGGGCGGCTGGATCGGCGGCGCGGGGCTCGACGTCTTCTCGCCGGAGAACCCGCACGACGACGCGGCCTGGGCCCCGGTGCTCAAGCACCCGGGCGTGGTGGTCAGCAGCCACCGGGCCTTCCTGTCCAGCGACGCCGAGGCCAGCAGCCGCCGCCGGGTCGCCGAGCTGGTCCGGGACGTGCTGGCGGGCCGGACCAAGCTGGTCGGCCGGGTGCTGGCGGAAGGGAACTGAGCGATGACCACCCTCTCCCCCACCTCCGCCGCCGGGATCGGGGCCGGCGTCGCCGTGCTGTCCACCGGGGACGTCCGCGTCCCGGTGTACCCGGCGGCAGCGGCCCTGCCCGCGCGGGGCGACCAGCCGTACCCGCCTCCGGCGGGGCGGGAGGACCTGCGCGCGGCCATCGCCGCGTACGCCTCGGCGAGCGGCACCGCGACCGTCCGTCCCGAGCAGGTCCTGGTGGCGCCCGGCGCCCGGGCCGCCATCCTCTCGGTGCTCGCCGGGGCGCTCGGCGAGCGGCGCGAGGTGCTCGTCCCCGGGCCGTACTGGGCGAGCTACCCCACGCTGATCGGGGCCGCGGGCGGCACGGCGGTGCTCGTGCCCGGTGACGTCGGCGTCGGCGCGCCCTCGTCGGCGGCGTTGGAGGCCGCGCTGACCGAACGCACCGGCGCGCTGGTCCTCAACTCCCCGCGCAATCCGGACGGTTCGGTGATCCCGGCGGAGCGGCTGCGGGAACTCTCCGACTGGGCCCGGGCCCACGGACTGCTGCTGCTCTTCGACCAGGTGTACCGGGGAGTGCCGGTCGGGGACGGCCCGGCACCCTCCGTCCTCGGGTTCGGCCCCGAACTGCCCGAGCACTGCGTCGTGGTGGACGGGCTCACCAAGAGCCACGCGCTGGCCGGCCTGCGGATCGGCTGGGCGATCGCCGCCGGGCCCGTCCTGGACGCCGCGACCGCGCACGCCTCGCACGTCATCGGCGGCACCGGCTCGGCCGCCCAGCAGATCGCCCTCACCGTCCTCGGCGAGCCCGGCCGCGACGACCGGCGGGCGCACCTGGGCTCGGCCCTGCGGGGCAACCTGAAGGCGGTGCTGGAGCGGCTGTCCGGGATCCCCGGGGTGTCCTGCCCACGCCCGGACGGCGGCATCTTCGTCTTCCCCGACCTGCGGGGCTGGCTCACCGAGCACGCCCCGCCCGGGGCCCGCGCCGACCTCACCGGCTGGCTGCGGGACGAGCACCGGGTCGCCGTCGTGGACGGGAAGGCGTTCGGCGCCCCCGGCCACGTCCGGTTGTCCTTCGCGCTGCCCGAGGACGACCTGCTGGCCGGTGTCGACCGGCTGCGGACCGCGCTGCTCGGCTGACCCGTCGGGGGAACTCCGAAGGTGCACAAGGACGTTGGTGCGGGGCGAGGCCCGGCGGGGCCGCAACGGTGAGCAAGGAACGAGGGGGAGAGAGACAATGCCAGGTGCGCTGCGGGTCCGGGTCGTCCGTTCGGCCGAGGAGCTCAGCCCGGGGCTGGACGCCCTGGTGTCGGCGTCCGGGGCGCCGTTCTACTTCGGCCGGGAGTTCCTCGCCGCCTACGAGCACTACCCCGTCCAGGCGGTCGCGGACCGGTACTACCTGGAGGTGTACGACGCCGAGGACGAACTGCTCGGCTTCGCCCCGTGCCACGTCCAGGCCGACCCCCTGGGAGCGCTCGGCCTCGCCCCGGGCGAGACGGCACTGGTCTCCCACCTGTGGCACTGCCCGGACAGCCACCTGGTGGCCGTGCAGCGCCGGCCCGAGGTGGCCGCCGCACTGCTGGCGGCGATGGGCCGGTGCGCGGCCGAGGCCGGACTGGCGCGCTACGGGTTCGTCAACGTCGAGGTGGGCTCGCCCAGTGCGGCCGCGCTGGAGGCCGCCGGCCTGACCGGCACTCCGATCGACAAGCGCTACGCCCTCGACCTGAGCCCGTTCACCACCGAGGACGACTACCTCGCCACCCTCAGCGGCAGCACCCGCCACGAGTACCGGCGGCAGCTGCGCCGGGCCGCCGAGGCCGGGGCCGAGATGTCGATGCGGACGGCCACCGCGCACGAGGAGGCCGAGCGCTTCCGGCTGCTGGAGATCAGCGCCGCCCGCTTCGGCTCGGCCGGCTACTACGACGCGCAGCGGATCGTGGACTTCCTCGGCATGATGCAGAAGGCCGCGCGGATCAACGAGATCCGGCTCGACGGCGAACTGCTGGCGATCGGCATCCTCTTCGCCGAGGACCGCAAGCTGCACACCTGGGCCGCCGGGTACGACCGCGAGCGCGAACTCCCGTTCAGCCCCTACTACCTGCTGCACGCCTCGGCGGTACGCTACGCGTTCGAACTGGGTCTGCCGGTCCTGGAGGGCGGGCGGCGCAACGACGACTTCAAGATGCGTTTCGGCATGGCCCAGAAGCCGCTGGCCGCGTACTTGGGTCCTGACGAAAGGTCGTGACCGATGGCGTTCCGCCTCGCCGTCACCGAGGAACTCCCGGACGACTGGGAGCTCGTCACACAGCACGCGGCGGCTCCCGCGACCAGACGGTGGATCGGACTCGGCCACGACTGGCTGCCCGGCAGTCTGCGCACCCTCGCCCTGCGGGACGAGGACGGCACGTGCCTGACCGCGATAGGCGCCGCGATCGTCGAGGATCCCGGGGCGCGGCTGCGGCTCAACGCGCACCAGGTGCTGTCCGGCGGCACCGCCGCGATCGGCCTGGCGACCGAGGGGCCGTACCCGTGGGAGGGCGTCGAACACGCCGAGGTGTTCCCGTCGTTGCTGCTGATGTACCCCAACTACGCCGGCTTCCCGGTGGGGCCGGCCTGCGAGGACCGGGCCGTCCTCAAGGAGTTCGTCGCCCGGATCACCGACTGGGCACGCGCGCAGGGGCTCCGCTCGGTCAGCCTGCTGTTCCTCCGGGCGAGCGCGGACCCGTTCATCGAGGAGCTGCGGGCGGCCGGCTTCGACCTCCTCCAGCTCACCGAGACCTGCGACCTCCAGGTCACCTGGACGGACCTGGACGGCTACATCACCCACCTGCCCAGCAAGCGCCGGGTCGAGGTCCGCCGTGAGCTCCGGATGCTGGAGGAGCGGGGCATCGAACTCGACGCCCGCCCGCTCGCGGCGGACGAGCCGGAGATCCTCGACCTGCGCTGCCAACTCGCCGAGAAGTACGACGGGGTCTCGGACGCCGAGCGGGAGAAGCGCATCCTGAACGGGCTGCGCGACCACGTCGCGCCCGAGGACCTGACGGTGTTCACCGCGAGCAAGAACGGCACCATGCTGGGCTTCGGGCTGATGGTCCGGGACGGCGAGGAGTGGACCGCCGCCATCGCCGGGACCAACTACCGCACGGAGGAGTCGGAGTTCACCTACTTCGCCAACCTCTACTACCAGCCCGCCGCGCTGGCCGCCGCCCACGGCATCAGGACCATCGCCTACGGTCCCGGCTCCTGGGACGCCAAGCGGCGCCGGGGCTGCCGACTGTCGCCGCTGTACGCGGCCGGGCTGCTGCTCGGCTGAGCCGGCCGACCGGCAGGCCCGGCCGTGGCGGACGGCGGCGCGGCGCCGTGACACGCGGCGCCGTGACACCTGGCGCCGTGGCGCCGATGAGGGCGGGGACGTCGCGGCGTCCCCGCCCTCACGCGTGTGCGGGCGTCGTCCCGGTCACCCTCCGGCTCCCGTCCGGTGCGTCCGGTCCGTCCGCCCCGACTCCCCCGCCCGCGCGAGCAGTTCGGCGAGGTGGACACCGTCCCGGCGGGCGAGCTGGGTGAGTTGGGTGCGGCAGGAGAAGCCGTCGGTGAGCAGCACGGCGTCCGTGCCGGACTCCCGCACCGCGGGCAGCAGCGCGGTCTCGGCGACCGCCACGCTGGTGTCGTAGTGGCCGCGTTCGGCGCCGAAGTTGCCCGCCAGGCCGCAGCATCCGCCGACCACCCGGACCTCGGCCCCCGCCCGTTCGAGCAGTGCGCGGTCCGCGGACCAGCCCATCACGGCGTGGTGGTGGCAGTGCGGCTGCGCGACGACCTCCGTGCCGGTGAGCGACGGCGGCTGCCAGCCGGTGACGCCGTCCAGGAGCTCTGCCAGCGTCCGGGTGGCCCCGGCCACCGACGCCACCGCACCGGACCGGCCCAGCAGTTCGGCGGCGTCCCCCCGGAACACCGCGGTGCACGAGGGTTCCAGGCCCACCACGGGCGTGCCGGCCGCGACGTGCGGCGCCAGGGCGTCGACGCTGCGCCGCAGGATGCGCCGCGCGGTGTCCAACTGGCCGGTGGAGATCCAGGTCAGTCCGCAGCACAGCTTCCGTTCGGGGATCCGCACCGAGAAGCCGGCGTCCTCCAGCACCCGGACGGCCGCGATGCCGACCTGCGGGGTGAAGTGGTCGGTGAACGTGTCCACCCAGAGCAGCACCGGGGTTCCCGGGCCGGGCCGGTGGCCGGCGAACCACTGCCGGAAGGTGCGCGGGGCGAACGCGGGCAGCTCCCGCCGGTGGTCCACCCCGGCGAGCCGCTTCGCCGCGCGGCCGAGCGGCCCGGCCATCGCGCCGTTGACCAGGCCCGGCGCCCAGGACGCCAGCCGCGCCCACTGCGGGAGCCGGCCGAGCGAGTAGTGCGACGCCGGGCGCAGCCGGCCCCGGTACCGCTGGTGGAGCGCCTCGGCCTTGTAGGTGGCCATGTCGACCCCGCTGGGGCAGTCGGACGAACACCCCTTGCACGCCAGGCACAGGTCCAGCGCCTCGCGCACCTCCTCGGACCGCCAGCCGTGCACCAGCGATCCGTTGGCCATCTCCTGGAGCACCCGCGCCCGGCCGCGCGTCGAGTCCTTCTCGTCCCGGGTGGCCCGGTAGGACGGGCACATGACCGTGGCGGAGGGCTCGGTGGCCCGGCACTTGCCGACGCCGGTGCAGCGGTGCACCGCCCGGCCGAAGTCGCCCTGGTCAGCGGGGTAGGAGAAGGCCAGGCCGGCGCGGACGGGCCGCGCGGCGGGCAGCCGAAGGTCCGCGTCGACCGGGCGGGGCCGCACGATCACCCCGGGATTGAGCAGGTCGTCGGGGTCGAACACGGCCTTGACGGCGGCGAACGCCTCCAGTGCGGCGGGCGAGTACATCCGCGGGAGCAGCTCACCGCGGGCCCGTCCGTCGCCGTGCTCCCCCGACATCGAGCCGCCGTGCCGGGCGACCAGGTCCGCCGCGTCCTCCAGGAAGGCCCGGAACACGGCCGGGCCGCCGGGCCGGTCCAGCGGGAAGTCGATGCGGATGTGCACGCAGCCGTCGCCGAAGTGGCCGTACGGCGTCCCGCGCAGCCCGTGCCCGGTCAGCAGCGCCTCGAACTCGCGCAGGTAGGCGCCGAGCCGCTCCGGCGGTACGGCGGCGTCCTCCCAGCCCGCGTGCGCGGGGTGGACGCGGCTGGCCAGCCCCGCACCGTCCTCCCGGATCCGCCACAGGGCGGCGGCCTCGGCGGGATCGGTCACCACCCGGGCGTCCGGCGCCCCGGCCGCCGCCACGGCCCGGGCCGCCTTCGCCCCGGCCTCCGCCGCGCTGTCGCCGCCGACCTCGACGAACAGCCACCCGCCTCCGCGGGGCAGCGCGGGCACCGCCGCGGATCCGCGCATGCCGCGCACCACGTCCACGATCCGCGCGTCCAGGCCCTCGACGGCGATCGGCGCCTCGGGCAGCAGCGCGGGTACCGCGTCGGCGGCCGCGGCCATGTCCGGATAGCCGAGGACGGCGAGCGCCGTCGCGGCGGGGGCCGGCACCAGGCGCACGGTGGCACCCAGCAGCACGCCCAGGGTCCCCTCGGTGCCGACCAGGGCGGCGGGGACGTCGAACCCCCGCTCGGGAAGCAGGTGTTCCAGGGAGTAGCCGGACACCTGGCGGCCGAAGCGCCCGAGTTCGGTGCGGATCACGGACAACCGCCGCGCCACCACCTCGTGGAGGGCCGCGAGGGTCGGCGACGCTCCGGGGTCGGCGCCCTTGCGGGCGGTGATCCGTTCGCCGGTCCCGGTCAGGACGTCCAGTTCGACGACGTTGTCCGCGGTGCGCCCGTAGCCGAGCGCGCGGGACCCGCAGGCGTTGTTCCCGATCATGCCGCCGATCGTGCAGCGGCTGTGGGTCGAGGGGTCGGGGCCGAACCGCAGCCCGTGCGGCGCGGCGGCCCGCTGCAGGCCGTCGAGGACGACGCCGGGGTCGACCACCGCCGTGCGGGCGGACGGGTCGACGTGGTGCACCCGGTCCATCCGGCGGGAGAAGTCCAGCACCACACCGGGCCCGACCGCGTTCCCGGCGATCGACGTACCGGCGCCGCGGGCGGTCAGCGGGACGCCGAGCGACCGGCAGACCTCCAACGTCGCCAGCACGTCGTCCACGCCGCGCGGAAACGCGACCGCCGTCGGCACCACCCGGTACAGCGACGCGTCGGCGGAGTACTCCGCCCGACGACGCGCCGACACGTCCACCTCGACCCCGGCCCGGCGCAGTGCGCCGGCGAGCGCGTCGCCGATGGTGCTGGAGATGTCCATCCCTGCCTGCCCCCCGTCACGTCATGACGAACCGTCGGGATCATGCCACAGCACGACAGGATCCCGACGGCCGCCGGTAGTTCATCCGATCATGCCGGGTGGGCGGGGTCGATGTCCGCCACTTGCCGGTAGGAGAGCACGGGGGCGTCCGGCGACGGGGCGTGGACGTGGACGGGGTCCAGCAGGAAACCGGTGTGGTCGCCCCAGTCGGCCCGGTCGAGCACCCGGCCGACGAACCAGGCCGGTGCGCGGTCCAGGACCGGCACATCCAGCGGTCCGCGGTGCCAGCGGACGCGGGCGAATTTGTCGGCGGAGTCGCCGGTCAGACCGCCGAACACCTCGGCGAGCTCGTGGTCCCGGGGCAGCAGGTGCACGCCGAGCGCGTGCGCCGCGCAGGCGGCCGCATGGGTGTGGTTCACCTTCGAGACCCACACCGTGAAGCGCGCCGGGTCGATCGAGCACTGCCCGGCGAACCCGACCAGACACCCGGCCGGCGACGGCCCGTCCGCCGTGACCACGTACACCGGGTAATCCAGCAGGGCCGCAAAGTCGTCGAATTCGCTCAAGACTCCCACCTCCACCGAAGGACGGACCCGGCCGCGTCCCGGCTCAGCCTACGGGCCGGGCCGCCCGCGCACGGCGAGGCCCGCCCGCCCGGTCGCGCCGTCGGGCCCCGCCCGCACGTCGTGGCCGGCCGGGCCTCGCCGGCCCGCGTGCCCGTCCGCACGTCGTGGCCGTGGTGGTCAAGCCAGGACCGCGGGCAGGTGGGCGATGGGGCCGCGGGCCACGTCGCGGGGCAGCCGTCCGGCGGCGGCACCGGAGGGTGAGATGAAGGGGGCGCACGCCCAGCGTCACACGATCGTGGCGGGCTGCCCGGGGGTGCGGACGGGGTCGGACGCGGGAGCGGACGCGGGGGCGGATGGAGGGAGCCGCCGGGCGTGCGGACGGCAGGACCCACCGCGCACCCCGTGCCGGTACGAGGCCCGCGCGGTGTTCCGGGGGGCCGCGAGCGTGACATGCTCAGGGGTATGACGCACCTCGAAGGGTCGGCGGAACTGGAGCTGGTGGGCGGCCTCGCCGCTGCCGAGGACCTGGCGGCCGCGGCGGTCCGGGACGCCATCGCGGCGCTGCCCGGCTCGGTCGTGCTCCTGCGGCCGGAGTTCGGCCCCCACGGGGAGGTGGTGGACTTCCGGATCACGGCGGTCTCGCCGGAGGCGGTGGACATCGGCGGCCGGCGGGCGCCGGAGCTGCTCGGGCGCAGCGTCCTGGAGACCTATCGGGGCGTGGTCGGCAGTGAGCTGTGGCGGGGCTACGTGGAGGCGTTGGCGACCGGCACCCGGTGGGAGAGTGAGCTGGAGTACGAGGAGATCGCCGTCGGCATCCCCCGCCTGTCCTGCTTCCGGGTGCGTGCGGTGCCGGGCCGGGCCGGGCTGGTGGTCTCCTGGGAGCGGCTGGACGCCGTCCAACGCGACCGGCGCCGCGTCGCGGTGATGCGGCGCTTGGGCCGGATGGGCTGGGTGGACCGGGACCTGGTCCAGGGCCGGATCATTTGGTCCGACGAGGTGTACGCGATCTTCGGCCGCGACCGCTCCCTGGGCTCCATGCCGCTGGAAGAGCTGGCCGCCCACGTGGTGCCGGAGGACCGCCCGGCGGTCCAGGATGCCGTCCGGAAGCTCCTGGAGACGGGCGAGCCGCTCGACGAGGTCCTCCACATCGCCTTGCCCGGGGCCGACCCCCGGTACGTACGGATCGTGGCCGAGACCGAGGCGGACGTGCACGGCGTACCGGTGGCGGTCCACGGAGTGTTCCAGGACCTCACCGCCGTCAAGCACACCGAACGGCAGCTGCTGGAACACCAGGAGTCCGTTCTCGCCCAACGCAGTCTGCTGGCCGCCGAGCGTGAACTCGCCGCCCGGCTCCAGGACACCCTGCTGCCCATCCCGCAGCAGCTCCTCACCCTGGCCGGACTGACCGTCGACGTCGCCTACCAGCCCCTCCAGGAAGGACTCAACCTCGGCGGCGACTGGTACAGCGCCATCGAGCTGCCCGACGGCAACGCCCTCTTCGTCGTCGGCGACGTCGCCGGCCACGGACTCGACGCGGTCGCCACCATGGCCCTGCTGCGCTTCACCGCCAAGGGCATGGCCGTCACCGGCACGCCCCTGCCCGTCATCCTCAGCCGTCTCAACACCCTGCTCCTGCACACCGGCGAGCGCAGCGGCGCCACCGCGACCATGATCATGGCCGTCTACCAGCCCGCATCGTCGCAGCTGACGTGGGTGCGGGCCGGGCACTTGCCGCCCCTGCTCGTCCGGGACGGCCGGGCCCGGTTCCTGGACGCCCCGAACGGTGTCCTGCTGGGCGCGGTCACCGAACCCGCCTACGAGCCGTCCGCCGTGCACCTGCTCCCCGGCGACCACCTGCTCCTCTTCACCGACGGCCTGGTCGAGAAGCCGGGAGAGCCGTTGGACGAGGGCCTCGACCGCCTGGCCCGCACCGCCCAGGCCCACCTCGACTCGCCACGCACCCTGGACGGGCTCGTGCAGGCACTGATCGGCCCGCACGACCGCCGGGACGACATCTGCGTCCTGCACGTCGTCCGCTGAATCGGAGGACTCGGAACCGGTCGACCGGACGGCGCCACGCCACGTTCGCCACCCCGCCTCGACCTGCCACGAGATCGACGACCGGACAGGCCTGGATGGCACTACGGGAGTGGAGGCCGCCGTACGGACGGAGTGATGCCGCCCGCCTCTCAGACGGTCCGATGACGCCGCTGCCCGACGCCGCGAGGCCCTGCTCGAAGGCGGCGGCCACGAGAGGAGGAGCTCAAGGGCCGACGCGGGGTACCGGGGTCGGCCCCGCTCGGCCCGTCCGTCGAGTCGCCGGCGCACAGCCGGCCGACGACTCGACGGGAATCGGTCAGAGGATCGGCTCGCAGCCGATCGCGTTGCCTCCGGCGGCGAGGAACCGCTTCCAGGTCTCGTCCGGGTCGGGGAAGAGCCCCTGGGTGGAGAGGTCTGACTCCATCCGGAAGTAGGTGGGCCTGCCGTGGCAGGTCACCACCACCTCGCTGTCCCGGACGGGCGAGCCTGCCCATCGAGAGCGGCCGAAGGCGGGTCGCGAGGTCTCCTTGTCGTTCACCGGGGTCCGGAGCCGGGCGTCTGTTCCGATCACGAAGGTGTAGCGCGGGCCGGGTTCCGTGTCCGGGGTGATGCGGCAGACCCATACCGGGTCGAACGCGGTGCTCACGTTCTCCTTGTAGGGCCCGCCCCGGGCGGCGCCGGTGGCGGTGAACCCGGGAAGACCGCAGACCGAGCCCGTGTTCAGCTCGTGGTCCAGCCCGGTGTCCGACAGCTTCTGCGGCGCGGGAAGCCGGGTGGTGCCGCATCCCTGGTCCGCTGCGAAGCCGTTCGCCGCTGACACGGCGAGTCCGGCGAGCTTCCCCGCGCCGGGCTGCGCGCCGCCCACCGAGCGGACCTCGACCCGCCGACCCCCGCCGCAGGCCTCGGGAAGGAGAGCCCACGCGCGGTCGCTGCGAGCCGCTCCGCTCGCGCCGCCGTTCGCCGAGGCCCCGAACAAGGAGTCTCCCGAGTCGGCCAGGTAGGAACCGAGGTCGTCCGCCTGCCGGAGCTGCAGCACGACGGACCGGTCGTTGCCGAAGATGCCGTCGCTCACCGTGGCCGTGCAGTGGTCGTTGCCGTTGCGCAGCCCGTCGCCGGACGTCTCGGCGCTGACTGCGCCTGACCCGAGGGCATCGTTCAGTGCTGCGGCACTCACCATGCCGCCGCAGACCGTGTCCGGACCGAAGGCGTTGCTCAGGTTGTTCGCGAGGAACGCACCGGCTCCGGCTGCGAGACCCACCACCGCCACAGCGGCGACCGCCGCCCGTACGCGCAGCGGCCAGGTCGTGAACCCGCGTCGGTCCGGTGCCGTCTCGGATCCGCCCACTCCTCCGCCGGAGGTCGTGTCCGTTCGCTCCGTCACGGGGTCAGCCCTTCCCGAAGGCGGCGTTGTGGGCCTGGGTGATCGATGTGTAGTAGTGGACGTTGGCCGAGTCGGTCAATTGGCCGAGCAGGACATCGCGGTGGGGCACACCGAACTGATCGGCCTTTTCCCTGAGCATGACCTGCATCTGCGACTGCCCGGTGGTGTAGAGGCTGCTGATGTCGCCCTGGGCCTTGGCGTCGATCGCAGAATTGACCTTGTTCGCCCAGTCGGAGGTGGCGACATCGACGTAGCGCTGGGCGATGTCCCCCACGGGCAGCCAGCTCGTACCCGGCAGCATGTTCGCGATCGTGCCGACGTAGTGGTAGTCCATCTTGGCTTTCCAGTTGACCTTGAACTGCTCGTCGGACTTGTGGTCCATGATGGTGTCCGCCTGAACGGCGTCGAGCGCGCCGAAGGCCTTGCTGGCCTGGTTGACGAAGCTTTCGAACCTCGGGTCCGGGCGTCCGTTGACGTCCTTGAACGCCTCGGGGCCGTACTCCGCCATGCGTCGAGCCACTTCCCTGGTCTCGGACAGGTGGATCAAGGAATAGGACTCCGGGTCTTCGGCGGTGCCGCGGATCACCCGGAGGAGCTGTTCGCGGGTGGCGTTCAGTCCGCCGGGCTCGGAAGGGCCCGGGAGGTCCTTGCTGAGGATGTCATGGGTGTCCGCCACGTACTCGCTGATGAGACCCGCCATCGGACGGCGGAGCGCAGGAGCAAGGTTGTTCTCGTTTCCCGCCTTGTCGTCGCCGAGGGTCGAGAGCGCGGAGTCCATGATCCGCGCCATCGTCGCATCGTGTGGTCGGACGGGGGGCTGCGAGCCGTTGGGGTCACGGCCTGTAGCGGCGGCCTCCAGCACCTGGCTGAATACTCCGTGGGAGCTGTTGCGCAGCTCGTCCGCGGAGAGCTTGCCCTCAAGGTCCTGGTTGGGCCACAGGCGGTCCTTGAGCAGGTAGGTGAGGTTCTTGTTCTGGTTCGGGTCGAGGAACTCCTGTGCTGCCGTCGGGTCGCTCTTCATCTGCTTCATCAGGGGAGACAGGGGATCCCCTTCCTTGAGGGACCAGTTCGGGCCCCACAGGTCCTCGCCCTTGTTCTTGCTGCCGCGTTCGTAGTCGACCAGGTCGTTGCCCACCTTGAGCAGGAACGACTTGTCGTACCTCCCGCCGGCACCCATCAGGGTCGTCAGCGCGGGGTAGTTGTCGTTCCACCCTGCGGCGTTGCCGCCGGGGCGGCGAGCGGCCGCGAGCAGGCCGTCCTCCCATTCCTTGCCCATGCCGCCGTCGCGGGTGGCACTGGCGAGCACCACCGAGAGCTTTCCGTAGACGTCCCGGTAGCCGTTGGTGTTGTGATTGCCGTGAGCCAGGTCGCCGTAGACCTTGGTGTACTCCAGCAATGCGTCCGGCCCGGTCTTGCCTCCGTAGTTGAGGCCGTTGAGCAGGGTGGTGGAGAAGTCCTTGTTCTCCGCGTTGGCGGCCATGAGGGCCTGCAACTGCCTGAGCTGGTCGTCCGAGAGGCTACCGGCCTTGGACATCAGGTCCGTGGCCCGTTTGGCGTCGGCGACCGGGCCACTGCCGCCCGGCGTGGGGTTGAAGGCGGTGGTGCTGGTGCCGATGTCGCCCTGGAGGTCGACGGTGGCACGTTGGTCCGCGGCGGTGGCCTTCTCGACGGCCATGGCCAGTCGGGCCGCGATGGCCTCGGCCTTGGCGTTCAACTCCTTGGCGAGCTTCTCGCTGTCAGGATCGTTCTTCGTCCCCTTCGGCAGGCTCCAGCTGACCGTGCCGTCCGCGGAAACCGTCAGGTTGTCGACCTGGGCGTCGTGAAGCGCCGCGTCGAGGTCGCGGCGGGCGGCGGTGAAGTCTTCGACGGCGGTCTTCATGATCGCGGCGAGCGCGGTGGCGACGGCCGAGGCCTGCTTGAAGTCGCCGTCGATGCCCTGCAGCGTCTTGGTCGCCGCATCGGCGGCGTCGCCCTTCCAACCGGCCCGTTGGGCGGTGTTGGTGAGGTCTTTGGTGACCCGGCCGTCCAGGGCGGTCAGGGCCTTGGCGACCCCGGCCCAGGCCTCGGCGGCGTCGGATACGCCGGAGAAGTCGGCCTCGTGTAGTTCCTTGAAGGACACCATCGGTCTGTTCCCCCGCTCTATCGTGCCGCGCGCAGATCAGCGGCGGTGCTGATCTCGTTGCCGTGGTAGTACTCCCGGGTCCGGTCCAGGCTGTTGGCGGCATTGTTGACCTTGTCGTGCAGGGCCTTGCACTGCTGCATCCATCGCTCGGTGCTGTCGGTGAGCGCGCCACCGAAGGAGAAACCGCGGATCTTGGTCGACGCGGTGCTCGCGTACTCGGTGAGGCTGTGCGCCCCGGGACCGGCCTTGCCGTTGGCGCTGTCGAGGTCCGTGGCGATCTGCCGGGCGATCCCGGCCGAGGCGTCGAGCTCGTACGGGGTGTCCAGCTGAGTCGTGACTTTGCCGGGCGGCATGAGCGGCAGCGAAGGTACGGTGCTGCCGGCCGACGGCACCGGATTGGCGTACGGCGCTCTCGCGCCGGTGATCGGCATCGGATCCGTCGCCGGAACGACCGGCCCCGTGGTGAAGTACGGGCTACCACCCATGCCTGTAAAACTCCTCCCCGACCCTGCAGAGAGACCGTCCCCTCCGCGGCATGACGACCGTACAGGCCGCTACCGTCAGTACACCCACGCACCCCCATGGTTCCGTTGCACGAGAGCGGAGAGCCTTTTCGACAGCGTGGTGATCGACCCGTGATACCTCCGGGTGACGTGCTCCGGGGAGCTGCCGAGTCGTAGCCGGGCCCGGCCGAAACAGGACGGGAAGGGTCGAAGACCGCCTGAACCAGGTCGCCCGGAACACTCCTTGCCGGGATCGGGTCCCGGCACGTCTCCCCCACGTCCGGCCGGACCGCCCGTCCGACCCATTCCCTCGTCGCCACGGGAAACGAATCAGGCGCCACTGGCACTCGCGCGTTGGACCCGGGCCCCGAGGTCTCCCTCAGTCCAGGGCGTAGACACGCTCGCCAGCGGGCATGGCACGGGCGTAGTGGAACGCCATCAGCCGTGAGAAGGTACCAAGCATGAGTGCAGTGAAATTCGTCCTCAACATTATCTGGCTGATTTTCTGCGGCATTTGGATGGCGCTTGCCTACGTGCTCGCCGGAATTATCTGCTGCGTTCTCATCATCACCATTCCTTTCGGCATCGCCTCCTTCAGGATCGCCGGCTTCATCCTGTGGCCCTTCGGGCGGACGGCGGTGGAGCGGCCGGACGCCGGGGCCGCGTCCTTCTTCGGCAACGTGATCTGGTTCATCTTCGCCGGGTGGTGGCTGGCGCTCGGACACCTGATCACCAGCATCCCGCTGTTCCTGTCGATCATCGGTATCCCCTTCGGCTGGGCCAACCTCAAGATGATCCCGATCTCGCTGATGCCGCTCGGCCGCGAGATCGTCCCCACCGACCAGGAGTGGGGCGCCCGGTAGCGGTCCCAGTCACCGCGGGCGACGGCGGGCGGCATGCGGTGACGGCTCCGGGATCGGTATGGGCGAGTCCTCGGGCGCTCAGGCCCGGGGGAGAGCGCGGGCGAGGTCCTCGGCCTCGCGCAACTGCTCGACGCCCAGCCGCCGGAGGTCCCGCAGCAGCAGGGCGGCGTCGGTGACGGCCTCGCCCGGCGCCGGGGCGGCCGGGGAGTCGGCCGGCAGCGGGAGGCCGAGGAGCGCGGCGAGGTCCGCTGCGGGGAGGGCCAGGACGGTGGCGAGGTCGGCGACCAGTTCCGGGGTCAACTCGGCCTCGCCGGAGGCGATCCGGCCGTAGACGGTGGCCATCCGGGAACGGCCGGTCAGCAGCTGGACGACCTTCGCGGTGCCGATCCAGCCGAGGTTGCGGGTGGCGACCATCCGCATCAGCAGGTTCCCCGGCGTGTGCCGGTCCGGGAGGGTGGCGGGCAGACCCTCGATCCGCCCGCGGTGCCGGGCGGAGGGCAGGTCGGCGACGCCGGCGCGGAGTTCGGCCCGGGACGCGGGCGGCAGCGCGAGGACGAGCCGCAGCAGACCGGTGATCGAGGTGGTGGCCATGCCGCCGGCGGGGGCGAGGTCCTCCGGCAGCGGGAGGCGTGCCAGCTCGAAGAGGTCGGCGGCGTCCAGGCCGAGTGCGGGCGGGAGCCGGCGCAGCAGCGCCGGTTCGGGCGCGACGCCGGCGAGGACCGCAGCCACCTCGGCCTCGGCGGCGTCCGCCCGCCCGGCCAGGTCGGCGGGCGCCAGGCCCCGGTGGTCCAGCAGACGGGCCAGCAGGACGGGGAAGCCGGGGAGCTCGATCACGGCCGCCAGCCTAGCGGGTGCGGCCGGTCGCCCGAGGTCAGCCGCCGTGTACGGGGGTGGGGGCTCAGCGGCGGGCCGCCGCCCGGCGGACTCCGTACGCGGCGGCGCCGAGGGCGAGGACGGCGGCGCCCTGGAGGACGGACGAGGCCGGGAGGGCGAAGGCCAGGACGAGGCAGCCGATCGCGCCGATGACCGGTACGGGCCTCGGCGGGCGGCCCTCGGCGGGCGTCAGGGTCCAGGCGGAGGCGTTCGCCACGGCGTAGTAGGCGAGCACGCCGAAGGAGGAGAAGCCGATCGCGCCGCGCACGTCGCCGACGGCCGCGACGACCGCGACCACCGCGCCGACCGCCAGCTCGGCGCGGTGCGGGACGCCGAAACGGGGGTGGACCGCCGCGAGCCGGTGCGGGAGGTGGTGGTCGCGCGCCATGGCGAGGGTGGTGCGGGAGACTCCGAGGATCAGCGCGAGCAGCGAGCCGAGGGCGGCGACGGCCGCGCCGGCGCGCACCACCGGTGCCAGCGCGGGCACCCCGGCGGCCCGGACGGCCTCGGCCAGCGGCGCTCCGGTGTGGGCGAGGCGTTCGGGCCCGAGGACGGCCAGCACGGCGAGCGCCACGGCGGCGTAGACGACCAGGGTGATGCCGAGCGCGAGCGGGATCGCCCGGGGGATGGTCCGCCGCGGATCGCGGACCTCCTCCCCGAGGGTGGCGATACGGGCGTACCCGGCGAAGGCGAAGAACAGCAGGCCGGCCGCCTGCAGCACACCGTGCCAACCGGCGTCCGTACCGGCCGTCCAGTGGCCGGGCTCCGCGTCGCCGCTGGTCAGGCAGGTGACGACGACGGCGGCGAGCACCGCCAGCACGACCGCGACGATCGCCCTGGTCAGCCAGGCGGCCTTCTGCACGCCGGCGTAGTCGACGGCGGTCAGCGCCACCACCGAGGCGACGGCGACGGCGTGCGTGTGGGCCGGCCAGAGGTAGGAGCCGACGGTGAGCGCCATCGCCGCGCAGGAGGCGGTCTTGCCGACGACGAAGCCCCACCCGGCGAGGTAGCCCCAGAACTCGCCGAGCCGCTCCCGACCGTAGACGTAGGTGCCACCGGACTGCGGGTAGCGGGCGGCGAGCCGGGCGGAGGAGGTCGCGTTGCAGTACGCCACCAGGCCGGCCAGCGCCAACCCGGTCAGCAGCCCGGACCCGGCGGCCGCCGCCGCGGGCGCCAGCGCGGCGAACACTCCGGCCCCGACCATCGACCCCAGCCCGATCACCACGGCGTCGAACACCCCCAGGTGCCGCCGCAGCTCCCCCGGCGCCGACCCCGACCCCACCCCCGACGCGGACCCACTCATTGACCTGCACCTCTCCCTGCCGGGCCTGGACGACGGCGCACCCTACCGGAGGAAGGCGAACGCCGGGGGGCGGCGGAGCTGAGGGACGCCCCGGGCGGCGGGCAGGGAGCAACCACGCGGGCCCCGGCGGGCGGAAAGGGCCACGTCTGCCGGGGCGCCGGCGCCCGCACCGGAGGAGGCGCGCCGGGGGACGGCGAAGTGAGGGACGCCCCGGGCGGCGGACGGAGAGCAGCCACGCGGCGCCCGGCGGGACGACCGGGCGGGCGCGCACGGCCAGGGCCGCCCGGGGCCTGGCGCCCGTACCGGAGGGAGGCGAACGCCGGCGGACCTCGGCGGAGCGGAAGGACAGGCGCCGTCGGGGTCGTCGGGGGCGGCGGACGGAGGGGCCGTCGGGGGGCGGCGGAGCCGAGGGGCGGCCGGGAGGCGGAGCCCGGAGGCCGGTCAGGCCGTGAGGCGGGCTTCGAGGGTCTGGAGGTCCTTCGCCAGGGAGGTGCGGACCTGGCGGGACATCAGCGGCGCGGCGAGCCGCTGGAGGCCGGAGGAGCCGCCGCGGACGCGGATGCGGGCGAAGGTGCCGGTCTGGGTGGGCTCGAAGGTGTAGGTGACGTGCATGTCCATCGGCCCGGCGACGGAGACCATGTCGAGCACCCTCGGCGGGTGGTACCCCGCGACCCTCAGCACGTAGTCGAAGGTGCGGCCGAGGAAGTGGGCGGTCCGGGTGACTTCGGCGCCCGGGCCGAAGCCGCCGTGGTCGGACTCCCGGGTGAGGGTGGCGCGGCGGACTCCCTGGGTCCACTCGTGGTCGTGGCGCCAGTCCATGGCGTAGTCGGCGACCGTGGCGGGCGGGAGGGGGATCAGGCGTTCCACTGTGACGTCGAGGGGCATGATCACACTCTCCCGCCGGGCGTGCCGGTCCGCTTGCGGGGCTCGCCCGGGCGGCGGCTCGGGTGCCCCGGGCGGCGGCTCGGGTGCCCCGGGCGGCGGCTCGGGTGCCCCGGGCGGCGGCTCGGGTGCCCCGGTCAGCGGGTGCAGGGACCAGCGGTGCCCCCGGGCCGGTCGGCTGCGCCGGCGGGGGCCTGGGCGGCGCAGCCGACCGCCGGTCCGGCCTGGTCGGCGAGGGCGGGCGCGGCCGGGTGGGCGAGGGCCAGGGCGAGCAGGACGACGAGGGCGGCGTCCGCCGCCGTCGACCGCGGGGTGGGGCGGGCAGTCATGCGGGGACTGTGCGCCGGCGACGCGTGCGGCATTCCCGTCCGGGCGTCCTTCCACCCGCCCGGACGAGCGCACACCGCGGGCGCACACCGCGGGCGCACACCGCCCGCGCGCACCGCCGCAGCGCGCCGCCCGCCCGTCTGGCGCCCGCGCTCACCCGCCCGGCCGCCCGCCCGGCTGCCCGACTGCCCGTGCGTCCGCCTGGCCTCCGCGCCCGCCCGGTGTCCGCGCCGGCCGCAACCGCCGCGCGGGCCGCGTCAGAGCCCCAGGATCTCCCGCGCGGCCTCCCGCATCTCGACCTTGCGGATCTTCCCCGTGACCGTCATCGGGAACTCCTCGACCACGTGCACGTAGCGCGGGATCTTGACGTGGGCGAGCCGGCCGGTGCAGTACTCCCGGACGGCCTCGGCGGTGAGCGGCCGGGCGCCCTCCCGCATCCGGATCCAGGCCATCAGCTCCTCGCCGTACTTCGGGTCGGGCACGCCGATGACCTGGACGTCGAGGACGTCCGGGTGGGTGTGCAGGAACTCCTCGATCTCGCGCGGGTAGAGGTTCTCGCCGCCGCGGATCACCATGTCCTTGATCCGCCCGGTGATGGCGAGGTAGCCGTCCTCGTCCATCACCGCGAGGTCGCCGGTGTGCATCCAGCGGGCGGCGTCGACGGCCTCGGCGGTGCGCTCGGGCTCGTTCCAGTAGCCGAGCATGACGGAGTAGCCGCGGGTGCACAGCTCGCCCGGTTCGCCGCGCGGGACGGTCCGGCCGGTGGCGGGGTCGACGATCTTGACCTCCAGGTGCGGGCCGACCCGGCCGACGGTGGAGACCCGGCGCTCGACCGGGTCGTCGACCCGGGTCTGGGTGGAGACCGGGGAGGTCTCGGTCATGCCGTAGCAGATGGAGACCTCGGCCATGCCCATCCGTTCGATGACCTCCTTCATCACCTCGCTCGGGCAGGGCGAGCCGGCCATGATGCCGGTGCGCAGGCTGCCGAGGTCGTGGCGTTCGAAGTCGGGGTCGGCGAGTTCGGCGATGAACATGGTCGGCACGCCGTACAGCGAGGTGCAGCGCTCGGCGGCGACGGCGGCGAGCGTGGCGGCGGGTTCGAAGGACGGGGCCGGGATGACCATGCAGGCGCCGTGCGAGGTGGCCGCCAGGTTGCCCATCACCATGCCGAAGCAGTGGTAGAAGGGCACCGGGATGCAGATCCGGTCCTGTTCGGTGTAGTCGAGCAGCTCGCCGACGAAGTACCCGTTGTTGAGGATGTTGTGGTGCGACAGGGTCGCGCCCTTGGGGAAGCCGGTGGTGCCGGAGGTGTACTGGATGTTGATCGGGTCGTCGGGGGCCAACTCGGCCTGGCGCCGGGCGAATTCCGCGAGCAGTTCCGGGTCGGCCCGGCGACCGGCGGCGAGCACGTCGTCCCAGGCGGGGCCGCCGGTGAGCAGGACGCGCTCCAACTCGGGGCAGCGCGGCCGGACTTCCTCGATCATCGCGGCGTAGTCGGAGGTCTTGAACCGCTCGGCGGCGACCAGCAGCCGGATGCCGGCCTGGTTCAGCACGTACTCCAGCTCGTGGGCGCGGTAGGCCGGGTTGACGGTGACCAGGATCGCGCCGAGCTTGGCGGTGGCGTACTGGGTGAGCGTCCACTCGGGGCAGTTGGGCGCCCAGATGCCGACCCGGTCGCCCTTGGCGAGGCCGAGCTCCAGCAGGCCGAGGGCCAGGGCGTCGACGTCGGCGGCGAGTTCGGCGTACGTCCAGCGACGGGCGGTGGGGCGGTCGACCAGGGCGTCGCGGTCGGGGAAGGCGCGCACGGCGCGGTCGAGGTTCTCCCCGATGGTGTCGCCGAGCAGCGGGACGTCCGAGGTGCCGGAGGCGTAGCTGCGCGGGGTCGGCGTGGTCGGCACGTGGTGACTCCTGGGTGCGGCGGTGCGGGTCGGGGGACCATGGTCCCGGTCCCGGGGCCGCGCCGCCACCCCCGAACGGGGGTACCCGTCCCCGCGGGCCGGCCGGGCACGGAGACGGCCCTGGCACGCGCACGGCCCCACGCGGCACGGGACGGCACCGGCACCGCCCGCGCACGGCACCGGGGCCGCCCGTCGGGTTCGACGGACGGCCCCGAGGCGGGCGTCAGGCGTTGATGCAGGTGTTGCCGAAGGCCGGGTTCAGGATCGAGATGATGCCGATCGAGTTGCCGCAGACATTGGCCTCGATGTTGATCGGGATCTGGATCTGGTTGCCGGACAGCACACCGGGCGAGCCGAAGGCGACACCGTTGGCGGTGGCGTCGCCCGCGGCCGCCGTGCCGGCACCGGCCAGGACGGCCACGGCGGCGAGCGCGGTGGCGGCGAGGGTGGTGCGAATACGCATTTGCGTCACTCCTTGTGAGGGTGGCGAACATCCGTGTGACGATCACACTCGCACCGATCGAACTCGACGGCAGGCCGGGAGCGTCCGAATTGGTCACTCAGAGGGCGTGTCGCCCTCCCGCCCCGCCGCACCGGGCCCGGCCGCCCCGACGACGCTCAGTGATTCCAGCAGCTCACGCGCCCGATCCAGATCGGGTTCGGCCGCCAGCGCGCCGCGCAGCAGGGCCACCGCGCCGGCCGCGTCCCCCTCCTCCAGGGCGTCCAGCGCCCGGTTGTAGTCGATCCGACCGGCGTAACGCAGCCGGTACAGCACCGACAGGTCCTCCCGGCAGGACGGGCAGCACAGGCTCCGCGCGTCCGCCGCGATCCTGCACAGCGGGCAGAGCACCTCGATCTCGGGCAGGGTGCTCATCGCGGCCCCGCCTCCTCCGGGCGCACCGGGCCGAGCGACTCGGCGGTCGGCTCGCTGCCCAGCTCCCGCTGCGCCTGCGCGTACAGGGCCAGCAGGTTCGACATGTGCCGGTTGACGTCCTCCATGTTGGGCGCCTCCACGGCGGCGTCCAGTCCGCGCAGCTCGGCCATGATCAGCTGGGCCAGGGCGGGCGAGACCATGTTCTGGGTCACGTAGACGTTGCACATGGTGAGCATCCGCATGGTGTGGCCGAGCGAGTCGCACAGCTCGTCCGCCCGCTGGGCCGCGCGCATCGCGCCCTCCCAGTCCGCCGCCTCCCGGCGCAGGCGCAGCTCGGCGGAGACCGACCGGAGCCGGTCCAGGTCGCTCGGGTCGAGGTGCTTCTCGCAGTAGTGGATGAACAGGCTCAGGTACGCCTCGGAGCCGCGCACCCAACGCTGGGCCTTGAGCTGGCGCTGGGCCCGCTCCAGCGCCTCGTCCACCGACTGGCCGCGGGTCTGGCCGGCCGCCAGGTCGTCCAGGGTGTCCATCAGCCGCTGGGCCTCGCGCATCTCGGCCTCGGTCAGCTCCCCGCCCCAGCGATCGGTGAAGGTCTCGATCTGCCGCTGCTGCTCCTCGACCTGCACCTTCAGCTCGGGGTCGAGGGTGACCCGCTCCAGCTTGACGGTCTTCTCCGCGCCGCCCTGGATCCGGACGGACAGGGTGATGGTGCGGTCGCGGTCGAGGCCGAAGGCGACCTCCACCGGCGTGCGGCCGCCGAGGCCCTCGGGCAGGCGCAGGGTGAGGTGGCCGATCAGCTCGTTCTGCTGGGCGATCTCGTGCTCGCCCTCGTAGACCGCGACCTCCAGCCGCTGGCGGCCGCTGCCGGAGACCACGAACTCCCGGCTGACGGGCGAACTGGTCGGGTAGCTGGTGTTCTTGGGGATGATGACCGCCAGGCGCCCGTCGTTGAGCTCGATGCCGAGGTTCTTCGGGGTGATGTCGAAGGGGTTGGTGACCTGCATCAACTCGCCGCAGCCGGTGCAGATCTCGCTGCCGGGCGGGCTGACCTGGCCGCAGGTGGCGCAGCGCAGGCCGACGTCCTCGGCCGCGGTGGAGGCCACCTTGGTGTGGCCGGGGGCGGCCGAGTTGAGCGCCTCGCCGCACAGTTCGCAGGCGGTCACGCCGGGGGCGGCCGGGGTGCCGCAGCGCGGGCAGTTGTCACCGCGGACCACGGTGGTGGCCTGCTGCTGCCGCGGAACGGTCGCACCGCCGCCCGAACCGGCCATGTCCTGGCCGCACTTGGGGCAGTCGGCGGCCTCGGCGTCGACCGGGATGTGGCAGGTCGGGCAGGAGACCCGGGCGCCGCCGAGCAGGCTGGTCGCGCAGTTGGCGCAGTTGGAGGCGGAGAGGTCGCCGGGGGCCCGGCACTCGGGGCACTCCACCTCGCCGACCAGCGCGGACTGCACCGCCGCGCCGAGCGCCACGCACTGCATCGGGTTGACGCCGCGCCGGATCCGCCGGGGGCCGAAGACCTCGCCGAGCCGGCGGCCGACCAGCGGGATGGCGGTCGAACCGCCGACCAGCACCACCTCGTCGATGTCCCCGACGGTCAGGTTGGCCTGCATGATGGCCTTGTGGGTCAGCTCGATGGTCCGCTCGATCTGCGCCTCGATCAGCTCCTCGAAGCGGGCACGCTCGAACTCGGTCTCCAGCACCAGCTGCCCGGCGCCGAGACCGGGCAGGATGACCTCGGACGACTCCTGGTTGGAGAGCTCGATCTTGATGGTCTCGGCGGTGGAGGAGATCTTCGGGCGGTCGCGCAGGTCGGGCTGGTAGTCCGAGCCGTACTCCTCGCGGATGTCCTCCAGCAGCGCGGTGGTGATCGAGCGGTCGAAGTCGTCGCCGCCGAGCAGGTTGTCGCCCTCGATGCCGAGCACCGAGACCGAGCCGGGCACCAGCAGCAGGATGGAGATGTCGAAGGTGCCGCCGCCGAGGTCGTAGACCAGCACGGTCTTGCCCTCGTCGCCCGCCTCGGAGGTGATCCCGTACGCGAGCGCGGCGGCGGTCGGCTCGTTGATGATCCGCAGCACGTGCAGGCCGGCCATCCGGCCCGCCTCCTGGGTGGCCGCGACCTGCCGCTCGCCGAAGTAGGCGGGGACGGTGATGACGGCCCGGTGGAAGGGCTCGCCGATGCGCTGCTCGGCGTCCTCCTTGAGCCGGTGCAGGATGATCGCGGAGATCTCGATCGGGGTGTACGAGCGGCCGTTGAACCAGACGTTGACATCGCCGTCGGTGCCCGCGGTGACCTTGTAGTCGACCTCCTTCAGGGCGGCCTGGACCTGCGGGTCCTTGAACTTGCGGCCCATGAAGCGCTTGACCGAGCGGATCACGTTGGCGCCGTCGATGGCGATCCGGCCGCGCGCGGTGGAGCCCACCAGCAGCTCGCCCTTGCGGCCGCTGCCGACCACGGAGGGCGTGGCCTCCTGGTTCTGCCGGTTGAAGATGATCTCCGGCTCGCCCCGGCGCAGGTGGGCGACCACCGAGTTGGTGGTGCCCAGGTCGATGCCGAGTGTGCGGTACATGTCGTTCCCCTCTTGCCCCTCGTGGTCCTGGCTACTTCTTGCGCTTGGCGCGCTTGCCCGCGGCCGTGGCCCTGCGGCGGGCCCGGGGCGGAACCGCCTTGGGCTGGGCGCGGAGGGCCGACGCGGCTGCGGGGCCGGCGCCTTCGGCGGCGGGACCAGTGGCTTCGGCGGTGGTCCCGGTGACGGGTCCGGCGGCCGAGGCCTCGGACTCCTCGGGCTTGTCCGGGCCCTGCGCGAGCTCGTCCGGCCCCTCCGCGGGCCCGTCCGGTTGCGCCGCGGGCTCCGGGCCCTGGAGCGCGTACTCGACCTCGGCCGCCGTCTGGGCCGGCTCGCCCCCCGGCCGCTGCTCCGACGCCGCCTCCGGTACCAGCTCCGACGCCGCCTCCGGCTCCGGCACCAGCTCGGCCTCCGACTCCGGCTGCGGCTCCGGCTCCGGTGCGGCGACCACCACCTGGGCCCGCCGCAGCACCTCGTCCTCCCAGAGGAAACCGGTGACCACCGTCCGCACGACGGTCTCCGCCGCCACGCCCGGACGGGCCTCGACGCCGACGATCTCGGCGAGGTCGGGGTCGGCGATCATGCCCTCCAGGCGCATCGGACGGACCTTGGCCTTCGCGAGCCGGCCGAGCAGCCGGCGCCGGGTCGCCTCGATGCCCTCGCCGCGCCCGAGGGCCACCAGCTCGCGGTCCAGGCCGAGGGCGGCGAGCGCGTCGTCCACGTCGACCAGGATGCCCAGCAGTTCGCGCTGTTCGGCCCGGGCGGCCTGCCGCTGCTCCGTCAGCTTGTTCCCCAGCAGGGAGGCCCGGAAGAGCAGTTGGACGAACTTCCGCTCCAGGTCGACGTCCTCGACGCCCGGCGGGATCTCCAGCCGCCGGTGGCCGTCGAGCGGGGTCGCGGTCGGTGCCTCGGTCATTCGGGAACCTCGATCTGCGGCAGGACGGACAGGTCGGCCGCGTAGCGGGCGGGGACGGGCGGTTCGGGGTCGGTGCCGGCCGGGGGCGGCTCGGCGAAGTCGGCGGCCAGTTCGGCGCGGTGCAGCGCCAGCAGGGCGGGGACGAAGGGCAGCGGCGGGCGTTCGATCAC
Organism: Kitasatospora sp. NPDC053308; assembly: GCF_055585785.1. Classification (NCBI taxonomy): domain Bacteria; kingdom Bacillati; phylum Actinomycetota; class Actinomycetes; order Kitasatosporales; family Streptomycetaceae; genus Kitasatospora; species Kitasatospora sp. NPDC053308. The sequence continues at coordinate 6,994 of NZ_JBVJJY010000030.1, read as the reverse complement.
CAGCAGCGGTTCGGCGAGGGCGGGGGCGAGCAGCCCGGCGGCCTGGTCGACCGGCTCCGGCGGGAGCGGCTGCTGGAGGTCGGCCTCCAGTCGGCGGTCCGGGTTGCGCAGCAGCGCGGCGGCCTCCTGGATCCGCTGGCGGGGGAAGCGGCCCGCCTTCATCGCCGGTCCGACGGCGAGGTTGATCTCGCGCACGCCGGCCGTGAGCGGAATGCCCAGGACCTCGTACGGCGACGGTTCAGGCAGTGGCATGGCGGGCGGTCTCTCTCCTCACGGCGGGCTGACGGTGGCGGGCTGACGGTGGCGGGCTGACGGTGGAAGCCGAGGAACGGGCGGAGGGGCGGAGGGGCGGGCGGACCGTGCCGCGCACGGAGGAGGACGACGGCCGACTGCCGTGCGGTTGCCGCCCGTCGGGGTCAGTAGAGCGAGTTGATCCGCCGCTGCATCGCGCGCAGCTCGGAGTCCTCCGGACTGTATTCGACGGCCTTCCGGGCGAGCTCCCGGGCCTCCCGGAGCTGGCGGGCGTTGGCCCGCTGGACGGCGTACGAGCCGTAGACGATGCCGAGTTCGCGGCGCAGTTTGTCGACGTCCTCCGGGGTGCGGGACAGCCCGAGGGCCTCCTCCAGCAGCCGGATCGCGTCCACGTAGCGGCGGGCCTCGTAGTGGCCGATGGCCTCGCCGCGCCAGACGCTCACCATCAGACGGCGGATGTCGGTCGAGTCGTCGTAGGACGTGGCCTTCTGCAGCATGGCGGCCTGGACGGTGAACGGCTTGTCCGCCAGGTTGTCCACCACGTGGTTGGCGAGCATCACCGCGACCCGGCGCGGGGCCTCGCGCTCGGCGTCGCCGTCCCACTCCGGGTCGGCGTCCAGCGCCTCGGCCATCCGCCGCACCGCGCGGACGCGGTCGTCGGCGAAGGCGGCGGAGCGGGCGAGGTGGCGCAGGACGAAGGCGAGGCCGAGCCGGTGGTCCGGGTCGGGGTTGAGCTCGATCAGCGCCCGCCAGGCGTCGGCGGCCTCCTCCAACTCCGCGTCGGTGGCTTCGGGGCGGCTGAGCTGGCCCGCCCGGTTGCCGAGGGCGGCCTCCAGGAAGTGCCGGGCTGTCGGGTCGCCGGGGACGAGGTCCAGGCTCTTGCCCAGCAGTTCGAGGGCGCGGGGGTAGTCCTTGTCCTCGTTGTTGATCTTGCGGGCCCACTGGGCGTAGGTGGCGCCCAGGTCTGCGCGCACCTCGGGGTCGTCCGGGGCGAGGGCGTAGGCCTTCTCCAGCAGCTCGGCCGCCCCCGGCTGGTCGTCCACGGTGCTCTTGAGCAGTGCGCGGGCGGCCCGGACGCCGGACTCGGCGGCGATCCTGGCGGCGTCGGCGGGCAGGACGGTGCCGGGGACGGCCCGGGCGCGGGTGAGGCAGTCCAGGGCCTCGCGCCAGTCCTGGTTGCGGTGGTGCTCGCGGGCCTGGCTGAGCAGGGCGGTGCCGAGCAGCACCTGCCAGGCCTCGCCGCGCTCCCCCTCGGGCACCGCGTCGAGCGCGGCGACGGCGGCGGCCTGACGGCCCTGCAGCTGCAGGTAGTGCTGGGCACCGAGCGGGCCGAACAGGCTGAGCGCCCGGGTGACCGGCGGGGCGTCCGGGCCGGCGGCGGCGCGCCGCCAGGCGCCGACGGCCTGGTGGAAGGCCTCGGCCCAGCCGGCGAGCCCGGGCTCGGCGCGGAGCAGCCGGTCGAGCGTGGGGCCGACCGTGAGGCGGCGGGCGGGGCGGCCGGGCAGGGATATCCGGATGTCCTCCTGGGCGAAGGCGTCGGCGCTGTGGGCCTCCATGCCCAGGCGCAGCGTCCAGGCGGAGACCTCGTCGCCGCTGCGGCCGGCGGCCCGGTCGAGGGCGCGCAGGTCGTCCCGGAGGCGGTCGATGAGCCCGGTCCGGGCGGCGGCGAGCCGCTGCGGGTCCGGGCTGCGGCCGGTGATCCGGGCCGACTCGGCCCACAGGTCGGGCTGGTGCAGGGCGGCGACCAGGCAACCGAGCGTCCAGGCCCACACGTCGTCAAGGTCCGGCCCGGAAGCGGCCGCCCCGGACGCGGCGACCCCGGACGCAGCGGCTCCGGGTGCAGCCGCCCCGGACGCAGCGGCTCCGGGTGCAGCCGCCCCGGACGCAGCGGCTCCGGAAGCGGCCGCCCCGGACGCGGTCGCCAGCCGGTAGCCGGCCAGGCCGAGGGCGTGCAGCAGCCGGGGGTGCGCCGGGTCCTTGAGCAGCAGCTCGCGGTAGCCGTCCCAGGCCTCGCGGTGGCGGCCCTCGGTGGCGTGCTGGTGCGCCTCGTGCTCGGCGAGCAGCACGAGGGTGTCGGCGGCCCGCGCGTGGCCGGGGGCGAGGAGCAGGGCCTGGCGCAGGTCGGCGGCGGCCCGGCCGGGTCGGCCCTCGGCGAGGGCGGCGCCGGCCCGCCGGATCAGGACGGCGGCGCGGACGGCGGTGGCGTCCGCCGGGAGCTCGGCCAGCGCCTCGTCGTGGCGGCCGAGTTCGGCGCGCAGCAGCGCGAGGTCGAGCCGGACGGGTGCGGCGGCGGCGCTGTCCCCGAGGGCGGCGGCCCAGCTCGCCAGGACGGGTTCGGCCTGCTCGGGCGTGCCGGCCCGGCGGGCGCAGTCCAGCACGGCGCGCAGCGCGGGGCCGGCGCAGCGGACGCACCGCGGCGAGGCGGCGCCGCCGGGGGCGTACAGGTGGTCGGCGCAGGCCTCGCGGCCGCAGCCGCCGCAGGCGGCCGTGGCGGGCCGCTCGCAGGCCGCGCAGTCGCCGGCGGCGCGCGCGGCCGGGGACGCGTCGGCGGACGGCGCCGCGGCGGGTGCCGGGCCCGCGGCCAGGAAGTGGCGGTACCAGTCCAGCGCGGCGGCCCAGTTGCCGGCCCGTTCGGCGAGCAGGGCGCGCAGCCGGGCGGTCGACGGGTCGCCGGCCGGGTCGGGCGGGCCGAGCAGGGCGATCGTCTGGGCCGGTCGGCCCGCGAGCAGGGCGACGGCGGCCAGGTGGTAGCGGTCGCGCAGGCCGCTGCCGGCGTCCAGCAGCGTGCCGACCGGCTCGGGGGTGCCCTCGGCCAGGGCGAGGGCGGCGCGCAGCCGGGCCTGACGGTGGCTGAGGGCGCCTGGCAGCGTGTCGGCGAGGGCGAGGGCGGCGGTGGCGCGCTCCCGCGCCTCGGGGCGGTCGCGGCCGGTGACCAGCAGGTGGGCGGCCTCGCGCAGGGCGGCTTCCCGCAGCGCGGCGCGGTAGCCGGGGGCGTCGGGGTGTTCGGCGGCGGCCCGCTGCCAGAGCGCGCGGGCGGCGGCCGGGTCGGCGGCCAGCCGGGTGCGGGCGAGCCGGTCGCGGGCCAGCGCCCGGCGCTCGTTCAGCTCCTCGTCCTCCAGCTGGTCCCAGCGGTCGAGGGCACCGGCCGGGTCGCCGGTGCGGGCGAGGGCGAGGCCGTGGTGGAAGGCGGCGATGCCGGTCCAGCGGCTGCCCGGTTCGGTGTCGGACTCGGCGCGCAGCAGTGGCTCGGCCTCGGCGGTCCGGCCGGCGGCGAGCAGGGCGGCGCCGAGCCGGACCTTGGCGGGGCGCCAGTTCGGGGCCTGGTCGAGGCCGGCCCGGTAGTCGGCGGCGGCCTCGGCGTGCCGCTCGGCCCGTTCGTGCACCAGGGCGAGGCCGAACCGGGCGGGGGCGTAGGAGGGTTGGACGGTCAGGGCGGCGGTGAACTGCTCCCGGGCCTGGTCATCGGCGCCGAGCAGCAGGGCGAGCCGGCCGAGGGCGTAGCGGGGGCGGGGGTCGGTCGGGCTCTCCGCGGTGGCGGCCGCGAGGTCGCGCCAGGCGCCGTCGGTGTTGCCGGACCGCTGTTTGGCCAGCCCCATGAAGAGGAGGCAGTCGGTCCGCAGCGCGGGGCCGCGTCCCCAGGGGGAGGGCTCGCCGGGACCGAGGCGCAGCGCCTCCTCGAAGGCGGCGACGGCGGGCCCGTCCTGGTGCCGGCTGTAGTGCTGGGCGCCCCGGCGGAAGTGGAGTTCGCCGCTGCCGCCGGGCACGGAGTCGGCGACCAGCGTCTCGGCCTCGGCGGCCCGGCCGGTCTCCTGCAGCAGGGCGGCGCGGGCGAGCACCGGCCAGTCGCGGCCGGGCAGGGCGGCGAGCGCGCAGACGGTGGCGTCCTCGCGCTGCTCGGCGGTGCCCTCGCGGCAGCGGCGCTGCAGCCAGTCCAGCGCGCGGGCGGCGGCCTCGGCCTCCTCGCCGGGTTCGGCACCGGCGGCGGTGGCGCGGAGGAAGGCGAGCAGCGGTCCGAGGTCGCCGTCCGGGGTCTGCATCCGCTCCTCGGCGAGGCGGCGCAGGCTCCACCGGGGCAGTTGGGCGGCCGGGTCGGCGAGCAACGGGAAGGCTTCGCGGTGCAGGGCGAGGGTGGCCTGCTGGTCGCCGGTGGGGATGGTGGCCTCGGCCTGGCCGAGCAGGGCGAGGCCGCGCTGCGGGCCCAGGTCGGCGGGCCCGGCGGCGAGTCGTTTCGCCAGTCGGGCGTAGCGGCGGCGGGCCTGGGCGGCCTTGCCCGCGGTGAGCCGTTCGGCGGCCGCGGCCAGCGCCTTCGCCACCGCCTGGGCGTCCAGGGTCCGTCGGCGGCGCGCCAGTACGACGGCGGCCGCACCGGCCAGTGCCACCACGATCAGCAGCACCGCTAGCAGCGCCATGCACCGTCCCCCTGTGTCAGGATGTCGCCTGCTCCATGATCAACCCGGGTCGGATGGTCATGAGTTGACGTCGTGTCGTGATGTTGCTCGGGCGCCATCAGAATAGGCCCTCGGTCGGACAGACGAACAGGAAAGAGCACTATCCTGGTCAGCGCACATGCAGCGCGCCAGCAGCGGTCATCAGCGTCGGGGGTTTCGTGTCCGAGTCGCGTTGGGTGCCCGGGCTCCGGTTCGGGCCGGAGTTCGACCCCGAGCAGTACGAACTCCTGGAGTTCCACCACCGGGGCGGCGAGGCCGAGGTCTGGCGGGCGGTCCGGACCGGCCACAACGGGCGCAAGGAACTGGTCGCCGCGAAGATCATGCTGGAGCGCGACCCGTCCGAGGTGCGGCGCTGGCTCGGCCGCTGGGACGACGTCTCGCACAACGCGCACCGGCTGGGCGTCACCGACCTCGTGGTGCCCAGCTTCCTGCTCGGACCCTCCCCGCACCGGCCCGGCGCGGTGCCCTCCGGCGGGCTGCTCGGCTACCAGATCTCACCGTGGGTCGAGGGCGTGCCGCTGCACACCTGGGCCCGTACCCAGCGCGGCGGTCCGGCGGCGGTGGCCGAGGTGCTGGCCCGGCTCTGCCGGATCGTCGACGAGCTGCACCGCAAGCGCTGGGTGCACCGCGACATCTCCCCCGCCAACGTCCTGGTGGACGGCCAGGGCCAGGTCAAGCTGATCGACCTGACCTTCCTCGCCCCGCTCGACCACACCCTGACCGTCGCGGTGTTCACGCCCGGGCACGTCCCGCCGGAGGCCGAGCAGGTCGGCGGCTTCCCCACCACCGCCAAGGACCTGTTCGCGGTCGGCACCCTCGCCCGCACCCTGCTGCTGCCCGACCACGGCCGGCTCGACCACCGGCTCGCCGCCGAACAGGCCCGCGCCGAGCTGCTCGCGGCCGGGTACGGCGAGGAGGTGGCGCGCTGGGCGTGCGAGCCGCTGGCCCGCGACCCGGAACGCCGCCCCGCCCCGCTCGGCCCGTGGGTCGCCCGGGGCCGCGAACTGCTGCGCGCCCACCGGCCGGTGGCCCGCACCGCGGGTCTGGCCGTGCTGCCCGACCGCTCCGGGCGCCCGCTGGTCGTCACCGGCGGCGCCGACGGCACCGCGCTGGCCGGCCCGGGCCGCACCGGACACCACCTGCCGTCCGGCCAGGGCCCGGGCGCCGTGCGGGAGTTGGCTGCCGGATGGGCCGGACGCCAGGGCGAGCTGGTGGTCTGCGCCGAGGACCGCGGCAACACCCTCTGGGTCGGGACGGCGGCCGGCTGGTGGGAGGCCGCCCGCGGGGTCAACGGGCTGGCGGGGGCGGTCGGCCCGGGCGGGGAGATGACGGTCTGGACGGCCGTCGGCGGCGCGCTGCGCTCCTACCGCTGGGCGCCCGGTCTCACCCTGACCGGCCACGAACTGGCCGGCTGCCCCGCCGACCGGGTACTCGCGGCCGTCGAGGAACGCCCCGGCTGCTGGCTGCTCCTGGTCGAGCACGGCGGACGGGTGCTGAGCTGGCGGCCCGGCACCGCCCGGCCGCCCGCCCCGCTCGGCCCGGCCGGCCCCGCGCGCGCCGGGGCACTGGCCCGCACCTCCGCCGGACCGCAGGCCGCCACCCTGCGCCCGGACGGCTCCGTCCAGCTGCACACCCTCGGCGCCGACGGGCCCGGCACCGAGATCGGCGACGGCGAACCCTCCCTCGACCTCGCCATGGCCGGCCACCGCGGCGGACCGACCATCGCCCTGGCCGGCGCGGGCGGCGTACGGCTGCGACTGCCCGCCGGCGGCACCTCCCGCCGCCCGCGCTGGTGGCGGCCCACGCTGCGCCCGGCCACCCGGGTCGCGCTCACGATGGGCGACGACTGGCGGCTCTGCCTGGCCGCGGTGGTGGAGGGCGAGCTGCAGGTCTGGCAGGAGGACGCGGCGTACCGCTGGCAGGCGGTGGAGCTGCCGGAGGACTGACCGGGGCGGGTTGCTCGGCCCGGGACGCGGGAACGCCGAGGCCCCGGGACCCCGATCGGGGTTCCGGGGCCTCGGCCCGGCGGAGGAGGGTAGTCGGGCCCCAGGCGTCTCCGCGTCCCTGCGGCCGTGCGTCCCTGAGTCCCTGCGGCCCTGCGTCCGTGCGCCTCCGCGTTTCCGTGCCTCCGCCCTGCCTCCGCGCCTCAGCGGAAGCGGCGCAGCCGGAGGCTGTTGCCGACCACGAAGACCGACGAGAAGGCCATGGCGGCTCCGGCGATCATCGGGTTGAGCATCCCGGCGGCGGCCAGCGGGATCGCGGCGACGTTGTAGCCGAAGGCCCAGAAGAGGTTG
>NZ_JBVJJY010000029.1:0-52703 GCF_055585785.1 Kitasatospora sp. NPDC053308 | reverse complement strand
GGCCTGACCCACACCTCCGCGCTGGAGACCAGTCCCCTCCTTCCCCCCCCCCCCCCCCCCCCCACCTCCCCCCCCCCCCCCCCCCCCCCCCTCCCCCCCCTCCCCCCCCCCCCCGCCCCCCCCCCCCCCCCCCCCCCCCCCCCCCCCGCCCGTCCGGCCCTACTCGGGCCGCCCGAGCAGACCGGTCAGGTGCTCCGGCGTCGCCACCGGGCAGGCCTTGTGCACGAAGTCCCGCCGCAGCCCGTGGTACGGCTCGCCCGCCCGGTAGAAGTTGGCGTGCATCCGCCGCAGTTCCTCGGCCCGGTACTCCGCCAGCGGCTTCACCGCCTCGTCGGCGGCGCGGCGGCGCTTCTTGTCCACCAGCCGTCCGGTGAGCTCCGGCGAGGCGGCGATCCCGGCCGCCTCCCGGGCCACCCAGCGGCGGAAATCCGCCGCGTCCCCGCCGAACGCCCGGTCCACCAGGCCGATCCGGCGGGCGTGTTCGGCCCCGACGGGCAGCGCCTCGGTGGTGAGCCGCTCGGCCTGCTCGGCGCCGACCCGCTTCGGCAGGGTGTACGTCCAGTACTCGGAGCCGTACAGGCCCATCAGGCGGTAGTGCGGGTTGAGCACCGCCGAGTCGCGGCACCACACCTCGTCCGCGGCGAGCGCCATCATCAGTCCGCCGGCCGCCGCGTTCCCCGCCAGGGCCGCGACCGTCACCTTGTCCGTCGTGGTCAGGACGGCCTCGACGAAGTCGTCCATCGCGTTGATGTTCTCCCAGGACTCCAGCGCCGGGAAGGCCGAGCCCTCGATGACGTTCAGCTGGATCCCGTTGGAGTAGAAGTCCCGGGGCGCGCCGAGCACCAGCACCGAGGTGGGCCGGTCCGCCGCCTCGCGGTAGGCGGCGAGCAGCCGGCGGCACTGCTCGGTGCTCATCGCCCCGCCTGGGTAGGTGAATTCGAGGTAGCCGACCTCGCCCTCCTCGCGGTAGCGCAGCTCCGACCAGGTCTCGCGACGGGCGGCCGCCGCCGGGCTCACCGGCACCTCGCGGACCCGGTACAGCTCGTCGGCGAGCACCGTGGCGGCCGGCAGCTTGAAGGTGGCCGGTCCGCCCGGGGTGCGGCGCGGGCGCAGCTGCGGGATCCACACCGCGCCGTCCACGGTGGCCCGGCAGATCGCGCCGTCCCGGGTGGCCAGCACCGCGCCGGGGCGCGGGCCGCGCAGCTCGTCCTCGGGGTGGCCGCCGTGCAGGAAGAACTCCCGCCCGTACAGCTCGTCCAGCACCCCGGGCTGGGAGTCGGCGGCGCGCAGCTTGCGCAGCACGGTGGCGGTGTCGTCCTGCTCCCAGTCGATCCGGCGGTTCTCCTGGCGCAGCAGGGGCCGCAGCTCGCCGCGCACGTCCGGCCGGCCGTAGTCCAGCGGTTCGGGGGTGAACAGCCCGCCCTCGTAGCGCCGGACGGCCAGCAGGACGGCCTCCACGGCGGCGTCGGCGACCTCGCCCCGGTACAGCTCGCTCTTGCCGCAGGCGGGGACGGGGAACTCCACGGACGCCCAGACGTCGCCGGCGTCCATCTCCTCGACGGCCTGCAGCACCGTGACGCCCCAGCGCTCCGCGCCCTCGGTGATCGCCCAGTCGAGCGAGGAGGGGCCCCGGTCTCCGACCGGACCGGGGTGCACGATCAGGACGGTCCGGGTGGACCAGATGTCCTCGGGGACGGCCTTGGTGAGCATCGGGCAGATGATCAGCTCGGGATCGGTGCGGGCCACCCCCGCCCGCATCTGCTCGTCACCGAGGGCGAGCTGCACGGCGACCTGGTGGCCGCACTCGCGCAGTTCGGTGTGGACGCGCTGGGTCAGGCTGTTGAACGCACTGGCGATCAGGAGAATGCGCAAGGGGGCCTCCGGCGGTACAGGGGTCGCGCGGAGGCGATGAAACCACGGCATGGACACGTAACGATTACGTTCCGTACCTCGACGCCCTACCCTCACGCACCCCGCACACCTGTGGTCCCGGCGTGGTCCCCCTTCGCCCGATCTCCCCAGCTGTTTCCCACAGTTGGGCTGGCGCGGCGGGCCCGGAGACCCTACCCGCCGCCGCGGGGCCTACCGGGGGAACGCCCGCCGGGCCCGCCAGGTGGTGTGCTCGCGGGAGACGGCGTCCTCCGCGTCGGCGGCCAGCCGGGCCCAGCGCGCCTCGGCGTCCGGCGCCCTGACGTCCAGGTCGGAGAGCTGGTTGCCGACGTTCTCCAGCTCGCGCGCGGCCAGCTGGTACGCGGCGGCCAGCGGACGGAGCTGCTTGAGCTGCGTCCAGGCGATGATCGACGCGGCCGCGGCCGAGCTGGCGCCGAAGACGTGCACCTGCAGCGCACCGGTGGCCTGGGCGACGGCGGCCGCCGCGCCGAGGATGATCAGCGCCGCGATGCCGAGCCCCCAGGAGACCGCCTGCGAGTCGCAGGCCTCCGCCCGGGAGCGGTACCAGGTGCGCTGCCCCTCGACCCGGGTGCGCAGGTAGAGGGTGCGCCGGGCGGTCAGGCTCTCGGCCCGCAGCCGCCGCATCTCCGGCGTGATCTCGGCGACCGTCTCGGGCGGCACGATCTCCGGGTCCTCGAAGGCCCGCAGCACGTCCTCGACCTGCAGCAGGTAGCCGCGGTCCACGTCCGCCGACTCCGCCTCGCCGTCGAACGGGCGGGCCCGGACGGTGTACTTCCAGGCCAGCGTCTTGACCGACTCGGCCGCCGCCCGGGCCTCGTACCAGCGGCCCTGCGGGTTGCTGCGGCGCAGCCGGGACCAGAAGTAGCCGGCCACCAGGAAGGCGGCCACCGAGAACAGCGGCCAGACGTCGAAGTCGCCGTCGTGGTCCGGACCGGGGAACGACCCGATCACCGCGGCGATCACCAGCATCGCGATCAGGCCGCGGTACCAGCGCAGCGTCTCGCGCTGGCCGTCCAGCGAGGCCTTGTCCGCCGTCCGGAACAGCTCCGGGAGCAGCTGCGCCTCGACGCCCCCGGGCGGATCCTGTTGCACCATCGGTCGAGTCCCCTCCCCCTTCTCCGTCCAGCCAGTATTCCCACCGTCAACTGGCCTACACGGGCGCCTTTTTGACACCTTCCGACCGCGGCCGATTGCCCGACGATCCGGCAACCGGTAGAACCGGTTACATGCCGCTGCACTGGAAGCTCGTCATCGACTGCGCCGACCCGCACCGCCAGGCCGCCTTCTGGGCCGCCGCCCTGGAGTACGCGCTGGAGGACCACGGCCCGCTGGTCGCCCGCCTGCTCGCGGCCGGCGCGATCGGCCCGGAGGCCACCGCCGAGGTGGCCGGCCGCCCCGTCTGGCGCACCCTGGCGGCCGTCCGCCACCCCGAGGACCCGTTCGACCCCGCCTCGGACACCGGCCTCGGCCGCCGGATCCTCTTCCAGGCCGTCCCCGAGCCCAAGCGGGACAAGAACCGGCTGCACCTGGACCTCCACCCCGGCCCGGAGGCCCGCGCGGCCACCGTCGCCCGCCTGGAAGCCCTCGGCGCCACTGTCCTGCGCGAGGTCGACGAACCGGGCGGCCGGTGGACCACCATGGCCGACCCCGAGGGCAACGAGTTCGACGTCCAGTGACCGGGCGCCCGGCCCCCGGAAGCCACTGAAAGCACCGGAGAGCACCGAGAAGCCCCGCGGCCCCGCACCCGGGTGGGTGCGGGGCCGCGGGGGCCGGGCGGGGTCAGAGCAGGCCGAAGGCCGGCATCAGGTAGTAGAAGGCGAACACCGCGGCCACCGCGTACAGCGGGGCGGGCACGCCGCGGCCACGGCCGGCGGCCAGGCGCAGGACGCAGAAGGCGATGAAGCCGAAGCCGATGCCGTTGGTGATGCTGTAGGTGAACGGCATCATCACGATGGTCAGGAAGGCCGGGATCGCGATGGTGTAGTCGGCCCAGTCGATCTCCTTGACCGAGTTGGCCAGGATCAGGAAGCCGACCGTGACCAGGGCCGGGGTGGCGGCCTGGGCGGGGACCATGGTGGCGAGCGGGGTCAGGAACAGCGCCACCACGAAGAGCAGGCCGGTGACGATCGACGCGAAGCCGGTCCGGGCGCCCTCGCCGACACCGGCGGTGGACTCGACGAAGCAGGTGTTGGCGGAGGCGGAGGTGGCGCCGCCGGCCGCGGTGGCGATGCCGTCGACCATCAGGACCCGGTTGATGCCGGGCAGGTCGCCCTTGGCGTCCAGCAGGTGGGCCTCGTCGGCCACGCCGAGGATGGTGCCCATCGCGTCGAAGAAGCACGACATCAGCACGGTGAAGACGAACAGCACGCCGGTCAGCACGCCGACCTTCTCGAAGCCGCCGAACAGGCTGACCTTGCCGACCAGCCCGAAGTCCGGTGCGGCGACCGGGTTGCCCGGCCAGGTCGGGACGGTCAGGCCCCACTTGGCCGCCGGGACGTCGGCCACCTTGTCGAGCACCACGGCGAGCGCGGTGGAGATCGCGATGCTGATCAGGATCGCGCCGGGCACCTTGCGGATCACCAGGACCAGGGTGAGCAGCAGGCCGACGACGAAGACCAGCACCGGGAAGCCGAGCAGGTGCCCGTTGCCGCCGAGCTGCAGCGGGACGGTGGTGTGCGCGGCGTCCGGGATGCGGCTGACGAAGCCGGAGTCGACCAGGCCGACCAAGGTGATGAACAGACCGATACCGATCGCGATGGCCTTGCGCAGACCGAGCGGCACGGCGTTCATGACCCGCTCGCGCAGGCCGGTGGCCACCAGCAGCATGATCGCGAAACCGGCCAGCACGACCATGCCCATGGCGTCCGGCCAGGTCATCCTGGGCGCGAGCTGGAGCGCCACGATGGTGTTGACGCCGAGGCCGGCCGCCAGGCCGATCGGGACGTTGCCGACCACGCCCATCAGCAGGGTGGTGAGACCCGCGGTGAGGGCGGTGGCGGTGACCAGCTGGGCGCTGTCCAGGTGGGCCCCGGTCATGTCCGTGGCGCTCGCCAGGATGATCGGGTTCAGCACCAGGATGTACGCCATGGTGAAGAAGGTGGCGACACCGCCGCGGATCTCCCGCGGCAGGGTGGAGCCGCGCTCGCTGATCCGGAAGAAGCGGTCGACCGCGCCCACGGGGGGCTTGGGCGCGGCGTCGGCGGGTTCGGGCGACTCGGTGGCCGGCTGGACCACAGGCATGCGTGCGTCCTCTGTGGGGGAGCTGAGGAGGGGGAGTTGACACCCGGGGCGACGGTGGCCGGGCTCAGAGCCTTCAGTATGGTTTCCGCATCGCACACGCGCTATCTTCGCGCGTAGAGCCCGGCCGGGGCCCACGCAACCGCGACCGGCCCCCGCCGCACCGTACGCTAGTCCCCATGCCCAAGACGCCGCTGCACCCCTCCCCCCCTCCGTTGGAGGCCAATGACGTCGCCATCGTCGGCGGCGGCACGGTGGTGTGGTTCGTCGCCTTCCTGGTGCTGCTCCCCTTCCAGGGCACGCTCTCCGACCACGGCCACGGCACCTGGCCGTGGATCTGCCTCTCCGGCGGCCTGCTCGGTCTGATCGGCCTCTGGTACTGCCGCGCCCGGCGGGACGCGATCGCCCGCGGCCGCGCCGCCGAGGCGGCCGAACGCGTGACGGACGGCGACGGTCAGGACCCGGCCACCCGGTCGGACTGAAGAGTCCGTCAGCAGCACGCATCGAACATGAGGCGCCCGTAGAGTCGGTGCCATGACGCAGCCTGCGCAGCCAGCGGAAGAGCGGCCGACCGACGGGGACCGTCCGGACGGGGCCCACCCCCTCGGGCTGCTGCCCGGGCGGCGCGGCGGCCTGACCGCCGCCGAGGTGGCCGAGCGCGTCGCGAAGGGGCAGGTCAACGACGTCCCGGTGCGCTCCAGCCGCTCCACCCGCGAGATCGTCCGGGCCAACGTCTTCACCCGCTTCAACGCGATCATCGGCGTGATGTTCGGGATCATCCTGGTCGTCGGGCCGATCCAGGACGGCCTGTTCGGTCTGGTCATCGTGGCCAACACGGCGATCGGCATCATCCAGGAGCTGCGCGCCAAGAAGACCCTGGACAGCCTGGCCCTGATCGGCGAGGCCCGCCCGCAGGTCCGCCGGGACGGCGGCGTCCGGCCGATCGGCGTCTCCGAGATCGTCCTCGACGACACCGTGCTGCTCGGCATCGGCGACAAGGTGATCGTGGACGGCGAGGTCACCGAGGCGGACGGTCTGGAGATCGACGAGTCGCTGCTCACCGGCGAGCCCGACCCCGTCCTCAAGCAGCCCGGCGACCAGGTGATGTCCGGCAGCTTCGTGGTGGCGGGCGCGGGCGCGTTCACCGCCACCAAGGTCGGCCGCGAGGCCTACGCGGCGCAGCTCGCCGAGGAGGCCAGCAAGTTCACCCTGGTGAAGTCGGAGCTGCGCAGCGGCATCGACAGCATCCTGCGGTTCATCACCTACCTGCTGATCCCCACCGCGATCGGCCTGATCATCAGCCAGCTGGCCGTCGAGGGGCGGGACTGGCGCGAGGCCGTACGGCGGATGGTGGCCGGCATCGTCCCGATGGTCCCCGAGGGCCTGGTGCTGCTGACCTCGGTGGCCTTCGCGATCGGCGTGATCCGGCTCGGCCGCAAGCAGTGCCTGGTCCAGGAGCTCCCGGCGATCGAGGGCCTGGCCCGGGTGGACACCGTCTGCCTGGACAAGACCGGCACCCTCACCGAGGGCGGCATGGACGTGATCGACCTGCGGGTGCTCTCCGACGGGGAGCCCGCCGCCGTCGGCCCGGACACCGTCCGGCACGCGCTCGCCGTGATGGCCGGCGCCGACGCCCGCCCCAACCCGTCCATGCAGGCCGTCATCGACGCGTACGGGCGCGGCGACGACGCGCGCGAGCGGGACGGCTGGCGGGTGATCGAGGCGATGCCCTTCTCCTCCGCCCGCAAGTGGAGCGGCGTGCAGCTGCTGGAGCCGCAGGGCGGCGAGGCCAGCTGGCTGCTCGGCGCCCCCGACGTGCTGCTGCCCGCCGGGCACCCGGCGCTGGCCGAGGTGGACGAGCTGGGCGCGCGCGGCCTGCGGGTGCTGCTGCTCGGCCGGACGCCCGTCCCGCTGGACTCCCCCGACCCGGCCGCCGACCTCACCCCGCTCGCGCTGGTGGTGCTGCAGCAGCGGCTGCGCGGCGACGCCGCCGAGACGCTGCGGTACTTCGAGGGGCAGCGGGTCCGGGCCAAGGTCATCTCGGGCGACGCGGCGGTCTCGGTCGGCGCGGTGGCCGGCCACCTGGGCCTGCCCGGCGCCGACCACCCGCTGGACGCCCGCACCCTGCCCACCGACCCCGAGGAGCTCGCCGAGACCGCCGACGCGACCAGCGTCTTCGGCCGGGTCACCCCGCAGCAGAAGCGCCTGCTGGTCGGGGCGCTGCAGTCGCGCGGCCACACCGTGGCGATGACCGGCGACGGCGTCAACGACGTGCTGGCGCTCAAGGACGCCGACATCGGGGTGGCGATGGGCACCGGCTCGGACGCGACCAAGGCGGTCGCCCAGATCGTGCTGCTCGACGACTCCTTCGCGACGCTGCCGTCGGTGGTCGCCGAGGGCCGCCGGGTGATCGGCAACATCGAGCGGGTCGCCTCGCTGTTCCTGGTGAAGACGGTCTACTCGGTGCTGCTGGCGCTACTGGTGATCTTCACCCATTCGCCGTACCCGTTCCTGCCCCGGCACTCGACCGTGCTGTCCTCGCTGACCATCGGCGTGCCGGCCTTCTTCCTCGCGCTCGCCCCCAACAACGAGCGGGCCCGCACCGGCTTCGTGAAGCGGGTGCTGCGGCTGGCCATCCCCGGCGGCGCCATCGCCGGGACGGGCACCTTCGTGGCCTACGCGCTCGCCCGCGCCAACCACGCGACCGACCTCAAGGCCGACACCAGCGTGGCCACCCTGACGCTCTTCCTGATCGCCATCTGGGTCCTCGCCATCGTCGCCCGGCCGTACAGCTGGTGGCGGCTGCTGCTGATCGGCACCATGGGCGGCGCGTTCGCCCTGGTCCTGCTGATCCCCCCGCTGAAGGAGTTCTTCCAGCTCTCCCTGGTCGGCTTCCGCGATCCGCTGATCGGCGTCGCCATCGCGGTGGTCTGCGGCATCGCCCTGGAGATCACCTGGCGCTACCTGAAGCGCCGCGGCCTGGAGTGAGCGGTCCGGAGCGAAGGAGCGCCGAACGGCCGTGACACGCGCCGCCGGATGAGTGACACCGCCGCGCCGACGTCCGATGATGACCCCCGGAAAGGGGGTGCCGAATGGCGCGCAGGGGTGGGGAGCCGGAGGCGTTCGTCGCCTTCCTGGGCGGACTGCTGGCGGTCGGGCTGACCGCCCTGGCGATGGCCGGCGTCGGCCTGACGATCAGGCCGACGCCCGCGCTGCGGGCCGCCGCGCTGGTGACCCTGGGCGCGGTCTGGCTGACCGTCGCCGGCACCGTCTACGGCCGCCTGCGGGCGGGCACCGACTGAGCCCGGGCGCGCACCGGCCGGGGCCGGCCGACGCGCGCCCGCCGGGCTCAGCCCTCGAAGTCCCGGGCCGCCGACAGCTCGTACGCCCGGTCCGGCTCGCTGAGCGCGGCCAGCACCTCGAAGCGCCGGTGCCACTGCCCGACCGACCAGGCGAGGCCGGCCGCGAGGCCCTCCGGGGTGGCCGCGTGCAGCAGGCCGGGCACCGGCGGCACCTCGAACTCGTCGTCCTCGTCCTCCGCCTCGGCGAGCTCCGGGTCGTACGGCGGCTCCGGGGCGTCCGCCCCGGGGTCCCAGCGCCAGTCCACCGCGGCCTCGCCGCCGTCCGGGCCGACGACCAGCAGCTCCTCGTGCTCCTCGTAGGCGACCGGGCAGCCGGGCAGCAACTCCCGCACCACCGCCGGGACCCGGTGCAGCACGCCCTCCGACAGCACCCGGCCGCCGGCCACCTCGCTGGCCAGCGACACGTGCAGCCGCTCGGCGAGGTCGGCCGCGAGCGCCGGGGCGACCGGCAGCAGCGGGTACGGGTGCAGCAGCTGGACCAGGTCGGGGGCGTCGGCGACGACCGCCTCGGCGGCGTCCACCACCACCGTGTGGGCCGGCCGGCGGCCGGTGGCCGGGTCCAGCGGCGGCAGCGCCCGCACCACGTCCAGCGGCTCGATCCGCTCGCGGTCCACCCGGGCCAACGCGCTGTGCAGGCCGTGCAGTTGACGGTGGCCGACGACCACGGCCGGGTCGGTCATCCGGTCCAGCACCTCGTCCGGCCCGTGCGGCTCGGCGAGCAGCGCGGCCAGCGTGGTGCGCACCCCGAGCGCGTGCAGGAACTGCTCGTCCAGGGTGGTGCGCGCCTCGTCGTACAGTCCGCGCAGCAGCGGGTCCGCCCCGGCGGCACGCAGCCCGGCGGGCTCCCGGCCGTCCAGCACCGGGTGGTCGCGCAGCCACCAGGCGGTGTACGGCGGCAGGTCGGCGTACGAGCCGTCCGGCAGCAGGGTGCGCACCGGGTTGACCACGGCGTCCCGGTACGGCGGGCGGGCCAGCGCGGCGAGCGCCTCCGGCCAGGCGTCGTCGTCCACCAGGTCCAGGTCGCGCACCGCCAGCAGCTCGGCGGCCACCGGCGGGACGCCGACCGCCTCGTCCGCCTGCAGCGCCTCCAGCACGTCCTCGGCCCAGTCGGCGAGCCCGTCCGGCGCCTCGTCCAGCAGGCCCGTGGGGTGGCCGCCGGCCGCCCGGTCGGCGGGCACGGTGGGGTCGAGCCGATCCAGGTCGTCCGGGTCGAGGACCACGTCCTCGGCCCGCACCAGCACGAAGCCGGCCAGCACGCCGACGGCCGCGAGGACCTCGGGCCCCCAGCGCTCCAGCAGCTCGTCGTCCACCCAGCCGGCGTCCTCCTCACGGGCGAGCGCGGCGAACGGGCTGCCGGGCAGCACGAGTTCGCCCGCGCGGGCCGGCTCGCCCTCGTCGTCGAGCAACGCCAGCCGGGCCAGCCAGGGGTGCTCGCCCGGCCCGGCGGCCGCGGCCTTCACCAACGCCAGGACGGCGTCGGCGAGTTCGAGCGCCGCGTCGAGGTCGTCCTCGGCCACCTCGTAGGAGCGGGCGACGGCGGCCCGCACCTCGGGGGTCTCCAGCACCCCGGCCGGGGTGGCGGTGCCCGCGCCGAGCTTCGCCAGCAGGGGGTGGGCGGCCTCGGGGTGGGCCAGGCGCAGGTCGAGCGCGGCCAGCGCGTCGGCCAGCGTCTCGGGGTAGCCCGGGAAGGCCGCCCAGTCGGCGTCCTCGGAGGGCAGCAGCACGCGCCGCGGCCCGGTCACCGTCCGCCCGTCCGCGAGCGGTACGGGCAGCGCGCCGAGCGCCTCCGGATCGGCCCCGCCGAGTGCCGCGTACAGGCTGCGCCACCAGCCGGGCTCGCGGTCCAGGCCGCCGAGCTGGTCGACCACCTCGGCCAGCGGCACCCGGCGCACGTTCAGCACCCGCAGCTCGGTGCGGCGCTCCAGGCCGGCCGGCAGCAGTCCCGGGAAGATCGGCGCGAGCGCCTCGACCACCGAGCCGTCCGCGCCCTCCAGCAGCGTCGCGTCCCTGGGCCGCAGCGCGGGCGTGCCCTCCTCGACCGGCGTCGGGTGCGGCAGGAACGGCGTGCCGGGCAGCCGGGAGAGCACCGCCGCGCGCAGCGCGTTGTCCAGCGCGCCCTGGCCCAGCGGACCGGGCACCAGGCCGAGCGAGCCGAGGTCGGCGCCGCGGGCGCGCAGCAGGTCGGCGTAGCTGTCGGCGGCGCGCTCGGTGAGGAAGTCCGCCAGCGGGCCGGGCGCGACGTGCCGGCGGGTGGAGTCCAGCGGGTACGAGGCGATCAGCAGCGCGGGCAGGCCGATCGGCTCGTCGCTGGGGGTCGGGGCGTGCAGCACGGGCGCGATGTCGGGCCGCTGCGGGGCGCCGTCCGCGTCGACCGGGACGGCCCAGGTCACCGTCCAGTACGGGCGGGCGCGCTCCTCGGTGGGCCGGTCGACCAGCAGCTCGGCGTCCAGCCGGCCGGAGGCGCCGGCGGTCTGCCAGACCGTCCGCCGCAGCCGCCCGCCCCCGTCATCGGTCACCGTGACCTCGGTGACGCCGTCCGGACGGGTCTCGGCGGCGGCCCGGGTGAGCGTCCGGGTGCCCTCCGGGGTCTCCACCACGACCTCGGCGAGGCCGGGCAGGGTGAGCAGCAGCGCGTCGTCGATCCCGGCCAGCAGACGGCGGGTCAGGTCCTCGGCGGCGGCGTCCCGCATCGGCAGCACGACCACCGTGTCGTACCCCTCGGGGGCCGGCCCCTCGGCCGCGAACGGCAGCCGCAGCAGGGGCACGTGGCCGTCCCGGCGGCGCAGCTCGTCGGCCAGCGCGGGCTGCGCCTCGGCCAGCGACCTGGCCTCACCGAGCGACCAGCGCACCCCGCCGGCGGTGCTGAGCACGGCGGGCTCGTCGGAGACCGCGAGTACCGCGGCGAAGCCGACCCCGAAACGGCCGACGGCCGGCTGCTCGCCGCGCTTGGACGACGCCCGCAGGGTGGACAGCGACTCGACGGCCGCCGCGTCCAGCGGGGCGCCGGTGTTGGCGGCGGCGAGCACGCCGTCGGCGAGGGTCAGCCGCAACCGCCCGGGTCCGCGCCCGGCCCGGACCGCCGCGTCGGCCGCGTTCTGCGCCAACTCGACCACCAGCCGGTCCCGGTAGCCGCCGAGCGCCAGCTCCTCCTCGGCGTTGGCGTCCTCCCGGAACCGGGCCGGCGAGGCGGCCCAGGCGTCCAGCACCCGCCGCCGCAGCGCGGCGCTCCCGAAGGGGTCCGCGAGGTGCTCGTCCGTGCCGCTGCCGATGATCCGAGGTTCCACTGGACCTGCCGCCTTCCGCCGCCCTGTACTTCGTACGGGGGGCATTCTCCCCCGCCCGGGCACCCCCGGCGGACCAGGGGCGCCCGCTGCCTATGCTGAGGCCCCTGTTCCGATTGGCGAGGGGGAAACGGCATGGTCTCCGACGGGTCCTGGTACGTCCTGATCGAACGTGACCGGCGGATCGACGCGGACGGCGCCCACCGGTGGCAGCTGGTCCCGCCCCAGGAGGCCCCGCTGGGCCGGGACCAGGCGGTCGGGATGGCGGAGGAGGCGGCCCGGACGTACCTCCCCCGCGAGGATTCCGAGCCGTCCCGTCCGCCGACGCGCCGGATCTTCAAGATGCCCGACGGCGGCTTCCTGGTCGAGCTCACCCACAGCGGCTGGAAGCGCCACTTCCGGGTCTCGGTCGCCGAACTGCTCCACAGCGGGCAGGACGCCCCGCCGCCGCGCCCGACGGCTCCGCCGCAGGACGCCGCCCCGCCCGAGCGCGGTCTTTTCGGCCGCCGCTGAGTCCGACGGACCGGGGCCGGGAACGCCGGCGGCCCGCGTCACTCGTGGAGTGGGCGGGCCGCCGGGGGTACGCGCTCAGGAGTGGCCGAGCTCCTCGGCCGGGGCGTCGGGCTCCACGGAGCCGGAGGCGCGGTCCGGGTGGAGCTGCAGCGGCTCGACCACCAGCTCGTCCAGGATCAGCTCGGACGGCGCCGGCGGGGCCGGGATGACGGCGGCCTCGGAGTGCCCGCCGCAGCCGTACGCGAAGGAGACGATCTGGCCGTCGGCCGGGCCGAACTCGTTGCCGCACACACCGAAGGCCTGGCCCAGCGAGCCGCCGATCGGGATCAGGAAGCCGCAGCTGTTGCACGAGGCCGGCGCGGCCTGGGCCATCGGGGTCTGCGGGCCGTGGGCCTTCTCCCAGCGGTCGGCGGCCAGGTGCAGGCCGAGCCGGGAGAGCACCCGGCTGCGGCCCAGGCCGAGTTCGGCGGCGACGGCGTCGATCCGGGCCCGGGCCGGGGCGGGCTGCACGTGCGGGTCGGTGACGACGAGGTCCTCGTCGTCGGCGAGGGCGACCGCGGGGCTCGGCGCGGGCTCGTCCTCGCCGATCCAGCCGGGCTCCAGCCGCAGGTCGTCGGCGCCGGTCGGCAGCAGGTCGCCGGGGCCCATGTCCCCCGGGCGCAGCCGCTCGCTCCACGGCACCCACTCGGGGGCGAGGACGGCGTCGGGGCCGGGCAGCAGCACGACCTCGTCCAGGGTGACGTTCTTGGCGCGCGGGGCGCGGGCGACGGTGACCGCCCAGTGCCAGCCGCGGTAGGCGGCGTCCAGGCACTCGAAGGTGTGGGTGACGACGCGGTCGGCGTCCGCCTGGACGCCGAGGTGCGCCCCGACGGCCGCCGCTCCGACGGCCTCCTCGGCTGCCTGGCGGGCGAGTTCGACGGCCTCGGCACAGAGCCGGTCGGGGGTACGGCTTCGCATCGCAGCACTCACGGCGTCGATTCTCTCCCAGTTCTTCTGTCGCCCACGGCGTGTTGCCTGTTCCGTCGCGGCTCGGTAGTCCCTCGTCCATTCTGCGCGACCGGAGGCCCCCTCGGGTACCGACCGCGCCGCTCGACCGGCCTGCCGGCGCCCCGGCGCCCCGGCGGGCGGACCTTGGGGCAGGCTACCCGCCGGTCGGGGCCCCGGCACAGTCCGGGGCGGACGCAGCCGTTCCACGACCGCGCCGAGCCGGGCACAATCCCGCGTCGGCGCGGCGATTCTGGGGCAGGATGGGCTTGTGGCGGACGACGACCCGTCGCAGCACGCACTGCGCGCCTCGCAGGCCGGCAGCCCCGACGAGGCGGACGCCGTGCCGCGACAGCAGCCGGTCCCCGACGCGGGCGAACCGCGGTCGGCGGACGGCACCGGGGCGCCCGCCCGGGCCGTGAGCCTGGTCAAGCCCGCCGCACACGGTGCACCCGGCGCCACCGACGCACCGGCCGGTCCCGAGCCTGCCGAGGACCCGGAAGGCCGGGAGGACCGGGACGAGGACCTGGACGAGGAGGTCCCCGAGCCGCGCCGGCACTTCCTGGTCCGTACCGCCTCCGCCGCCGGCTCCCGCGCCGGCAAGCTGGTGCACGGCACCGGCCGCCGGATCCGCCGCGCGACCGCCGCCGAGGGCGCCGGCGAGTCCGGCCTCGCCAAGCTGATCGAGCTGCACGCGCTCAACTCCTTCGGCGACATGCTGATCACCGTCGCGCTGGCCTCCACCATCTTCTTCTCGGTGCCCACCGGAGAGGCCCGCGGCCGGGTGGCGCTCTACCTGCTGATCACGATGGCCCCCTTCGCCGTCCTGGCCCCGGTGATCGGCCCGCTCCTGGACCGCCTGCCGCACGGCCGCCGGGCGGCCATGGCGATGGCCATGCTGGCCCGGGCGGTGCTGGCCTGGACGATGGCCGGGGTGATCTCCGGCGGCGGCCTCGCGCTCTACCCGGAGGCCCTCGGCGTGCTGGTCGCGTCGAAGGCGTACGGGGTGGTGCGCAGCGTCGTGGTGCCCCGGCTGCTGCCGAGCCGCCTCTCCCTGGTGAAGGCGAACTCCCGGGTCACCCTCGCCGGGCTGCTGGCCACGGGTGTGGCGGCTGCGGTGGGCGGGCTGCTGCACCTGATCGGCCCGGGCTGGCCCCTGCGCGGCGCCTTCCTGGTCTTCGTGATCGGCACCCTGATGGCCTTCCACCTGCCGCACGAGGTGGACTCGGCCAAGGGCGAGCAGCGCGCCGTCCTGCACGCCGAGGTGCACGGCGAGGGCTCGCACCTGATCCACCACAAGCCGCCGCCGGTCAAGGCCTCGCTGCGCACCGTCGGGCCGTCGGTGATCCTGGCGCTGCGGGCGATGTCGGCGATGAAGTGGCTGGTCGGCTTCCTGGTGATGTTCCTGGCCTTCCTGCTGCGCGAGGAACCGATCGGCGGACTGCGGCCGACGCTCGCGCTGGGCCTGGTGGCTCTGGCCGCGGGCACCGGCAACGCGCTCGGCTCGGTGCTCGGCTCCTGGCTGCGCACCCGCGGCCCGGAGGCGACGGTCACCGCGATGCTGCTGCTGGCCACCTGCGTGACGGCCGCGGCCGCGCTCTGGTACGGCGTGGTGACGGTGATCCTGGTCGCGGGCACCGCCGGGATGGCGGCCTCGCTGGGCAAGCTGGCGCTGGACGCGCTGATCCAGCGGGACGTCCCGGAGGCGGTGCGGACCTCGGCCTTCGCCCGGTCCGAGACGCTGATGCAGCTGTCCTGGGTGGCCGGCGGCGCGGTGGGCATCCTGCTGCCGCTGAACGGGGTGCTGGGCCTGTCGGTCGCCGCCGCGGTGGTGGGCCTGGTGCTGCTGTGGACGCTCCGCTCGCTCGCCCGGGTCGGCCTGCGGCGGCACCCGACGGCGCCCCGGGTGGCCTGACCGACGGTGCGGCAACACGCGGTGGCGGACCCCCGCGTAGCGTGATCGGCCAGGCCCGGTAGATTCTGATCCCATGAGCCTCAATTCCCGTGCCATCGCCGCCCTCGGCGCCGTCGTCGTGGTCGGCGCCGCCACGGTGGGCACCTCCGTCGCCATCGCGTCCGACCAGACCGAGCACATCTCGCACCGTGCCACCCTCACGGTCGGCAACTCCTCGATCGCCGCGGACCCGCTGTGCTGGAACAACGGCAGCCCGATCACCGAGGACCTCCAGGACAAGTGCCAGGAGGACGCCAACAACGCCCTGAAGAACGGCACCCTGCCCACCTCGGACGTGCTGGCGAGCGACCGGGTCGGCATCGGTGTCTCCCCGAACGTGGCCGACTCGGGCTGGTGGGCCTTCAGCAACGGTGGCTCGACCTCCTCCGGCGGACGCACCAGCATCGCTTCGTACGCCAAGGGCCCGACCTGGTCCGGCGCCCAGCAGGCGAACAAGATCCTCAACGCCAGCGGCAAGACGCTGATCACCGTGGTCGAGGGCGACAAGAACTCGGACAACCCGATCGCCGTCTGGTACTTCCAGCTGAACACCCAGGACAGCTGACGTTCCTGCGATGACCGCGCACGACGCCGGAAACGGCGAGCACGAGCAGTCGGGCCCCGGGCGGGCCCGGCTGCTCGTCGTCGTCGCGGTAAGCGCCGAGGCCGAGGCCGTGCTGCGCGGCCTGACCGGCGGGGCCGTCGCCCTGCCGCTGCCCGGTGGCACCCTGCACCGCTCCGGGGGCGCCCCGGTGGACGTGCTGGCCGCCGGGGTCGGCCCGGCCGCCGCCGCGGCCGCCGCCTCCGCCGCGCTGGCCGCCCGCCCGTACACCCTCGCCGTCTCGGCCGGGATCGCCGGAGGCTTCGCCCCGCACGCCCCGGTCGGTGCCACCGTGGTGGCCGACGCGATCGTGGCCGCGGACCTCGGCGCGGAGACCCCCGAGGGCTTCGCCGACGTCACCGAGCTGGGCTTCGGCACCGTCCGGCACACCCCTCCCGCGGCGCTCGTCGGGCTCGTCGGGCGGGCGCTGGCCGACCGGGGCGCCGTCATCGGCCCGGTGCTGACCGTCTCCACCGTCACCGGCAGCGCCCGGCGGGCCGCCGAGCTGGCCGCCCGCCACCCGGGTGCGGCCGCCGAGGCGATGGAGGGCTTCGGCGTGGCCGAGGCCGCCGCCCGGTACGGCGTGCCGGCCCTCGAACTGCGCACCGTGTCCAACCCGGTGGGCCCGCGGGACCGGGCCGCCTGGCGGATCGGCGAGGCGCTGGCCGCCCTGGAGCGGGCCTTCGCCGCGCTGCCCGTCCACGAACTGGCCGCACGGCGGGCACCGGAGAGGGCCGCGCGGCACCGACCGATCGAGGAGGCCGGCCGTGGCTGAACGGCTGAGCATCGCGTACTCGCCCTGTCCGAACGACACCTTCGTCTTCCACGCCTGGGCGCACGGCCTGGTGCCCGGGGCGGACGCCCCCGAGGTGACCTTCGCCGACATCGACGTCACCAACGGCATGGCCGAGCGCGGCGAGCTGGACGTCCTGAAGATCAGCTACGGCGCGTTGCCGTGGGTCCTGGACGAGTACACCCTGCTGCCCTGCGGCGGCGCGCTCGGGCGCGGCTGCGGCCCGCTGGTGCTCACCCTGCCGGGCGTGGAGTCCCCGGCGGACCTCGCCGGGAAGACCGTCGCGGTGCCCTCCGAGCGCTCCACCGCCTACCTGCTGTTCCGGCTCTGGGCGGCGAAGGCGGTCCCGGGAGGCTTCGGCGAGATCGTCGTCCTGCCGTTCCACGAGATCATGCCGGCCGTCCGGGACGGCCGGGTGGACGCCGGCCTGGTGATCCACGAGGCCCGCTTCACCTACCGGCAGTACGGGCTGCACAGCCTGGCCGACATGGGCGAGGCCTGGGAGCGGGAGACCGGACTGCCGATCCCGCTGGGCGCGATCATCGCCAAGCGCTCGCTCGGCGCCGAGCGGTTGCGGGCGATCGCCGACGCCGTCCGCGCCTCCGTCCGGCAGGCCTGGGCCGATCCGGCGGCCGGCCAGGAGTATGTGCTGGCGCACGCCCAGGAGATGGACCCGGACGTCGCGAAGCAGCACATCGAGCTGTACGTCACCGAGTTCACCGAGGACCTCGGCGAGGAGGGCCACGCGGCCGTCCGCGCGCTGCTCACCCGGGCCGCCGCGGAGGGGTTGGTGCCCCCGCTCGACCCGGGTGCGCTGGCGTTCCAGGGCTTGTCGGACGCGCCGTAGGGCACGCCGGACAAGCCGCGGCTCCGCGCTTGCGGCGCCCTGGGCCGGTCAGACGTCGAACTGGTCGGCCACCGCGCGCAGCAGGCCGGCCAGCTTCTGACCGGTCGGCTTGGCCGGGTAGCGCCCGCGCTGGAGGCCGGGCAGCACCGCGTCCAGGGTGGTGATCAGGTCCTGGACGATCGGGGCCATGTCGTCCGCGCTGCGGCGCTGGGCGGCGGCCACCGAGGGCAGCGCCTCCAGCAGCTGCACGGCCATCGCCTGGTCGCCGCGGTGGCCCGCCACCACGCCGAACTCGACCCGCTGACCCGGCTTCAGCGCGGTGACACCGGCGGGCAGCGCCTTGGTGTGGACGAAGACGTCGCCGCCGTCGTCGCGCGACAGGAAGCCGAAGCCCTTCGTCTCGTTGAACCACTTGACCTGGCCGGTGGGCATCTCGAACAGTCCTCGAATGGGTGTGAGGGATCCCGGCCCTGGCCGGGGATCACTGGGTGGTGGAAGAAGGCGGCCGACCTCGGCTCGGCGCCCTTCGGCGCTCATGGTCGGCACGCGGTCAGGAGCAGACTAACGGTCCGTGACTGCCTCATTCGTGTTCCGCGAAGGATCCGCGCTCCGGGGACCGCTCGGGGTGGCGGGGCGCGGGGATCTCGCGGTCACGGGCGACCCGGTACTGGCACGGCCGGGTCGCGTCGCTGCGCTGTCCATCGGCTCACACCCCCGGGTCTGAGGACACGGGACGCACCTGTAGCGCCCCTCGGCACCCCCTGCATACCCCCGCTCAACAGGGATCAAAACGTTGAGCTGCCGGGAAACTGCGCAACGTGACCGGGCCGCTCCGGTGGGCCTTGCCGACCGCCGCTCTGCCACACTGGGGGCGGTCCGGCCCCGCCCCGAGGAGTGAACAGACGTGAGCAGCCAGAGCGCCGAGCCCGGCGACGTGTACGTCAAGGCCGGGGCGATCGTCTTCGGCATCGGCGCCCTCGCCACCCTGGTCACCTTCGTCCCGCTGTTCCTGCACCTCACGCCGCTGCCGACGGCCGCGTACTGGCTGAGCATGCTGATGCCGGCGGGCTTCCTGTCCGCGCTGACCGGGCTCTTCCTGAACGCCCGGGCCCAGCGCCGCCGCGTCCGGCCGTAGGTCGGCCCCCGCGCCCCGGGCGGCCGGGGCAGGCGGCCCTAGGCGGCCAGGTGGGCGGCGAGCCAGGCCGGGAACTCGGTGAGGTCCGCCAGCACCACGTCCGCGCCCGCCTCGCGCAGCTCGTCGGCGCCGTACGGGCCGGTGGGGACGCAGACGGCGAGGGCGTCCGCGTACCGGGCGCCGCGGATGTCCCCGAGGTGGTCGCCGACGTAGATGCTCGCGCCGTGGTCGCGCAGCGCGTCGCCCTTGGTCTCCGCCCAGAGGTCGCCGATCAGCACGTCCGCGGGCAGCCCGGCGTGCTCCAGGTGGAGGCGGGCGTTCGGCTCGTACTTGCCGGTGATCACGGCGACCCGGCCGCCGTGCGCGCGGACCGCCTCGACGGCGGCGTGCGCGCCCGGCAGGGCGACGGTCGGGGCGAAGGCGTGGTCGCGGTACAGCTCGCGGTAGCGGGTGGCGGCCCGCTCCACCTCCTCCTCCGGGAACCAGTTGCGGATCTCGTCCAGCAGCGGCGGGCCGAGCCGGGTGACCACGAGGTCGGCGTCGATGGGGGTGCCGGTCTCGGCGGAGAGCGCCAGGTAGGTCGCGCGGATACCCGGCCGGGTGTCCAGCAGCGTCATGTCGAGGTCGAAGCCGACGGTGAGCGGGGCCTGTGAGGTCGCGGGCATGCCGCCAGGCTATCCAACGGGCGGCCCGGGCCACGAGGGGATTTGCCCCGGCTTCACGGCGGAACTTAGGTTTGCCTGAGTTGTCTGCGGAGGGGGCCCATGACCCACGACACCACGGCGCCGCCGGGCGCGCCGCGCACGCCGGACCGCGCGCAGCGGCGCCGAATACCGTGGTTCGCCGCCGCGCTGGCCGTGCTGGCCGCCGCGGTGCTGCTGAGCCTGGCGATCGGCAGCCGGACCGTTCCGCTCGGCGACACCGTCGACGCCCTGCTGCACGGCGGCGACACCGCGAACGCCGTGGTGATCCGCGAGCTGCGGGTGCCCCGTACGGTCGTCGGGCTGGCCGTCGGCGCGGCGCTCGGGCTGGCCGGGGCCGTCATGCAGGGCCTGACCCGCAACCCGATCGCCGATCCCGGCATCCTCGGTGTCTCGCAGGGCGCGGCGGCCGGAGTGGTGGTCGCCATCTCCGGCTTCGGCGTCTCCACCCTCACCGGGTACGTCTGGTTCGGCTTCGCGGGCGCGGTGCTGGCCACCGTGCTGGTCTACGGCCTCGCCGGGCGGGGCCGGGGCGGGGCGACGCCGGTCAAGCTGGCGCTGGCCGGTTCGGCGATGTCCGCCTTCATCGCCTCGCTCAACACCCTGGTGCTGACCACGGACGCGGCCACCATGGACCGGTTCCGCTTCTGGCACGTCGGCTCGCTCTCCGGCCGTACCGCCGACGTGGCCTGGCAGCTGCTGCCCTTCCTGGCGGTCGGCACCGTGCTGGTCGCGTCGGTGGCGCGCGGGCTGGACGCGCTGGCGCTCGGCGACGACACCGCGAAGGGCCTGGGCGCGCGGACCGGCCTGGTCCGGGCGGTCGGCGCGCTGGGCGCGACCGTCCTCACCGGCTCGGCGGTCGCGGCGGCCGGCCCGGTCGCCTTCGTCGGCCTCGCCGTCCCGCACACGGCCCGCGCCGTCGCGGGCGCCGACCACCGCTGGATCCTCGCCTTCTCCGCCGTCCTCGGCCCGGCCCTCCTGCTGCTGGCCGACACCCTCGGCCGGGTGCTGTTCCCGCCGTCCGAGGTCCCGGCGGGCGTGATGACGGCCCTGGTCGGCGTCCCGGTGCTGGTAGCCCTGGTGCGCCGCCGGAAGGTGGTGGCGGCATGAGCGGGGTGTCCCTCCCCGGGTACTCCGTGCTGCGGGCCGGCCGGGCCTCCGTGCTGCTGCACCGGCGCTCGGCCCTCGTCGCGGCCGGGCTGCTGGCGGCGCTCGCCGCGACGGCGGTGGCCTCGCTGTGCCTGGGCGAGTCCACCGTGTCGCCGGCCGAGGTGGTGAAGGTGGTGCTCGGGCGGCCGAGCCCGGACGAGCTGGTGGTCGGCGAGTTCCGACTGCCCCGGGTGGTCGTCGGGCTGCTGGTCGGGGCGGCGCTCGGGCTGGCCGGGGCGCTGATCCAGACCGTCGCCCGCAATCCGCTGGCCAGCCCCGACGTGGTCGGCGTGACGTGGGGCGCCACCGCGACCGTGGTCGGCCTGACGGCGTACGGCGTGGTCGGCTCGACCGGCCAGGCCCCGTACGCCGCGGTGGCCGGCGGCCTGGTGGCCGGGCTGCTGGTGTACGCGCTGGCCTGGCGGCGCGGACTGCACGCGCAGCGCTTCGTGCTGATCGGCATCGGGATCAGCGTCGCGCTGTCCTCGCTCACCTCGGTCTTCCTCACCAAGGGCGACGGCTTCCAGGCCCAGGCCGCCAAGGTCTGGATGACCGGCAGCCTGAACGGCTCCGGCTACGACCAGGCCGGCCCGCTGGCCTGGGTGCTGCTCGCCGCCGTGCCGGTGGCACTGTGGGCGGCCCGCGCCCAGCGGTCGATCTCCTTCGACGACGCCACCGCGGTAGGCCTCGGGCTGCGGCTGGACCGGATCCGGCTGGGCATGGCGCTGCTGGGCATCGTGCTGGCCTCCTGCGCGGCCGGGGCCGCCGGGCCGGTGGACTTCGTCGCGCTGATGGCCCCGCAGATCGCTCTGCGGCTGGCCCGCTCGGCGCAGGTCCCGCTGTTCTGCTCGGCGCTGACCGGCGCGCTGGTGGTCGTCCTCGCCGACCTGATCGCCCGGCGGCTGCTGGCGCCGACCGAACTGCCGGTGGGCGTGGTGACCGGCATGGTCGGCGCGCCGTACCTGATGTGGCTGCTGATCCGATCCCGCCGTGGAGGTTCCTGATGTCCGCACACCAGCCGTCCGGGCACCGCCTGGAGGCCCGGGGCCTCACCCTGGCGTACGAGGCGCGCACGGTCGTGGAGGGCCTGGACGTCGCCATCCCGGACGGACGGGTGACGGTGATCGTCGGCCCGAACGCCTGCGGCAAGTCGACCCTGCTGCGGGCCCTCGGCCGACTGCTGAAGCCGGCCCGGGGCGCGGTGCTGCTGGACGGCGAGGAGCTGGCGCGGATCCCGACCAAGCGGATCGCCCGGCGGCTCGGCCTGCTGCCGCAGTCGCCCACCGCCCCCGAGGGCATCTCGGTGGCGGACCTGGTCTCGCGCGGCCGCCAGCCGCACCAGAGCTGGTGGCAGCAGTGGTCGCCGGAGGACGAGGCCGCCGTCTCGGAGGCCCTGGAACGCACCTCCACCGCGGACCTGGCCGAGCGCAGCGTGGACGAACTGTCGGGCGGCCAGCGCCAGCGCGCCTGGATCGCCATGGCGCTCGCCCAGGGCACCGACATCCTGCTGCTGGACGAGCCGACCACCTACCTGGACATCGCGCACCAGGTGGAGGTGCTGGACCTGGTCCGCCGGCTGAACGTGGAGCGCGGACGGACGGTCGTGGCCGTGCTGCACGACCTCAACCAGGCGGCCCGGTACGCCGACCACCTGGTGGCGATGCGGGAGGGCCGGGTGGTGGCGCAGGGCCCGCCCGCGCAGGTGGTGACGGCGGAGCTGGTGCGGGAGGTGTTCGGGCTGGACTCGGTGGTGGTGCCGGACCCGGTGACCGGCACGCCCCTGGTCGTCCCGGGCGCCCCGTGGGCGGCCGAGACGGCGGCGGTGGACGCCTGACGGCACGCTTGACGGCACATTGGGCGCCATTTCGGACATAATCGACGGCGCCCCGACCCCCGCCTCACCTCCCGAGGACCGCCGATGCGCCCGATCGCCCGCCGCACCCTCCTCACCGGCCTCGGCGGGGCCGCGCTCGCGGCGTGCACCGGCGGCAGCCGGCACCCGTCCCCGGCCACCGCCGACGGCCTCGACGCGAGCACCTCGCCGTCCGCCGCCCCGGTGCCGCCGGTGACCGTGGACACCGCCACCGGTCCGGTGCAGGTGCCGGGCCGGCCGATGCGGGTCGTCGTCCTGGACACCGACGTGCTCGACTCCGCGCTGACCCTCGGCATCACCCCGGTCGGCGCCGCGCTCCCGGCCCGCGACACCAGCTACCCCGACTACTGGCCGTCCCCCCGGACGGCCGGGATCCGGCTGGTCGGCCCGGCGGGCTCGCCCGACCTGCCGACCGTACGGGCGCTGCGGCCGGACCTGATCCTCTCCAACCAGGCCCGCGACGGCGACCGCTACGACCAACTGCGCGAACTCGCCCCGACCGTGCTCACCCAGACCACCGGCGCGCCGTGGAAGGCCAACTTCCAGCTGCACGCCCAGGCGTTGAGCCGGGAGGCGGCCGCGGCGGCCTTCGTCGGCGCGTACCAGAAGCACGCCGGGCAGGTCGCCCAGGCGCTGTCGGCGGCGAAGCTGTCCGGACGCAAGGTGAGCCTGGTGCGGTTCGTGGAGGGCGGCGGGATCCGGCTGTACGGCCGGCAGAGCTTCCCCGGGACGGTGCTCGCCGACGCCCAGGTCGGACGGCCGGACGCGCAGAACGTCGACCAGTCGGACGTCGAGGTCCCGCCTGACCAGATCGGGAAGGCCGACGGCGACCTGCTGCTCTACGCGACGTACGGCGATCCGGAGCGGGCGGGCACCAACGCCACGCTGGCGAGCCCGGGTTGGCAGGCGCTGAGCGCCGTCCGGGCGCACCGGGCGTTCCCGGTGGACGACCAGCTGTGGTTCCAGGGGGTCGGCTACACCGGGGCCAACTACGTGCTGGACGAACTGCAGCGCTTCCTCGGCGCGTGAGCACCGGCCCCCGGGACGCGGGCCGCGCCCGCTCCGGGGCGTGAGCGCGCGCCCCCGGGGCGTGAGCGCGCGCCCCCAGGGCGTGAGCGCGCGCCCCCAGGGCGTGAGCACCGGCCCGCTCGGGCACGATCGATCACGATTCGGTTCAGCCGTTATGCGCGTGACCTGCTGGTCCGTCAGAATGATCCGGAAAAATCACGGCTCATCACCTCGGGGGACAACACAGTGTCAACTTCCGCAGCTCCGCAGGCTCCTGCCCGCAAGGGCGGTGCCGCCGCCCTCGGCTGGCTGATCAGCATCGGCTTCAACGTCGTCGCGCCGATCCTGATCTACAACCAGCTCCGCGACCACGGCTACAGCGAGTCCACCGCCATCCTGCTCTCCGGCCTGGGGCCGGTGGTCGACACCCTGATCTACCTCGTCTGGCACCGCCGGATCGACGAGTTCGCCATCGTCTCCCTGGTCTTCGTCGGCCTGACGCTGGTCGTCTCGCTGGTCGGGCCCACCGACCCGAAGATGCTGCTGGCCAAGGACTCCTTCGTCTCCGGCCTGCTCGGCGTGCTCTACCTGGTCTCGCTCGCCGCGCCGAAGCCGATCATGTTCTACTTCGGCCGCAAGTTCGCCACCGACGGCACGCCGGAGATGGTCGCCTGGTGGAACTCCATGTGGCAGTACCCGGGCTTCCGCCGCGTGCAGCGCAACCTGACCATCGTCTGGGGCGTGGCCTTCGTCCTGGAGGCCGTGCTGCGGATCGTGCTGGTCTACACCCTCGCGCACGGGACCGTGGTGACGGTCAACAGCATCCTTCCGTACGCGGTGCTGGGCGGGCTGGTGTACTTCACCATCACCTACGCCAAGCGGGCCAGCGCCAAGGGCCGGGCCGCCGCCGAGGCGGCCGCTGCCGCCGAGGCCGCTCAGCCCGCCGCCGCGTAACGGGCCGGCGGCCCGCCGACCGCCGCGGTGAAGTCGCGGGTCAGGTGCGCCTGGTCGGCGTAGCCCAGCTCGGCGGCGAGTGCGGCCAGGTCCAACTCGCCGCCGGCGGCCGCCCGTTCGGCCGCCTCGTGGAGTCGGGCGCGGCGCAGCACCCACTTCGGCGAAGCGCCGACGTACTCGGCGAACAACCGCTGCAGTCGCCGCACACCGAGGCCGAACTCCTCCGCCAGGTCGTCCACCCGGCGGAGGTCCGGGGTGCCGGTGATCCGGTCCACCATCGCGGCGACCCGCTCGGCGACCGGGTCCGGCTCCGGCAGCCGGGACCGCAGGAAGGCGTCCGCCAGGGCGGCGGGATCGCCGTGGTCGCCGCTCAGCAGCACCGGGTTGAGCCGGTCGACGGCCGGGCCGAAGTAGTCGGCGGCGGGGACGGACCGGTCGGCCAGGGCGCTCACCGGTCGGCCCGCGAACGGACGGAAGGCGCCCGCCCGGAACCGTACGCCCAGCACGTGCCCGGCCCCCTCCAGGCGGCGGACGAACAGCGAGCGGTCCACGCCGTAGACCCGGGGCCGCGGGGCCTCGAAGACCAGGTGGACGTTGGGGTGGGCGAGCACCTTCTGCTCGTACGGGGGCAGGCCGCGCAGGTCCCAGCGCACCAGCCAGTAGTACTCGACGAACCGCGCCACCCCGGGCTCGGGCACCAGCCGCTCCACGCTGATCAGCTCGGCCGCCCGGGCCGGGTGCAGCACGCCGCGGCCGAGATCGGGAGAGTCCATGGCGGCCAGGCTACGTCGCGTTTCTTCAAGACCGCGGGGCGCCGGGCGGCGGAGGATCCCGGTATGAGCGTTCACCCGATGCACCCGTTCCTGGCCCGCGCCGCGTCCGTCGCGGCCGCCGTCGCCGCCGCCGTCCCGGCCGAGCACCCGCTGGACGCGCCGACGCCCTGCCCGGACTTCGACACCCGCGCGCTGGTCAACCATTGGGTGCTCTACAGCTCGTACGGCCTGGAGCACCGGGCGCGCCGCACCGAGCTGCCCCCGGAGCTGGTCGACCGCGACTTCACCGCCCGGCCCGACTGGTCCGCCGATTACGCGGCGCAGCTGGAACGCGCCGTCGCCGCCTGGGCCGACCCGGCGGCCTGGGAGGGCGAGGTCGACCTCGGCGGCTCCCCGGTGCCGGCGACGGCCATCGCCCGGATGCTGGTCCTGGAGCTGCTGCTGCACGGCTGGGACGTCGCCCGGGCGACCGGCGGCGCCCTCGTGGTGGACGAGGAACTCGCCTCGCTGACCGAGGAGATCGTGGCGGAGTACGCGGAGATGTACCGGCAGTACGAGGGTTTCGCCGACACCCAGGCCCTCCCGGAGGGCGCCTCGGCCTGGGAGCGGGCGCTGGCCGCCTCCGGCCGCGACCCGCGGTGGAAGGCGTAGGGAGCGCCCTGCGGACCAGCGCGGATCGCCGTGGGCCATCGCCGGGGCCGACAGGACCCACCGGGCACCCCCGCTACGGCGTGTCCGAGGAGTTCCTCATCGCCGCGACGAGCTCGGCCCGCAGCAGCCGCACCGCCGGGGAGTGCTGGTCAGGGCGGGACACCAGGCCGAGCCGGGCGCGGGTGGCCGCGTCGGCGACCGGGACGGTCCGCAGGCCGACCCCCTCGGCGGAGGATTCGCTGAGGACGGCGACCCCGGCGCCGCGCTCGGCGAGGCGCAGGACGGCGAGCGGGGAGCTGGCGTCGATGTCCACGCGCGGTTCGAGGCCGAGCCGGCGGCAGGAGTCCTCGTAGGCGGCCCGCAGGCCGGTGCCCGGGGAGAGGCACAGGATCTTCTCGCCGCGCAGGTCGGCGAGTCGCAGGGAGGCCCGGTCGAGCGGATGGCCGGCCGGGACGACGGCGACGATCCGCTCGTCCACCACGACGTCGACCTCCAGGCCCGGGTCGGCCGCACCGGCGAAGCCGATCAGCGCCAGGTCGAGGTCGCCGGAGCGGACCTGCGCCTGGAGCAGGTCGGAGTGGCCCTCGTGCAGGCTCAGCTCGATGCCGGGATGGGTGCGGCCGAGGTCGGCGACGACGTCCAGGAAGGGCGGGATCGAGCAGCCCATGATCATGCCGAGCCGGACCCGGCCGCGCACCGCGTCGGCGAACTCGGCGGCGGTGTGCCGGATGGCGTCCAGCGTGGCCAGCGCGCCCTTCGCCAGTGGGAGGACCGCCTCGCCGGCCGGCGTGAGCCGGATCCTGCGCCCTGACCGGTCGAGCAGCTGCTGGCCCAACTCGCGCTCCAGCTTGGCCACTTGAGTGCTGATTCCGGACTGGCTGACGTGCAGGCGGGCTGCGGCCGCGGTGAAGGAGCCCTCGTCGACGACGGCGGCGAAGTACCGCAGCTGATGCATCTCCATATCTGATGATGATAGCTGGCATCGAATCCATCTGTTGGACGGATGGATCGGACGGCGGGAACATGGAGGCATGACGACGACGAAGAGCGCACGCGAGCTTGCCGAGACCTACTTCACCGCCTGGGAGGCCGGAGACTTCGAGACCCTCCGGGGACTGCTGGCCGACGACGTGGACTTCGTGGGGGCGCTGGGCACCGCCTCCGGCGCGGAGGAGGCGCTGGCCGGGCTGCGCGGGCTCGGGCGGGTCCTGGAGAAGATCGACGTGAAGGTGCGGGTCGCCGAGGGCGACGAGGTGATCACCTGGTTCGAGCTGAACACCAGCGTCGCGGAGCCGACCCCGACGGTGAACTGGATGCACGTCGAGGACGGGAAGATCGCCCGGATCCGGGTCACCTTCGACCCGCGCGCCCTGCTGGCCGGCTTCGAGAAGCAGAACTGACCACGAGAGCCGAACCGACACCACGAGAGCCGAACCGGACACCACGAGAGCCGTGACCCGCGGGGGGAGTCACGGCACTCCTCACGTCCGGCACCGGCAGCTCACGCCCCCCGGCGCGCCGGCTCCCCCGAACGGATCGGCTCGCCCGAACGGATCGGCTCGCCCGCCCGGTGCAGGTGGGCCAGGATCTCGCGGTACGAACGGAGCAGCCCGACCTCGTAGTACGGGATGCCCTCCTGCGCGCAGAAGTCCCGGGTGATCCGGGCCGCCCGCCCGAGCGCCGGCGTCGGCATGCTGGGGAACAGGTGGTGCTCCACCTGGTAGTTGAGTCCGCCCATCACCGCGTCGACGACCGGCCCGCCGCGCACGTTGCGCGAGGTGAGCACCTGGCGCCGCAGGAAGTCCAGCTTCATGTCCGGCGTCACCATCAGCATGCCCTTGTGGTTGGGGGCGAAGACGCAGCCCAGGTAGACGCCGAGGAGCGCCTGGTGCACCGCGAGGAAGGCGATCGCCTTCCCGGCCGGGAGCGCCGCGAGGACGACGCCGAGGTAGGCCGCGAAGTGGACGACCAGCAGCACGCCCTCCAGCACCGGGCGCTTCATCGCGGGGCCGCGCAGCGCGCGGAAGCTGTTGAAGCTGAGGTTGAGGCCCTCCAGCAGGAGCAGCGGGAAGAACAGGTAGGCCTGCCGGCGGCCGATGAACCGGGCGAGCCCGCTCGCCTGCCGGGCCTGGCGCTTCGACCAGACGACGAGGTCGGGCGAGACGTCCGGGTCCCGCTCCTCGTGGTTCGGGTTGGCGTGGTGGCGGGTGTGCTTGTTCATCCACCAGCCGTAGCTCATGCCCATCAGCAGGTTGGCGGCGATCCGGCCGCCGATCTCGCTCGGCAGCCTCCGGCTGAACACCTGGCGGTGCGCCAGGTCGTGGGAGAGCAGGCCGATCTGGGCGAACACGACGGCCATCGCCGCCGCCAGCCCGAGCTGCCACCAGGTGTCGCCGAGCGCGAACAGGGCCCACCACCCGCCGAGGAAGGCCGCCAGCACCAGGACGGTCCGGACGGCGTAGTAGCCGGGGCGCCGATCGAGCAGGCCCTCGGCGGCCATCCGGCGGCTCAGTCGGGCGAAGTCGCTGCCGGCGCTGCCGCCGCCCGCCCGCGAGGCGGGGGAGGCGGCCGTGGTCAGGGGCTGTGTGGGCATGCCCCGAGTCTGGTTCGCCGGGGTGAGCCGGAGAACGGGGAAAGCACCCTTCCCGTACGGGTGTTAACCCCCGCACCGGCACGGGTGCCGGCCCGCCGTCACCCTGCGGCGGGCGCCGGGCGGAACAGCTCGTCCAGGCGGTACACGAGGACCGCCAGTGCCTCCTCACCAGTGCGCTGACCGCCCAGGACGCTCGACCCGAGGCCGTTGACCATCGCCAGCAGCCCGGCGGCCGTCATCCCGGCGTCCCGGTCCGGGTCGATCTCCCCGGCCTGCTGGGCCGCGCGCAGCTGCTTGGCGAGGAGGAGCGCGGGGGCAACGAGGCGGACGGCCCCACCGCCGGCGGGCACTCCCCCGCGCGGGCGGCCGCCCACCTCAGCCCTGCTGCTGCGGCGGGCGGCGGCGCAGGCCGACCAGCAGCAGGACCACCGCGGAGATCACCGCCGACAGCCGCAGCACGTTCGGGGCCGACGACCAGCCGATCTGCCCCAGCGGCG
This sequence comes from Kitasatospora sp. NPDC053308, assembly GCF_055585785.1. NCBI lineage: Bacteria > Bacillati > Actinomycetota > Actinomycetes > Kitasatosporales > Streptomycetaceae > Kitasatospora > Kitasatospora sp. NPDC053308. The sequence goes on along the minus strand of NZ_JBVJJY010000029.1, from coordinate 23,886 downwards.
AGCCCGACTGCAGTCCGCCGCCCTGGGCACCGCCCTGCTTGGCGTGCTGCATGGCGACCAGGGTGGTCGCGCTCATCGTGATCAGCGGGATGCCGAGGATCACGAACTTGCGGGTCAGATCGGAGAGTTGGCGGGAGAGGTAGCCGAGGCCCCAGCCCGCCAGCATCACCGGGAAGAAGCCCGTGACGGCACCGCCGACCAGGAGCGCGCTGGAGAGCAGGATCAGCGGGGACACCTTGCGGGCGCCCGCGCCCTTCCCGGTCCCGCTCCCCGCGCCCTTCGCCGCCCCCTTCCCCGCGCCCTTCGCCGCGCCCTTCGCCGTGCCCTTCGCCCCGCCCGGAGCCCCGGGCGCACCGGCGGCCGGAGCCTCCGGGACCGCCTTCCCCCTGCCCTTCCGCGGCTTCTTCGACTTGCCCAGCGCCTTTGGGTCCACCCCGGGCACCGGCTCCGCGGCGGCCGCGGCCTGCGCGGCCGCCTCCGCCGCGCGCTGCCCGGGAATCGGCCCCGGTGCGGGCTCCGGCCCGTCCGAGAAGTCGAACACCGTCATGGTCCACGGGCCGGTGCTGCTCACCGTCGGCGGCGGGATCGCGGCCGCCCGCGCCTCGGCGTCGACGACGTCCGGCGGGTTCAGCGGCACGGACGGGATCCCGGCCGCACTCGGCGCCGGCGGGTCGTACACGCTGTCGGGATCGAAGGCCGACGACGGCACCACCGGCGGTACGGACGGCGCAGGCGGCACGACCGGGGCGCCCGACGACTCCGACGAGCCCCCCTGGCCCGCACCGCCCCGGCCGGCACCGCCCTGCCCGGCCGAGCCCTCCGCCCCGCCGGCCACCCGCTCGCTCCACGGCCCGCTCTTGCGCCACCACTCGCCGTCCGTCATCACCGACACCCCGCCTCGCCCGACCCGCCCGTGGAGAGCGCGGCCGCCCACCGAACCGCCCTCGGCGTGACGCTACCCACCCCGCCCCCGCGCACGAAAGTCCAGCGACCCGGCACGACCCACTACGGCCCGGCACGACCCGGCACGACCCGCCGGACAGGGCCCAAGCGCCCGCCCCGGTCCGGGCGGGGCGAGCGACACCCCGGCGTCCGCCCGCCCGACTAACCTAGGTCGAATGACCACACAGCAGGGCCCCCAACGCCGGAACAGGTCCGCCGCCGGGCCGCGCACCCTCGCCGAGGAGCTGCGCGCCCGTCCCGACGACGCGCTCGCCGCCCTGCTCCGCTCGCGCCCCGACCTGCTGAACCCCGTCCCCGGGGACCTGACCCAGCTGTCCGCCCGGTTGTCCTCGCGCGCCTCCGCGCTGCGCGCCCTGGAGCGGCTGGACCGCTTCACCCTGCAGGTCGCCGAGGCGCTGGCCACCACCCCGGACGGCACCTCCGCGGCCACCGTCCGCTCCCTGCTCACCGGCCCGGCCAAGGTCAAGCCGCACCCCGGCGCCACCCCGCTCAGCCCGGCCGACCGGTCCGCGGTCGCCTCCGCCCTGCCCCGCGCGCTCGCCACCCTGCGCGACCGGGCGCTGGTCTGGGGCCCGGACAGCGGCCTGCGCCTGGTCCTGGCCGTCCGCGAGGCGCTCGCGCCGACCGCCGCCAACCCCGGCCGCACCGGCCTCGGCCCGACCCTGGCCGAAGCCACCGTCGGGATGTCCCCGGCCCGGCTACAGCAACTGCTCGCCTCGGCCGACCAACCCGCCACCCCGGACCCGGTCACCGCCGTCGCCGCGCTCACCGCCCTGCTCAACGACCGCGCCCGCTGCAGCGCCCTGCTCGACACCGCCCCCGAGCCCGCCCTGCGGCTGCTGGACCGGCTGGTCTGGGGCCCGCCCACCGGCACCGTCCCGGACGCCGCCCGGCCGGTCACCGCCGAGGACGCGCAGAGCCCCGTCGAGTGGCTGCTCGCCCGCGGCCTGCTGCTGCCGACCAGCCCCGGCAGCGTCGTGCTGCCCCGCGAGCTCGCCCTGCACCTGCGCGGCGGCCGCACCCACCGCACCGTCGAGCCGGTCCAGCCGGTGCCCGCCCCCGCAGCCGCCCCGCGCGATCCCCAGGCCGTGGACAGCGCCGCCGCCGGCCAGGCGCTCACCGCCGTCAAGACCGTCGAGGAACTCCTGGACGGCTGGGGCCTCACCCCGCCGCTCACCCTGCGCGCCGGCGGACTCGGCGTCCGGGACCTCAAGCGCGCCGCCCAAGCCCTGGAGACCACCGAGCAGCAGGCCGCGTTCTGGCTCGAACTCGCCTACACCGCGGGCCTGCTGGCCCCCGACGGCGAGGTGGACGAGCGCTGGGCCCCCACCCCCGCCTACGACACCTGGCTCCAGCTGGACACCGCCGAGCGCTGGTCCGTCCTCGCGACCGCCTGGCTCGCCGCCACCCGCGTCCCCGCCCTCGCCGGCACCCCGGACGGCAAGGGCAAGACCCGCGCCGCGCTCGGCCCCGAACTCGACCGCACCCTCGCCCCGTCCGTCCGCCGCGCCACCCTCGCCCTGCTCGCCGAACTCCCGCCCGGCACCGCCGCCACCGCCGACGAACTGCTCCCGACCCTGCGCTGGCAGCGCCCGCTGCGCGGCGGGCCGACCGGCCCGGACGGCCGCGACCTGCGCGACGCGCTCACCGCCTGGACGCTCGACGAGGCCGAACTGCTCGGCGTCACCGGCCGCGGCGCCCTCGCCGCCCCCGCCCGCGCCCTGCTCACCGCCGAGGCCGACCCGGCCGAGGTGCTCGCCCCGCTGCTGCCGCGGCCGCTCGACCACGTGATCCTCCAGCCGGACCTCACCGCGATCGCCCCCGGCCCGCTGCTCACCCCGCTCGCCCACGCCCTCGCCCTGTGCGCCGACATCGAGTCCAAGGGCGGCGCCACCGTCTACCGCTTCACCCCGGCGTCCGTCCGCCGCGCCCTCGACGCCGGCCGCACCGCCGCCGACCTGCGCGCCTTCCTGGAGCAGCACAGCCGTACGCCCGTCCCGCAGCCGCTCACCTACCTGATCGACGACGTCGCCCGCCGGCACGGCATCCTGCGGGTCGGCGCCGCCTCCTCGTACCTGCGCTGCGACGACCCGGCGCTGCTCAACGAGGTGCTCGCCGACCGCCGCGCCGCCGAGCTGCGGCTCCGGCTGCTCGCCCCCACCGTGCTCGCCGCCCAGGCCGCCCCGGACGTCCTGCTCGCCACCCTGCGCACGATGGGCTACGCCCCGGCCGCCGAGTCCGCCGAGGGCGACGTGCTGATCACCCGCCCGGACAGCCACCGCACCCCGCCCCGGACGGCCCCCGTCCCCGTGCCCGACGGCCCGCCCACCCCCGACGACACCCTGCTCGCCGCCGCCATCAAGGCCATCCGGGCCGGCGACCGCGCCGCGACCGCCGCCCGTCGCGAGCCCACCCCCGACCGGCGCCACCTGCCCCGCACCGCCGCCGCCGAGACCCTGGCCGCCCTCCAGACGGCCGTGCTGCTCGGCGAGCGGATGTGGATCGGCTACCTCAACGCCGAGGGCATCGCCAGCCAGCGCATCATCGACCCGGTCAAGGTCGAAGGCGGCTTCGTCACCGCCTTCGACCACCACGCCGACGAACTGCGCACCTTCGCCCTCCACCGCATCACCGGCGTGGCCGAGCTGGACGAGTAGCGGAACCGCACGGCCCCGGGCGGAGCCGGGCGGACCCGGGGCGCGCGAGGGGCCGTCAGTGCCCCTTCGACTCCTTCATCTTCTCCTGGACCGCCTTGTCCGCCAGGCTGCCGATCTCCCCCTGCCCGATCGGCAGGGAGCCGCCGCCGACCTGGTCGGCGATCAGGAATCCGGGCGCCGCGAGCAGCCCGCCGGGCCCCTCCCCGATGCCCGCGAGGGCGTGGGCCGACCCGGCCGAGGAGGCGGTGGCGGCGAAGGCCGTGCCCATCAGGGCGAGGGCGGTGAGAACGCGCTTCGAGGTCTTCATGGCCAGCTCAACGACCGAGTGCGCACGGTGGTCACTCGACGCGTTGCCGGGCTCCCGCGCGCGGGAGCAGGCTGGAGTGGGGGATTGCGGAAGGAGGCATCATGCTCGGCGATCGGATCGCGGAGTTCACGACCACGGAGACCGGCCGACGGGTGCTCGCCACGGTCGGCGGTCCCGCGCTGGAGGTCTCGATGACCGGCACCGGCCAGCTCCTCGGCCACCAGGTCCGGGAGTTCGTCAGCTACGAGTCGGAGCTGCGGCCCGACGGTTCGCTGTTCGGCGAGGGCCAGGGCGTCGGCATGACCGACAAGGGCGAGACGTACAGCTGGCACGGCAGCGGCATCGGGCACTTCACCGAGGGCGGCGCGGTCAGCTGGCGCGGCAGCATCTTCTTCGAGAGCACCGCCGACGCGTTCCTGCGCCTCAACGACCTGGTCGGGCTGTTCGAGTTCGACAACGATCCGCAGGGCAACGGCAAGGCCGTCCTGTTCGAGTGGAAGTAGCCCGTCCCCGTTCCCCGCGGAATGCGCGACACTGGAGGGTCTGCGTCAAACCACCCTGTCAGCCAGTGGAGGGCTTCCCCGCGTGAACGACGGACCGCTCATCGTCCAGAGCGACAAAACTCTTCTCCTGGAGATCGACCACCCCAAGGCCGCCGACTGCCGTCGCGCCATCGCGCCGTTCGCCGAGCTGGAGCGGGCGCCCGAGCACGTGCACACGTACCGGGTGACCCCGCTCGGGCTGTGGAACGCGCGCGCGGCCGGGCACGACGCCGAGCAGGTGGTGGACGCCCTGGTCACGTACTCGCGCTACCCGGTGCCGCACGCGCTGCTGGTGGACATCGCCGACACCATGGGCCGGTACGGCCGGCTCCAGCTGGTCAAGCACCCGACGCACGGGCTGGTGCTCACCACCACCGACCGCCCGGTGCTGGAGGAGGTGCTGCGCTCCAAGAAGATCGCCCCGCTGGTCGGCTCCCGGGTCGACCCGGACACCGTGGTGGTGCACCCCTCAGAGCGCGGGCAGATCAAGCAGGTACTGCTCAAACTCGGCTGGCCCGCCGAGGACTTCGCCGGCTACGTGGACGGCGAGGCGCACCCGATCGACCTGGACGAGGACGGCTGGCAGCTGCGCCCGTACCAGGCGCAGGCCGTGGAGGGCTTCTGGCACGGCGGCTCCGGCGTCGTGGTGCTGCCCTGCGGCGCCGGCAAGACGCTGGTCGGCGCGGCCGCGATGGCGCACGCCAAGTCGACCACGCTGATCCTGGTGACCAACACCGTCTCGGCCCGCCAGTGGAAGCACGAGCTGGTCAGGCGCACCTCGCTCACCGAGGACGAGATCGGCGAGTACAGCGGGACGAAGAAGGAGATCCGCCCGGTCACCATCGCCACCTACCAGGTGATGACCACCAAGCGGAAGGGCGTCTACGCGCACCTGGAGCTGTTCGACGCCCGCAACTGGGGCCTGGTCGTCTACGACGAGGTGCACCTGCTGCCCGCCCCGGTGTTCAAGTTCACCGCCGACCTGCAGGCCCGCCGCCGGCTCGGCCTGACCGCGACGCTGGTGCGCGAGGACGGCCGCGAGGGCGACGTGTTCAGCCTGATCGGCCCCAAGCGCTTCGACGCGCCGTGGAAGGAGATCGAGGCGCAGGGCTACATCGCGCCCGCCGACTGCTGCGAGGTCCGGGTCACCCTGACCGACTCCGAGCGGCTCGCCTACGCGACCGCCGAGCCGGAGGAGCGCTACCGCTTCTGCGCGACCACGGCGACCAAGCGGCGGGTGGTGGAGGCGCTGGTCAAGAAGCACGAGAAGGACCAGACGCTGATCATCGGCCAGTACATCGACCAGCTGGACGAACTCGGCGAGGCCCTGGACGCCCCGGTGATCAAGGGCGAGACCAGCAACGCCCAGCGCGAGAAGCTCTTCGACGCCTTCCGGAACAAGGAGATCGGCGTCCTGGTGGTCTCCAAGGTCGCGAACTTCTCGATCGACCTGCCCGAGGCCACGGTGGCGATCCAGGTCTCCGGGACCTTCGGCTCCCGCCAGGAGGAGGCCCAGCGCCTCGGCCGGGTGCTGCGCCCCAAGGCGGACGGCCACGCGGCCCACTTCTACTCGGTGGTCGCCCGGGACACCGTGGACCAGGACTTCGCGGCCCACCGGCAGCGCTTCCTGGCCGAGCAGGGCTACGCGTACCGGATCATCGACGCGGACGACGTGCTGTGACCGCGGACGACGCGCTGTAACCACGGACGGGTCACCGCGGACGGGTCACCGCGGACCCGCTCGGCGGGAGACGCTCAGTAGCGGACGCCGTCGCGCCCGAGGAAGATCACGCGCGCGGCGGTGTCCAGGGCGATGCCGACATTGCGGACGGCGGTGCTCAGCGGGTTGCGGTGGCGCCCGGGGACGGCGGTGGCGCCGGCCGGGCCGGTTCGGGGGTTGCGGGTCTGGGTGCTCATGTCTTCAACGGTAGGCACCCGAACGCCCGCGGGCATCACTCCAAAGGCCGTATCCGCCGGGACGGAGCTCGTCATCCAGGTGTAGGCGGACCCCCGAGACCCCGCAGGGCGAACCCGGAGAGCCCCCCGGCCCCGCCCTGACCTGCGGGGCTGGAACCCCCGGGCGGAGGGGTCTAAGATCGTCCGCCTGCCCCCTCCCGAACCGTGGTACCTGCTGAAGTCCCGCAGGCAGCCGGGGGAGGCGCCGACCGCACGGCAACCGGTCGGCTGTACCCCACCGTGAGCTCCATCGATCCGCTGCGCCCACTCACCGGGGCAGCCGGGAAGGTTCGCTGTGCCCGCCACCCCCACCCCCGACCCCCTCCAGCGCGAACGCGACCACCTGGCCGCGTCCCGGGCCGCGCTGCGAGCGATGCGCGCGGACGTCGAGTCGCTCGACCTGCGCGACGTGACCGGCACCTGGGTGTCGGCCGTCGTCCTCCAGAACCAGATCGAGGCCCGGATCGCCGCCCTGGCCGACCTCTCCCACACCCCGCTGTTCTTCGGCCGCCTCGACTACCTGCACGCGATCAGCGAGGAGCTGAGCGAGGGCGGAGGGGGCGAGAGCTTCTACATCGGCCGCCGCCACGTCCACGACGCCGACGGCGACCCGATGGTGATCGACTGGCGCGCGCCGGTCTCCCAGCCGTTCTACCGGGCCACCCGTACCGACCCGATGGACGTCGAGCGGCGCCGCCGCTTCGGCTACACCGGCGGCGAGCTCACCGCCTACGAGGACGAGCACCTCACCGACCCCGCCGAGGAGGAGACCTCCTCCGCCCTGCTCGCCGCCGAGATCGAGAAGCCCCGCGTCGGCCCGATGCGCGACATCGTCGCCACCATCCAGCCCGAGCAGGACGAGATCGTCCGCTCCGACATCACGGGCACCATCTGCGTCCAGGGGGCGCCGGGCACCGGGAAGACGGCCGTCGGCCTGCACCGCGTCGCGTACCTGCTGTACGCGCACCGCGAGCGCCTGGCCCGCACCGGCACCCTGGTGATCGGGCCCAACAACGCCTTCCTCTCCTACATCGAGCAGGTGCTCCCGGCGCTCGGCGAGCTGGACGTCGCCCAGGCCACCGTCCAGCAACTCGTCGGGCACGTCGAGGTCCGGGGCGAGGACACCCCGGAGGCGGCCCGGCTGAAGGGCGACGCCCGGATGGCCGAGGTGCTGCGCCGCGCGGTGCGGTCGGGCATCGCCCTGCCGACCGAGCCCTGCGTGGTGGTCCGCGGTTCCCGCCGCTGGCGCGTCCCGGTGCACGAACTCGTCGAGATCATCGAGGAGTTGAAGGGTCGCGAGGTCCGCTACGGCGCCGCCCGGGACGCCCTGCCGCAGCGCATCGCGCACGCCGTGCTGCTGAAGATGGAGCAGTCCGGCGAGGCCCCGGACGACCGGGTGCAGGACGCGGTGGCCCGCAACAGCGCCGTGAAGGCGGTGGTCAAGGAGTGCTGGCCGGCCGTCGACCCGGCGAAGCTGGTGCTGCGGCTGCTCTCCGACCCGGAGTTCCTGGCCGAGTGCGCCGAGGGCGTGCTGACCCCCGAGGAGCAGCGGGCGGTGCTGTGGCCCAAGCCCGGCCGCTCGGTGAGGACCGCCCGCTGGACGTCGGCCGACGCCGTCCTGGTCGACGAGGCGACGGACCTGGTGCAGCGCACCCCCTCGCTCGGCCACGTGGTGCTCGACGAGGCGCAGGACCTCTCGCCGATGCAGTACCGCGCCGTCGGCCGCCGCTGCACGACCGGCTCGGCGACCGTCCTCGGCGACCTCGCCCAGGGCACCACCCCCTGGGCGACGGCGAGTTGGCCGGACGCGCTGCACCACCTGGGCAAGCCGGAGGCGCACATCGAGGAGCTGACCAAGGGCTTCCGGGTGCCGGAGGAGGTCATCGCGTACGCCTCCCGGCTGCTCCCGGCGATCGCCCCGGGCCTGGCCCCGGCGACCTCGGTCCGCGAGGCGCCCGGCTCCCTGACGATCCGCCACGTCCCGGACGGCGAGCAGGTGGAGGCGGTCCTGGAAGCCTGCCGGGAGGCCCTGAAGCGCGAGGGCTCCACCGGCCTGATCGCCGCCGACGCCCGGATCCCGCAGCTCGCCGAGGCGCTGGCCGCGGCCGGCCTGCCGCACCTCTCCCCCGGGACGGAGACCAGCGCCGAGGCCCGGCTCACCCTCGTCCCGGCCTCGCTGGCCAAGGGTCTGGAGTACGACTACGTGGTGCTGGACGAGCCCGCCGCGGTGGTCGCCGGCGAACCGGACGAGCGGACCGGCCTGCGGCGCCTGTACGTGGCGCTGACCCGCGCCGTCTCCGGGCTGGCCGTGGTGCACCACGAGCCGCTGCCCGAGCGGCTGCGGTCGTGACGCGGGAGGGCCGGCCCCCGCCGGGGCCGGCCCTCCCGTACCGCGCTCAGGCGTCGATCATCGCCCGCCACTCGGCGACCCTGGCCGGGTCGACCGGCGTCCGCCAGCCGTCCACCCGCACCGCGCCGCCCACGTGGAAGGCGTCGAAGCCCTCCGCCCGCAGGTCCTTCAGGTGCTCGGCCCGCAGGCCGCCGCCGATCAGGATCCGCTGGCGGTAGCCGGGTTCACCGGCGCGGGCCAGCTCGGCCGACAGCACCGCGCGCCCGGCGTCCACGCCGGCCGCCGAGCCCGAGGTGAGGAAGGTGTCCAGCCCGGGCAGCGCGCCGACGGCGGCCCGCAGGGCGGCCCGGTCGGCGCTGTGGTCGATCGCCCGGTGGAAGGTCCAGCGGCAGCCCGCCACGGCCTCGGCGACGGCCGCGGTGGCGGCCAGGTCGACGGCGCCGTCGGCGTCGAGGAAGCCGAGGACGAACTCCTCGGCGCCCTCGGCCCGCAGGGCGCCGGCCCGGGCGCACAGCTCGTCCAGGTCGCCGGGGGCGAAGCCGTCCCGGATCCGGAGCATGACCCGCAGCGGGATGCCGACGGCGGCCCGGATCCGCCCGAAGTCCTCGACGGACGGGGTGAGCCCGTCGGCGGCCATGTCGGTGACCAGTTCGAGCCGGTCGGCGCCGCCCGACTCGGCGGCCTGGGCGTCCTGGGGCGTCAGCGCGATGACTTCGAGAATTGGTCTAGACATATCAGTAGGTTGCCACATCCGACCGGGCCCGGCGAGACCGCACCCCCGGGCCGGCCGCTCAGGCCGACTGCCGCCGGACCGGGCCCTTCCGGCGGCCCACCACGGCCAGGGCGACCGACGCCACCACCGTCAGGGCCGCCATCGGCAGCAGCCGCCAGGCCCCGCCCTCCTGCTGCCAGAGCGCGTGCAGGTTGACGCTGACCGCCCAGGGCAGCGCCGCGAGCCCCGGCACGGCCACCGGGTACCAGCCGCGCACCGCCGACAGCGCCGCCAACAGCGGCACGACGACCATCAGCGCCCGCCACTGCGGGTCCAACTGGTGCCAGCTGCTGTAGACGTCGTCCCCGTACGCCACGACCGGCGTGAGCACCGCCGCGGCAGCCATCAGGCCCCGCTCGCGCCAGGTCGGCACCGGCAGGGCGTCCTTCGGCGCGGCCAGCAGCACCAGCGCCCACAGCACGAACGGGCCGTCCCACTGGAAGGCGTAGAGGAACTGCCACAGCGGCTGGGCCACCTCCGGTTGGGCCGCCGCCACCCCGAGGTCCGCCACCGCCGCCAGGGCCGCCAGCCCGGCCAGCAGCTTCGCCTCCGTCCACCGCCCGAGCAGCGCCGCCCCCGCGGAGAGCAGCGCCCCCAGCAGGAGGCCCCAGTACGGCAGGAAGTACCGCAGGCCCCACGACGGATCGGGCACGCCGTTCACGCCGCCCGCCAGGTGCTCCAGCAGGGCGTGGCCCCCCTTCAGCCCGGCGGCGGCCCCGACCACCAGCGGCGCGGCCAGGGCGGCCAGCCGGCCGCCCCGCGACGTGGAGGTCAGGCCGGTGCGCATGCGCAGCCCGTACGCCCCCAGGTCGAGCAGTTCCCTGGCCTTGGCGGCCGGACCGGCCTCCGCCGTGGTGTCGGCGAAGACGTCGGCCAGCTCGTCCCCGCGTTCGCGGCGGTACCGGCCCGGGTAGAGCGCCAGCGCCGTCCGGACGGCGACGGTCGATCCGGTCATGCTCATGCGAAGGCCCCCCTGACCCTCGGAGTGACAGCGGCGACGGAGAGCCGCCGCTCAGCCTCGGCGGCCACCGCCCGCAGCCGCTCGGCCTCGGCGGTCAGTGCGCCCCGACCGGCGGCGGTCAGCGCGTAGGTGCGCCGGGCCCGGCCGTCCACCACCTCCTCGGCGGCGACCTCGATCAGGCCCTGGCCCAGCAGCCGGTCGAGCGCGCCGTAGAGCGTGCCGGTGCGCATCTTCACCCGGCCGTCGGAGATCGCGGCGATCTCCTGGATGAGCGCGTAGCCGTGCCTCGGGGCATCGGCCAGCGCGGTGAGCAGAAGCAGCGTCGGCTCCTGCATGGAGCGTTCTGTCATGTGACTACATATATCGCCGACCGGCACATCCCGTCCACCGGAACCACCGGACACAATGGCCCCCATGCCCACGCCGAACGACGACCTGCTCACCGCCTGGACCGCCCTGCTGCACCGCTGCGGCGCCACCCCCGACCCGGAGCCGTACGGCCGGGAGCTGCTGCGCCGCTGGTCCGAGCCGCAGCGCCGCTACCACACCACCGACCACCTGCGCGCGGTCCTGCGGCACGTCGACGACCTCGCCGGACACGCCGCCGACCCGGAGGCCGTCCGGCTCGCGGCCTGGTTCCACGACGCCGTCTACCGCCCCGACCGCACCGAGAACGAGGAGCGCAGCGCCGCCCTGGCCGTCCGCGCGCTGACCGCCGCCGGCCTGCCCGCCGAGCGCGTCGCCGAGGTCGAGCGCCTCGTCCTGCTCACCGTCAGCCACGACCCGGCGCCCGGGGACCGCGACGGCGAGGTGCTCTGCGACGCGGACCTCGCCGTCCTCGGCGGCACCCCCGAGGCGTACGCGCGCTACGCGGCGGCCGTCCGCGAGGAGTACGGCTTCGTCCCCGAGCCGGACTTCCGGGCCGGCCGCGCCGCCGTCCTGCGGCAGCTCCTGGCGCTGCCCGCGCTCTACCGCACCCCCACCGCCCGCGAGCGCTTCACGGCGGCCGCCCGCGCCAACCTGACGGCCGAACTCCACGACCTGACCGTCTAGACCAGCTCCCCCACCGGCGCCACCACCGCGCCCCGCTTGCCGCACACCCAGTGCGGTTCCGGCCCCAACTCCGGCTCCACGCTGAGCGCGTGCGGGTCGCCGTCGGCCGCACAGACGGTGCACAGCGGCCACCGCCCGTACGCCTCCAGCAGCGCGTCCTGGACGTCCTGGGCGACCAGCCCGAGCACGTACTCGGTGCCGTCCGGCCATTGCTCCAGCCACCAGCGCCGGTGGGTGACGGCCTGCTCCACCAGGGAGACGACGGCGGCGTCCGCCACGTCCCGCGCGGTGAGGTCGGCCAGGATCAGTGCCCGTGCGGTGTGCAGGGCGGTCTCGATGTCGTCAGCAGCCATCCGTCCATCCTCCCCGCAACTCCCCCGAACGCCGAAACGCCGCGTGGGCGGCCCCCCGAAGGGAACCGCCCACGCGGACGAGGTCCTGCCGATCCGATCGAAGCGATCAGGATCAGAAGTCCATGTCACCGCCCGGCATGCCGCCGCCGGCGGCCGCGGCGGCCTTCTCCGGCTTGTCGGCGATGACGGCCTCGGTGGTGAGGAACAGCGCCGCGATGGAGGCGGCGTTCTGCAGCGCGGAGCGGGTGACCTTGGCCGGGTCGATGATGCCCGCGGCGACCAGGTCGACGTACTCGTTGGTGGCGGCGTTCAGGCCGTGACCGGCGGGGAGGTTGCGCACCTTCTCCACCACGACGCCACCCTCCAGGCCGGCGTTGGTCGCGATCTGCTTGATCGGGGCCTCCAGCGCGACCTTGACGATGTTGGCACCGGTGGCCTCGTCGCCCTCCAGCTCCAGCTTGTCGAAGGCGACACCGGCCTGCAGCAGGGCGACGCCACCACCGGCGACGATGCCCTCCTCGACGGCGGCCTTGGCGTTGCGGACGGCGTCCTCGATGCGGTGCTTGCGCTCCTTGAGCTCCACCTCGGTGGCCGCGCCGGCCTTGATGACGGCCACGCCGCCGGCCAGCTTGGCGAGGCGCTCCTGCAGCTTCTCGCGGTCGTAGTCCGAGTCGCTGTTCTCGATCTCGGCGCGGATCTGGTTCACGCGGCCCGCGACCTGCTCGCTGTCGCCGCCACCGTCGACGATGGTGGTCTCGTCCTTGGTGATGACCACCTTGCGGGCGGTGCCCAGCAGGTCGATGCCGGCGTTCTCCAGCTTGAGGCCGACCTCCTCGGAGATCACGGTGCCACCGGTGAGGATGGCGATGTCGCCGAGCATGGCCTTGCGGCGGTCGCCGAAGCCCGGGGCCTTGACGGCGACGGACTTGAAGGTGCCGCGGATCTTGTTCACGACCAGGGTCGACAGGGCCTCGCCCTCGACGTCCTCGGCGATGATGACGAGCGGCTTGCCGCTCTGCATGACCTTCTCCAGCAGCGGGAGCAGGTCCTTGACGGCGCCGATCTTGGAGTTGGCGATGAGGATGTACGGGTCCTCGAAGGTCGCCTCCATGCGCTCCAGGTCGGTGGCGAAGTAGGCGGAGATGTAGCCCTTGTCGAAGCGCATGCCCTCGGTGAGCTCGAGCTCCAGGCCGAAGGTGTTGCTCTCCTCGACGGTGATGACGCCTTCCTTGCCGACCTTGTCCATGGCCTCGGCGATCAGCTCGCCGATCTGGGTGTCGGCGGCGGAGATGGAGGCGGTGGAGGCGATCTGCTCCTTGGTCTCCACGTCCTTGGCCTGGGCCAGCAGCTGGTCCGAGACGGCGGCGACGGCCTTCTCGATGCCGCGCTTCAGGGCCATCGGGTTGGCGCCGGCGGCGACGTTGCGCAGACCCTCGCGAACCAGGGCCTGGGCGAGCACGGTGGCGGTGGTGGTGCCGTCACCCGCGACGTCGTCCGTCTTCTTGGCGACCTCCTTGACGAGCTCCGCACCGATCTTCTCGTACGGGTCCTCGAGCTCGATCTCCTTGGCGATGGAGACACCGTCGTTGGTGATCGTGGGGGCGCCCCACTTCTTCTCCAGCACGACGTTGCGACCCTTGGGGCCGAGCGTGACCTTCACTGCGTCGGCGAGCTGGTTCATGCCACGCTCAAGGCCGCGGCGAGCTTCCTCATCAAAGGCGATGATCTTGGCCATCAGAAGTGGTCCTCCGGGACACGGTCGACTGCTCGGACCAAGGGGTGCCCGCGACGGACGGCCCTGGTGCGCGGAGGTCCATTCCCTGCCGCTCCCGGGGGCCTCACCGACCCGGTCCGCTGTCACTCTCACACTGTGAGTGCTAACGCCAATGATTAGCACTCCGGGTGGTCGAGTGCAAGCCCAATGGGCAACCCGCGAGCCGTCCCCGGGGGCGCCCGGGAACGCCGACGGGCCCGTACGACACGTGTCGTACGGGCCCGTCGAGAAGCGAGTGGTCACCAGCCGTAGGGCCGCGCCGAGCTCCTGGGGTCGGAAGGGGTCAGCCCGCGGCGCGGACCATGTCCGCCTGCGGGCCCTTCTGTCCCTGAGAGATCTCGAACTCGACCCGCTGGCCCTCCTCGAGGGTGCGGTAGCCGTCCATCTGGATCGCGCTGTAGTGGACGAAGACGTCCGCACCACCGTCGACCGCGATGAAGCCGTAGCCCTTCTCCGCGTTGAACCACTTGACGGTGCCCTGAGCCATTCCGAACTCCCCTAGTGCTGTGCTGGCCCTTCACGGTCCCGCAGGTCGCGGGCCCGGGTTGGTTTGAAGGCCGGCCCGGGGAACCCCCCCTGGGCGCAGCCGTGCACGCCGCAACCCACCGCGCGGAGCGCCGGGCGGCCTCCGGTGAGCGGGTGATTGCGTCGACCGCCGCTGAATGTATCCGGACCGACGCCCTCTGCAACAGGGTCAACGGCCGGTAATTCCGCCGCCGCAGCAAGGGACAGGACGGGCCGAATCGGGAAGATCTCGGCATTTAACGCCGGACATAGCGGACGAATTACCCAAATCCCCACGGGAATTCTGACACCGGCCTGACAGGTTTCCCGGGCCGGTCTCACCGTCCGGACGCCTTCCGGCGGGACGCGCGCGGGGCCGAGAGGGAACCCCTGTTCCCAACCGAGCGACACTCTACTCCGACTCCACCCGTAAATATTCCCGCCGGAATGCAACGGGCCGCCCGCAGGTACGGAAAACGGAATTCCGTACGCGCGGGCGGCCGAATGGCGGGGAGCGGCTCAGCAGCCTCCGGCCACCGCCGGAATGATCGAGATGCCGGCGCCGTCCTCGATCTCGGTCGCCAGGCCCTCGGCGAAGCGCACGTCGTCGTCGTTCACGTAGACGTTGACGAAGCGGCGCAGCTTGCCGGTGTCGTCCAGGATGCGGGCGGAGATGCCCGCGTGGTTCTTCTCCAGGTCGGCGATGACCTCCGCCAGGGTGGCGCCCTCGGCGGTCACCTCGGCGGCGCCGCCGGTGTAGGTGCGCAGGATGGTCGGGATGCGGACGGTGGCGCTCATGGCTCTCCTTGCGGGGTGGGGGTGGGTCAGGCGGACGCGAGGCCGGCGGCGCGGAAGGAGTCCAGCGTCGGGCGGATGACGGCGCTCATCCCGGCGTCGGCGACGGCGTCCAGGGTCTTCAGGCCGTCGCCGGTGTTGATCGCGACGGTCTCCTTGGCCGGATCCAGCTGCCCGGTCTCGACCAGCTTCTTCAGCACGCCGACCGTCACCCCGCCCGCGGTCTCGGCGAAGATGCCCTCGGTCCGCGCCAGCAGCCGGATCGCCGCCACGACCTCGGCGTCCGTGACGTCCTCCACCGCACCGCCAGTCCGGCGGGCGATGTCCAGCACGTACGGGCCGTCGGCCGGGTTGCCGATGGCCAGCGACTTGGCGATGGTGTCCGGCTTGACCGGCTTGATCACGTCCCGGCCGGCCTTGAAGGCGGCCGAAACCGGCGAGCAGCCCTCGGCCTGGGCGCCGAAGACCCGGTACGGCCGGTCCTCGACCAGTCCGAGCTTGATCAGCTCCTGCAGCCCCTTGTCGATCTTCGTCAGCTGCGAGCCCGAGGCGATCGGGATCACGATCTGCTCGGGGAGCCGCCAGCCGAGCTGCTCGCAGATCTCGTACGCCAGCGTCTTGGAGCCCTCGCCGTAGTACGGCCGCAGGTTGACGTTGACGAAGCCCCAGCCCTCGCCGGCCGGGTCCCCGATCAGCTCCGAGCAGAACCGGTTCACGTCGTCGTAGTTGCCCTCGATGCCGACCAGCTCGCCGCCGTACACCCCGGCCATCACGACCTTGCCCTGCTCCAGGTCGTGCGGGATGAACACGCAGGACCGGAACCCGGCCCGGGCGGCCGCCGCGCCCACCGCACCGGCCAGGTTGCCGGTGGAGGAGCAGGACAGCGTGGTGTAACCGAACGCCCGCGCCGCCTCGATCGCGCACGCGACCACGCGGTCCTTGAAGGAGTGCGTCGGGTTCCCGGAGTCGTCCTTGATGTGCAGCGGCGCGGTGAAGCCGAGCTCCCGGCCCAGGTTGTCCGCCTTCACCAGCGGGGTCCAGCCCGGGTTGAGGTTGGGCTTCGAGGCCACGTCGGCCGGCACCGGCAGCAGCGGCGCGTAGCGCCAGATCGAGGTCGGACCGGCCTCGATCCGCTTGCGCAGCTCCTCGGCGCCCGCGCTGCCGAACTCGTAGGCGATCTCCAGCGGGCCGAAGCACTCCAGGCACGCGAAGCTGGGACCGAGCGGGAATCGGGTTCCGCACTCCCGACAGGACAGGGCGGCGGCCGGGCCGAGGTCCACGGAAACGGGTGCGGCGGTGTCGATAGCCATGATGGCGAGGCCTCTCTCCTCATCTTCCCCGCGGCGCGGTCGCGCCACAGGCCGGAATTGGCACCTGTCCCGCCGGGGCCTGTCGACGACAGCCGCGCGGGAAGGTTGCCGGGACGTCAACGGGCCGTTCCCTCAGTCCCTCTGGATGAGCTTGTGAAATTGTGGTGGTGCTCAACGGTGACCCCGGCGTGCGAAGGTCCGACCGCTGTACGAAGACTGTATCCGAAGGCGTCAATCCTGAACGGGACCGTCCGCCACGCGAGATGAGCCGTCCCACCCGACCCGCCGAGGAGACTTCCGTGCCCGCCCAACCGACCCCCGAGCTCCTCCCGCAGGCGGCGTCCTGGCTGCGCCGGCGCTCCTGGAGCGCGGCCGACCGGCCGGTCCGCACCCTCCTCGCGGCCAAGGAACGCACCGGGCGCACGGTCAGCGTCGTCCTCCCCGCCCTGGACGAGGAGGCCACCGTCGGCGACATCGTCCGCACCGTCCGCCGCGAGCTGATGGAACGCCTCCCGCTGGTCGACGAACTCGTCGTGGTCGACTCCGGCTCCACCGACGCCACCGCCGCCGTCGCCGCCGAGGCCGGCGCCCGGGTCGAGCACCGCGACGCCATCCTGCCCCGGCTGCCCGCCGCCCCCGGCAAGGGCGAGGTGCTCTGGCGCTCGCTGCTGGTCACCCGCGGCGACATCGTCTGCTTCGTCGACGCCGACCTGCGCGAGTTCGACCCCGCCTTCGTCTCCGGGACCATCGGCCCGCTGCTCACCGACGAGTCCATCCAGCTGGTCAAGGCCATGTACGACCGCCCCCTAGAGACCGACTCGGGCGCCGTCGTCCCGGCCGGCGGCGGCCGCGTCACCGAACTCGTCGCCCGACCCCTCCTCAACCTCCACTGGCCGGAGCTCGCCGGTTTCGTCCAGCCCCTCGGCGGTGAGTACGCGGCCCGCCGCTCACTGCTCGAACGGCTGCCCTTCCCCACCGGCTACGGCGTCGAACTCGGCCTGCTGGTCGACGCGCTGGAGCTGGTCGGACTGGACGCCCTGGCCCAGGTCGACGTCGGCGTCCGGCACCACCGCCACCAGGACAGCCAGGCCCTCGGCCGGATGGCCGCCACCATCTACCGCACCGCCCTGGAACGCCTCGACCGCACCCACCGCCTCAAGGCCTCCGCCGACCTCGTCCGCCCCGAGCTCACCCAGTTCACCCGCGACCCCGACACCCGCTCCTTCACCGGCCACACCCACCCCATCACCGCCCTGGAACGCCCCCCCATGCACACCGTCCCCGAATACGCCACCCACCGCTGACGGGTTTGCCACCCCGGAGCCCCGGCAACATCCCAACCATGGGCGATCTCACGACCGAACGTTCGAGTGCGACCGGCACCGCCCCCGTCCTGGTGGCTTCCAACCGGGGACCGGTGTCGTTCAGTACGGCCGACGACGGCACGCTGACCCTGCGACGCGGCGGCGGCGGGCTGGTCTCAGGCCTCTCCGCGATCGACGACCCGAACGCCGTCTGGGTCTGCGCGGCCCTGAACGACGCCGACCGCAGAGCCGCCGCCCAAGCCCCCGACGGCCGCCTGGACCTGGCCGGCCACGACGTCGGCGGGCAGGCCGTCCGCATGCTGGACATCGACGCCGAGACCTTCGCCCGCGCCTACAACGGCGTCGCCAACTCCACCCTGTGGTTCGTCCACCACCTGCTCTACGCGACGCCCACCGCACCCGCCTTCGACGCCGACTTCCGCACCGAATGGGCCGCCTACCAGGCCTACAACCGCGCCTTCGCCGACGCGCTGGCCGCCGAAGCCGCCCCGAACGCCGCCGTCCTGATCCAGGACTACCACCTCTCCCTCACCCCGGCCCTGCTCCGCGAAGCCCGTCCCGACCTGCGGATCGGCCACTTCTCGCACACCCCCTGGGCCCCGCCCGAGTACTACCGGCTGCTCCCGGACGACATCGCCCGCGCCGTCCTCACCGGCATCCTGGGCGCCGACCGGGCCGGCTTCCTCACCGAACGCTGGGCCCGCGCCTTCGCCGCCTGCTGCCAGGACCTCCTGGGCGCCACGGTCGACCACGAGGCGCTCACCGTCACCCTCCCCCGGCCTTCGGCCGGGGGGACCCTCGTCGACCACACCACCCGCCTCGGCGTCCACGCCCTCGGCGCCGACGCCGACTTCCTGCGCGAGCGCGCCCACCGCCCCGACGTGGACGAACGCCTCACCGCCCTGCGCGCCTCCGTCGGCGACCGCCGCACCATCGTCCGGGTCGACCGCACCGAGCTGAGCAAGAACATCGTCCGCGGCCTCCAGGCCTACCGGCACCTGCTCCGCACCCGCCCCGAGTGGCACGACCGGGTGGTCCACATCGCCTTCGCCTACCCGTCCCGTACCGACCTGGCCGAGTACCGGACCTACACGGCCGCCGTCCGGGACCTGGCCGAGGCCATCAACGCCGAGTTCGCCACCCCCACCTGGCAGCCGTTGATCCTGCACGTCAACGACGACTTCCCGCGCTCCCTCGCCGCCTACCGCCTGGCCGACGTCGCCCTCGTGAACCCCATCCGGGACGGCATGAACCTGGTGGCCAAGGAAGTCCCGGTGGTCTCCGACCGCGGCTGCGCCCTGGTCCTCTCCCGCGAGGCCGGCGCCCACACCGAGCTCAAGGACGACGCCCTCACGGTCAACCCCTACGACGTGATCGCCACCGCCGAAGCCCTGCACACCGCCCTCACGATGCCCGAGGAGGAGCGCGCCGACCGCACCAAGCGCCTCGCGGCGGCGGCCACCGCGCTCCCCCCGCAGCAGTGGTTCCTCGACCAGCTCAACGCGCTGGGCCCGCTCAGCTCCCCGTGAGGGCCTCCCCCAGCGCCCTCAACAGCTCCACCACCCCGGCCGGCCCCGCGACCACCAGGTCCGCGCGGTCGGCCAACTCCTTCACCGGCGCGTCCCCCACCGCCCCGCTGCACACCAGCAGCCCGGCCAGCCCCTCGCCCCGCAACTGCTCCACCGCCGCGAAGGCCGCCAGATCGCCCAGGTCGTCCCCCGCGTACAACACCGACCGGGCACCCCGCTCCCGCAGGAACCCGGTCAGCGCCGCCCCCTTGTCCACCCCCGGCGGCCGCAGCTCCAGCACCAGCCGCCCGGGCTCCACCACCAGCCCGTACGCAGCGGCCAGCTCCGCCACCGGCGCCCGCAACGACTCCAACGCCGCCTCCGGCGCCGCCGTACGCCGGGTGTGCACCGCCACCGAGCGCCCCTTGTCCTCCACCCACACCCCGTCGGGCGCCCCCACCCGCGCCAACACCTCCGGCAAGGCCTCCCGCACACCCGCCACCCCCGGATGCACCTCCGGCGCCGTCACCACACCCCCCTCCCACCGCTCCGCCCCGTAGTGCCCCAGCACCACCACCCCCGGCACCCCCGCCAACCCCCCGTACTCCACCGCCAACGCCGCCGGCCGCCCCGTCACCACCACCACGGCCCCCACCGCCGGCGCCAGCACCCGCAACGCCCCCGCCACCCCCGGATGCGCCCTGGCCCGACTCGGATCCGCCACGATCGGCGCCAACGTCCCGTCGAAGTCCAACCCCACCACCGCATCCCGAGGCTCCCGCAGGATCGCCCGCACCCCATCCCGCCCAGCCTCGGTCCCCGGCACCCACACGTCTTCGAATCCCATACCGAACCCCCTACCCCACAGGCCCCCAGCCCCAAAGCCCCCACCCAAAAACAACCCCCACCCCCAGCACCCCCCACCCACCCACTCACATCCACACCCACCCCACCTCCCCCTCACCCGCCCCCGCGAGAGGGACGCGCTGCGGAAGGGGCGGCGCAGGGGGTGGCCCGGAGAGGGGCGTTGCGGGTGATTTTCAGACTGCCAACGGCCCCCACCCCCGCAGAACAGAGTCGGCAGTCTGAAAATCATCCAGCCCCTCGGAGCGGCCACCCCCGGAGCCGCCCCGGCACCCACCCTCCCGAGAGCACCCACCCACACACCACCCCCCGCGCCAGCGGACCCTCATCGAGCCCCCCGCCGCCCCTCCCTCACCCGCCGCAACCGATTCACCAACACCGGCGCATGCGCCAACGCCTCCTCCCGATCCAGCAAGGCGTTCAGCAGCTGGTAGTACCGCGTCGAAGACAGCCCCAGTTCCTCCCGGATCGCCCGCTCCTTCGCCCCCGCCGTCCGCCACTGCCGCCCCTCCAGCGCCAGCACCGCCCGGTCCCGCTCACTCAGTTCACCCACCACACGCACCTCCGCCTGAACACCTCCCCCGAACACACCGCCCACTACGGACTGTCATTCTCCCGCCCGCCCCCGACACAGACTGCTCATCCCACCGCGCCCCCGCCCCCGGCTAACGTCACCCCCATGACCACGCCCACCACCCCCAGCTTCGCCCTGCACATCCCCACCGCCGACCTCGGCCCCGACCCGCTCGACCCGTCCCAGATCGTCTCCGGCACCCCCGAGGTCACCGGCAAGGTCCTCTCCGAGTCCCCCGACGGCCGTCAGCTGCGCGGGATCTGGCAGATCACCCCGGGCGTGGTCACCGACGTCGAGGCCGACGAGATGTTCGTGGTGCTCAGCGGCCGCGCCACCATCGAGGTCGAGGACGGCCCGACCCTGGAGGTGGGCCCGGGCGACTGCGCCGTCCTCCGCGAGGGCGACCGCACCACCTGGACGATCCACGAAACCCTCCGCAAGGCCTACGCCATCACGCTCCCCTGACCCACCCCCCTGACCACCCCCCACCCCCACCCGCACCCGCACCCGCACCCGAGAACGCCGAAGGCCCGGTCCGGGGACTCCCCGGACCGGGCCCACGGAACCCGCGCTACTGCTGCCGAACCCGCGCCGCCTCCTTGACCGCCGCGTCCTGCAACCCGCCGAGCACCAGCTTCGGGTCCGTGGTCACCGCCTGCCCGATCCCCGCCTTGATCTGGTTGCTGACCTGCCCCCAGGCCGGGTCCCCGAACGGGTAGAAGCTCGCGTTGGCGAGCCCGGCCGCGAACTGCTTGAGGGCCGCGTGCTTCGGGTCCGTCGACATCTGGTTGAACGCGTCCTGGGTGACCGGCAGCAGGTTGTACTGCTCGTCGAACTTCAGCTGGTTGTCCTGGCTGTAGACGAACGACAGGAACTTCTTGATCTCGTTCTTGTGCCCGTTCTTCTTGAACGCCATCATCCAGTCGGCGACCCCGAGGCTCCCGGTGCGCCCCAGGCCGTCCTTCTTGGGGATCGGTGCCGTCCCGAAGTCGATGTTCCCGGCGGTGGCCATCCGCAGCAGCGTCGGGTGCCCGTTCAGCATCGCGACCTTCCCGGCCGCGAAGTCCTGGAACACCGGGGTGCGGTTCATCTTCCCCGGGTCCGGGTACGTCAGCCCGGGGCTCACCAGGTTGTTCTTGAGCCAGCTGAAGGTCGCCTGGTTCTGGGGGCTGTCGATGGTGTAGTTGCCGACGTCGTCGGAGAGGCTCCCGCCACCGCTGAGCGTCCACAGCATGGATTCGGCCGGCGCCTCCTCCGGCCCCAGCGGAAGCCCGTACGGGATCACCCCGGGCACCTTGGCCTTGATCTTCTCCGCGTCCTGCTTGAGTTCGCTCCACGTGGTGGGCGGCTGCGCGATCCCGGCCTGCCGGAACACCGCCTTGTTGTAGAAGAGCACCCGCGACGAGGAGACGAACGGGATCCCGTACTGCTTGCCGAGCACCTGACCGGCGTGCGCGAAGGTGTCCAGCATGTTCGCCTGGGTGTCCATCGAGAGGACGTCCGCCGCCGGGTACAGCCGGTCCGCCGCGGCCTGGTCCGCGAAGCCGCCGCTCTGCAGCAGGTCCGGCGAGGCGCCGGCCGCGATCATGTCCTCGACCTTCTTGCCGATCTCGGTCCAGCTGTCGACCTCGACGCTGACCTTGATCCCGGGGTTGGCCGCCTCGAAGGCCTTGGCGACGCCGTCCCAGTAGTGCTTGGAGTTGGTCTCCTGGCTCTCCCCGTAGTCCGCGGCGACCAGTTTGAGGGTGACGGTCCCGTCGCCCTGCCCGCTGCACGCGCCGACCGCGCCGAGTGCCAGTGCTCCGGCCAGCACACTGCCGAGCACACGGGTGGGAACGTGGACGCGCCTGTTCAACGCGGGTACCGCCTTAGGGGAAGAACTGCCGCCGGTACGAGGGAATCCGGCAGGGGAGAGGCGCCACACTGCCAAATCCGCCGACCAGTGGTCCACACCACTGGGCCACCCCGCCCCAGTAGTTACCGAAGTGCCCGGAGTCGTTGCACGATGCGCAACACCCCCGCTCGTCCCGCCCCCGCCCCGGACTCCACCCGGACTCCACCCGGCCCCACCCCGGACGCGCCCCCGAGCGCGGAACCCGCTTCCGCGGCTGCGACAAAGCTCACCCGCATGGACCAGACCAATCCGACAACTGGACTAGACCTCTTCAACCCGCCAGGGGAAACTGTCCTCCGTGAAGCACGTCATCGCACTCGATGTAGGCGGCACCGGCATGAAGGCCGCGCTGCTCGCCCAGGACGGCTCCGTGCTGTTCGAGGCACGCCGACCGACCGGGCGGGAGCACGGCACCGACGCCGTCGTCGCCGCCATCCTCGACTTCGCCACCGACCTGGCGGAGGAGGGCCGCCGCCGCTTCGGCGTCGCCCCGCTCGCGGCCGGCGTCGCCGTCCCCGGCACGATCGACGAGAAGAACGGCGTCGCGGTCTTCTCCGCCAACCTCGGCTGGCGGGACCTCCCGCTGCGCAAGCTCCTCGGCGAGCGCCTGGCCGGCCCTGAGGGCACCGCGATGCCGGTGGCCCTCGGCCACGACGTGCGTTCGGGCGGCCTGGCCGAGGGCCGGCTCGGCGCCGGCCGGGGCGTCGACCGCTTCCTGTTCATCGCCCTCGGCACCGGCATCGCCGGCGCCATCGGCATCGGCGGCCGGATCGAGGCCGGCGCGCACGGCTACGGCGGCGAGATCGGCCACGTCGTGGTCCGCCCGGGCGGCCCGCCGTGCGGCTGCGGCGCCCGCGGCTGCCTGGAGACGCTGGCTTCCGCCTCCGCCGTCTCCCGCGCCTGGGCCGAGGCCAGCGGCGACCCCGACGCCGACGCGGCGTCCTGTGCCGCCGCGGTGGACGCCGGGGACGACCGCGCCCTCGCCGTCTGGCGGCGGGCCGTCGACGCCCTGGCGGACGGCATCATCCTCGCCCAGAGCCTGCTCGACCCGTCCACGGTGATCGTCGGAGGCGGGCTGGCCGAGGCCGGTGACACGCTCTTCGCCCCGCTGCGCACGGCGGTGACCGAGCGTCTGACGTTCCAGATGCCCCCGAAGGTCGTACCCGCCATGCTCAAAGACACCGCCGCGTCCCTGGGCGCGGGCCTGCTCGCCTGGGATCTGCTCTCGATGGAGGTGACCGCGTGACCGCCGCGGACCGTGACCGTACTGCCCTGGCCGGAGCCCGTCTGGTGCTGCCCGGCGGCGTCGTCGAGGGTGACCGCCTGGCCGTCGAGGGCGACCGCATCGCGGCCGTCGCGAGCGGGGCGGCCGAGCCCGGCGACCTCGACCTCACCGGCCACACCGTCGTCCCCGGCTTCGTGGA
>NZ_JBVJJY010000028.1:0-64220 GCF_055585785.1 Kitasatospora sp. NPDC053308 | reverse complement strand
CTGCAGGGGGGACCCTGTGGGAGAGTAGGACGCCGCCGAACAATCATTCAGAAGAACCCCCGTCCGGGATCCGGACGGGGGTTCTTCGCATTCCCCGGCCTTTTCGAAACCGCGCGGAAGCCGCGATCCTGGGCAGCAGGCCGTGGACCGGCGCCGGCTGACGGGCTCCCGGCGGATCCCACGGAAGCCGGGTGGAGCCGAGCGGAGCCGACGGGACGTACCGAGCGGGCCGAGCCACTATGGAAGGGGCCTGCGGGCCCACTGGTCGGCTCGAATGGGGTGCTCGCGATGGGCGTGCCGTGGCATCGGGCGCCGGGGCCCGGACACGGGGCCGCCGAGCCCGTCGGGCCCGCCGGGGCCACGGCCGGTAGCGGCCTCGCCGAAGTGGCGGAGGTCCTGCGGTCGGCGCGTGTCCTGCTGGACGCGCACCTCGGCGGGCTTTACCTGCTCTCCGAGGACGGGCAACTGCTCGAACTGGCCGTGACGCTGGGAGCGGCCCGGCAGTTCACCAGGCCGTGGCAGCGGATCGGCATCACCGCTCCGGTGCCGGTGGCCGAGGCGGTGCGCAGCGGCGAGCCGGTCTGGGTGGGCGGCGCGGAGTCGATGGCGCGCCGGTACCCGAGGGTCGCGGTCGCCATGCCGTACGCGTTCTGCTTGGCGGCCGCTCCGCTGGTCGCGGGCGGGACCACGTACGGGGGCGTGTTCGTGCTCTGGCCGGCCGCGCATCCGCCCGAGCTGTCGCCCTGGGAGCGGAACCGGCTGGACGCGCTGAGGGAGGCCCTGGCCCGGGTCCTGGCGGAGGCGGAACGGTCCGGCCGTCCGGTGCGGGCCGGAGCGAGCCCCGAACCGGCGGAGGCCGCTCCGACCGCCCCCGTCCAGGCGATGGTGGCGCGCCTTCCGGAGGGCGTGTGCGACATCGACCTGGACGGCCGGCTGGCCGCGGTCACGCCGGCGGCGGCCGCGTTGCTGGGCGAGCCGGTCGAGCGGCTGCTGGGCCGGCGGCCCTGGGGAGTGGTGCCGTGGCTGCGGGATCCGGTGTACGAGTACCACTACCGGTCGGCGGTGATCAGCGGGCGCGCCAGTTCGTTCGTCGCGCTGCGGCCGCCGGACCGATGGCTGACGTTCGAGCTCTTCCCGGATCCCACCGGCCTGACAGCCCGGATCGTCCCCGCCGATCCCGTCGATCCCGCGGAGCCCACTGGCCCTACCGGTCCCGCGGGTGCCGCCCGTCCCGCCGGTTCGGCCGCCCCGGCCGGGCCCGCAGCGCCGTCCGAACGGGTGCACACGCGGCCCGGGGCGCTGTACCACCTCCTCCACCTGGCCGGTGCGCTGACCGAGGCCGTCACCGTGCAGGACGTGGTGAGCATGGTGTCCGAGCAGATCGTGCCGGCCTTCGGTGGCCAGGCCGTGGCAGTGCTGATGGCCGAAGGGGGCCGGCTGCGGATCGTGGGGCACCGCGGCTACCCGCCCGGGCTGGTCGACCGCTTCGACAGCACCCCGCTGACCGAGCCCACCCCCGGTGTGCAGGCGTCCACCAACCCGGTACCGGCGTACTTCGAGAACCGGGCCGAGCTGGAACGGGTCTACCCGGGCCGCCCGGAGACGCAGGACGGGATGGCCGCCTGGGCCTACCTGCCGCTGGTGACCTCCCGCCGGCTGATCGGCACCTGCGTGCTGGCCTTCGCCGAGCCGCACCACTTCGACCTGGAGGAACGGGCCGTCCTCACCTCGCTCGGCGGGCTGATCGCCCAGGCCCTGGACCGGGCCCGGCTGTACGACACCAAGCTGGGCCTGGCCCACGGTCTGCAGGAGAGCCTGCTGCCCCGGGCGCTGCCGGTGGTGCCGGGTCTGGAGGTCAGCGCCCGTTACCTGCCCTGCACCGAGGGCATGGACGTGGGAGGGGACTTCTACGACCTGATCCGGGTCGGGCCGGACAGCGTGGCCGTGGTGATCGGCGACGTCCAGGGCCACAACGTCCACGCCGCCGCGCTGATGGGCCAGGTGCGGACGGCCGTCCGGGCGTTCGCCGCGGCCGATGCCGACCCGAGTACGGTGCTGTGCCGCACCAACCGCCTGCTGAACGACCTGGACACGACGCTGCTGGCCAGTTGTGCCTACCTTCGGGTCGACCTGGCCCGCCACGAGGCCTGGCTGGCCGACGCCGGGCACCCCGTGCCGCTGCGGTACGGCCCGGACGGCCGGGCGGGCGCGCTGGATCCGCTCATCGGCCTGGTGCTGAACGTGGACCCGGCCGCCGACTACCCGCAGATCCGGGTCGACCTGCCGGTCGGCACCACACTGGCGCTGTACACCGACGGCCTGGTCGACACGCCCGGCGCGGACCCGGACCAGGCGCTGGCGGACCTCTGCGCCACGCTGGCCCGCCACGGCGACGAACCGCTGGACCGGCTGGCCGATGCCCTGGTCGACCAGGCGGGGCAGGGGCAGCACCGCACCGACGACGTCGCGCTGCTGCTGATCCGGACCGTCCCGCGCTGATCCGCTCCGTCCCGCCGTCCCGCAGCCCCGGCCGTCCCCGGCCGCCGCCCGGCCCGTCCGACGGTGAGCCGGGAGGCGCGGCGCACCATGGGTGTATGGCGAAAGACACGGGCCCCGACCCCGGGGCCCCGGGCGCGGCGGGTGGTCGTCGGGGACGGCACCGCGCACGCCCGGTCCCCGGGGATCCTTCGGTGCGGCGTCTGCGGTCGGTGCTGAACATCCGCAGCGTCGCCGGTCAGATGTTCCTCCTCCAGGTGCTGGTGGTGGTGCTGCTCGTGGTGGCGGCCGTCGTTGCGCTGCTGGTGGAGTCCCGCAGCGACCGGTTCGCGGCCGCCCGCGACCGTTCGCTGGCCGCGGCCGAGGCGTTCGCCCACAGCCCCGGCCTGGTGGCGACGATGCAGGGCCCCGACCCGAGCGCGGTGCTGCAGCCGTTGACCGAAGCGGCCCGCAAGGACGCCCAGGTCGACTTCATCGTGGTGACCGACCGCAACGGCATCCGGTTCACCCACCCCCAGCCGGAGCAGATCGGCAAGAAGTTCGTCGGCACCATCGGGCCGTCGCTGGAGGGCCGGGTCACCGTCGAGCAGGTGCACGGGCCGCTGGGCCTGGAGTACCAGGTGGTGGTGCCGGTGGAGGACGCCGGGGGCGGGGTCGTGGGCATCGTGTCGGCGGGGATGAAGGTCGCCAACGTGAGCAGCGCGATCGACCACCAGCTGCCGGTCGTGTTGGGGGCGGGTGCGGCCGCGCTGGGCCTGGCGACGGCCGGAACGGCGCTGGCGGGCCGGCGTCTCCTGCGGCAGACCCACGGGCTGGGGCCGGAGGAGATGACCAGGATGTACGAGCACCACGACGCGGTGCTGCACGCGGTGCGCGAGGGCGTGGCCATCGTCAGCGGGGACGGTCGGGTCCTGCTCGCCAACGACGAGGCGCGACGGCTCCTGGACCTGCCTCCCGACGCGGAGGGGCGGGCCGTCTCCGACCTCGGCCTCGATCCCCGGACGGCGGCGCTGCTGCGGTCCGACGGCGCGGTCACCGACGAGGTGCTCCCGGTGGGCGAGCGGCTGCTGGCCGTCAACCACCGGCCCACCGACACCGGGGGAGGACCGCCCGGCAGCGTCACCACCCTGCGCGACTCCACCGAACTGCGCGCCCTGGCGGGGAAGGCCGAGGTCGCCCGCGGCCGGCTCCGGCTGCTGTACGACGCGAGCCTGGCCATCGGCACCACCCTGGACGTCCGGCACACCGCCGAGGAGCTGGCCGCGACGGCCTCCCGGGAGTTCTGCGACTACGCCACCGTCGACCTCGCCGACGCCGTCCTGCTCGGCGAGGAACCGCCGACCCTGGCGGCCGGTGCCGAGGTGGAGCTGCGGCGGGTGGCGCTGGCCGGCCTCCGGGACGACTCGCCGCTGTACCCCCAGGGGACCTTCGTCCGGTGGGCGGGCAGCACCCCGCAGGCGGCGGGCTTCGTCAGCGGACGGCCCTCGCTGGTCCCGGAGCTGGCCACCGACGCCGGGTGGCGCGAGCAGGACGTCGAGCTGACCCAGGCGGTGCTGGAGTTCGGCCTGGCGTCGCTGATCGCCGTCCCGCTGACGGCGCGCGGCGTGCTGATGGGCGTCGCCTGCTTCTGGCGCGGCCGGGACCGCGACCCGTTCGACGAGGAGGACCTGACCCTGGCCGAGGAGCTCGCCGCCCGGGCCGCCGTGTCCGTGGACAACGCCCGCCGCTACACCCGCGAACACACCATGGCCGTCACCCTGCAGCACAGCCTGCTGCCGCGCGCACTGCCCGAGCAGAACGCCCTCGACGTCGCCCACCGCTACCTGCCCGCCCAGGCGGGGGTCGGCGGGGACTGGTTCGACGTCATCCCGCTGCCCGGCGCGCGGGTCGCGCTGGTCGTCGGCGACGTGGTCGGCCACGGCGTGCACGCGGCCGCCACCATGGGCCGCCTGCGCACCGCCGTGCAGAACTTCTCCACCTTGGACCTGCCGCCGGACGAGCTCCTCGGGCACCTGGACGACCTGGTCGCGCACCTGGACCAGGAGGCGGCCGACGCCGGCGGCGAGCCGACGGTCACCGGCGCCACCTGCCTCTACGCGATCTACGACCCCAGTACGGCGAGCTGTGCGCTGGCCCGGGCCGGACACCCGCCGCCGGCCCTCGTCCACCCGGACGGGACGGTGGAACTGCTCGGCCTGCCGGACGGGCCGCCGCTCGGCCTGGGCGGGATGCCCTTCGAAGCCGTGGAGCTGCGACTGCCGCCCGGCAGCACCCTGGTCCTCTACACGGACGGTCTGGTCGAGGACCGCACCCGGGACATCGGGGCCGGGCTGGACGTCCTCGCCACCGTGCTGGCGCGGCCCGGCCGGTCCCCCCAGGAGATCTGCGAGGCCGTGCTCGACGCCCTGCTGCCCGGCCGCCAGAGCGACGACATCGCCCTCCTCGTCGCCCGCACCCGGGTGCTGGAGGCCGACCGGATCGCCGAGTGGGAGGTGGCCTCGGCCCCGGAGGCGGTGGCCGAGGTCCGGGCCCGGGCCACCCGGAAGCTCGCCGAGTGGGGCCTGGACGAGGCCGCCTTCGTCACCGAACTGGTGCTCAGCGAGCTGGTGACCAATGCCATCCGGTACGCGGCCGAACCGATCAGGGTGCGACTGCTGTACGACCGCACGCTGATCTGCGAGGTCTCCGACGCCGCCGGCACCGCCCCGCACCTGCGCTACGCGGTCGCGGACGACGAGGGCGGCCGCGGCCTGTTCCTGGTGGCCCGGCTCACCGAGCGCTGGGGCGTGCGGTACACCGCCGAGGGAAAGATCATCTGGTCCGAGCAGTACCTGTGAGCCGTTCCTCCGCCGGTGCTCCCGCGCCTGACGTTCTCGCGCCCGAGGCCGTTCCCGCGCCCGACGCCGTACCCGCCCCGCAGGTCCGGGCAGCGGCCCCGGCCGGGTCGGTGGCCGGTATCGTCCCCGGCATGCCGAACAGTGCCCCGGAGCTCGACGAACCGATCCACCTCGTCCCGTACGACCCGGCCTGGGCCGACCAGGGCGGCGCCCTGGTGACGCGGCTCGCGGCCGGACTGCGGGAGCGTGCGCTCACGGCCGGAGTGGAGCACATCGGCTCGACGTCGGTGCCCGGTCTGGACGCCAAGCCGGTGCTCGACGTCCAGATCGGCTGCGCCGCCGCGGACACCGACGCGGTGGCCGGGTACGTCCGGGCCCTCGGCTTCGAGGATCTCGGCGAGGCCGGTGTTCCCGGCCGGCGCTACCTGCGGCGCAGGCGGCCGGAGCCCTCGGCGAACGTGCACGTGGTCGAGCTGGGCGGCCCGCTGTGGACCGACAACCTGCTGTTCCGCGACCACCTGCGGGCCCACCCGGCCGCCGCCGCCCGCTACGCGCGCGCCAAGCGCGACGCGGCCGGGGCCACCGGCCGGCTGCTCGCCTACTCGGCGCGCAAGGCGGCGACGGTGGCCGCGCTGATGGCGGACGCGCGCTCCGCCGCACGCTGAGCCGCCCGACCGCCGCGGTCGGCGGCCGCGGGTCGGCCGCCGCCTCCTCCGTCGCCCCGCCCGTGCCGGTGGGTGCGGGCGGGGGAGCGGCTCAGAGGAAGTAGAGCCGGTTCAGCGAGACCTCCTCGGCGGGGTCGGAGTGCAGCGGGGTGCCGTCGAGGGTGACCAGGCTCCGCTCGCCGTCGACGAGGATGTCGCCGAGGCGGGTGTTGCGGACCAGGTCGGCGGGCCCGATGCCGCGGGTGTGCCGGACGGCGACCCGGCGGCGGCGGGTGGTCATGCTGTCGTAGGGGCGGGCGTGGGTGCCGGCTTCGGCGGCGGCGCGGCTGGTGAAGGCCACGGAGAGGTCCGCCGGGGTCGCGCCGTGGGCGCCGAACAGGGGCCCCAGGACCAGGGGTTGGCAGGTCTCGGTGGCGGCGTTCGGGTCGCCGACCACACCGTACGCGGGGAATCCGGCCTTGAGGACGAGCTGCGGCTTGGCGCCGAAGGAGGCGGGCTGCCAGAGCACGACGTCGGCGAGCTTGCCGACCTCGATCGAGCCGACCTCGTGGATGAGGCCGTGCGCGATGGCCGGGTTGACGGTCAGCTTGGCGATGTAGCGCAGCACCCGCTGGTTGTCGTCGTCCGGGCCGTCGCCCTCCATCGGGCCCCGTTCGGCCTTCATCTTGCCGGCCATGGCGAAGGTGCGGCGCACGGTCTCGCCGGCCCGGCCCATGCCCTGGGCGTCGGAGGAGGTGATGCCGATCGCGCCGAGGTCGTGCAGCACGTCCTCCGCGCCCATGGTGCCGGCCCGGATGCGGTCGCGGGCCATCGCGGCGTCGCCGGGCAGGTCGGTCTTGAGGCCGTGGACGGAGACGATCATGCCGTAGTGCTCGGCGACCGCGTCCCGGCCGAACGGCAGGGTGGGATTGGTGGAGGAGCCGATGACGTTCGGCACGCCCGCCATCTTCAGCACGTCGGGGACGTGTCCGCCGCCGCAGCCCTCGATGTGGAAGGCGTGGATGGTCCGGCCCTCCAGCACCCTCAGGGTGTCCTCGACGGACAGGCACTCGTTCAACCCGTCGGTGTGCAGGGCCACTTGGACGTCATGGACCTCGGCCACGGACAGTGCGGTGTCCAGCGCGCGGGTGTGCGCGCCCATGTCCTCGTGCACCTTGAAGCCGCAGGCGCCGCCCTCGGCCAGCGCCTCCACCAGCGGGGCCGGGTGGGAGGACGAACCGCGGCCCAGGAAGCCGATGTTGACGGGCCAGGCGTCGAAGGCGTTGAACGCGTGCCGCAGGGCCCAGGGCGAGTTGACGCCGACGCCCCAGGCCGGGCCGAACTCCTGCCCGATGATCGTGGTGACGCCGGAGGCCAGCGAGGCCTCCATGATCCGCGGGGACATCAGGTGCACATGGGTGTCGATGGCGCCGGCGGTGGCGATCAGCCCCTCGCCGGAGACGATCGCCGTCCCGGTGCCGACCACGACCTCCACGCCGTCCAGGGTGTCCCGGTTGCCGGCCCGGCCGATCGAGGCGATCCGGCCCTCCCGGATGCCGATCGAGGTCTTGCGGATGCCCTGCACCGCGTCGATCACCAGCACGTTGCTGATCACCAGGTCGCAGGTGTCACGGACGGCCGCGGCCTTCAGGTGCAGGCCGTCGCGGGCGGTCTTGCCGAAGCCGACCAGGAACTCGTCCCCCGGCTGCTGCGAGTCGGACTCGACGCGGACGACCAGTCCGCTGTCGCCGAGCCGGACCCGGTCCCCGGCGCGCGGGCCGTGGACGGCCGTGTACTCGGCGGCCTCGAAGCCGGACGCCCCGGTGCTGCTGCTCACGGCTGGTTCTCCCGTCGTTCGTCGGCGGCCGCCCCCGGCCGGCCGCCCTGGTCGGCCGGAGCCCCGAGGTAGCCCTGCTCGGCCGCCCGGCGCAGCGCCTCGCGCCGCACCCGGGGCGCGTCCAGGGGGCCGTCCACGAGCCCCGCGAAGCCGATCGCGACCCGCTCGCCGCCGATCGGCACCAGGCCGACCTCGACGGTGGCGCCCGGGTCGAAGCGCACCGAGGAGCCGGCCGGCACGGCCAGGTGCATCCCGTACGCGGCGGCGCGGTCGAAGGCCAGGCGCGGGTTGGCCTCGAAGAAGTGGAAGTGCGAGGTGACCGAGACCGGGACGTCGGCGGTGTTGCGCACGGTCACCGCGCGCACCACCGCCCGCCCGGGTTCGGCGGGGCGGTCGAGGAGGACGGCGCCGGGTGCGGCCGGGCCGAGGCCACCACCCCCGAACGGGGCGGCGATGACGGCGAGTCGGGTGCCGTCCTCGAAGACCGCCTCCACGTGGATCTCGGTGACCAGGTCCGGCACCCCGGGCAGCACGTCGTCGGGCGTGAGGGCGGCCCGGCCGCGGGCGACGGCCTCGGTGAGCCGGAGGCCGTCGCGGGCGGCCTCGCAGACGGTGTCCGAGATGACCGCGATCGCCTCGGGGACGTTGAGCCGCAGGCCGCGGGCGCGGCGGGCGCGGGCGAGCTCGGCTGCGGTGAAGATCAGCAGCCGGTCGCGTTCGGTGGGGGTCAGCTGCACGGGGGTCCCTTCTCCCTCGGTGCGGTGCGGTGCGGTGCGGTCGGCGGGGCGCGGGCGGCGGTGGCGACGCGGCGTGGTGCGGCGACGCGGTGTGCTGCGGCGCGGCGGGTGCGGTCGTGCCCGCTCAGCCGGCCGGCTGGTCGTGGGTGGAGCAGTGGATGCCCCCGCCGCCGGAGGCGATGGTGTCGATCTGCAGGGGGACGATCTCGCGGCCCGGGAACTGCTCCCGGAAGACCTCCTGCGCGTGCCCGTCGGCCCGGTCGTCGCCGAACTTGGGCAGGTAGACGGCCTTGTTGCCGATGGAGAAGTTCATGTACGAGGAAACGAAGGCGTCGCCGCGGCCGGTGATCCGGTCCGGGTCCGGCTGACCGATCTCGATGACCTTGAGCCGCTTGCCGGCCGCATCGGTGGCCTCGGCGAGGACGGCGCGGGCCTGGTCGGCCGAGCGGGACCAGACATCGGGCGGGGTGCCGGGGAAGGCCCGGTCCAGGAGGACCACGCCGGGGGCGGCGAAGCGGGCCAGGCAGTCGACGTGGGCGTCGGTGATGTCCTTGCCCTTGACGCCCGCGAGCCAGATCACCTTGGTGAGGCCCAGCACCCGCTTGAGTTCCGCCTCGATCTCGTCGCGGGTGCGGCCCGGGTTGCGGTTGTCGTTGACGACGGAGCTCTCGGTGACCAGCAGGGTGCCCTGGCCGTCGGTCTCGAAGGAGCCGCCCTCGGCGGTGATCGGGGTCTCGATCCGCTCGATCCCGTACTTCTCCAGGACGGTGCGGGCGATCCGGGCGTCGTCGCCGTGCTCCTGCTTGCCGCCCCAGCCGCTGAAGTTGAAGTCGACGCCCTTGACCGTGCCGTTCTCCTCCACGAAGACCGGCACGGTGTCGCGGGCCCAGAGGTCGTTCACCGGGACGGAGAGCAGTTCGACGTCCGAGCCGCAGGCGTTGCGCGCCGAGGCCTCCTGGCCGGGGCGCACCAGCATGACCAGCGGCTCGCGCTCCCCGATCGCCCGGGCCACCGCGGCGATGTCCCGGCGGACGCCCCCGAGTTGCTCGCCCCAGACGTGCTCGGAGGCGGGCCAGGCCATGAAGGTCCGCTCGTGCTTCTCCCACTCGCCGCCGAGCCGCCGGCCGCGCACGGGGGTGCCGCCGGGTGCCGGGGCGGGGGCGTCGCCGGCCGGCCCGCCCGGCGCCGGGGAGCCGGGGTCGGCCGGGTCGTCGCCGCCGTTGGCCGCGCAGGCGGTCGCGCCGAGGGCGAGCAGGCCGGCGCCGGCCAGGGAACGCAGCACCGTCCGGCGGGCGGGGAGGGCGTGGGGCACAGTGAACTCCGGTGGGGCTGAGGGCGGTTCGGTCCGGCGCGCGGAGCGGGGAGCCGCGATCGGGGCGCGCGGCGCCGGTCGGCGGCGGGCAGGGGCCCCGAGAGCGCCGGAACTGAACTGTCGCATTGACTGAAAAATCAGTCAAGCTCTACGGTGAACCCACCCACACCACCCCGAGACGACCCGGGCCGCCGAGCGGACGGCCCCGGTCATGACGACGAAAGGCCGGGTGAGGCGGCGATGCTGCGCAATGGTCTGGAGCCCTGGCACCTGCTGGTGATGGTGGCCGTGCTGGTGCTGCTGTTCGGCTCCGAGCAGTTGCCCGAGATGGCGCGCGGACTGGGTAGGTCGATGCGCATCCTGAAGGCCGAGACGGCCGCGATGCGGAAGGCGGACGCGCCCGCCGCCGGCCAGGGCGAGCAGGCGGGGACGGCGGGTGAGCCCGGCGGGCCGGCCGCGCCCGGCGGGGCGATGGCCGCCGTCGGGCCGGCCGAACCCGCGAAGCGCTGGGGCCTGTGAAGCCGGCCGAACCCGCGAAGCGGTGGGGCCCGTGAAGCCGGCCGACCCGGTGAGGCGGCCGGTCCGACCGCCGGAGCCCGTGAGAGCCGTCGTTCCCCGCACCTGGTGCCGGGAACGACGGCTCTCAGCCGTTGCGGCGGTAGCGGTCCACGGACACCCGGACCGGCCCGTCCGCGCCCGCCGTCGACAGCACCCGGACGACGGCCAGGTCCCGGCCGTCCGCAGACCGGACGCAGAAGGCGCCGTGCGCTCCGACGGAGGCGAACGGGATCCGCCCGGCCGGGCGACCGCCCAGCCCCTTGACGCACTCGGCGACGCCCAGCCCGGCGTCCCGGCCGATGAAGGTGTCG
Source organism: Kitasatospora sp. NPDC053308 (assembly GCF_055585785.1). Lineage (NCBI taxonomy): Bacteria > Bacillati > Actinomycetota > Actinomycetes > Kitasatosporales > Streptomycetaceae > Kitasatospora > Kitasatospora sp. NPDC053308. The sequence goes on along the minus strand of NZ_JBVJJY010000028.1, from coordinate 53,488 downwards.
GCGGTGTCCGGGACGAGGAACTCGTCCTCGCCGCGGGCGACGTACCAGGCGGCGCTGTCGGTCGGGGCCACCGTGCCGGTGGTGAGGTCGAACTCGTAGCCGGAGTCCGCCGAGGTCAGCTCGACGGCGCGGTAGACGGGGGTGTACTCGGCGGCCGGTCCGGGCGGTGTCGCGGCGGGCGGCGTGGCGGAGGCCGACGAGCCCGGGGTCGAGCGGGCGGGCGTCGGCGGTCCGGCCGGGGCGGTCGGGCCGCCCGGCACGGCGGCGGCGGACACCGGGGCGTCGGCGGTCGCGGCGTCCGCCGGCTCCTCGTCGTCGAGCAGGAAGGCCGCCGCCGCGGCGCCGACGGCCAGGGCGACGGCGGCGGTCAGCACCGTCCGCCCGAGGGAGCGGCGACGGCCGTCGGCCCGCCGGGCGCCGTCGCGCGGGGCCGTCCGGGCGGTGGTCGGCACGGCGGCGGGGACAGCCGGGGGTGCGGGCGCGGGGACGGGAGCGAGGACGGTGGGCGCCGGTGCGGCGGGGGCGAGGGCCGTCCGGGCCGAGGCCCAGCCGGGCTCGGCCGCCTGACCGTCACCACCGCCGCTGGTGCTGCTCCCGCCGCCGCTCCCGGCGGCCTCGGCGGGCACCTGCGGCAGCGCGGTGTGCCGGGTGATCTGGCTGGTCAGCGGGTGCGGAAGCCAGTCCTCACCGAACCGCAGGTGCCCGCCGACGGCCGGGTGGTCGCGGGCGGCGGCGATCACCTCGGCGGTGGTCGGGCGGTCCTCGGGCCGCTTGGCGAGGCAAGCCAGCAGCAGCGGGTGCAGGCCCGGCGGAACCCGGTCGAGGTCGGGGGCCTCGTGGACGGTCCGGTAGAGCGTGGCCGGGTCCGGTCCGTCCCCGAAGGGCGGGGCGCCGCCGGCCACGTGGACGGCGAGGGCGCCCAGGGCGTAGACGTCGGTGGCCGGGGTCGCGGGGCGGCCGGTGGCCTGCTCGGGCGCCATGTAGGAGGGCGAGCCGATGCGCAGGCCGGTGCCGGTGAGCGCGGCGGCGTCGGCGGCCCGGGCGATGCCGAAGTCGATCACCCGCGGGCCGTCGGAGGCGATCAGCACGTTCCCCGGTTTGAGGTCGCGGTGCACCACGCCGCTGGCGTGGATCGCCTGCAGCGCCTCGGCGATGCCGGCCATCAGCAGCAGGACGGTCCGCTCGGGGAGCGGGCCGAAGGCCCGTACCACCTGCTGCAGGGACGGGCCCGGTACGTAGGTGGTGGCCAGCCACGGGGTGGCGGCGTCCACGCCCGCGTCGACGACCTGGGCGGTGAACAGCCCGTGGATGCGCCGGGCGCTGGCCACCTCCTGGGCGAAGCGGGCCCGGAACTCCGGGTCCTCGGCCAGCTCGGGCCGCACCACCTTGAGCGCGACCGGGCGCCCGCCCGGGGTGTACGAGAGGTAGACCCGGCCCATGCCGCCGGCGCCGAGCCGCGCGTACAGCCGGTGGCCGCCGACCTCGCGCGGGTCGTCCGGGGTGAGCTCCTGGAAGACCGGCCGGAGGGCGAAGGGGGATCGGTCAGCGGACATGCGGGCTGCCTCTCGACGGACAGGGAGGGTGCGGCGCCGGCCCGGACGGCGGGGGCGGCGCGGATGGTGCGGCAGAGTTTAGAGGTTCCATCAGGATCGGCCGAATCCACCCCCGCTCGTGCGGCCGCCCGGTTCGGCGCGGTCCGGTTCGGCGCGGTCCGGTTCGGCGCGGTCCAGCTCGGCGCGGTCCGGTTCGGCGCGGTCCAGCTCGGCCGCGATCGCCCCGCGCAGCAGCCGGCGGGCGTGCTCGGCCGGCAGGGAACCGCTGAGCCAGCGCACGCTCAGGCCCTCGACGAGGGCGGTCAGCCGCTCTGCGGCGGCCGCGTGCGCCGGGGCGGTGCCGCCCGGATCGGCCCGGGCGAGCAGTTCGGCGATGTCGTGCACCCAGGTGTGGGTGGTCCGCGCCAGGTCCGCGCGCAGCTCCGGGTCGAAGACCGCGGTGGCCCTCAACTCGCCCCAGGCAGTGCTGTTCTCCCGTACGTCCTCGGTGTCCTGGAGCTCCAGGAGCAGCACCTGTTCGAGATCGGCTCGGGGGTCCTCGGTCCGGGGCGCCGGGTCCGGCTCGGCCGTGTAGTGGTCGGCGCGGTCGCTGATGAAGTCGAGGGTCCGGCGCAGCAGGCCGGCCCGGTCGGTGAAGTGGTAGTAGATCAGCGAGGTGGACACCCCGGCCTCGGCGGCCAGTTCCCCCACGCGCAGTCCGCGGACGCCCCGGCGGGCGATCACGCGGGTGGCGGCCTTGAGTATTTCCGTCCGGCGATCCGACATGGGCGCCCACTCTAGGTGCTTCGTGGCCGGTCAAGCCAGCGTCCTGATGATCGTTTCAGAGGTTTCGAGGAGTCTTGCCCCGAAAGCTTGACTGAATTTTCAGTACGGTGAAGGATGCGGGGCAACCCCCACCTCCCACCTCATCCAGGGAGCGCCATGCACACCCCCACGCCCTCACGACGCGCTCTGCTCCGGCTGGGCGCCGCCGCCGTCCCCCTGATCGCCCTGGGCGCCGCCGTCCCGGCCGCCGCCCGGGCCGCGACCGCCGGGAACACGCCCGGGAACACGTCCGAGAGCACCGCGGAGAACACCGCCGCCCCCGCCGTCGGCGCCACCGCGCGGCTGCGGATGCCCGCCGAGAGCGACCGGCACGACCGCACCTTCATGGCCTGGCCGGCCCTGTCCTCGATCTGGCGGACCCAACTGTCCGCGGTGCGGGACGACGTCGCCACCATCGCGTACGAGATCTCCCGCTACGAGCCGGTGGTCGTGCTCGCGCGCCCCGGACAGGCGGCCGACGCCCGCTACTCCTGCGGCGCCGGCGCCTCCTACCCGATCACCGTGGTCGAGATCTCCAACGACGACCTGTGGATCCGGGACTTCGGTCCGACCTTCCTGGTCGGGCCCGGAGCCATCGCCGGCGTCGACACCAACTTCAACGGCTGGGGCAAGGCCGGCACCCCCTACTACCAGCGCTACACCGAGGACGCCGCGGTCGCGGCCGCGCTCCTCGCCCGGTACGGCGTCGACCGCGTCCGGGCTCCCTTCGTCGGCGAGGGCGGCGCCCTGGAGACGGACGGCCAGGGCACGCTGCTGGCCACCGTCAGCTCGCTGGTGAACCCGAACCGCAACCCGGGGATGTCGCAGGACCAGGTCGAGCAGGCGCTGAAGACGACGCTCGGGATGGACAAGGTGATCTGGCTGGCCGGTCTGGCGGGCCAGGACATCACCGACGACCACATCGACTGCCTGGCGCGCTTCACCGCACCCGGGCGGGTCATCCTCGACCAGCCGGGCCCCGGCACCGCCCAGGTCTGGATCGACGTCTACGCGCAGGCCAAGCAGGTCCTGCTGAGCGCCACCGACGCGCAGGGCCGCCCGCTGACCGTGGTGGAGCTGCCCGGGCCCGACCGGGCGCGGATCCGCGGCCGCGGCAACGACTTCCTCTCCAGCTACACCAACTTCTACGTCGCCAACGGCGCGGTCTTCGTGCCCCAGTTCGGCGACGCGTACGCCGACGGGCTGGCCTCCGCGATCCTCCGGGCCGAGTTTCCCGGCCGCGACGTCGTCCAGCTGAACATCGATGCCATCGCCTCCGGCGGTGGCGGCATCCACTGCGCCATCCAGTCCCAGCCGGCCGTCCCGCCGGCGTTCTGAGACCCCCTGGCGTCCCGTCCGGATCCCCACGGAGGCGGGCCGCCAGGGCTGCCGCTCCACCACCCTCCCTCACCCTCCTTCCCGACCGGGCCGGTGCGCCGACGGCCGAACGCCCCCGGCGCCCCGAGCGCCCGAGCGACCGCCCCGAGCGACCCGCCCCGAGCGACTCACCCCGAGCGACTCACCCCGCACGCCCGAGCGTCAGGCCCCGAGCGCACCGGCCCGGTCGGGCCCCGAGCAGAAGAGGTTTCCCGTGACGTACCGCATGCCCGCCGAGTGGACCGCGCACGACGGCTGCCTGATGGCCTGGCCCGTCCGCCCCGACCTGTGGGGCGACACCCTGGACGAGGCGCAGCGCGAGTACGCGGCCGTCGCCCGCGCCATCGCCGCGTTCGAGCCGGTCACCATGGTGGCGCCGCCCGGCCACGGCGAGGAGGCGGGCGCCCGCTGCGGCGGCGGGGTCAGCGTGATCGAACTCCCCACCGACGACTCGTGGTTCCGCGACTCCGCGCCGATCTTCGTCCTCGACCCGGAGGGCCGCCGGGCCGGCGTCGACTTCCGCTTCAACGCCTGGGGCGGCAAGCACCACCCCTGGGACGCCGACGACCGGATCAGCGGCCTGCTGCTGGAGCACCTCGGCACCCCGGCGATCCGCTCCGAGATGATCCTGGAGGGCGGCGCGATCACCGTCGACGGCGAGGGCACGCTGATCACCACCGAGCAGTGCCTGCTGCACCCCAACCGCAACCCGGGGATGACCCGGGAGGAGATCGAGGAGGAGCTGAAGGCGCGCCTCGGCGTCACCAAGGTGATCTGGCTGCCGTACGGCGGCGCGCTGGACACCGAGACCGACGGCCACGTGGACGGCGTCTGCGCCTTCGTCGCCCCCGGCAAGGTCGTGGTGCAGCTCCCGGCCGACCCCGAGCACCCGGACTACGTGCGGATGCGGGCCAACCGCGCCGTGCTGGAGCACTCCACCGACGCCCAGGGCCGGCCCTTCGAGATCGTCGACCTGCCGCAGGCCGCCTTCGTCGAGGTGGACGGCCGCGAGGTCGAGGTGGGGTACCTGAACTTCTACCTGGCCAACGGCGGGGTGGTCGTGCCGGTCGCCGACGACCCCGAGGACGAGGGCGCGCTGGCGGTGCTCGCCGCCGCCTGCCCGGACCGCAAGGTCGTCGGCGTCCGGGCCCGGGTGATCGCCTACGGCGGCGGCGGCGTCCACTGCATCACCCAGCAGATCCCGGCCGCCCGCGCCTGACCCCCACGCCAGCGAACGGAGAACACCCCGCATGACTCCCACCACGCCCGCGAGACGCCGCACGCCCCGGCGGCTCGTCCTCGCCACCGCCCTGCTCTCGGCCGCCGCCCTGGTCGCCGCCTGCTCCGGCCCGCCGCACACCGGCGCCGATCGGTCGGCGGTCACGCTGTCCGCCGACACCCCGCCCGCCAAGGGCGAGTTGGACTCCTTCACCTGGGCCACCTACGCCGAGCCGCCCACCCTCGACTACCTCCAGGCCTTCGACTACCCGCAGAACACCGTCCTGTCGAACGTCTGCGAGAGCCTGATGCGCTGGACCCCCCAGCTCACCCTGGCACCCGGACTGGCCGAGAAGGCCGCCAACCCCGACCCCACCACCTGGGTCTACGACCTGCGCTCCGGCGTGCACTTCCACGACGGCACGGTGATGACCGCCGACGACGTCGTGTACAGCCTCGGCCGGCAGATGAACCCGGACAACGCGGCGGCCTGGAACCAGGTGTTCCAGAACGTCGACTCCGTCGCCAGGACCGGCCCGCTGCAGGTCACCGTCAGGCTCAAGCAGCCGGACTCCCAGTTCCCGCAGTACATGGCGACGGCGGCCGGTGTCGTCGCCGCCAAGGCCGGGGTGGAGGCCGCCGGCAAGGACTACGGCACCGGCGGCGGCCTCGACTGCACGGGCCCCTTCAAGCTCGGCGCCTGGGCCAAGGGCCAGTCGCTCGAACTGCAGCGCTTCGACGACTACTGGGGCACCAGGGCCAAGTCGAAGAAGGTCGTCTTCCGCTTCCTCACCGACTCCTCCGCCCGCACCAACGCGATGCTCACCGGCGACGTCGACGGCGGCTACCTGATCCCCACCGAGAGCTACGACCGGCTGAGGAAGGACGGCCCCGGCACGCTCTACTTCGGCGAGGGCCTGAGCACCGTCAACGTCAACGTCACCACTCTGCAGGGCCCGCTCGGCGACCTGCGGGTGCGGCAGGCCCTCTCGCTGGCCCTGGACCGCTCCGGCTTCGCCCGCACCGGCCTCGCCAACGCCGGCACCGTCACCGGCTCCCTCACCACCAGGGCCGCCTGGGCGAGCGCCCCCGAGGACGTCCGCAGGACCGCCTTCGAGGGCCTCACCCAGACGGCGCAGGACATCGACAGGGCCAAGGCCCTGGTCCAGGAGGCCGGCGCGAGCGGCAGGACGCTCGTCATGGCCACCAGCACCATCGGCCAGGACGTCTCCCTGCTCGCCACCGCCGTCCAGGCCGCCGGGACGAGGATCGGGCTGGACATCCGGCTGAAGACGATCGCCCCGAACGCCTTCACCGCGCTGTTCACCGACCCCAAGGCGCGCGAAGGCATCGACATGTTCCCGGAGACGTACTACGACTCCATCACCGACCCGCTCGACCTGCTCGTCAACTTCAGGACCGGCGCCTACCAGAACTTCGCCGGCTACAGCGACAAGGCCTACGACGACCTCGTCGACCGGGCCACCGCCGAGTACGACCCGGCCAAGCGCGCCGCGATCGAGGCCGAGCTCCAGCAGACCGCCTCCCGGCAGCTGCTGTGGATCCCGGTCGCCGAGTGGCCCACCGCCGTCTTCCTCAACAAGCGCATCACCGGTGCCCCGACCACGATCTCGTACCTGTACTACCCGTGGGCCGCCGACGTGGGGGCCGCCCGGTGAACTTCCTGAGATTCGCCGCCCGGCGACTCGCGGAGATGGCCGCCACCCTGCTCGGCGCGTCCTTCGTGGTCTTCGGGGCGATGTACCTCGCGCCGGGCAGCCCGGCGAGCTTCCTCCTGTCGGGCCGGTCGGCCTCGCCGGCCGCCCTGCAGGCGATCAACGAGCAGTACCACCTCGACGACCCGTTCCTGGTGCGGTACTTCCGCTGGCTCGGCCAGGTGCTGCAGGGCGACTTCGGCCGCTCCCTCACCTACCGCACCGACGTCTCCGCCCTGCTCGCCGACCGGCTGCCCGCCACCCTGACGCTGGTGGCCATGGCGCTGCTGGTGGTCGTCCTCGTCGGCCTGGCGCTCGGCTGGATCGGCGCGGTGCGCGGCGGCGCGACCGACTCGGCGATCCTGCTGTCCACCACCGTCGCGGTCGGCACCCCCTCCTTCGTCGCGGCCGTCCTGCTGCAGGGCCTGTTCGCCGTCAAGCTGGGCTGGTTCCCCACCAGCGGCACCGGCGACGGCCCCTTCGACCTGCTGTGGCACCTCACCCTGCCGGCGATCGCCCTCGCGCTGTACCTGATCGGGATGCTCGCCCGGGTCACCCGCTCGGCGATGCTGGACGCCCTGGAGGGCGAGCACGTCACCGTCGCCCGCAGCCGCGGCGTGCCGGAGCGGGAGGTGATCCGCCGGCACGTGTTCCGCAACTCGCTGGGCACGGTGCTGACCACCGGCGGCCTGATCGTCTCCACCCTGCTGGTCTGCACCATCCTGGTGGAGTCGGCGTTCAGCATCGGCGGCATCGGCCAGCTCCTCGAACTGTCCACCACCACCAAGGACTTCCCGACCGTCCAGGCCATCTCGCTGCTCATCGTCGCCCTGTTCATGACCGTGAACCTGGTCGTCGACCTGCTCCACCCGCTGGTCGACCCCCGGATCGCCCTGGGCTCCGGGAAGGCGGCGGCATGAGCACCGTCCTCACCCGCCGGCCCGGCCTCTCCCGCCTGACCGGCACCCGCGCCCCGCTGCACCTGGCCTGCCGGGGCTTCGTCGCCCTGGTAGTGCTCGCCGCGCTGCTCGCGCCCTGGCTCGCCCCGGCCGACCCGAACGCCGTCGACCTCGGCAACGCCCTCGCCGGGCCGTCCGCCGACCACCTGCTCGGCGTCGACACGGCCGGCCGCGACACCCTCGCCCGGCTGCTGCTCGGCGCCCGCACCTCCCTGCTCGGCCCGCTCGGCGTGGTCGCCTTCTCCACCGTCGCGGGCGTCCTGATCGGCCTCGCCGCCGGCTGGCGCGGCGGCTGGCTCGACTCCGTCCTCTCCCGCAGCACCGAACTGGTCTTCGCCTTCCCCGGCATGCTGCTCGCCATCCTGATCGTCTCGGTGTACGGGGAGGGCCTGCTCGCCCCCGTCACCGCCCTCGCGATCGCCTACCTGCCGTACGTCTCGCGGCTGACCCGCTCCCTGGTGCTCGCCGAACGCGAACGCCCGTACGTCTCCGCGTACCGGGTCCAGGGGCACTCCGCCGGGCAGATCTGCCTGCGGCACGTCCTGCCCAACATCGCCCCGATCGTCCTCGCCCAGTCCACCATCAACTTCGGATACGCCCTGATGGACCTCGCCGGCCTGTCCTTCCTCGGCCTCGGCGTCCCCGCGCTCACCCCCGACTGGGGGCGGATGGTCTTCGACGGCCAGACCGCGATCCAGCACGGCTACCCGCTCTCCGCGATCCTGCCCTGCGTCCTGATCGTGCTCACCGTCGTCGCCTTCAACGTCGTCGGCGAGCGCTGGGCCGACCGCGTCGCCCGGAGGACCCCGTGAAGCGCGACCGCGGACCCGGGGACCACCCCGTGATCCGGAGCAGCCACGAACCGGAGCAGCGTGTGAACGCCCTCGACATCCGGGGCCTGCGGCTCCGCCTGCCCGGCACCGCCCGGCCCGTCCTCGACGGGGTCGACCTCACCGTGGGGGCCGGCGAGACCGTCGCCCTGGTCGGCGAGTCCGGCTCCGGCAAGAGCCTCACCTCGCGCAGCGCCCTCGGCCTGCTGCCGCCCGGCGCCACCACCGGGGGCAGCGTCCTGGTCGACGGGGACGACGTCCTCGCCATGGACCCCGCCCGGCTGCGCGCCCTGCGCACCGGCCGGGCCGCGATGATCTTCCAGGACCCCCGCGCCGCCATCAACCCGCTGCGCCGCGTCGGCGACTTCCTCACCGAGGGCGTGCGCCTCGGCGGCCTGCTGGGCCCGGCCGACGCCGAGCGGCGCGCGGTCGAACTCCTGGACGCCGTCGGCCTCGGCCCGGACCTGCTGCGCCAGTACCCCGGCCGGCTGTCCGGCGGCATGCTCCAGCGGGTGATGATCGCCGCCGCGCTGATGGGAGACCCGGTGCTGCTGCTCGCCGACGAGCCCACCACCGCGCTCGACGTCACCAGCCAGGCCGAGGTCATCGCGCTGCTCGGCCGGCTGCGCCGACGCTTCGGCACCGGCCTGCTGTTCGTCACCCACGACCTCGGCCTGGCCGCCGCCATCAGCGACCGCGTCCACGTGATGTACGCCGGACGGATCGTCGAGAGCGGCACCGCCGAAGCGCTCTTCGAACGGCCCCGCCACCCCTACACGGCGGCCCTGCTGGCCGCCACCCCCGGGCTGGACGCCCGGCCCGGCCGGCTCGCCGCCATCGACGGCCAACCACCGGACCTGCGGCGGGAGCTGACCGGCTGCGCGTTCGCCGCCCGGTGCCGGTACGCGACCGGGCTGTGCCGCGAGCAGACCCCGCAGGCGCACCCGGTCGCCTGCCACCACCCGCTCGAAGGGAGCCCCGGCGATGCCTGAAACCGTCCTGGAGGTCGCCGGGCTGTGCCGGACCTTCGGCGCCGTACGGGCGGTGGAGGACGTCTCCTTCACCCTCCCCGCCGGCGGATCGCTCGGCGTCGTCGGCGAGTCCGGCTCCGGCAAGACCACCACCGCCCGGATCGTCGTCGGCCTCGAACAGGCCGATGCGGGCCGGGTGCTGGTCTGCGGCCGGGCCCGGAGCGGGCCGCCCCGGGGCAGGGCCGAACGACTGGCCCGCGCCCGCGAGGTGCAGATGGTCTTCCAGGACCCGTACCTCTCGCTCGACCCGCGCACCAGCGTGGAAGCCGTCCTGCGGGAGACCCTGCGGCTGCACTTCCCCGGCACCGACCACCCGGCCCGGATCAGGGAACTCCTCGACCAGGTCGGCCTCGGCACCAGGGCGGCCGACGCCCTGCCCCGGCAGCTTTCCGGCGGACAGCGCCAACGCGTCGCCATCGCCCGGGCGCTGGCCGTCCGGCCGGCCGTCCTGGTGCTGGACGAGGCGGTCGCCGCCCTGGACGTCTCGGTGCAGGCACAGGTCCTCAACCTGCTCGCCGACATCCGCGAACAGACCGGCGTGGGCTACCTGTTCATCACCCATGACCTGGGCGTCGTGCGCTGCGTCACCGACGAGGTCGTCGTGATGCGCCACGGACGGATCGTCGAATCCGGCCCCACCGCCCAGGTCCTGGACTCCCCGCAGCACGCCTACACCCGGCTGCTGCTGGAGTCCGTCCCCCGGCCCGGCTGGGATCCCGACCGGATCGCCGCCGCGCGCCGCGCCCTGGGAGACGGCTCCGGCGGGGTGACCCCCGCGGTGGGACTCCGGCGGTGAGACGGCCCCGGGTCCGGCAGGCGGTGGGACTCCGGCGGTGAGACGGCCCTGGGTCCGGCAGGCGGTGGGACTCCGGCGGTGAGACGGCCCTGGGTCCGGCAGGCGGTGGGACCTGCCGGCCCCGGGGCGACCGAGCAGCACCGGCGGGGGCCCGGAGCGGATTCCCCCGAACGGCGGAGGCGCGCCGCGCCGGATCCTGACCCGCCGGTCAGTAGCCTGCGGAGCCGACACCGACACCGACACCTACCGGAACGAGGCCCCATGGCTCACCCCCGGCCGTCCCGCCGTTCGCTGCTGCAGTCCGGGGCCGCCCTCGCCGCCCTCGCCCTGGCCGGCGGCTGCTCCTCCGACTCGGCCGACAGCGGAGCGGGGGAGCAGCCGGGCCCGAGCGGTACGGCCGCGGCCCCGACCGGCAGCGCGACCGCCGCCGGGCGGGCGATGCCGGCGGAGTCCCGTCCGCACAGCCGGACCTTCATGGCCTGGCCGGCGCTGGAGGAGGTCTGGGGCGACCAACTGCCGGGTGTCCGGCAGGACATCGCGGCACTGGCCCAGGCGATCGCCGGCTTCGAGCCGGTGGTGCTGCTGGCCCGTCCCGACCAGGCCGACCAGGCCCGGCAGGCCTGCGGCTCCTCGGTCGAGGTGCTGGAGCTGATGGTCGACGACCTGTGGGCCCGGGACACCGGCCCGACCTTCGTCACCGGCCCGCAGGGGCTCGCCGGGATCGACTTCAACTTCAACGGCTGGGGCGACAAGCAGACCCACGCCAACGACAGCCAGGTCGCCCGCAACCTCCTGGCGCACGACGGGATCACCCGCGTCCAGGCGCCGATCACCGGCGAGGGCGGCGGCATCGAGGTGGACGGCGAGGGCACCCTGATGGCCACCGAGAGCTCCTGGGTCAACGCCAACCGCAACCCCGGCATGTCCCGCGACCGGATCGAGGCGAGCTTCAAGGACCTGCTCGGCGTCGAGAAGGTGATCTGGTTCAAGGGCGTCGCCGGGCAGGACATCACCGACTGCCACGTCGACGCCCTGGTCCGCTTCGCCGAGCCCGGCACCGTCGTGCTGCACCGCCCCACCCCCGACACCCCGCCGGACGTCTGGACCACCGCTTCCCAGCAGGCCCTCCAGGTGCTCGGCTCCACGACCGACGCCAAGGGGCGCACGCTCACGGTGGTGGACCTGCCCGAGCCCGACGTCGAGCAGATCCCGGGAGCCGGCAAGAACTTCCTCGCCACCTACCTCAACTACTACGTCTGCAACGGCGGCGTCATCGTCCCGCGCTTCGGGGTGCGGGCCACCGACGACCAGGCGGCCGGCATCATCGGTGACCTGCACCCCGGTCGCAAGGTCAGCCAGGTCTCCATCAACCACATCGCCGCGGGCGGCGGGGGCATCCACTGCGCCACCCAGCAGCAGCCCGTCGCGTCCGGCACCACCCCGGCGTGAGCACGGCCCGGTGGCGCGGCAACCGCCCGCTGCCGGCCGGGGCCGCGCCCTGACGGGACCCGTGGTCCGTCAGCCGGCCGAGGCCAGCGAGTCCAGCAGGGTCCGCAGCACCCGCCCGGAGTCCACCGTGCCGTCGAGCGAGCCGATGGCGGCGAGGCCGTCCACGGCGGCGGCGAAGGCCTCGCCGAGCGGGACGGGGTCGGTGCCGTCGCCGCGCTCCTCGGCCAGGCAGCGGAACAGGCCCACGAAGGAGGACCGCCAGCGCGCGTACTCGGCCTCCAGGCCGGCGCGGACGCGTTCGTCGTTGAGGGCGAGCCAGTGCAGGGCGGCGTGCAGCCGGGCCAGGTCGGGGCTCTCCGGGCGGGTCAGCAGGGCCAGCACGCGTTCGGCGCGCTCGGCGAAGCCGCCCGGGCCGGCCACCGCCTGTTCCAGCGGCGTGATCCACTCGGGCCGGATGTCCTCCACCACCGCGACGATCAGGTCCGTGCGGTCCGCGAAGTGGTAGTGGCACATCCCGTGCGAGACCCCGCACAGCGCGGCCACGTTACGGGTGGTGAACCGCCCGGCGCCGTCGCCCGCGAGCAGGGTGCGGGCCGCGGCGACCAGCCGGGCCCGGGTCTGCTCGCCCTTGGCGGACGCGCGGGGCCGGCCGGTGCCGCCCGCTCCGGAGGCCGCTCGGGCGGCCGTGCCTGTCGCCTGTGTCGCCATGGCCGTCACTGTAGCCACCGGGTGGGGGCGGCCGGAGCGGATCGGTGGTGATCCTTGCGCTCCGGGCTGCGCAAAGTATTGACCGAGCGCTTGGCCAGTTTTACCTTTTCGGTCAACTGCTGCACGAGCAGCGGCTGTTGACAGGGAGGCAGTGATGGAGGACAGCTCCAGACCCCACGCGGAGCTCGACGCACGACTCGGCCGGCGCCGGTTCCTGACGGTCGCCGGGCTCACCGCCGCCGGTGCCGCGCTCACCGCCGCGACCGGCGCGCCCGCGCTGGCGGCCCGGCGCCGCACCACCCCCGGCCCGGCCGCCGCCACCGGCTACCGGGTGCCGCCGGACACCGTCCCGCACACCCGGACCTGGATGGCCTGGCCGGACAGCACCACCATCTGGCGCGGCAAGCTCGGCGGCGTCCAGGCGAACATCGCCCTCATCGCGAGGACCATCGCCAAGTACGAGCCGGTGACGGTGTGCGCCAACCCCGCCGCCGTGGCCAAGGCCCGGTCGATGTGCGGCTCGACCGTCACCGTCATCGGGGACATCCCGGTCGACGACTGCTGGATGCGCGACACCGGACCGGTCTTCCGCACCGACGGCGCGGGCGGCCTGGACACCATCGGCCTCAACTTCAACGGCTGGGGCAACCACCAGAACCCGCACGGCAACGACGCCCTGGTCGCCGGCCGGCTCGCCGCCCACCTCGGCCTGCCGTTCACCGCCGCCGGCCTGGTCGCCGAGGGCGGCGCCGTCGAGACCGACGGCGCCGGGACACTGATGGCCACCCGGAGCAGCATCATCAACGACAACCGCAACCCCGGCATGTCGCAGGCCGCGATCGAGGGTGCCATGTGCGCCGCGTACGGGGCCGGCAAGGTGATCTGGTTCCCCGGGATCGCCGGCCAGGACATCACCGACGACCACGTGGACGCCACCTCCCGCTTCCTCGGCGCCGGCGCGGCCGCCGTCCAGGTGCCCCTGGCGAGCGACACCGACGTCTGGTCGAACGACGCACGGCAGCAGTACAAGACCCTGACCACCTCCACCAGCGCCCAGGGCACCCCCTTCACGGTCAGCCGGATCCAGGGGCCCGACTACAACCTCATCCGCTCGACCGACCCGAACTTCGTCGGCTCCTACGCCAACTACTACCTGTGCAACGGCGCGGTGATCTCCGCGCAGTTCGGCGACACCCGGGCCGACGCCGCGGCCAAGGCCACCCTCGCCCGGCTGTTCCCCGGCCGCACCGTGGAACAGCTCGACATCGACTACCTCGGCGCGGGCGGCGGCGGCATCCACTGCGTCACCCAGCAGCAGCCCGCCGCCTGAGGCGGCCCCCGGCCGGGACACCCCCCGGGCGTCCCGGCCGGGGGCCGGGCGAAGGGACGGTCAGCCGAGGGCCGGGATGTCGTGGGTGGCGCAGTGGATGCCGCCGCCACCGGCGGCGATCGCGTCGATCTTGACGGGCACGATCTCCCGGCCCGGGAAGTACTGCTTCATGATCTGCTGCGCCCGCCCGTCCGCCCGGGCGTCGCCGAACTTCGGCAGGTAGACGCCCTTCGTGCCGATGTAGAAGTTCATGTACGAGGAGACGAAGGCGTCACCGCGCCCGGTGATCCTGTCCGGGTCCGGCTGCTGGAGCTCCACCACCTGGAGCTTCCTGCCCGTCGCGTCGGTGGCGTCCTTCAGAACGGAGCGGGCCTGGTCGGCGGAACGGGACCAGACGTCCGGCGGGGTGCCGGGGAAGGCCTGGTCGAGCAGGACCACGCCCGGCGCGACGAAGCGGGCCAGGCAGTCGACGTGGGCGTCGGTGATGTCCTTGCCCTTGACGCCGGCCAGCCAGATCACCTTGGTCACGCCGAGCACCTTCTTCAGCTCGGCCTCGACCTGGTCCCGGCTCATGCCCGGGTTGCGGTTGTCGTTGACGACGGAGCTCTCCGTGACCATCAGCGTGCCCTGGCCGTCGGTCTCGAACGAGCCGCCCTCGGCGACCAGCCGGGTCTCGATCCGCTCGACGCCGTACTTCGCCAGCACCGTGCGGGCGACCTTGGAGTCGTTGCCGCGCTGCTGCTTCCCGCCCCAGCCGTTGAAGTTGAAGTCGACGCCCTTGATCGTGCCGCCCTCCTCCACGAACACCGGCAGGGTGTCCCGGGCCCACAGGTCGTCGACGGCGATCGGCACCACCTCGACGGCCGAGCCGCAGGCCTTCTGCGCCGCGTCCTTCTGCTCCGGGCGGGCCATCAGCACCACCGGCTCGCGGGCCGCGATGGCCTGCGCCAGCCCGGCCACGTCCCGGCGGACGTCCGGGAGCTGCTCGCCCCAGACGTTCTCGGAGGCGGGCCAGGACATCACCGTGCGCAGGTGCTTGTCCCACTCGGCGCCGAAGCGGCGCACCCCGGGGGTGCCTCCGGGCCGCTGGGGCGGCACGGCGCCCTCGGGGTCCTCGATGCCGTTGGGGTCGCAGGCGGTGAGGCCGAGGGTGAGCGCGCCGACACCGAGGCCGACGCCGGCGAGGGAGCGCATCAGGCTGCGGCGGGACAGGTCGTTGGGCATGCGGAACTCCAGCGGGGGGAGGGGGTGGGTGGGGGCGTGGCAGGGGGAATCCGTGGCCGTCGTGACGGCTCTCGTCGCGACAGCGACAGCGACAGCGACAGCGACATCGACAGCGGCCGTGGCTGCGGGTGCAGGTGCGGCCGTGGGTGTGGCTGCGGCTGTGGCTGTGTTCGTGGGTCCGGCCGTGGCTACGGCAGGGGCTCGTGCATGGTCGAGCAGTGGATGCCGCCGCCCCCGGCCATCAGCCGGTCGACGTCGATCTGCACCACCTCGCGGCCGGGGAAGGCCGCGGCGAGCGCCTCCTTGGCGGCGGCGTCCTTGTACGGGTCGCCGAACTGGGCGGTGACGACACCGCCGTTGACGACGTGGAAGTTGAGGTAGGAGTCGACGAACTTCGAGCTGCGGGAGCGGACGGTGTCCGGGCCGTGCACCGGGATGACCTGGAGGCGGCGGCCGCGGGCGTCGGTGGCGGCGGACAGGATGGCGAACTGCTCGCGGGCGTCGCGGGCCCAGACGTCGTTGCGGTCGGCGGGCGGCAGCTGCACCATCACCACGCCGGGGCGGACGAAGCGGGAGGTGACGTCCACGTGGTCGTCGGTGATGTCCTGGCCCTTGATGCCCGGCAGCCAGATCATCGTGTCGGCGCCGTAGGCCTCCAGGACGGCCTCCTCGATCTCGTCCCTGCTCATGCCGCGGTTGCGGTTCTTGTTGACCAGGCTGCTCTCGGTGGCCATCACCGTGCCGTCGCCGTCCGTCTCGATCGCCCCGCCCTCGCCGACGAAGTCCGCATAGGTGTGGCGCAGGCCCCGGCGGGCGGCGACCAGCTCGGCGACCCGGGCGTCGTCGTGGTGCACCTGCTTGTTGCCCCAGCCGTTGAAGTTGAGGACCATGGCGTCCAGCCCGCCGTACCCGTCCCGGCGGAACACCGGCGCGGTGTCGCGCATCCACAGGTCGTCGGTGGGGATGTCGCTGATCACCTCGACGGCGGAGCCGCACCGGGACCGGGCCTTGTCCGCCGTCCAGTCGTCGGGGGCGCACATCACCACCGGCTCGAACTCGGCGATGGTGCGCGCGATCAGGGCGATGTCCTCCTGGACGCCGCCCAGGCGCAGTCCCCACACGCCCCGGCGGGAGGGCCAGGACATCCAGGTCCGGGCGTGCGGGGCGTCGTCCGCCGGCACCCAGGGGTAGGCCTCGGCGGAACGGTCATCGCGGTAGTGGGTCATGAGGGTCTCCAGATCGTGCGACGGTGCACGGGCGGGGTGCGCGCGGCCGACGACTCCACTCTTGGCGTCGCGGCGCCCCACCGCACGGCGGGGCGGGCCGGCGGCAGCGCCCTGCCTGCGGGTTCAGGCTCGCACTGACTGAAAAATCAGTCAAACCGACGGGCGTGGCGTTGACGCATCCTTGACGGACGCGGGGCGCGGCACGACGGTTCCGACGGTTCCGGGCGTCCAGGGCGTTCCGTACGGATCGGGAGCGGATCAGGAGCGACCGGAAGCGGCTCAGAGGCGGACCGGGGGCGGACCGGGGGCTCGCGGGCGGCGCGGGATCAGGCGCCGAGCCGGGAGACCTCGGTGTCGATCGCCTCGACCATCAGCGTGCGGGCGTGCGCCAACGGCAGGCTGCCGCTCAGCCACCGCGTGCTCAGGCCCTCCAGCAGCGCGGTCAGCCGCTCCGCCGCGCCGGCCAGCGCGACCGCCGACGACATCGGCTGCACGGTGCCGAGCAGTTCGGCGATCTCCTGCACCCAGATCCGGGTGGCCCGCGCCAGGTCCTCGCGCAGGGTCTCGTCGAACACCGCGCTCGCCCGCAGTTCGCCCCAGGCGGTGCTGTTCTCCCGCACCTCGACGGTGTCCTGGAGTTCCAGCAGCAGCGTCTGCTCCAACTCCTCGCGGGCCGTCAGCGGCGGTGCGTCCGCGTCGCGCTCGGTCGTGTACCGCTCCGCCCGGTCGTTGATGAACTCCAGGGTCTGCCGGAGGATCCCCGTACGGTCCTTGAAGTGGTAGTAGATCAGCGCGGTGGAGACGCCCGCCTCTGCGGCGAGTTCCTCCACCCGCAGCCCGCGCACTCCGCGTCGCGCGATCACCCGCGCCGCTGCTTCCATGATCGACGTTTTACGACTGGCCACGATCCACCACTCTACCGGGGGTACGCGCCAAGATCGCTCCGCATGCTGAAAGTCCCGTCAGGTGAGACGGGCGGGGAGCGGCTCCGGATCACCGCGGACGTCGCGGGCGGACCGGCCGGCGGCCCGCTCCGGCCGAGGAGCCACGCCCCGGCCGGTCGATCCCGAGCCGGTGGAGGTGTGCGGAGGGTCGGCGCGCCCGGATCGGGCGCCGGGACGTACTCGCCGTCGGTCGTGCACGGTCTGCCGTGCTTGGCCGGATTCGTACGGTCCCGCCGGACGGGATCGGGGGCGCGGGCGGCGGGGGCGCGCGGCCGGCGCGGCCGGGGTGCGGGGCGGGCGGCGCGGATGGTTGGAAAGGGCAACGGCATGGCCGGACCGGCGGCCTGCCGGTGGTGCGCCGGGGCAGACCCGGCCGCCGCGGGGGGCAGGGCTGCTTGCCCCGGCGGGCCCCGTCCGGTTGCCCGGGAGGGCAGGAGGCCCGCGCCGGGGCGGTCCTCCGGCCTCGGGGCGGAGGTTGTGAACCGGCCAGGGTGTGCGGCCGGTGTTGACATGGTCACGGGCCGTAGGAGGAGATACCGGTGGGGGATCGAAAACGGACGGGCCGGAAGGGGCCCGTCCGCATCGTTGTGGCACTCGGGGGCGGCCCACCCTCCCCGGCTGTCCGGAAAGGGTTGGCCCGCCCTGTACGCCGATTCAGTTCCCCTGCCTGATGTCGCTCAACGCGCCGCTGATGTTGAGGAGTTCGTGGCAGGTGGCCGCCTGCTTGCCGGAGGCCGGAGTGCCCGGCGTCTCACAGCTCACGCTCGCCGTCACCGGCTGGTCCTCGCCGACCTGGATCGGCGTCACCCAGTGGTAGTCCTGGTTGCGGAAGGTCTCCAACGCGATCGTGGTGATCGTCTGGTTCCCGGCCGTGATGGTCACTAGTCCTTGGTCGCCCTGGAAGTTGGCCACCACGAGGTCCGTGATGTCGAAGACCTTGCCGTGCGGCACCTGGTAGCTGCCCACGGCGGACGCGCCGCCCGCGGTCTGCACGTCGATCGTGGCGGAGCTCTGCTGTCCCGTCCCCGGTACCGCCAGGCCGCCGGCGCCGCGGCCGCCGGTGCCCGGACTCGCCTGGCCGGTGCCCGGCTTGGCCTGGCCGCCGGAGCCGGCGTTCCCGCCGGCGGGGGTCGCCGACCCGCCGGCCCCGGGAGCGGCGGAGGGCGCAGCCGGGGTGGCGCTCTGCTGGGCGACGACCTTCTCGGCGGCCTGCTTCGCGGAGCTGCGCACCGCCGGGCGGACCAGCGCGAACCAGGCCAGCAACAGCGCGATCAGCGCCGCCAGCAGTGCGAGCAGCCACTTGGGGAGGATCGGCAGTTGAAGGAACTCGGCTTCCAGGACGGGCCGTTGGGCGGCCGTCAGGGGAGCGGTCGGAGTGCTCCCGGCCGCGCCGTCCGCGCCCCCGCCGTCCGCGCCCCCGCTCCGCCCGGCCGGACCGGCGGCCTCCGCGCCCCGGCCCGCCGCGCCGTCCGGGCTGCCCGGACCCTTGCCGTCCGTGCCCTGCAGCGGGCCGACCGCGACCTCGAACGGCCAGGACGCCGGCTTGCCGAACCAGATCAGCTTGCGCGCGCGGGCCTGCACCCGCAGCTCGGCGGACTCGCCGGGTTCGAGGCGCAGCCGCTCCGGGGTGATCCGGAACCGCAGGTCCTCGCCGGCCTGCCCGGGGGCGAGGGCGACGGTGCCGGGGGCGTTCCCGAGGTTGCGCACCGAGGTCCGGTAGCGTCCGCGCAGCCAGCCGCGGCGCCGCCGCGGGGCCAGTGCGGCCTGCAGCTCGTGGAACGGCGTGACGGTGACCGTGGCCTCCGGGACGGTCACCAGATCGGCCCGCTCGGTCGGCAGCACCCGGACGCCGAGCGGGAATTCACCGGCCCGGGCGGCACTCGAGCGCGGCGGGGCCAGGCGCACCGTCACCGTCTCGGACGTCCCCGGGAAGAGCGAGATCCTGGCCGGCTCGACCGTCGTCCACGGGGCGCAGTCACCGACCACCTCCAGCGTGTACGCCTCAACGATGTCGAGGTCGTTGCGTACCGTCAGGGTCGTGGTGGCCACGCCACCGGGCGCCACCGTCAGCGCGGGCAGGCCGAGTTCGGCGGATGTGGTCATGGCGTGACGGTAGGGCCGGAGGCCGCTCCGGGGAGAGGGCCGCGCGGGCAAGCCGTGGGCACACCGCTTGCCCGCGCGGACGGACGGACCCTGCCTGGTGCCGTCGCGGCTCACCCCGCGCTCCGGGCGTGCGCACCACCCGGGCCGACAGCCGGCCCCGGCCCTCGGCGGACGGGCCGTCAACACACCTACCGCTTCGGAGAGAGGAAGAGTTCGATGACGTCGACGGATACCACCCGTGAGGAAGCCGTCACACCCCGTCGGGCCGGGCAGACCCCGCCGTCCGCCGGCGCCCGGCGCTCCGGCTTCGTCGTCCCCGCCCAGCGCGGGAGGCAGGCCCAGGTGCGCGTGGCGGTGTACGCGGAGGACCTCATCCTGCAGACCGGCGTGGTCCAGCAACTGCGCCAACGGCCCGAGGTGGAGCTGCTCAGCGAGAGCGAGGCGGCCGAAGCGGAGGTCTCGCTGCTGGTGGTCGACGCCCTGACCGAGACCGTGGCCGAGCACCTGCGTCGGCTGCGGCTCGCCACCTCGGGCCGGATAGGCCTGGTGGTGGGGCAGTTCGAGGCCGGCGGGCTGCAGACGATCGTGGAGTACGGGGTCGCCGCCGTACTGCGCCGCTCGGAGGCGGACCAGGACCGGCTGGTGCACCTCATCACCGCACTGGCCAACGGCGAGGGCGTGATGCCCGGGGACCTGCTCGGCGAACTGCTCGACCGGATCGGGGCGCTCCAGCGCACCATGCTCGACGGGCGGGGGATGACCCTGTCGACGCTGACCGCCCGGGAGACCGAGATGCTCCGGCTGGTCGCCGAGGGCTTCGACACCAGTGAGATCGCCGCCAAGACCTCCTACTCCGAGCGCACCGTCAAGAACGTGCTGCACGAGATCATCACGCGGCTGGGCCTGCGCAACCGGGCCCACGCGGTGGGGTACGCCATGCGGCGCGGGCTGATCTGAGCGCCGCCCCAGCCCGGCCGGTCGGTCCGGGGTCGGGCCGCGGTCGGTGCGGGGTGCTCCGGGGCCGGTCCGGGAAGCCGGTCCGCGCGTGCTCCGGGGGCGGTCCGGCTGCGCCGGGTTGCCCTTGCGGGACACCGCTCGTTACCCCCGCCTCGGGCACCCGGGCTCTGGTCCCGGGTGCCCGGGCCGGGGAGACTGCGGGGAGACCGCCCCTGCCACCTAGTGAGGTCGAGCGTGATCGGCGCCACCGCCACCCCCCGCTCCATCCGGCGGCCGGCCCGGGCCGCCGTCGCGGTCCTGCTCGCGCTGGCGACGGCCGTGGTGACCCTGGGCACCGCCGCCCCCGGCGGGCAGGGCGCCCCCGCGACCCCGGCCGCCGGCGCCGCCGCCGACCCGGCGGCCGGCCGGATCGTCTACGCCGGCACCGACCACCGCGGCCTCGGCCGGGTCACCGGCGCGGCGACCAGCGACCCGCTGTTCGGGCCCGGCCCGATCCACTTCGACCAGGACCCCTCCGCCCGCGGCGGCGACCTGGTCTTCACCAGCCTGCGCGACGGCCCGCTGCCCCAGGTCTACCTGCGCGACGCGACGGGCGCGGTGCGCCGGCTCACCACCGGCATGGACACCGCCCACCCCGCGCTGGCCCCGGACGGCAAGGGCGTGGTGTTCGAGTCCCTGGAGCCCGGCACCGGCGGCCGGACCCAGCACGTGCTGTGGGTGGTCGACCGGGACGGCTCCGGGCTGCGCAAGCTCACCGACGGCGCGGCCGACGAGACGCACCCGACGGTCTCGCCCGACGGCAAGTGGATCGCCTACTCCTGCACCGGCGACCCGGCGCACCGGCAGATCTACCTGCGGCCGTACGAGGGCGGCGCACCGGTCAAGGTCACCAACGTGACCAGCGGCGACGCCGTCGACCCGGCCTGGAACCCGGTGAACGACGACGAGCACCGGAACCAGATCGTCTACACCTGGGACCAGGGCGGCCAGGGCCGGACCCTGATGCTCACCTCGCCCACCGGCGGTGACAAGGCCTTCTTCCCCGGCACCGGCTCCACGTGGCGGACCGGCTCGGCCTCCTGGCTGGCCGACGGCACCGGAGTGCTCTTCCTGAGCGCCGACCGGCTCGGCACCGACCCGCCGCAGCCAGACCCGGCGCAGCCGCCCCTCGTCAACCTGTACCGGGCGCCGACCTGCTCCTGCACCGACCCCCAACTGCTGTACCGCACCGACCGGTCGATCGCCACGCCGACCTGGCTCGGCACCCAGGCCGCGGGCGGCCCGGTGGTCGAGCAGACCAGCGCCGCCGCCGCGAACATCGCCGACGTCCAGGACGTCCGCCCCGACGGCGCCGACCCGCGCGACCTCGGCATCAGCGTGCTCAGGGAGGACCCGGCCGCCGGCACCAACACCGACCCCGACCCCGGCGCCGACCCGCTCTTCCACCCCCGCCCCGGCTACGACCCGTGGTTCGAGCGGCAGACCTACACGCCCGACGGCCGCCGGATCGTGGTCACCCGCTACGAGGACGCGCCGGCCGGGCGGATCCAGCGGATCTGGCTGGCCGACGCCGACGGCGCCGACCCGCACCCGATGGACCTCGCCGGGCGCGGCCCGCTCGACCGGGACACCGACCCCTCCGTCTCACCCGACGGCCGGCTGCTGGTGTTCAGCCGCAGCACCCCCGCCGCCGGGCAGGACCCGGGCCGCCCGGGCCGGATCCTGATCGCCCAGATGTCCACCGGGGCGATCGTCGGCACCGTCCAGCCCCCGGCCGGCCAGGCGGGAGCCTCGGACGGCCAGCCCTTCTGGTCCCCCGACGGGAAGCTGATCGTCTTCTCCCGCACCGCCGTGGTCGACGGCAACGCGGGAAACCTGCACCTGTGGACGGCGCGCGCGGACGACCTCACGCGGCAGACCGACCTCAGCCGGACCATCTGCCCGGGCAACTGCGCCGTCATCGACGACAGCCCCGCGTTCTCGCCCGACGGCCGGCGCATCGCCTTCAACCGCAAGGCCGGCAACGGCGGCAACAACCACCAGGACGGGATCGTGGTCACCTCGCCGACCGGCGAGGACTGCACGGTGGTCCTGCCCGCCGCCCTGCGCGGGCAGAAGGACGCCTGCACCCGCCCGCTGCCCGACACCACCGACGCCGGGCCGTTCCAGCCCCGCGACGTCGCCTGGACGGCGAACAGCGCGCAGCTGGTGCTCAGCTCCCGCCGGGCGCTGCCGCCGAACTCGCCGGAGAGCCTGGCCCTCTACGACTTCGCGGCCGGCACGCTCACCCCGCTCGACCGGCGGCTGCCCGGACGCCAGAAGGAGCCGGCCGTCCAGCAGTCCGTCGACCTGGCCCTGCACGCCCCCGACCGGACCCCGGCCGTCCCCGTCGGCGGCGGCACCGACGTGACGCTCACCGTCACCGACAAGGGCCCCGCGCCCTCGCCCGGCACCGTCCTCACCGTCTCGGTGCCGACCGGCGCCCGGCTCGGCGCCCTCACCACCCCGGTCGGTACCTGCGACGCCGCGGCGCTGCGCTGCGACCTCGGCACCCTGGCCCCGGGCGCGGTGGTCACCGTGACCGCCCGGCTGATCGGCACCCGCACCGGCACCCAGCAGTTCGGCTGGACCGTCACCGGAGCGGTGGCCGATCCCAACCCCGGGGACGACTCCGCCCTCACCGCGCTGCCGGTCCAGGACCCGCCCACCCCGACCCCGTCTCCCACCCCGTCCCCCTCCGCCTCGCCCACCCCGTCCCCGACTCCGACCCCGACGCCCGCCCCGACCCCGACCACCACGCCCGCGCCGGCACCCCCGCCGCCCCCGGTGCCCCCGGCGCCCGCCCCGCCACCGCCGCCGCAGGCCGGCCCGACCGTGGCGGTCGACGCCCAGCCCGCCCCCGGCTACGTCGGCGGCCACGTGACCGTCAGCTACACCGTGCGCAACACCGGCCGGGCCCTCGCCACCGGGCTGCGGCTGGCCCTCGGCCTGCCCCCGGGCGTGCCCACCGAGGCCCTGCCCCCCGGCTGCCGGGCCGACGCCTGCGCCCTGGCCGACCTGTCCCCGGGCGGCAGCCAGGTCGTCCGGGTGGTGCTGTCCCCCGTGGCGGTGCTGGACACCACCGTCACCGCGGTCCTGACCACCACCGGCACCGACGCCACCCCCGGACCGCACCGGACCACCACCCCGCTGCGCGTCGTGCAGCCCCGGATCGTCGCGGTGCCGCCGATCGGCAAGCCCGGCTTCGTGACCTCCGTGCGCGGCGTGGACTTCCCGCCCGGCGTACCGGTCCGCTTCACCTGGCAGCCAGGCATCACCGCCGCGGCCGCGCCCACCTACCCGAAGGCCGACGGGACCTTCGCCGGCCAGCTGCTCATCCTCCCCAAGGACGAGACCGGCCCGCGCACCATCACCGCCGACGGCCCCGGGTTCTCCCCGGTGACCACCCCCTTCCTGGTGGTCGAGGGCAGCATCGGCCCGCCGGGGGAGGTGGAGCGCCGGTGATCCACGAGGTCGACGAGGCGCTGCGGCTGCTGCTCGGCGAGGCCGGCCTGCCGGACCGCGGGGTCGAGGTGGTCTTCGACGCGCCCACCAAGGACTTCGCCTCCCGGCGCACCGCACCGACGGTCAGCGTCTTCCTGTACGGGATCCGCGAGGAGACGAGCCGTCGGCAGGCCGGCGCCGTCTCGGAGTACGACGCGGACGGCCTGGTGACCGGCCTGCGCGCCGCCCCGCGCTGGTTCGAGCTGGCCTACCTGGTCACCGTCTGGACCAACCGGCCGCAGGACGAACACCGTCTGCTGGCCGAGGTGTTGCAGTGCCTGACCGCCGTGGACGCGCTGCCCGCCCGGCTGCTCACCGGGACGCTGGAACGGCAGGGACTGACCGTCGGGCTCGACATCTCCGGGCGCGAAACCGGTCTGCCGTCGGTGTCGGACGTCTGGTCCGCGCTCGGCGGGGAGCTGCGGCCCTCCCTCGACCTGCGGGTGCTCGCCCCGCTGCCGGGCGGGCGCACCGCCGTGGGGCCGCCGGTCACCGAGGGCCTGGTAGCGCGGGTCGAGGACACCTCCCGGCAGGCCGGGGGCGCCGGGGAGTCCCGGGAGTCCGGGCAGGCCGTGGGCGCCACCGCGGACGGTTCGGACGGTTCGGACGGGCCGGACGCTCCGGCCGCCGGGGACGTTCCGGGCCGTCGGCTGCGCTACCGCGGCGCCGCGGACCCGGGCCCGGACGGCTTCGCCGCGCCCAGGGACCGCGCGCTGCCGCCGGGCCGCCGGCACCGGGGCGGGGCGCGATGAGCCTCGACCTCGGACCGGTCCCCGTGGCCGCACCCGCCGCCCCCGACACCCCTGCCGTCCCCGACACCCCCGCCGTCCCCGACACCCCTGCCGCGCCGGACACGCCGGACACGCCGGACACGCGCGCCGACGGGGCGCCGGCCGGCCTCGACCACCTGTGGGAGCGGCTGCACCGGGTCGAGCAGCGGGTCCGGGCCGCGGTGCGGGAGCGCCGGGCCGACGACCCCGACCCGGACGACCCGTACCGCGGCCAGTACCTCAGCCCGGAGGCGGTGGAGCGGATCCTCGCGACCTCCTCCGCCGTCTGCCGGGCCCCCGCGGACCCAGGCGACGGCGACCGCGGCGCCGACCGCGACGGTGACCGCGGCGCCGACCGCGACGGCGGGGCGGACGCCCCCGCCCCGCCGCCGCCCGGCTCACGGCTGGCACGGCTCAGCGAGGCCTTCGGGCTGCTCCCGGTGGACCTCGACCTCCTGCTGGTGGCCCTCGCCCCCGATCTCGACACCCGCTTCGAGCAGCTCTACGGCTACCTCAACGACGACCTGACCCGCCGCCGGCCGACCGTCGGGCTGGCCCTGGAACTGTGCGGACTGTCCGGCGCCGGCGCCGGCCGCTTCCGGTTCGCCGTACGGGCCCCGCTGATCGCCGGTGGCCTGCTGGAGGTCGCCGAACCGGAGCGCCCGCTGCTCTCCCGCACCCTGCGGGTGCCGGACCGGGTGACGGCCCATCTGCTCGGCGACGACGAGCCGGACGGCGCGCTCGACGGCCTGGCGCACCGCGCCGCGCCCGGTGGCGGAGCGTACGGCACGGGAGCGCACAGCGCGGGAGCACACGGCACGGAAGCGCCGGACACCGCAGCGCCGGACACCGGAGGCGCCGAGGACTTCGTCCGGCGGGTGCGCGCGGCCGCGGCGAACGGCGGACTGGTGCACCTGCTGGACCGGGAGGGGTACGCCGGCCCGCCGGCCGTCGCCGCCCTCGCCGCCGACGGGCCCCCGCCCCTGGTCGTCGACGCCGCCGCGCTCGCCGCCCGCCCCACGCCGGGCCTGGTCCGGGCGCTCGCCCGCGAGGCCCGGCTGACCGGCGGCGGCGTGCTGCTCGGCCCGCTGGACCGGCTGGAACCCGAACGGCCCGAGCGCGCCGCGCTGCTGCGCGAGCTGTGCGCGGCCCTGGCGTCCGTCCCGCTGGTCGTGCACGGCCCGCAGGTGTGGGACCCGCACTGGGCGCGGGAGAGCCCGGTGGTGGTCACCGTCCCGCCACCGGACGCCCGCGGCCGGTCCGAGCGGTGGGCCCGGGCCCTCGCCCGGCCGTCGGACGGCCGTGAACCGGCGCCGCTGAGCGAGGAGTTGGCCGAGGCGGTGGCCGCCTACCGGGTGGACCAGGAGAAGCTGGAACGGGCCGCCTCGGTGGCCCTCCGGACGGCGGCCGCCGAGCGGCGCCCGGTGCGCGCCGCGGACCTGCGGTCCGCCGTGCGGGCGCAGAACGCGGCCGGACTGGCCCGGCTGGCGCGCCGGATCGAGCCCGCCGTCGGCTGGGCCGACCTGGTGCTGCCCGACCTCACCGCGGGCCGGCTGCGCGAACTCGTGCTGCGGGCCCGGCACCGCGACCGGGTGCTCGGCCAGTGGCGGATGCGCCCGGGCGGCGGCCGCGGCAACGGGGTGATCGCGCTGTTCGCGGGGGAGTCGGGCACCGGGAAGACGATGTCGGCCGAGGTCGTCGCCGCGGAGCTCGGCATGGAGCTGTACGTGGTGGACCTGTCCACGGTGGTGGACAAGTACATCGGCGAGACCGAGAAGAACCTGGAACGCATCTTCACCGAGGCCGCGCAGGTCAACGGCGTGTTGCTGTTCGACGAGGCGGACGCGCTGTTCGGCAAGCGCTCCCAGGTCAAGGACGCCCAGGACCGCCACGCCAACGTGGAGACGGCCTACCTGCTCCAGCGGATGGAGTCCTTCGAGGGCATCGCCGTGCTGACGTCCAACCTGCGCGCCAACCTCGACGAGGCGTTCACCCGCCGACTGGACGTCATCGCGGAGTTCCCGCTGCCGGACGAGGCACAGCGGCGGGTGCTGTGGGACCGCTGCCTGGGGCCGCGGCTGCCTCGGGGCGACGACCTCGACCTGGACTTCTGCGCCCGGAACTTCGAACTCACCGGCGGCTCCATCCGGGCCTGCGCGGTCTCCGCGGCCTACCTCGCGGCCGGCGCGGGCACCCCGCTGGGCATGGCGCAGCTGGTCGCCGCCGTGATCGGGGAGTACCGCAAGCTCGGCCGGCTGGTGCTGGAGAGCGAGTTCGGGCCGTGGCTGGGCGTCGTCGGGCGGGACTGACCGGACGGCCGGACGGGGCCTGGCCGTACTCCCGCGCGGGACAAGCCTTACGGCCGCGCCGGACCGGCCGTACGGCGCGGCCGCCCGCCCGGCACCGCCGGCGACCGGCGCGGTTGCCCGCAGGGGGAAGTCGTTCTTGCCCCCGGTCCGGGACCCGCGGACCTCCCCCGGCCGGAGCCCGCGCAGCAGACTCGGGGGCGACTGACCGGCGACCGAAGGAGCGCGAATGCCGTCGTACCTCACCCCGGGTGTGTACGTGGAGGAGGTCCAGTCCGGTGCCCGGCCGATCGAGGGCGTCGGCACGGCCGTCGCCGCGTTCGTCGGCTTCGCCGAGACCGGTCCCTTCCACGAGCCCACGCTGGTGACCAACTGGGACCAGTACGTCCAGCGGTTCGGCGGGTTCACCGAGGGCACCTACCTGGCGCACGCGGTGTACGGCTTCTTCGCCAACGGCGGCGGCTCCGCCTACGTGGTGCGGGTCGGTGACCCGGCCCGGCAGGCGCCCGGCGCCACCGCCCCCGCCGTGAGCGCGCCCGCGCCCGTGGCGATCGCGGGCTTCCTCTTCTCCGCGCTGCCCGGCGCGGGCGGCGAGGTCTCCGTCGAGATCGCCGACGCGGAGGGGGAGAACGTCCCCGAGGACCGCTTCCGGCTGCTGGTGCGCCGGGGCGCCGAGGTCGTGGAGACCTACGACGTCTCGACCCGCAAGAGCACCAAGGGCTACCTCGTCACCCAGCTGCGGGAGTCCAAGCTGGTCGCCGTCGCCGAGCAGCCCGGCACCGCGCCGAGCCGTCCCGAGCGCCGCGCCCACGCCCTCGCCGCCGCCCCCGCGCCCGCCACCGGACCGGTCGCGGCCGCCGCCGGCCGGCTCGACCCCGCCGAGTACGTCGGCGACGCCGCCGACCGCACCGGCTTCTCCGGCCTGGAGGCGATCGACGAGATCACCATGGTCGCGGTGCCCGACCTGATGAGCGCGTACCAGCGCGGCGACATCGACGGCGAGGGCCTGCGGACCGTCCAGCTGGCCGTGATGTCGCACTGCGAGCAGATGGGCGACCGGATCGCCGTCCTGGACCCGCCGCCCGGCCTCAACGCCCAGCAGATGCGCACCTGGCGCAACGACGAGGCGGGCTTCGACTCCCGCTACGCCGCCCTGTACTACCCGTGGATCAAGGTCTTCGACCCGGCGACCGGGCGCAACGTCATGGTCCCGCCGAGCGGGCACGTCTCCGGGGTGTGGGCGCGCAGCGACGCCGAGCGCGGCGTGCACAAGGCGCCGGCCAACGAGGTCATCCGGGGCGCGGTGGACCTGGAGATCCGGCTCAGCAAGGGCGAACAGGACCTGCTGAACCCGATCGGCGTCAACTGCGTCCGGGCCTTCCCCGGGCGCGGCATCCGGATCTGGGGCGCGCGCACCCTCTCCTCCGACCCGGCCTGGCGCTACCTGAACGTGCGCCGGCTCTTCAACTACCTGGAGGAGTCCATCCTCCTGGGGACCCAGTGGGTGGTCTTCGAGCCCAACGACGACCGGCTGTGGTCCAGCATCCGCCGGAACATCACCGCGTTCCTCACCGAGGAGTGGCGGCGCGGGGCGCTGTTCGGACAGACCGCGGCCGAGGCCTTCTACGTCAAGTGCGACCGTGAGAACAACCCGCCGGAGTCCATCGACCTCGGCCAGGTGATCTGCGAGATCGGGGTCTCGCCGGTGAAGCCGGCGGAGTTCGTGGTGTTCCGGCTGTCCCAGTTCTCCGACAGCACGAGCCTCGTCAACGAGTGACCGGCACCCGCACCCGGTACCCGGTCGGCACCCCATCGGAAGGTGACAACTAGCCATGGCTGAAGGCGATCCGCTCTCCACACACATCTTCGGCGTCCAACTCGGCGGCTACAACGTCGAGTCCGTCAAGGAGATCAGCAACCTGACGGTCGACCAGGAGGTCGTCGAGTACAAGCAGGTGACCCAGGAAGGAAAACTGATCGTCCGCAAGCAGCCCGGCGCGCGGATGCCGGGCGAGGTGACGATCACCCGCGGCCTCGACAAGAGCAGCGCGTTCTCGAACTGGATCAAGGAGACCCTCAACAACGGGGCGATCAACACCGCACGGCAGAACCTCACCATCGAGGTCAAGGACACCACCGGCGCCACCCTGCGGCGCATCCAGCTGACCAACGCCTGGGCGAGCCGCTGGGAGGGCCCCACGCTCACCGCCGGCGAGTCCAGTGCCGCGTCGGAGACCGTGACCATCGTGTTCGAGGAGATCAGCGTAGAGTGAGGCGGAAGATCGGCCTGGAGGAACTCCTCGAACGGGCCCCGGCCGCGCAGACCACCGCGCCGCCGGCACAGCAGCCCGCCGGGCCGCCCGGGTACCCCGGTCCGTCCGGGCCCCAACGGCGGGCACCGCACACCGAGTTCGAGTTCGAGCTGCCGCTCGGCTACGTCGACGACGAGGGCACCGTGCACCGGCACGGCACCATGCGGCTGGCCACCGCCCGCGACGAACTGATGCCGCAGATCGACCTGCGGGTCAAGGAGAACCCGGCCTACCTCAGCGTGGTGCTGCTCAGCCACGTGATCACCAGGCTGGGCGACATCAGCGACGTGCACGCCGGGGTCGTCGAGCGGATGTACGCCACCGACGTGGCGTTCCTCCAGGACCTCTACCAGCGGATCAACAGCGAAGGCCACACGCGCGCCGCGGTGACCTGCCCGCACTGCGACGGCGCCTTCGAGGTCGACCTCGCCGGTGGGCGCCTGGGGGAATCGTGACGTACGCGCCTGCTCGGCTGTACGAGGAGATCGCGTACATCGCCTACCACTTCCACTGGCAGCGGGAGGACATCCTCGACCTGACCCACCGCGAGCGCGGGCAGTGGGTGCGCGAGATCGCGCGGATCAACACCCGTGTCAGCGAAGGCGGGTGAGCGGGGTGGGGCTGCGGGACTGGATCGGCCGCCGACGGACGGACGG
Source organism: Kitasatospora sp. NPDC053308 (assembly GCF_055585785.1). Taxonomy (NCBI): domain Bacteria; kingdom Bacillati; phylum Actinomycetota; class Actinomycetes; order Kitasatosporales; family Streptomycetaceae; genus Kitasatospora; species Kitasatospora sp. NPDC053308. The sequence goes on along the minus strand of NZ_JBVJJY010000028.1, from coordinate 23,677 downwards.
GGCCGGCGCCCGTCCGGACGCCGGTGACGCCGGGGCCGGCCACGCCTCCGGCGGTGCGGCGGACGCCGGGCCGGGCCCGGGGAGTGCTGCGGGTACGGCGGGGGCTGCAGGTGCACCGGGGCTTGCGGGGGCGGCGGGGGCTGCGGGTGCGGCGGGGGCCGGTGAGGCCGCCCGGCGTCGTCCGGCGCCCGGCGACGGGGGGTGGCGCGCCGTACGGCCGCTCACCCCGACCCTGGCCGGGAGGGCGCCCGGCGTCAGCGACGGCCTGCGGTTCCGGTCCCGGCTCGCCTCCTGGCAGGACCCCTCGCTGAGCGGCCCGCTCGGCCACGCCGTCCTGCCCTCCGCCCCGGCGGGCATCCTGCGGGCGGTGGCGCGGCCGGTCGGCCCGTCCGTCGGCCGCCCGGGCGGGGACGACCTCGTCCTGCGGGCCGCTCCGGCGGCCCCGGCAGCGGCGGAGGCCGAACCGGACGCCGGGCCGGAGGAGTTCGGGCGAGCGCGACCGGTCCAGCGCGCCGCCGCGATCCGCCGTCTGCCCGTCCGCTCGGCGCCGCGCGCGGCCGGGGCGTCCGGCGTGGCGGGCCGGGCGACACGCCCGGCCTCCTCGGTCGGGGCCGAGCGGTCGACCGTCGGCGCTCCGGACGGGGGCGACGGCGGCCGGCCGACGCCCGCGACGGACGCCGCGTCCCCGCAGCGGAGCGAGACCCCGCGTCGGAGCGAGACGGGCGATCCCTCGGCGCGTCCGGTGCCTCCGGTGCAGCCCCGATCCGTCGGCCGACCGCTGACCGTGGCACGCCGTCCCCGCACCCTTGCCACGCGCCCGGTGGCCGCAGTCCGGGTCCCCGCCCCTGCCACGGTCCCTGGCCGGGTGCAGGGCGGCGCCGCCGAGCCGACGGGCCGTGGCGCGGATCCGACCGATGCGACCGAAACGGCGGCGGGCCCGGCGCGGACCGCCCAGCCGACGCGGAGCGGCCCGGCCGGCGAAGGCGTCATCCAGCGTGCCGCCGCACCGGAGGCCGTCGCGCCGGAGGCCGGAGGCCGGAGGCAGCCTGCCTCGCCCGCCGCCCGCCCGGTCCTCGGCGCACCCCTGACCGCGCTGCCCGCCGGTGCCGTGCCCGTGACCTCCCCGGGCCCCCGGGGACCGGGCACCGCCCCGGCCGGGCCCGCCCTGCCGGTCGTCCCGGCGGGCGCGGGCCCCGCCACGGGGGCGGGCGGGCCGGAGCACCCCGCACCTGCCCGCTCCGGTCGTGGGCCCGCCGACGGTGCACCCGTCCAGCGCACGCCCTCCGGAGCCGGCACCCGCTCGACTCCCGCGAACCTGCCTTCCGCGAACCCGTCTTCCGCGAACCGGTCTGCAGCGAACCCGTCGTCGGCCCCGGTCCCCGAACGACTCGGCCAGGGACGGCCGGACCCGGGTCCCAAGCCGGCTCCCACCACCCGCGACCGGGTGGGCCTGGGCGCGCCCCTCGACGCGCTGCCGCCGACCGCGACGGCACCGGGCCGCACCGCCCCGCTGCTCGGCGGGCGCGCGCCGGTCCGCCGGACCACCGGCCCGACGGCGGGCAGCGGGAGCGGGAGCGGGAGCACCGGGAGTTCGGCGGGCCGGGCCACGCCGGCTGCCCTGCCGGCGGTCGGCGAAGGGCTGCCCGTGCAGCGCGCCGTCCAGCGGCCCGGTGAGGCTCCGCAGGGGCCGTCGAGCCGGTCCGAGTCCGGTGGGGAGGGGCGTTCGGCAGGTCGGAGCGGGCCTGCTGCCGCACCGCCCCCGGCCGAGGGGGGACCGCGTGTGCAGCGCGTGGCCCGGCGGACCGGCGGCAGCCCGTCGGAGCCGTCCGTCCGGCCCGAGACCGGCGGTGACGGGCGCTCGGCCGAGCGACGCACACCGCCCGGTGGCGAACGCCCGGCGCCCGCGGAGCGCACCGGGAACGGACCGGCGGCGGGTGGTCCGACGCAGGCCGACGCGCCTCGCCCCGCCACCGGCTCCAAGCCCGGCCCCGCCTCGGACCACCCGCCGGTCGTCCCGCCGCAGCCCCTCGTCCCCGCGGCCCGGACTCGTCCCGCCGGCGCCCCCGGCCCGCACAGCACTCCCCAGGGAGGCGGTGCCGGCCCCGCTCCGACGGTTCCCGCGCGGCCGGTGGCCGGCGGCTGGGGCGTCCAGCGTGCCGCGACGCGCACCGGCCCCAGGCGCGGGCTGATCGGTGAGCGCCCGGTGAGGTACACCCTCGCCGCCGCCCCGCAGGCCTCGCCCGCGACCGGGCCGGGCACTCGCCCCGGCGCGGGCGCGGCGCCGCCCGCGCCACCCGTGGTCCCGGCGGTCTGGCCCAGGGCGCTGCGGTCCGGTGCGGACGGCGAACCCGCCGGGGAACAGGCCCCGGCCGTCCAGCGGGCGGTGCGGGCGCGGCACGTACCGGCTACGGGGACCAGCGGTACGGCTGCCGGGCGGGCCGGAGCGTCGCCGAGCCCGGACCGTCCTCGCGCGGCGGGCTCCACCGCGGAGCCGGTCCGGTCGTCCGGGGCCTCCACGCCCCACGCTGCGCGCGGACTTCGCGCGGCGGATGGCGGGGGCGACCGGGCGGCGGTCGGGCAGGGCCCGGCGCCGGTGCCGACGGCCGCCGCAGGGTCCGGTGCGGTGTCCGGTGCGGCTGGGGCGCGGGGCCTCGGAGGCGTGCTGCAACGGGCGCGGCGGCGCCGCGACCCGGTACGCAGGGACGCTCCACCGGCGGCCGGTCAGCCGTCGCCGCAGGGGAGTTCGGAGCCACCCGCCGCCGCAGCGCTGCCGGGTCGGCCGTCCGGCCCGCGCACGGGCACGGGCACGAGCGCCGCCACGGGCACGAGCACGGGCACGGGCAGGGGCGTCGCCACGGGCACGAGCGTCGCCACGGACGCGGTGACCGGTGTCGCGGGCGTGCTGCAACGGGTGCGCAGGGGGCCGAAGCCGGCGCCGCCTCGTCCGTCAACGCCGGGCGGTCCGCTGCCGCTCGGCCCCACCCCGGCGTCGGCCGTGCCGAGCGCGAGTGCCCCGGTCGTGCAGCGGGCCGTCTCCCCGGTCTCCGCCGGGCGCCCTGAGCCCGGCCGCGGTGCGGGTGCCGGCGGGAGTGCCGGTGCGGGTGCGGGTGCCGGTACTGCGCAGGCTGCGCGGCCCGCGGCGGTGGCCGCCGCCCGCCCGCCCGTGGTCCGGCTCGCTCCCGTGACGGCGCCGACGCTCCAGCGGCTGCCCGCCCACACCCGGGCCGCGCACCAGTCCCCGGCACCGCGGCCCCCGGTACAGCTGTCGCCCCTGCCGCCGTCCTCACCGGTCGTGTCGCAGGCCGTGAGCGTTCCTCCCGCCGTACGACCCGCCGGAGCCCCGCCGCCGTCGCCCGGTACGGCGCAGGTGCTGCAGCGGTTCGCGGAGCAGACGGGCCTGACCGGGGTGCCGTTGACGGCGGTGCCGGCCCGTACGCCCACCACCGTGCAGGCCGCGCCGGCGACCGGCTCGCCCGGATCGTCCGGCACGACCGCGTCCACCACTTCGGCCGCCTCGCCCTCCCGGAGCGCCTCCCCGTCGCACACCGGCGGACCGCCGGCCGAGACCGGCGGCCACGGGCTCGGCGACCTGGACGAGTTGGCCCGCCGCCTGGTCGAACCTGTCGGGCGGCTGCTGCGCACCGAGCTGCGCCGGGGGAGGGAGCGCAGCGGGCGGCCGTACGACGGGCGGCGCTGAGCGCCGAGCGCGGCGACCCGACCGGAAACCGAACACCGAACACCGAACACCGAGCACCGAGCACCGAGCACCAGGCACCAGGCACCAGGCACCAGGCACGACGAGGGAATCAGGATGCGGAACCGATGACCGACAACATCTTCGCGACGAGTGTGTTCTTCAGCCTGACCATCGGCGGCAACGACCTGGGCGAGTTCACCACCTGCTCCGGCCTCGGCGCCCAGGTCGAGATCGAGCAGTACGCGGAGGGCGGCAACAACGGCTTCGCCTGGCAGCTGCCGGGCCGGATCACCTGGACGAACATCACGCTGACCCGGGCGGTCACCGCGGACACCACGAAGATCGCCCGCTGGCTGAGCGAGATCGTCCGGAAGGTGGAGCCGAAGGACGGGGAGATCGTGGCGCTGCGGCCGGACTTGAGCCGGATCGTCGGTTGGCAGGTGCTCGGGATCGTCCCGGTGCGGTGGGAGGGGCCGTCCTTCGACCCCTCCAGCTCCCAGCCGGCGATGGAGACCCTGGAGATCGCCCACGCGGGCCTGCGCCCGTCCTGATCCCGGGGCCGACCGCGGGCCGCCGCCCCGGAAGTCCCCCGGAGCCCGCGGGAAGTCCCCCGGAAGTCCCCCTGAAGTCCCCCGCCGCCCCCCCACCCACCGGAAGGAGCACCAGGATGCCCTCGGCCGTCCCCGCGAGCGTCACCCGGGCCCAACTGACCATCATGGAGCCGCCGTCCACGGTCGGCGCCCAGCCCGGCGGCGCGCTCGCGCAGCTCCAGCTGCAGTTCAACCCGGCGACCCTGGTGCTGCGCAAGACCACCGAGTGGCGGCGCACGCCGTCCCGGATGGCCGGCCAGTCCGCGCTGCCCGAGTTCGTCGGCAGCGGCCCGCGCTCGCTCTCCCTCGACGTGTTCCTGGACTCGACCGCGACCCACGACAGCTCGGTGGAGCGGGCGGTGGAGAAGCTGATGACGGCCTGCGTGCCCACCCCGAGCAGTCTGGCGCGCAAGACGCCGGCCAGTCCGTGGATCCGACTGGACTGGGGCACCCTGAAGACGACCTCGTTCAACGGGGTGCTGACCGGCCTGTCGGTCACCTACACGCTCTTCGACGTGAACGGCAATCCGTTGCGGGCCGTCTGCTCGCTCTCCATCGACGAGGCGAGCGTGGATCCGGCGGGCCAGAACCCGACCTCGGGTTCGCCGGAGGCCCGCAGCACCCACCGGGTGATCGCGGGCGACAGCCTGCCGCTGCTCGCCTGGCGCGCGTACGGGGACGCGACGGCCTGGCGCACCATCGCGGAGGCCAACGACATCGACGACCCGATGGCCCTGGTGCCGGGCGAGGAGCTGATCGTGCCGGGGATCGACGAACTCACCCGGGGCGGGCGGCGATGACGACTCCCGAGGCCCGGGGCGGCCGGCCCTTCGCCGCGGATCCGGTGGTGGAGGCGCCGGGCCCGTTGCCGCCGGTCTGGGCGGCCCAGCTCGTCTCCTGCGACATCGAGGAGAGCGTCGGCCTGCCCGACACCGCCGTGCTGAGCTTCCGGGACGCGGACCACACCTTCCTCTCCGCGACCGGGATCACCATCGGGACCACGCTGCGGGTCTCCGTGGTGACCGTGCAGGGCAACACCCGGGTGAGGCTGTTCACCGGCGAGGTGACCGCGCTGGAGCTGGAGGTGGACACCACCGGCTCGTACACCGTGGTCCGGGCGTCGGCGGTCACCCACCGGCTGATGCGCGGGCGCCGGGTGAAGGCCTTCCGGAACATGTCGACGGCCGACATCGTCCGCCAGGTCGCCGCCGGCGCGGGCCTGACCTGCGGCCGGGTCGACTCCTTCCCGGTGGTCCACCAGCAGCTGTCCCAGGCGAACGTCCCGGACTGGGACTTCCTGCAGTTCCTGGCGCAGGAGAGCGGTGCGCAGGTGCGGGTGGACGACGACGGCAGGCTGGAGTTCGTCAGCCCCACGCCCGCGTCCGGCGCACCGGCCCCCTCCACCCCGGCGCCGCAGAACCCGATGGTGCTGGAGTACGGCCGCAACCTGCTGGAGCTGCGCGGGGTGCTGACCGGTGCCGCCGGCGCGGACACGGTCGAGGCGCGCGGCTGGAACGTCACCACCAAGAGCGCCCTGGTCGCCACCGAGCCCTCGGTGACCTCCCGGACGGTGCTCCCGGGGATGAGCCCCTCGACGGCGGCCGCCGCCTTCCCCGGCCGCGCCAAGCTGACCGTCGCCGACACCCCGTACCGCACCCAGGCGGAGACAGCCGCCGCGGCCCGCTCGCTGGCCGCCACCACGGCGGCCGGCTTCGGCGAGCTGGAGGCGGTCGTGGAGGGCAACCCCCGGCTGCGGGCGGGCACCGCCGTCGCCCTCGGGAACGTCGGTGCCGCGTTCTCCGGCCGCTACACCGTCACCGGCGCCCGCCACCTCCTCGAACCGTTCCGCGGCTACCGCACCACCGTGGTGGTCAGCGCCTCGCCCGACCGGTCGCTTGCCGGGCTGGTCACCGGCGGAAACGCGCCGCCGCGCGGGCCGCGGATGCCGGGCCTGGCCGTCGCCGTGGTCACCGACGTCCGGGAGCCCGGCGGCGGCCAGCGCGGCTGGGTGAAGCTGAAGTTCCCCTGGCTGGACGACACCTACGTCTCCGACTGGGTGCGCACCGTGCAGTGGGGCGGCCAGGGCGGCGGCGGGGTGTTCAGCCCCGAGGTCAACGACGAGGTGCTGGTCGGCTTCGAGCAGGGCGACCTGGACAGCCCGTACGTCCTCGGCGGGCTCTACAACGGCGTGGACCAGCCCTCGCCGCACGACGTGCCCCTGGTCGACCGGGCCGCCGGCAAGGTCAACCGCCGCTCCCTGGTGTCCCGTTCCGGCCACCGGCTGGAGCTGCTGGACGTGCCGGGCGGTGCCTCCGGCGTCCGTCTGGCGAGCGGGGACAAGAAGCTGGAGGTCCGGCTGGACCAGCAGCGCGGGGAGATCGTGCTGAACGTCCACGGCCCCGGCGCCGGGCCCGGCAGCATGGTGCGGCTCACCGCCTCCGGCATCACCCTGGACGCCGGCACCGGGACGGTGGACATCCGCGGCGGCTCGGTCACCGTCCGGGGCACCACGGCGGTCACCGTGGACGGCGGCGCGCAGGCCGTCCTCAAGGGGGCCTTCGTGCACATCAATTGACGGGACATCAGACGTTGCCGAGGGTTGCGGGGCGGCACAGGGACCGCCCCGCGACCGCATCGGCACCCTTCGCACCATCGGCGCATCAGCACATCAGCACATCGGCGCAACGGCGCAACGGCGCAACGACACATCGGCGCATCAGCACATCGGAAACGGAGACCGTACATGCCCCCCGCAGCCCGGACCGGCGACATGACCGATCACGGCGGCGCCCTCACCACCCCGCCGCCGGGCGCCGCCAGGGTGGCGACCGTGCTGATCGGCGGCCGCCCCGCCGCGGTGGTCGGCACGGTCCACGCCTGCGTCCCGCACGTGGAGATGGGCCCCGCCAACCTCGTCGAGCCCGAACTCGGCACGGTGACGGGGGGAGTGACGCTGATCGGCGGCCTGCCCGCGGCCCGCATGGGCGACAAGACGACCTGCGGCGCCACCATCATCGCCGGCGCGTTCGACGTGCTGATCGGAGGGGCGGTATGACCAGCGGCTTCATCGGACGGGGCTGGGCGTTCCCGCTACGGGTGAACGCCACCGGCGGCATCGGCATGGTCGACCGGGAGCGCGAGATCGCGGAGGCCATCCGGCTCATCCTCGGCACCGCCCCCGGCGAACGGCCGATGCGACCGGAGTTCGGCTGCGGCATCCACGAGTACGTCTTCGCCCCGGGCGACAGCACCACCGCCGGGCGGATCGCGCGCGAGGTGCGCATCGCGCTGGAACGCTGGGAGCCCCGGATCGAGGTCGACGACGTGGTGATCGCCTTCGACAGCGTCGACGAGGGCACGCTCTACATCGACGTCCACTACACGGTGCGCGCCACCAACGACCGCCGCAACCTGGTCTTCCCCTTCTACACCATCCCGGAGTTCCCGGACGCGGGGGAGGGGGGGGGCGGAGCAGACGACCCCCCCCCCCTCGTTCCCCCCCCCACCGGCCCCCCCCCCCCCGCGGGCGTTTGTGTGTGTTCCTGGTTTTTTTGTTTGGTTTCCCAGAGGGGGGGGGGCCCTGGGGGGCGGTTTCGCGTGTCCCCGCTCCGGTGCTGCGCGTCAGCCGGTCACGGCCGGTCGCACAGCCGTCGACTGCGGGAGCTGCCGCGCTTCGGCCGGGAACTCCGGCGTCCCGGTGCTCACGGGATCGTCCGGGTCGAGTCGGGCGACGGCGCGAGCACGGCGGGCACGCGCTCCATCGCCCTGTGACACATCGGCCGCGGTACGGACGGCCGCCGGTGACACGCGCGAAGCCGTGCACCGTCCGGGCGGACGGTGCACGGCTTCGGCGTGCGGGTCGCTCAAGGTCCCCGACGCGTCACTCCGCCACGTACGTGCTGTGGGTCCAGACGAAGACCCGCAGCTCGCGGTCGTCGACGAGAGTGGTCTCGGAGGTGGCCTCGAAGTGTTCGTGGCGGTTGCCGAGCGGGACCTTCACCTTGGGCACGTCGACGTCCGCCACGTGGCGCAGCTGCGCCGCACCGGTGAGCGCCGCGGAGCCGGTGAGGAACACGTTGGGTCCACCGTTGTCGTTCATGATCACCCTCACTTCTCTGGGGTCGGGGTTCCAGTTCTTCTCTGGTCTCTGTTCCTCGACGAGGCGCGCGCGGCGATTCCCCTCCCGCCGGGGGCGGTCGGCCCCGGCCGAAAGAGGGAAGGGCCGGGTGCTACGGGGGAGCGCACCCGGCCCTGGTCTCGCACAGGATCGTAACGTTCCCAACAGCCTTGCCGCGTGCGGCAGTTGAACGCCCTGAACACCGACTTCCGGGCGCCGGCCGAGGAGTGGGTCCAGCCCCACCCACCCGTACGGACAGACCCATGTCGGGCCGGCCCGGCGATCCGTACTGTCGGTAGCACAACGACACGAAGGAGAAGGACCACCATGGCCAACACCGGCGACATCACCACCGCGACCGCGCAGCTCGGCGACTCCCGCACCCAGGACGCATTCGACACGGTGAAGAAGTGCATCACGCTCTTCGGGGCCGTCGGCGCCATCGTCCTCGGCACCGTCGCGGTCATGGCGTTCACCGGCCACGAGGCGAGCCCGTTCATGTGGATCCGGGGGGCCATCCTGTTCCTGGTCACCTTCCTGCTCCACCGGTTCACCGTCCGCGCCGCCCAGGGCTCCTACAAGGCCTTCGACCGGCTGCGCACCCTCTCCACGATCATGCCGATCGCGATCATCGGCGTGGACCTGATCCCCGGCCTCTGCCCGGCGTGGTACGCCGTGATCCAGGGCCTGTCCGCCCTCGCCCTGATCGGCGTCGCCGTCATCACCCGCGGCTCCGCGCTGAGCGCCGCCTTCCCCGCCCCCGCCAAGAAGTGACGTGCTGAGGACCTGCTCCGCCCCTCAGATGGCCGGACCGCCCGCGGTATCCGGCCATCCGGCGTAGAACGGGCCGGTCCCGAACCGGGCCCAGCCCCCGGCCCGTTCCCGAACCGGGTCCCGGACCCGGCCCCCCGCTGACACAATGATCACCGCTGCGAAAGGAACTGGCCGATGAGGAGACGTCGAGGGGGCGATCCCCTGCGGTGGGGCACCGAGATCGGGCTCGGGCTCTACCGGTCCGTGGTGCTGACCGGGCTCACCTGTGTGATGCCCGTGGTCGCCGTGCCCGTCGCGGTGGGGGGCTCCGCGCTGGCCTACTCCTGGTCCGACGGACTGTCCGCCCCCCTGGCCGTCCGCGCGCTGGCCACCCTCGGGGAGACCCTGGTGGTGGTGCTCTGGGTCGCCGTCTCGCTGTGGGTCGTGCACCCGCTGACCAGCCGGGCGCTCGCCAAGGCCGCGCGCCGGTGCGCGGCGAACTGGCTCGACCTGGACATCCAGGTGACCTACCGCCCGGTCCCGCCGGTCACCCGGATGGCCACGGGCTTCTGGTGGGACGGCCACGAGTACCACAAGTCCGAGCGGGAGGCCCGCCGGCGCGCCAAGATGCACGCCCGGTTCCACGACCCGCAGCTGCACTGGGACGGCATGTGGGCCCTGGTCGCCTCGGTCACCGTGCTGCCGGTCGCCGCCCTGCCGCTGCTCGCGCTCGGCTACGGCGGCTACATGGCCCTGACGCCCGGTCTCACCGGCTACGGCATCGCCGTGATCGTGGCCGGCCTGGCCGGTGCCCCCTTCGCCTGGCGCATCCTCCGCCCCATGGCGCGCCGGTTCCTCGGGCCGGTCCCGAGCACCCGGCTCGGGCGCCGGGTGGAGGAACTGGAGGCGATCCGCGCCGACCTGACCCAGACCCAGGCCGCCGAACTGGAACGCATCGAGCGGGGCCTGCACGACGGGGCCCAGGCCCGGCTGGTGGCGATGGGCATGTCGATGGGCGCCGCCGAGCAGCTCGTCGACAGCAACCCCGAGGCCGCGAAGGCGATCCTCGCCGAGGCCCGCGCCACGTCGGCCACCGCGCTCGCCGAGCTGCGCTCGCTCGTCCGCGGCATCAACCCGCCCGTCCTCGCCGAGCGCGGCCTGGTCGACGCCCTGCGGGCCCTCGCCCTCGACTCCTCCGTGGAGGTCGACGTCTTCAGCCAGGTGCCCGCGCGCCCCGAACGCCCCGTCGAGTCGGCCGTCTACTTCTCCGTCGCGGAACTGCTGGCCAACGTGGCCAAGCACTCCCGGGCCGAACGGGTCAAGGTCGAACTCAGCTACGCGGCGCGGATGCTCACTGCTACCGTGAGCGACGACGGAATCGGCGGAGCCGCCGCATCCACAGGGTCCGGACTGACCGGCATCGAGCGCCGCATGGCAGCCTTCGGCGGACGCCTGGAGATCGACAGCCCGGCCGGAGGACCCACTCGTATCACCGTGGCGGTGCCGTGCGAATTGTCGTAGCCGAAGACCTCTTCCTGCTCCGCGACGGGCTGGTGCGCCTCGTCGAGGCGTACGGCCACACCGTCGTCGCGGCCGTCGACTCGGGGCCCGCCGCGCTGGAGGCACTGGTCGGCCTCCGGCCGGACGCGGCGATCGTCGACGTCCGGCTGCCGCCGACGTTCTCCGACGAAGGACTCCAGGCCGCGCTCTCCGCGCGCCGGGAGATCCCCGGGCTGCCGGTGCTGATCCTCTCCCAGCACGTGGAACAGCTGTACGCGCGCGAGCTCCTCGCGGACGGGCACGGTGGCATCGGCTACCAGCTGAAGGACCGTGTCCTGGACGCCGGCCAGTTCATGGACGCCGTCCACCGCGTCGCCGACGGCGGCACCGCGCTCGACCCCACGGTCGTCGCCAAGCTGCTGGGCCGGCCCATGCGGGCCAACCCCCTCGCCACCCTCACCGAACGGGAGCGCTCCGTCCTCGCGCTGATGGCCGAGGGGCTCTCCAACACGGCGATCGCGAACCAGCTCTTCCTCAGCGAGGGCTCCATCAGCAAGTACACGACCACGATCTTCGCCAAGCTCGGGCTCGCCAACGACGACGACACCAACCGCAGGGTCCGGGCCGTCCTCGCCTACCTCGGCGCCGACGGGCAGGGCGAGCAGTAACGGCGGTCGGGCCGGGGCGCAGGCCCTGCGGGACACCCCGCAGGGCCGTTTCGCGCGCCCGCCCCGGCCTCCGTCAGCCGACCGCTGCCGCCGCCTCCCGTCGCGTCTCCTCGCGCCGCGCCGCGTTCCGGACGGCGGCGGCCAGCTCCCGCGGGGTGCGCCGCTCGAACACCTCGGCGAGGCTGATCGACACCCCGCTGAGGTTCTGGAACTCCTGCATCGCCAGGGCGGCGAGCATGGAGTTCCCGCCGGACGCGAAGAAGTCGGTGTCGGCGTCGAGCCCTTCGTCCTGCAGGATGCTCCGCCACAGCCCCGTCAGCTGGGCCGTCAGGTCGTCCAGGTCCGGGCCGTCCGGGTCGTCCGCGCGGTCCGCGCGGTCCGGAGCACCCGGGACGGGACCGCGGCCCGGCCGGGCCGCGGCCGCGCGCCGGGCCTCCACCATCCGCTGCAACGCGGGGTAGTCGACCTTCCCGCTGCCGTTGAGCGGCATCGAGTCGACCGTCACGAGGTCCCCGGGCAGCATCGATCGGGACAGCCGCGCGCGGGCGTGCGCCCAGACGCTCGCGGTGTCGATCGGGCCGGCGGCCGGCTCCAGGCAGCCGATCAGCACGGCGTCCGCGCTCGGGTCGCCGACCATGATCACCGCAGCGCCGCCGACCTCGGGGTGGGCCAGCAGCGTCGCCTCGATCTCGCCGAGTTCGATCCGGTTGCCGCGGAGCTTGACCTGGCGGTCGCTCCGGCCGAACAGGTCGATCAGACCGTCCGCACGCCAGCACGCCACGTCGCCCGTCCGGTAGAACCGCCCGTACACGGGGTGCTCGCCGAAGCGCTGCGCGTTGAGGTCCGGCCGGCCGTGGTACCCGATCGCCACGCCGACGCCCGAGATGCAGAGCTCCCCGCGGACACCCACCGGCAGGTCGCGGCCGTGCCGGTCGACGACGTGGACCTTGGTGTTGCGGATCGGCCTGCCGACGTCGAAGCGGCCCTGCGGCTCGTCCACCAGGGCGCGTGACGTCGACCAGATGGTCGTCTCGGTCGGCCCGTAGGCGTGGTGCAGCACGCAGCCGGCCGCCACCAGCCGCCGGGCCAGCGACAACGGCACCGGCTCACCGCCCACGATGACGCCGCGACCGCGCAGGCAGTCCGCCACCCGGTCGATGACGAGCCGCCAGGTCGTGGGCGTCGCCTGGACGAACCGCGCCCCGTGCCGCTCGATCAGCTCCCGCAGCACCCGGCCGTCGCTCCTGGCCGCGTCGGGGGCGGCCACCAGGCGGCCGCCGGAGACCAGCGGCACGAACAGTTCGAGGCCGGAGATGTCGAACGCGAACGTCGTGGTCCACAGCGTGGTGTCGCCGGCCGAGGCACCGAACTGCTCGGCGAAGTGCGCGACGACGTTGGCCAGGGCCGCGTGGTCGATCAGCGTCCCCTTGGGCCGGCCGGTCGAGCCCGAGGTGTACATCAGGTACGCGCAGGCCTTCGGGTCCACGGCGACGGGCCCGGCGTCGGCCGCTGCCCGTTCCGCACCCGCTTCCGCACCCGCTTCCGTGCCCGGTTCCGTGCCCGGCCCGGGCTCCGGCGCGTCCTCGACGGCCGGCGCGGTCAGCAGGACCAGGCCGTCCTCGGCGGCCTGTGCCAGGCCGCCGGCCGCGTCCGCGGTCGTGACGAGGACCCGCGCGGCCGAGTCGGACAGCTGGTAGCGGATCCGCTCCTCGGGGTGGGCCGTGTCGACGGGCAGGTACGCCGCGCCCGCCAGCCATGTTCCGAGGACCGCCGCGACCAGCTCCGGCCCGCGCGGAAGGGCCACCGCCACCACGTCCCCGGTCCGGACGCCGGCCTCCCGGAGACGGGTGCTCACGACGTGCGCCGCGCTCCACAACCGCCGGTACCCGACCGAGCGGTCGCCCTCGACGACGGCCACGGCCCCGGGCGAGCGCAGCACCTGCGCGTGGACGGCTTCGAGCACCGAGGCGGGCTCGACCGGCCGGGTGGTGTCGTTCGCCGCCCCGACGATCTCGTGGTCCCGCTCGCACCACCACTCGACCTCGGCCACCGCCCGGTCCGCGTCGTCCGTGAACGAGGACAGCACCGCCGCGAAGCGCTCCAACAACAGCTCGGCGTGGGCCGGTTCGAAGAGCTCGGTCCGGTAGACGGCCCGCAGCGCGATCGCGTCCTCGGTCGACGTGGCGCGCAGGTCGAAGTCGAACTTGCCGAAGCCGTTCCCCGCGGCGAACGGCCTGGCCGCCAGGCCGTCGAGGGCGAACGCGGCGGGACCGCTCCCGGTCCGGTGCTCGAACACGTGGCGGAAGGGCAGCGAGCGCCGGCCGGACGGCGCCGCCGGGAGCAGGTCCGCCTGCGCGTCCACGGCCACGTCGGCGTGCGCCACGCCCGCACGCAGCCGCTCCCCGCTGCGGCGCACCAGGTCGCGGACGCTCTCCGCCCGGTCCAGCCGAAGCCGCAGCGGCACATGGGTGACGTGGTACCCGATCGCGCGGGCGGCGTGCTCCGGCCGGACGTCGACCGGGAGGCCCACCAGCAGGTCGGGCCCCGCGCCGCACGCCTCCAGCAGCACGTAGTAGGCGGCCAGCAGGACCGCCGACTCCGGGACGCCGAGCTCCGCGGCGAGGCCGCGCACCCCGGCCACCGTACGGGCCGGCAGGGTGCGCACGACCTCCGCCGCCGCCAGCGTCGGCCGGTCCGGCTCGGGCTCGGTGCAGGACAGCTCCATGGTGTCGGTGGTCGCGCCGGCCAGCTCCTCGCGCCAGAAGGCGAGGCTCTCCCGGCTCGGGACGGGCCCGGCCCAGCCGGCCGTGTCCCTGTCGGCCGTGGGAGCGTCGGCCGTGGGAGCGCCGGCCGTGCTCTCGTACGCGGCCGCCAGGTCCGTCAGCAACAGCGGGACGGACGCCTCGTCGAAGACCAACTGGTGGGCCGTCACGCAGAGGACGTCCGTGTCCGGGGCGCGGAAGAGCACCGCTCGCAGCATCGGCCCGCCGTCCAGGGCGAACGGCGCGGCGGTCACCGACGCGAGGTCGGCCTCGCTCGGTTCGCCCGCCAGCGCGACCTGCACCAGGTCCACCCGGAACTCGTCCGGGCCGACCACCCGCCTGGCCAGCCGGGTGCCGTCGCTGGTGTAGACGGTGCGCAGCGCCTCGTGGCGGCGCAGCACCACGGCCAGCGCCGCGTTGAGCCGCAGCGGGTCCACCCGCCCGGCGACGGTGAACGCCGCGGACAGGTTGTTCACGGGAGTGCCCGGCACCAGCGACTCGAACAGCCACAGCGCTTCTTCCCGGGGGGAGACTCCCGCGTCGTCCCCCGGATCCGCAGGCTTGCGCCCCTCCGCGGAAATCATCACGTCACTCCTCTGCCATTCCAGGTCCGTTGGGGCCCGCCGGTCTTCCCGCCGGTGCCCGACCGCTCAGATCCCCAGCTCTTTGTCGATCAGGTCGAAGATCTCGTCGTCCGTCGCCCCGATGATGTCCTCGTCGGAGGGGCCGTCCTCGTCGGAGGAGGCGCCGTCCGGGTCCGCGCCGCGGAACTCCTCCAGGAGGTGTTCGAGACGGCTCGTGATCTTCGCCTTCTGACCGCCCCGCCGGGCGATCGCGGTCAGCAGGGACTTGAGCCGGTCGAGTTCGTTCAGCACCGGCTCGTAGTCGATCTCCTGCTCGGCGATCCGGTCCCGGAGGTAGCGGGCGAGCTCCACGGGCGTGGGGTAGTCGAAGACCACCGCGGCCGGGAGTCGCAGCCCGAGGGCACCGGTGATCCGGTTGCGGAACTCCAGCGCGGTCAGCGAGTCGAACCCGAGCTGGCGGAAGTACCGCGCGGCCTCGATGGACTCGGAGCCGGGCCGGTTGAGCACCAGGGCCGCCTGGGTCAGGACCAGGTTCAGGACGGCCTCCTCCAGCTGCTCGGGCGGGAGCGCGACCAGCTGGTTCAGCAGGTTCTTCCCGGCCTCCGGGGCGGAGCGTCCCACCGTGCGCCGGCCGGGGCGGACGAGCCCGGTCATCAGGGCGGGAACGACGCTCCCGGGACGGCGCAGCGCGGGCAGGTCCAGGCGCGCCGTCACCAGCAGCGGGTCGGTGGCCCGGGCCGCCGAGTCGAGCAGGGCGAGCCCCTCGGACGCGGACAGCGGCTTCAGCCCCTGACGGGCCATCCGCCGGCGGTCGGCCTCGGTGAGCTCGCCGGCCATGCCCTGCTCCCAGGGCCCCCACGCCAGCGACACGGCCGGCAGACCGAGGTGGCGCCGGTGGGCGGCCAGGGCGTCCAGGAAGGTGTTGCCCGCCGCGTAGTTGGCCTGGCCCGGGGTGCCCCAGACGCCGGCCACCGACGAGAAGAGGGTGAAGGTGTCCAGGTCCAGGTCGCGGGTCAGCTCGTGCAGGTGCCAGGCGGCGTCGGTCTTCGGCCGCATGACCTGCTCGACCCGGTCGGCGGTGAGCGAGCCGAGGACACCGTCGTCCAGGACGCCCGCCGTGTGGACGACCCCGGTGAGCGGCACGCCGTCCAGGACGCTCGCCAGCTGCGCGCGGTCGGCGGCGTCGCACGCCACGACCCGCACGTCCGTCCCGGCGCCCGCCAACTCGGCGGCCAGCGCGGGCATGCCGGCGGCGGCCACCCCGCGGCGGGAGGCGAGCAGGAGCCGTTCCGCCTGCCCGGTCACCGCCAGGTGCCGGGCGACCAGCCCGCCGAGCGCACCGGAGGCGCCGGTCACCAGGACGGTGGCGGGACGGCGGGCGGCGGGCGGCGCGTCGGGGTCGTTCAGGCCGGGGTCGGTTGCGTCGGGATCCGTTGCGTCGCGGTCGGTTGCATCGCGGTCGGTTACGTCGCGGTCGGTTGCGTCGCGCTCGTTCGGGCCGGGGTCGTTCGCGTCGGCCGCACGCGCCAGTCGCGGCACCCGCACCTCCCCGTCGCGCACCGCGAACTCGCGCTCCCCCAGCGCCGCTCCGGCCGCGACCAGAGCCCCGGAGTCCGCGAGCACCGCGACGTCCGCCAGCACGATCCGCTCCGGATGCTCACCGGCGGCCGCACGCACCAGTCCGACCACGCCCGCGCTCTCCAGGCGCACGCCCGCGCCCCCACCCGCGTCCACACCGCACTCGGTCACCACCACCAGCTTCGACCCGTCGAGGGCGCCGGCCGACAGGCAGTCCCGGACCGCCTCCAGCACGCGCAGCACGGCGGCCCGCGCCGCCGCCGGCACGTTCGCGGGGAGGGGGGTGGGGTCGGGGGTGCAGCAGACGAGCACGGCACCCGGCACCGGTGCACCCGCCTCCACCGCGGCCACCAGGTCCGGCACGTCCGCGTACGCCACGGCACCGGGCACGGCCAGACCACCGTCGCCGCCGAGCACCGCCCACGGACGGCCCGGCTCCCCGGACGCCTCCGTCGCGGCGCCGACCGGCACCCAGTCCACCCGGAAGAGCCCGTCACGGGCCACCCCGGCGGCCTGGTCCAGGGTGCCGACGGCCAGCGGCCCGAGCACCACGGAACCGGCCGAGGCGACCGGCTGTCCGGCCTGGTCGGCCAGGGTCACCGACACGCCCTCGCCGGAGACCGCCGGGGCCACCCGCACGCGCGCCACCATCGCGCCCGAGGCGTGAACGACCACGTCGCTCCACGCGAAGGGCAGGAAGAGGCCCTGCCCGGCCGTCGGCTCCAGCTGTTCCAGGCCGACGAGCTGCACCGCGGCGTCCAGCAGGACGGGGTGCACCCCGAACCCGGACACGTCGGTCCCCTCGGCCAGCGCCACCTCCGCGAACACCTCGTCGCCACGCCGCCACGCCGTCCGGACCGCCCTGAACACCGGCCCGTACCCGTGCCCGGCGGCCGCCAGCCGCTCGTACAGCGCGTCCACGTCGACCGCCTCGGCTCCGGTGGGCGGCCACTGCACGCTCCACGCCGCCGTGTCCGCGAGGGCGTCGCCACCGGCAGTCTCCTCGGCGTCCGGGGCCAGGGTGCCGGACGCATGCCGCACCCACTCCCCCTCGGCCGCCCGCGCGAACACCGTGACCTCCCGCAGCCCGGCGGGATCGGCCTCCCCGACGGTCACCTGGATGCGCACGCCGCCGCGCTCCGGAAGCACCAACGGCATCTCGACGGTCAGTTCCCCGATCCGGCCGCAGCCGGCCTCGTCACCGGCCCGCACCGCGATGTCGACCAGCGCCGCCGTGGGCACCACCACGCGACCGGTCACGAGGGACTGGGCCAGCCACGGCTGCGCGGACAGCGCCAGGTGCCCCGTCAGGACGATGCCGCCGGTCGCCGGCAGTTCGACGGCCGCCCCCAGGAGAGGGTGGGCGGGGGTGCCGAGGCCGAGGTCCTCGGCGCGGCTTCCGCCGACCGCGGTCAGCCAGTACCGCTGCCGCTGGAAGGCGTACGTGGGCAGGTCGACCCGCTGGGCGCCGGTGCCCGCGTAGAGCTCGCCCCACTCGACCGGCACGCCGCGGACATAGGCCTTGGCGAGAGCGGTGAGCAGGGCACGGGGCTCGTCACGCCCCCGGCGCAGGAGGGGGAGCCAGACCTCGTCGGCGGCGTCGCCGTGGGTGTCGGTGCGGGTCTGCGGGCCCATGCCGGACAGGACGCCGTCCGGGCCGATCTCGATGAACGTCCTGACACCGGCGGCGCGCAGGGCGTTCGCCGCGTCGCAGAAGCGGACGGCCTCGCGGACGTGCTTCACCCAGTAGGCCGGGTCGGTGACCTCGTCGGTGACCGGCTCGCCGGTCAGGGCGGAGACCATCGCCAGCCTGGGCTGCTGGTAGTCGACGGAGGCGACGACGCGGGCGAACTCCGCCAGCATCGGTTCCATCAACGGCGAGTGGAAGGCGTGCGAGACCTGCAGACGCTTGGTCCGCGCCCCCGCCCGCGCCAACTCCTCCGCCACCGCGAGCACGTCGTCCTCGACCCCGGACACCACGACCGCGTTCACGCCGTTCACCGCGGCGATCCCGACACCCGCGCGGCCCGCGATCGCCTCCAGGACGCGCTCCTCCGCGGCCTCGACCGCCACCATCGCACCGCCGGAGGGGAGTTGCTGCATCAAACGGCCCCGCGCGGCCACCACCGCGCACGCGTCGTCCAGCGACCACACACCGGCCACGTGCGCGGCCGCGAGCTCACCGATCGAGTGCCCCGCCACCACCTGCGGCGACACACCCCACGATTCCAGAAGCCGGAACAACGCGACCTCGATCGCGAACAATGCCGGCTGCGCCCACCCCGTCTCGTCGATCCGACCCTCGCCCTCACCACGAATCACCGCGGCCAACGAGCCGTCCAGATGCTCGGCCAGACCGGCACACACCGCGTCGAAGGCCTCGGCGAACACCGGGAACGCCGCGTACAGCCCCTGACCCATCCCGATCCGCTGCGCACCCTGCCCGGTGAACACGAAACCGACCTTGCCGACCCCACCCACGGCGCCGGAGATCACACCCAGAGCCTCGCGCCCCCCGGCCAACTCCTTTAGTCCGGAGACCAGTTCGTTGCGGTCCGCACCCAATACCACTGCCCGGTGCTCCAGCGCCGCCCGCGACGTCGCCAGCGACCAACCCACGCTCGCCAGGTCGACGTCTTGCTGCTGGACGAAGGCCGTCAGCTGTCCCGCCTGCGCGGCGAGACCTTCGGCCGTGCGTCCCGACACCACCCACGGCACGACCGGGAGCACAACACCGCCGGCGGGCGAGTCGACGGCGCCCTGATCGGGCGCCTGCTCGATGATGACGTGCGCGTTGGTCCCGGAGAACCCGAAGGACGACACCCCCGCGCGCCGCGGGTGTTCGGCGTCGGGCCAGGGCTGCGCCTCGGTCACCAGCCGGACCGCACCCGATTCCCAGTCGATGTGCGAGGACGGCTGGTCCGCGTGGAGCGTCGCGGGCACGATCCCGTGCCGCATCGCGGCGACCATCTTGATGACGCCCGCGGCACCGGCGGCGGCCTGGGCGTGGCCGATGTTGGACTTCACCGACCCGAGCAGCAGCGGCCGGTCAGCCGGCCGGTCCTGCCCGTAGGTTGCCAGCAGCGCCTGGGCCTCGATCGGGTCCCCCAGCCGGGTCCCCGTCCCGTGCCCCTCCACCACGTCCACGTCGCTCGCCGACAGGCCCGCGCTGGCCAGCGCCGCCCGGATCACCCGCTGCTGCGACGGACCGTTCGGCGCCGTCAGACCGTTCGACGCACCGTCCTGGTTGACCGCCGAACCGGCCACCACCGCGAGCACCTTGTGGCCGTTGCGCCGTGCGTCGGACAGGCGCTCCAGCACCAGGACGCCGACGCCCTCGCCCCAGCCGGTGCCGTCCGCCGACTCCGCATACGCCTTGCAGCGACCGTCCGGGGCCAGGCCGCGCTGCCGCGAGAAGTCGATGAAGGTACCCGGCGTCGACATCACCGTCACGCCGCCGGCCAGCGCGAGCGAGCTCTCGCCCGAGCGCAGCGACTGGCACGCCAGGTGCAGCGCCACCAGCGACGACGAACACGCCGTGTCCACCGTCACCGCCGGCCCCTCCAGACCCAGCGCGTACGCCACCCGCCCCGAGGCGACCGACCCCGTCCCACCCGTGCCGAGGTACCCCTCGACCTCCTCCGGCACGAAGTGCGACGGCAGGTAGTCGTGGTAGAAGAGCCCCGCGAACACACCGGTCGCGCTGCCCCGCAACCCCGTCGGATCGATTCCCGCGTCCTCCAACGCCTCCCACGACGCCTCCAGCAGCAGCCGCTGCTGCGGATCCATCGCCACGGCCTCCCGCGGACTGATCCCGAAGAACTCCGCGTCGAAGTCCGCGGCGTCGTAAAGGAATCCACCTTCCCGCGACACGCTCTTGCCGGCGGCCTCCGGGTCCGGGTCGTAGACGTCCGTCGCCCAGCCGCGGTCGGCGGGGAACTCTCCGATGGCGTCCGCACCCGACGCGAGCAGCTCCCAGAACTCGGTGGGCGACGACACGCCACCCGGGAACCGGCACGCCATCCCGACGATCACCAGGGGGTCGTCATCCACCGGTGCGCGACCGCGCGTCCGGAGCGCGGAACCCGCCGAGGCGGGACCGCCCTCACCGACCAGCTCGGCCAGGACGAACCCGGCCAACGCCGCCGGGGTCGGGTAGTCGAAGACCGCCGTGGCCGGCAGGCGCAGGCCCGTGGCGTCGCCGAGGCGGTTGCGCAGTTCGACGGCGGTGAGCGAGTCGAAGCCGACGTCGCGGAAGGACCGGTCCGCGTCGAGGCTGCCCGGTCCGGACATGCCCAGCACCAGGGCCGCCTGCGACAGGACCAACTCCCGCACAGTCTCCCGTTGTTCGTCCGGGCTCAGGGCGGCCAGCCGCGCGGCCAGCGCGTTCTGGTCTCCGGCGGTGGGCTGACCGACCGTGCGGCGGATGTGCGAGCCGTCCCGCGCCGCCCGGGCCAGGCCCGACAGCAGCGGCGGGACGTCGCCGGAGCGGCGGAGCGCGGGCAGGTCCAGCTCGGCCGCCACGAGCAGCGCCTCGGGCCGGCCGGCGGCCGCGTCCAGGACTGCGAGCCCGCGCGCGTCCGACAGCGGACGCACGCCCAGGCGGGCCATCCGCCGACGGTCGGCGTCCGTGAGTTCGCCGGCCATGCCGTGCTCCCACGGCCCCCACGCCAGCGACACGGCGGGCAGTCCGAGGTAGCGCCGGTGGACGGCCAGCGCGTCCAGGAAGGTGTTGCCCGCCGCGTAGTTGGCCTGGCCCGCGTTGCCGACCACACCGGCGATCGACGAGAAGAGCACGAAGGTGTCCAGGTCATGACCGCGTGTCAGCTCGTGCAGGTGCCACGCCGCGTCGACCTTCGGACGCATGACCGCCGCCAGCCGCTCCGGGGTCAGCGCGGCGACGACCCCGTCGTCCAGGACTCCCGCCACGTGGACGACGCCCGTCAGCGACACGCCGTCCAGGACCCCGGCCAGCTCGTCACGGTCGGCCACGTCACAGGCGGCCACACTGACGTCGGCGCCCAACTCCTTCAGCTCGGCCACGAGTTCCGGCATCCCGACGGTGTCGATGCCGCGACGCGAGACCAGCAGCAGCCGCCCGGCCCGTCCGGTCGCCGCGAGATGCCGGGCGACCAGTCCGCCCAGCGCACCCGACGCGCCGGTCACCAGCACCGTGCCCGCACGGCCTTCCACGGTGCCGGCCGGGACGGGCGCGGACGGCACCCGCACGAGTCGCGGCACGCGCAGCCGGCCCGCCCGCACCGCGAACTGCGGCTCGCCGGACGCCACGCCTGCCCGCAGCCACTCCACGATGTCGGCGGAGAGGTCCGGCAGGTCCGCCAGCAGCACCCGGCCGGGATTCTCCGCCTGGACCGCTCGGACGAGACCCCAGACCGGAGCGGCCGCGATCTCCACCAGCGCCTCCGGGCCCGCGTCCACCGCGCGCTCGGTCATGACCACCAGCCGCGACGCCGACAGCGCGTCCGCGGCCAGCCACTCCTGCACCAGCTCCAGCGCGCCGACGGCGGCGCCACGCGCCGCACCCGGGACATCGTCGGGGTCCGGCGTGGGCACAGCCCGCGCCACCACGACCTCGGGAACGGCCTCACCCGCGCCGAGGGCCGCCAGTAGCGCGGCCAGATCGGCGTACGACTCCGCGCCGGGCAGCTCCTCCCCGAGGACGGCCCACCGGCCGTTCGACCCTCCGGGGGCCGCCACCGCGGCGGCGGGGACCCACTCCACCCCGAACATCGACCCGGCCGCGGAGCCCGCGCCGCCCGCGAGGTCCTCGGCCGACGCGGCCCGCAGCACCAACGACCCCACGGACGCCACCGACTCGCCCGCGGCGTCGGCCAGCGTCACCGACACGCCCTCGCCCGAGGCCGCCGGCGCCACCCGCACCCGCGCCGCCACTGCGCCCGACGCGTGCACCGTCACGTCGCTCCACGCGAACGGCAGCGTCAAGACGTCGCCGCCGTCGGCCCTCAGGCCCGCCACGTGCAGCGCGCTGTCCAGCAGGGCCGGGTGCAACCCGAACCCGGACGCGCTCACGCCGTCCGGCAGCGCCACCTCGGCGAACAGCTCCCCGCCACGCCGCCAGGCCGCGCGGAGCCCCTGGAACACCGGACCGTAGGCGAGACCGCCGGCGGCCAGGCCCGGGTAGAACCCGTCCAGATCGACGGCCTCGGCGCCGGCCGGCGGCCACTCGGTCAGCGCGCCGTCGGCCGTCACCTCGGCCGGGGCCAACGAGCCCGCCGCGTGACGGGTCCACTCCTCCGCGAGCGTCGCGTCCTCGGTCTGCGCGTAGACCGCCACCGCGCGGTGACCGGCCTCGTCGGCCTCGTCCACCGTCACCTGCACCCGGACGCCGCCCTGGGAGGGGAGCACCAGCGGTGACTCGATCAGCAGTTCCTCGATCCGGCCGCAGCCGGCCTCGTCGGCCGCGCGCACCACCATGTCGACCAGCGCGGCTCCAGGCACCACCACCCGACCGGCCACCACATGATCGGCCAGCCACGGCTGCCGGGCCAGCGACAGCCGCCCGGTCAGGACGAGGCCGCCGCTGGCCGGAAGCGTCACCGCCGCGCCCAGCAGCGGGTGCCGCGCCGGGGACTGGCCCAGCCCCGCCGCGTCCACCGCGACGGATCCGGCCGGCAGCCAGTAGCGCTGCCGCTGGAAGGCGTACGTGGGCAGGTCGACGCGCTGGGCACCGGTGCCCGCGTAGAGCTCGCCCCACTCGACCGGCACGCCGCGGACGTAGGCCTTGGCGAGAGCGGTGAGCAGGGCGCGGGGCTCGTCACGCCCCCGGCGCAGGAGGGGGATCCAGACCTCGTCGGCGGCGTCGCCGTGGGTGTCGGTGCGGGTCTGCGGGCCCATGCCGGACAGGACGCCGTCCGGGCCGATCTCGATGAACGTCCTGACACCGGCGGCGCGCAGGGCGTTCGCCGCGTCGCTGAACCGGACGGCCTCGCGGACGTGCTTCACCCAGTAGGCCGGGTCGGTGACCTCGTCCGTCACCACCCGGCCGGTCAGCGCCGACACGAGGGGGAGGCGGGGCTGCTGGTAGTCGACCGCGCCGACGACGCGGGCGAACTCCGCCAGCATCGGCTCCATCAACGGCGAGTGGAAGGCGTGCGAGACCTGCAGACGCTTGGTCCGCGCCCCCGCCCTCGCCAACTCCTCCGCCACGGCGAGCACGTCGTCCTCGACCCCGGACACCACGACCGCGTTCACACCGTTCACCGCGGCGATCCCGACACCCGTGCGGCCCGCGATCGCCTCCAGGACCCGCTCCTCCGCGGCCTCGACCGCCACCATCGCACCACCGGAGGGAAGTCGCTGCATCAAACGGCCCCGCGCGGCCACCACCGCACACGCGTCGTCCAGCGACCACACACCGGCCACATGCGCGGCCGCCAGCTCACCGAT
>NZ_JBVJJY010000027.1:0-65696 GCF_055585785.1 Kitasatospora sp. NPDC053308 | reverse complement strand
CGTCGAGAGCTCATGGCGCCAGTCTTCCGGGCTGCCCGCCACGAGCTCAACGACATTTGACCCTGCAAGATCAATTGCGAGACACGGCCTAGGGCCGCGAACCCGCCCCGAGCGCTGACCGCCGCCCCGGGCCCCGTCTCAGGCGCCCGCCTTCGGCTGCCCGCTCCCGGAGGTCTGCGGGCGCCCTGGGCCCGCCGCGCCGAGCGCCGGGGGCCGCCAGTCGTAGGTGGCCTCGGTGCGGCGGAGCAGGACCCGGGTGGGCAGCAGGCCGGCGAGAGTGAGGGCGGTGTCGCGCAGCAGGGTGGCGGCGGGGCTGCGCAGGGCCACGAGGGAGCCGACCCGCCGGGACGCGGTGACCAGCGCGGTGGTGCGGGGGAGTCGGGCGGCGGTGTAGGCGGGGAGCGGCGCGGCGAGGTCGGCGGCGGGCGCGAGGAGGGAGGCGAGGACGACGGCGTCCTCGATGGCCTGACAGGCGCCCTGGCCCTGGAAGGGGCTCATCGCGTGGGCGGCGTCGCCGAGGAGGACGACCCGGCCGTGGTGGTGGGCGGGGAGCGGGTCTGCGAGTTCCCGGACGTCGTGGCGCAGGACGCGGTCGGGTTCGGCCCGGGCGAGCAGCTGGGGCAGGGGTGCGCACCAGCCGCCGAACAGCCGTCGGAGTTCGGCGAGTTCGTCGGCCGCGCGGGTGCCGGCCGGGGCGAGGGCGGCGAAGTAGAGGTAGACCCGGCCGTCGGCCAGGGGGACGATGCCGGCCAGTCGGCCGCGCCCCCAGATCTCGCCGGCGGAGGCCGGTCGGCCGTCCGGGCGGACGATGGTGCGCCAGGTGGTGAATCCGCTGTAGCGCGGGCCGGGGTGCCGGGGGAAGAGCAGGCCGCGGGTGGCGGAGCGGATGCCGTCGGCGGCGACGACCAGGGCGGCGGACTCCTCGCCGTCGGCGGTGCGGACGACGGCGGGTTCGTCGGCGTCCCCGGGGGTGACCAGCGTGGCGGGGGAGCTGGTGCGGACGGTGCCCGCCGGCAGGGCGTCGACCAGGGCGGCCATCACCTCGGCGCGGGCGACGGCCGCGATCGGGTCGCCGAAGTGGGCCTCGAGGGCGGCGGTGCTGGTGCGGGCGAGCCAACGGCCCGCGGGGTGGCGCACGCCGACGGCCGGGTGCGGGGCGGCGAGCGCGCGCAGCCGGTGGCCGACGCCGAGCTGGTCGAGGCAGCGCAGGGCGTTGGGGGCGAGGGCGAGGCCGGCGCCGACGGGTTCCAGGGAGTCGGCGCGCTCGTGGACGGTGACCGGCACGCCCTGCCGGTGGAGGGCCAGGGCGGCGGTGAGGCCGCCGATGCCACCGCCGATGACGATCGCCTGCTGCGGGCCCATGGGGCACTCCTCTCCTCGCACTACAGGTGTAGTGTCCGTTGGCCGGTACGGTACTACACGTGTAGTGCGAGGCGCACTGCCGCTGTCGTGAGTTGGGTGAGCCCTGCCGGAAAGGCCATGATCGGACCCATGACACCGCCGCGCCCGACCCTGATCGCCGACGCCGCCATCGCCCTGATCGCCGACCGCGGCCTGCGCGGGCTGACCCACCGTGCCGTCGACGACGAGTCCGGCCTGCCCACCGGGTCGACCTCCAACCTCGCCCGGACCAGGGCGGCCCTGCTCGAACTCGTGCTCGTCCGGATCCTGGAGCTGGAGACCGCCGACCAGCCGGTGTTCACCGAGACGGTAGGGCTCCCGGCCGCCGCCCCGGCGCGCGAGCAGCTGGTCCAGGCCGCGGCCGACGCGCTCCACCGGGCGCTCACCACCGGCCGCACACTCACCCTGGCCCGGCTGGAACTCGCCCTGGAGGCCACCCGCAGGCCCGAACTGCGCGCGGTCTACGACCGCCTGGGCGCGGGCTTCACCGACGTCGGCGCCGCCCTGCTCGCCCGCGCCGGCTCCACCGAGCCGGCGGCCGACGCCCGCCGGCTGATCCGCTGGTGCGACGGCGTGCTGTTCAATTCGACGGCGGGCAGCGGCCACGGGTACGAACCGACGCCGGAGGAACTGCGCGACGAGGTGGCCGCCTACGTCGCCGCGCTGCTGGACCGGCCGGGGCGGTAGCCGGGACCGGCGGACGCACCCGGCGACCGCCCCGGCCGGCCGACCCGCTCCGGGCCCGCTGCTCCGGGCCGGGAGCAGCGGGCCGTCATGCCCGGCCCGTCAGCCCGTCCCGTCATGCCCGTCCCGTCATGCCCGTCCCGTCATGCCCGGCCCGTCATGCCCGTCCCGCGACCGTCACCTCGGGCTCGTGCAGCACCGGGAAGTTGACCGAGTTGGCGATGAAGCAGCCGCGGTTCGCCTCCGCGTGCAGGGCGAGCGCCTTCTCGACCATGCCCGCCTCGGCGACCTCGATCCGCGGGTGCAGCACCACCGAGGTGAAGTGCCCGCTGCCGGCGGCGACGGCCATGGTGCCCACCGGGCGGTCGACGTACGAGGTCACCACGACCCCGTTCACCGCGCACTGGTGCAGGTACGACATCAGGTGGCACTGGGCGAGCGCGGCGAGCAGCAGCTGCTCCGGGTTCCAGCGCGCCGGGTCGCCGCGGAAGGCGGGGTCGGCGGAGCCGAGGATGGTCGGCAGGCCCTCGACGGCCACGTCGTGGTCGCGGGAGTAGGAGCGGTAGTCACTGGTGCCGGCGCCCAGGTTGCCGGTCCAGGTGATCTCGGCGGTGTACGTGTGCTGCCTGGCCATGCGGATGCCTCCGAGTAGGCGGATACGGGCGGATACGAGCGGACTTCGTCCTGACTCCGGACGGACTCCGGACGGGCCGTGGGCCGGAAGGTCCGCGGCCCGGCCAGTCAACCGCAGCGGGACGCCCCGCGCGAGGCCCGGCGCCGTCAGGCCTCGCGCGGGGCGCATTCCGCTGGGCCGCGCGAACGGCGAGCCCGCCGATCGCCGGGCACCGCGCGCACCACCACGGCCACGCCGCCCGGTGACGAGACCGTCGAAGCCGGAGAACAGCAGGTCGGGTCGCCGCCCGGGAGGCCGCGCATCAACGACCGCCGGCACGCCGCGCGCATCCTCCAGACCGCGAAGCCGCGCGCCTCCGATCCGCTTCGATCCGCGCGCCGCGCAGTGGCACCGGATGCACGCCGTCGCCACCTCGTTTCCCCTCCAGCACGGCCCCCTCGACCCGCGCCGGCACGACGACGCAGAACACGGCGGCGATAGGTGGCGCGGTCGGCGGGGCCGCGTCGTCGGACCGCTCGGTCGGGCGGAAGCGACGGGGTGGCGGGCAGCCGGTTCCCGCCGGGGCGCCGGTGCCGGGAAACGGCGATGTTTGCCCGTGTCGATCGGGGTTAGTAGCAGCCTGGGCGGGCGGTACACGGGCTCGGCCGGCAGACTTCTCCCCCCAGTCTGCCGGCCGGGCCCGTCGTGTAGGGCCCCGAGGACCTGAGCCCTGAGGGGCGGTCCTGGCGGCGGGCGGGCAACGGTGGCCTCGACGTCGTCGCGGCGAACAGCACGCGGTGCGTGCCCAGGACGCCGTGCGGCCTTCCGGTCTCTCCCTCTTCCGTGCGCGGCCGGTGCCGGCCACCGATGCTCCGGAGGCGGAGCCGGTGGAGCGTTCTCGACCTCCTGCGCTGTCCCAGCCCGCGACCAGCCGACCCTTCCCCGGCCACCAGCACGGCTCCCCCCGTCGTGATCCGGCCGGGGGAGAGCCCGGCCCGACCCAGCCGTCGTGATCAGGTCCTCCGGCCGGTCCGACCGAGGCGTGGATCCCCGGCCGACCGCCGCGGACCGGACGGCGGCCGGGCTCCGGGGCGGACCGGCCGGTCGCCCGCAGGCTCTGCGGCCTCCGCGGCCTCCGCGGCCAGCAGGGCCCGCAGCGCTCCCGGCGTCAGCCCGACCGAACGACGCACGGCGTGGGTCATGTGGGCCTGGTCCGCGAAGCCCAACTCCGCCGCCAGGGCGGCGAGTCCCGTGTCGCCCTCGCTGATCCGGTCGAGAGCCCGGGCGACCTTCAACCGGGTGCGGTAGCGGGCCAGGCCCTCGCCGGTGGCCTCCCGGAAGATCCGGCTGAGGTGGTGCGGGGAGCACCCCACCGCACGGGCCAGCTCGTCCAGGCTCGATCCCAGGTCCGCGGCCAGCGCGGCACGGGCGGCGTCCACCAGCCGCCGGCGCGCCGACACCCGCACGGGGAGGCCGGCGGCGATCCGCTCCGGCAGCAGGGCGGAAAGGATCTCCGAGGCGAGTTCCAGGGTCAGCTCGGTGAGTTCGAAGGCGTCCGCACGGTCACGCGCCCGCGCCGCCAGCACCCGCTGTCGCAGCGTCATCCCCGGCGTGGTGAACACCAGTCCCTGCGGCACGGTCGGGTCCCCGGCCAGCAGTTCGACGAGCCGCGGCTCCGAGAGCACGATCTCGGTGTAGGAGTCGCCGCCGCACGGGTGCGCGAACCGGTGCTCGCTGCCGGGGCGTTCGACGTAGACGCTGAGCGGGTCCAGCACCTGTTCCACACCGTCCGCCCGCGCCAGGAAGAGGCCCCGGCGGACCATCACCAGGCCGAACACCTCCATCGGCCGGGCGGGCGTCCATCCGTGGGGCGGATGACGGCAGTCGACTTCCGCGGCGTAGACGTCGTCGTCGCTCAGCAGGCAGAGGCGTTCGACCGGCATGCCTTCCAGCCTAGGCCCCGGGCCGACCCCGGCGCGGTCGGACGGGTCGGACGGGTCGGACGGGCCGGACACCGCCGGGCCGACCCGCGCGGGGGCGCCCGTCCGACCCGCCCCCCGGGCGCGAACAGCGCGGCCCGGTACGGCGATCACCGCTTCCGGCCGCTTGCGCGCGGCCGGCCGAACGCGCAAGAACGTGCAAGCCGGCACCGCGCCCTCCCCGCCAGCATGGACCCCGCCGACGCCCCGCACGGGGGTCGAGGCGTCGGCCGCCATCACGCCCCCTGGAGGAACACCGATGACCCGCGATCCGGGAACCGCCTCGCGCCGCACCCTGCTGCGCGGGGCCCTGGCCACCGTCGGCGCGACCGCCCTGGGGCCGCTCACCGCAACGTCCGCACGGGCCGACACACCACCCGAGCACGGCAGTTGGGCGGCGGCCCGGCGGATCGGCCGGTACCGGGTCCTCGCCCTGCTGGACGCCCACGGCACGTTCCCGGCCGCCGCCGCGGCCGCCTTCCCGGACGCCACGGCGCAGGCGTGGGAGCACGCGCGGGAACTCGACCCGGCCGCCTTCGGACCGCACGGCACCTGGGAACTGGACTTCCGCTGCTACGCCGTGCGCGGACCGGGCGGGCGGACCACCCTGGTCGACACCGGCATCGGTCCGGCGGGCAGCCCGGCCTCGACCTGGGCGCCCGTCCCCGGCCGGCTCCCGCAGGCCCTGTCGGCGGCCGGCATCCGACCGCAGGACGTCGACACCGTCGTCCTCAGCCACCTGCACGAGGACCACTACGGCTGGTCGGTCACCCCGGACGGCGTCCCGGCCTTCCCCGACGCGCAGTACGTCGTCCAGCGAGCGGAGGTCGCGGGGCTCGCCGCCGGCGACTCGGCGCTGCGGTACGTCGTGGACCCGCTGCGCCGAGCCGGCCTGCTGCGCCAGGTCGACGGCCGATGCCGGCTTCCCGGGCCCCGGGGGAGCGGCGCTGGGCTCACCCTGCTCGGCACGCCGGGCCACACACCGGGCCACCAGTCCCTCCTGGTCGAAGGGGGCGGACAACGGCTCCTGATCACCGGCGACGTGCTGGTCCACGCCGTCCAACTCGCCGACCCCGCGACCCGCTACGCCTTCGAGGCCGATCCCGTCCTGGCCCGCCGCACCCGCGAGGCCCTCCTCGCCGAGGCCGGGCGCACCGGGACCGTCCTGGCCACCCCCCATCTCAACCGCCCCTTCCTTTTCCTTCCGCTGCCGGCACCAGGGCCCGCCGCGCTGACGCCGCCCGCCCGAACCGGCCGGTGACGGTGTCGCGGTCGATGACGCAGATCAGCAGGCGCCCCGGGGATCCGACGACCCAGGGCGCCGTCGACCCGCTCGGCGATGTCGGCCAGAGCGCCTCCGGCGAGCGGCAGCGCGTCCACAAGCACACGGCCTAGGCAGCCACCCTGATGACGGTGGATCACGAACACCGTCCCGGCGAGGCTGACGGTGCGCTCGATCCGTACGCGGCAGCACGGATCATCCCGCGGGCGCGCCGGCGCGGCTGCCGGCCCGGGTGCGCGCGGGCGCTGCGCCTCCGAGGGTCACGGAGAGGCAGTCAGATGACTGATGTGTACCGAGCGGGGGTCCGACAGAGTCATCGCTGCCGGGAGCCACCCGGCCGCGGGCGCACGCACGCCCGCGAGCCCGCGCAGGAACGAGGAGCACCACCATGACAACCCGTCGCCAGTCCAGTGGGAAGTGGAAGACGACCGTGACCACCGCGGCCGTGGCACTGGCCATCAGCGGCGCCCTCGCCGCTCCGGCCGCCGCCGCCACCCCGGCATCGAGTCGGGCGAGCGCCGGCAGTGCGCAGCCCGTGGAGCCCCGGGACCACCCGGGCGGCCGGCCGCTGGCGAGGCAGCACTGGGTCGTCAAGTTCCAGGCCGGCACGGCGGCCGCGCTGAACTGGGCGTCCAACTACTCCTGGCAGCGCAGCTACAAGGACTGGACGGTCGCGATCGTGGGCCGCAACCTCCAGGGCAAGGACGTCACCATCTACACCAAGATCACCAACCTGGTGAACAGCGAGGGCGGTGTGGTGGGCGGCCAGACGCTGCCGACGGCGAACGTGGCCATCGCGCACAACACCATCGTGGCCCAGGGCAACGTCAACATCATCACCAAGGTGGTGAACGTCCACTTCATCAACCTGCAGTTCCACGACGTCTACCACGCCAACTGCTACGCCACCGAGGACATCCGCGACGCCGTCAAGGCACAGCTCGCCTGCACGATGGGCTGAGCCCGGGCGAGGGCGTGGCCCTCGGGGAGCGGCCGTACACCGTCGTCCGTGCCCCTGACGCGGGGCCAGGTCCCGCCCCGGCACGCCGATGCCGACGGCACCTGCCCCGTACCGCGTCCCGTGAGCCCCTGAAGGCACCACGCGATGACCGACGCCACCCGGCCCGCGCCCGCCGCCGCACCCGGGCGGCCGGCCCGGCCCGGCACCGCAGCCGGTCCGCACCAGGTGCTGCCCGTGCCTGGTGCCGGAGAAGTCGGGGCCCCATCCTGACGCCGACATCCGGGCCCGTCATGAGTACGGGTACTCAACCGCGGACGTCGAGCTGTAGCACTCCTCCAGCGGCCATCGTGCCACCGAAATAGCGTGACTCAGCGCTTCACTCGGCGGGCTGACAGTGCCGGTCGGCGAGCGGTCGGCGAGCGGTCGGCAAGCGGTCGGCAAGCGGTCGGCTGGAGGAGGCCGGCGGTCCACCCTTGACCCGGACCCCGGGGTCCGGGTCTAGCGTTCTGGACGGCGAGGAGGTGCTCATGCGTGCGGGTGAGGCGGCGGCTGCCGCCGGAGTGACGATCAAGGCGCTGCGGTACTACGAGGACTGCGGGCTGCTCAGGCCGGGCCGTGCGGGCAACGGCTACCGCGACTACAGCGCGGAGGACGTTCGGCTGGCCGAGGAGATCCGCAGCCTCGGGGCGCTCGGCCTCGCCCCCAGGGAGACCCAGCCGTTCCTCTCCTGCCTGCGCGCAGGACACGACGAGGGTGATCACTGCGCGGAGTCGCTGGCCGCCTACCAGCGGAAGATCGATGCGCTCGACCTGCTCGTCGCCCGGCTGACCCGCAGCCGGGACCAGTTGGTCCGCCGCAGGGACGCGGCGGCCCGGCGAGGTTTCCCCACCCCCACCGCTGGCCCTGAGCCCATGAAGGAGCCCGACGAGATGCTGCCCCAGGCCGACCCCCTGCCCTCCGGCCTGCCCGCCCCGGTGGACGACGGCGCCGCCGCCCATCTGCCGGGCCGTACGCTGCCCGCCCTGTCATTCACGGGCACGGACGGCACCGCCGTACGCCTGGACGCGGTTTCCGACGGGCGCTGGGTGCTGTTCCTCTACCCGCTCACCGGAGACCCGGCCGTCGACATCCCGGAGGGCTGGAACGAGATTCCCGGTGCCCGCGGCTGCAGCCAGGAGGCGTGCGGCTTCCGCGACAACCTGGACGCCCTCAGGGCACAAGGCGTCGACCGGGTGCTCGCCCTGTCCTCGGACCGGGCCGATTACCAGCAGGCGCTCGTGGACCGGCTGCACCTGCCCTACCCGATGCTCTCCGACCCCCGACTCACACTCGCCGACGAACTGGAGCTCCCCACGTTCGAGGCCAACGGCCAGACGCTCTACAAGCGCCTCACCCTCGTGCTGCGCGGCGCCACGATCGAGCACGTCTTCTATCCGGTCTTCCCGCCGGACACCCACGCCGACGAGGTCGCGCAGTGGTTCCGAGACCATCGCGCCGCCTAAGCGAGTCGGCACAGAGAGGGGAGGGACACGGCATGGCCCAGGTCGACAAGGTCCGACAGCGGTTGGCCGGCGAGCTGTCGCCGGGGGAACGGGTGCAGTACGGCATCCTCGGCTTCAGGGTCGGCGGAGTTCGCAAGACCATGATCGGTGGGGCCGCGGGAATCGCCGGAGCGGCGGGCGCAGCGGCAGTGGCCGTGGTCACGAGCGGTGCCAAGGCGGACGTTCCCGCTGCGCAGCTTCCCTTGCCGGGCCGGTTCATCGTCGGGCTCACCAGCCGGCGCCTGATGGTTTTCTCGATCGGGGGTACCCTCGTCGCCAAACCGAAGAAGCTCCTGCATTCCTACGCTCTGGACCAGCTCGCATGGCTGTCCGAGCCGGAACTGATCGCAGGCGTGGCGCAGTCGCTCAGAGTCTCCATCGGCGTGGCCGGCGCAGGGGTGTTGAGCTTCGAGTTTCCGCGGCTGCAGGTCGCCGAAGCACGCAGCATGGTCAGCCGGATCGCGAGGGGCCTGACCCCTCCTCAAGCGTGAGCCGTCATGCCGGCCGCACCTCTCCCGTCACCGGGGCATCGCCCCTGGCCGCAGACTTCGCTCGACCGGCCGACCGAAGCGCTCGGTCGCCCGGAGGACCGGTCCCGGCCGCCGAAGAAGCGGCCGGGACTTCCTCCATGACCCACCGCCGTCCTCCCGCCGAACGAGTCGGCCGCCGAGGACTGCCCGCACGCCTACCGCACGGAGCGCCGCCACAGCCAGGTCGTCGGCGTCGCCGCCATCTCCGGCCTCGCCGGTCTCCGCGCCATCGGCGCGGGCGGCCTGCTCTTCGCCGCCCCCGCCCCCGCCGCAGCCGATAGGCCGTGAGAAGGCAGCCGAGCGTGGGAGGCCCGCCGTCCTGTCTGGGCCGGCTGTCCAGGAACTCCTTCCAGCCCCCGGCCGGTGTCCGTCCGGGGGCTGGAATGTGCACATCCTGGTTCGGATCAGTGGCCCTCGTCGTGCTT
This sequence comes from Kitasatospora sp. NPDC053308, assembly GCF_055585785.1. Taxonomy (NCBI): domain Bacteria; kingdom Bacillati; phylum Actinomycetota; class Actinomycetes; order Kitasatosporales; family Streptomycetaceae; genus Kitasatospora; species Kitasatospora sp. NPDC053308. The sequence continues at coordinate 56,280 of NZ_JBVJJY010000027.1, read as the reverse complement.
CCTCGGCGAGGGCAGCTTGTCTATCAGCAGGGCGTAGAGGCCACTCAGAATGAAGATGGCGGCGTACTGCGCCAAGTCGTTTCCGCTCAGCAGCTTGACAACCCCGATGAGCCCAGCAGTCCAGACGAGCGTGGCAATTATCCTGATCGCCATTGCACGCTCGCCGTTACGAGAAGGATGACAGGCAGGCTGTCGCCCCGGCGCCGACGACCTTTGCCGCGATGTCCTTGGCGACATCCTTGCTGACATACTTGCCGATAACGAACGCCCCTGCTCCGCCGATCCCCGCCTTCACAAGGCAATTTTTCACCATGTCCGTCATCTTCTTGCTGACCAGCAGCGATGCGCAGTCGTTCGCGTCCTGCTTCCACAGGCACATCGACCGCCGCTCGCCGACCGGGTCGACCCCAGCGATGGGGGATACGTCCTTGGCCTCGGTTACGGCGGCTTGACTCCCTGTGGACTGGCCTGCCGCGAACGCTGTACCCGCAGTGCCGGTCACGAGAACACCGCCGAGCAGGGCTGTGGAAATTATGCCGGATATGGCGCGCTTCATTTGCAGATTCTCCATACGCTTCGGAGGAGCGGTTCCGATGAGGACCCCGTTCCTTATTGCCTGGGGTAAGGCTAAGAAGGGAAGATCCTTTGGGGGAAGGGATCCAGAGGTGCCTCGGGGGTGCCTCTGGGTCACAGACGGCCGCCCCGCCGAGACCGGCCCGACCATCAGACCCACCTAAGCCAGGCCCGGCGCGCGGGTCGGCGGCCCCGCGCGCCGGACGCGGCGCGGAAGGCCGAGATCGTCGAGGCGATGGCCTGGTCCGGGGACACCGACCGGGCCGAGGTCCTGGCCCGCGCCCTCGCGGACGGCTGGGAGCGGAGCCGGGCCCTGACGGCCGTCCTCGGCGCGCTGGCCCGACGCGGCGAGACGGCCCGCCCCGCCCACGCCGGCCCGGCGGCCCGTGTCGGCCGGGGACCCGACGGCGGTGGAGGGGCGACCGGATGGACGGCGGGAGGGCGGTCGTGACCACCCGACAAAGGCGGTGCGGGGAATGTCGGGTGGCCGGATCGGCGATCGCCGCACGATGAGGGCATGGATGACACGACCTTGGTTTCCCGGTTCCTGCGCGACGGCTTCGTGAAGCTGGAAGGCGCCGTCGCGCCGCGGGTGGCCGCGGACTGCGGGCGGCTGCTGTGGCGGGAGACGGGCTGCGACCCGGACGACCCGTCGACGTGGACGCAGCCCGTGCACTGGGTGGGCGGCATGGCGCAGGGCCCGTTCGCCGCCGCACCCAACTCACCTGCCCTGCACCACGCGTACGACCTGCTCGTGGGCGCGGGGCGCTGGGAGCCGCGCTACTCGCTGGGCACCTTCCCGCTGCGCTTCCCGCACGCGGAGGAGCCGGCCGACGCGGGCTGGCACATCGAGGGCAGCTACCTTCCGGAGGGCGAGAGCTGGTACTTCGCCAACCTGCGCTCCCAGGGCCGGGCGCTGCTGATGCTGTTCCTGTTCAGCGAGGTCGGCGAGGAGGACGCCCCGACCCGGATCAGGGTCGGTTCGCACCTCGACGTACCCAAGGTGCTGGAGCGGTACGGCGAGGACGGGGCGAGCGTGCTGACCCTCGCGCCCGACGTGGTGGCGGCGTCCGAGCACCGGCCACTCGCACTCGCCACCGGATCTCCGGGCGACGTCTTCCTGTGCCACCCGTTCCTGGTGCACGCCGCGCAACCGCACCGCGGGACGCTGCCGCGCTTCATGGCCCAGCCGCCGCTGCTGCCGGCGGCGCCGTACGAGCTGGAGCGGGCCGACGGAGCGTACTCGCCCGTGGAGATCGCGATCCGCCGCGGCCTGGGACAGCACACCCCCGCGCCGGCCGGCCACGCCGGCCAGGGCCTGGGCCTGGACTGGTGGTGACGGCGTGCCGTTTCAGGGCGGCGTCGTCGAGTTCCAGGGAGGCGTCGTTGAGACCTCCGCCGGGTGCCGGCCCCCTCATCGGCTGCCGGGACGGGAGCTCCTTGTAAGACGGTTGTGAAGATCGCTAACATGCCCGCGTCGGCGTTCGCGCACGTCGGAGGGGCAGGGGCATGCCAGTGCTGTCGGGACCGGTGCCGGGTCCGTCGGGATCGGGCCGCCCGGCCTTACCCGGACGCGAGGCGGAGCGCTCCGCGCTCACCCGCGCGGTCGACCGGCTCACCGCCGGTCAGGGCACGGCGCTCGACCTCGCAGCCGATCCCGGCCTGGGCAAGACCGCCCTGCTGCGACTCCTCGCCCGGATGGCCGCCGAACGCGGCGCCACCGTCCTGCGCGCCCGGGCGGAGAGCCCGCACGCCAAGCCCTACCAGGTCTTCCGGGACGCCTGGGCCCGGGCCCAAGCGGACGGCCTCGACACCGTCCCCTGGGACACCGGGGCCGAGCACGACGTGATGCGGGCCCTGCGCGACCGCGGCCGGGACGCCATCGGCACCGTCCTCCTGCTCGACGACTTCCACCTCTGCGACCCGGCCTCCGCGCGCCTGGTCGAGCGCCTCCTCGACGAACCACCGCCGGACCGCCTGCTGTTGGCGCTCGCCCACCGGCCGCGGCAGACCCCGCCCGCCCTGCTGGCCGCGCTGGACGAGGCAGGCCGGGCCGAAACCGCCGTCCGCCTGGAACCCGCGCCGCTGACCACCGAGGCCATCGCCGCCCTGCTCCCCGACACCGCCGAAGGCCGGGCCCCACGGCTGCACGCCGCCTCCGGCGGCAATCCGCGCATCCTCCACCTCCTGCTCGCGGCCGGGCCCGACCCGGACCACTGGCCGGAGCGCTCCGACGCCGCCGCCGGTCCGCTGCTGCGCGCCGCCGCGCCGCTGCTGGCCGAACTCGACGACCTGCCGGCCGGGCCCGCCGCGGTGCTGGCCGCGGCCTGCGTGCTCGGGGAACCCTTCCGGCTCGGGGACGTCGCCGAGGTGGCCGGGCAACCGGCCGGCGCCACCGCCGACGCGCTCGCCGAACTCGCCCGGGCCGATCTGGTCCGCTCCGCCGGTCCGGGCGGTGATCTCGTGTTCCGGCACCCCGTGCTGGGCCGCCTGGTCCACCACCGGCTCAACCCCGGCCGCCGGCTGGAGGCCCATCGCAGAGCCCTGGAGCTGCTGGACACCCGTGGCGCCCCCGCGGCCCTGCGGGCCCGCCACGCCGAGCAGTTGCTCATCGGCGGGGAGCCGGAGGGCGCGCTGCCGGTACTCGTCCGGGGCGCGGCCGAGGTGCTCGCCCGCTCGCCTGCCACCGCCGCCCGCTGGCTGAAGACCGCCCTCGAGACCGCCCCCGCCGCAGACGGCGCGTTCGACGCCCGCACCCGGGCGGCTCTGACCCTGAGCCGCTGCCGGGCACTGACCGCGGCGGGCCGCTTGGACGAGGCCCGGACGCTCGGGCACGAGCTGCTGCGCACGCCCGGCGGCCTGCCCGCGCCGCTCGACGTCCGGGCCCTGGCGGTCTGCGTCGGCATCGAGCGGCTGCTGGGCCGGTACGCCGAGGCCGAGGCGATGGCGCGCACCGTCATCGACCGGCTGCCCGACCCGTTGCCGTCCCCCCTGCCCACCTCCACCGGCGAGTTGGTGTTCGACTACGGGCTGCTGCGCGCCGTCCGGGGCACCGTGGCCGGGGTCCGCGACCTCGCCCGCCGGGCCGCCACCGCCAGCGCCCCGGACACCGAGGCCCGCACCGCGCTGGAGGTGCTGGCCACCTTCTGCGACGCGTACGCCGGCGACGTCCCCCGGGCCGGGCCGGAGACCGAGCGGTGCGGCCGGATGGTCGACGCCGCCCCGGACACCATCGCCGGACGCGCGCCCGAGGTGCTCGCCCTGCTCGGCTGCGCGGAGCTGTACCTGGAGCGCTTCACCGATGCCCACCGGCACCTGACGCGGGGTCTGGCCACCACCAGCGGCGGCGCCCACAAGCACATCGCGGTCAACCACCTGCTCGGCCTGTCGATCCTCGACCAGTGGGCCGGCCGCCTGGACGCCGCCCAGCGGCACGCCCGCGAGGCCGAGCGGCTCGGCGGCGAGATCGGCGCCCCGGACGTGGTCGGACTGGCCATGGCGATGCGCGCCAGCGCCCTGCTCTGGGTCGCGCCCCGGCGGCGGACCGCCGAGGTGCTGGCCCTGGCCGAACAGGGCCTGCGGCACACCGTCCCCGGCACCGGCTGGTGGGCGGGTTCCGCCGTCGGGCTGCTGGCCCAGGCCCAGCTGGTGGCCGGGGACCCGGCGGCGTGCCTGCGGACCCTGCTGGAGGACAGCGGCGGCGAGGACCTCCATCTGCTCCAACCCGCCGCCCACCCCTCGCTGTTCGCGCTGATGACCACGGCGGCGCTGCTCTGCGGGGACTTCGACACCGCCCGGCGCAGCGTCAGGGCGGCCGACGAGTCCTCGGCACGGCTGGGAAGGCTGCCCTTCCAGCAGACCCAGGCCGACCGGGCTGCCGCCGCCCTCGCCTTCGCGGAAGGCGACCCAGCGCGCTCGGCCGAGCTGGCGATGGGCGCGGCCCGGGTGCTGCGCGGCCTGCGGATGCCGGTCCAGTACGCCTGGACGGTCATCGCCGCCGCTCCGGTGCTGGCCCAGGTGCACGGCCCAGCCGCGGCACTGGCGCCGCTGGACGAGGCGTTGGAGGCGGCCCGCGCCTGCGGGGCGCTGCGGCTGTGCGAGGACGGGGCCCGGGTGCGGGCCGCCCTGACCGCGGCCGGCGCGCCCGCGGCGGCTCCCACCGGGGACCCGGTCACCGTGCTGAGCGCCCGGGAGCGCGAGGTGGCCGAACTGGCTGCCGACGGGCTGTCCTCCCGTCAGATCGCGGGACACCTGGTGCTCAGTCCCAGGACGGTCGACACCCACCTCGGCAGCGTCTACCGCAAGCTCGGCGTCTCCTCGCGCTCCGCCCTGGCGCGGCTGCTGCGCCGTCAGACCTGAGGCCGGGGCCGGTGGTTCGGTACGTACCTTGCGTAGTTCTGCCGATGCCCGGGCATCCGGGCCCGGGGCAGACTCCTCGGCGTTCCCCTTCGAACACCTCTTCCGTGGAGAGAGCATGCAGCTCAAGCGCGCCCTCGGGGCCGTCGCCCTCGGCGTCACCGTCCTGACCGCCGTACCCGCCCTGGTGGTGCCGCAGGTGGCGGCCGCCGCCGACTGCTACACCAACTGCGACCCGTGGGACGACCCGAACCGTGTCAACGACCCGATCATCGTGACCGGCGCCAATCCCCCCGAGAGCGGCGTGGGCGGTGTGCCGTGGTACGGCGGCGGCGGTGGCTCGCTGTCGGCGCACGTCGTCTCGGTCGGCGAGGTCACCCGGAAGAAGGAGTTCTGCAAGGTCAACACCCAGCTCTACCCGGTCCCCCTGAAGGTCACGATCGACGTGTTCAGCGGCTACAAGGTGTCGTCCTCGCTCTCGGCCTCGGTGGTGGACGCCCTCAAGGCGAGCATCGGCGCCGAGTTCAGCAGCAGCCGTACGCTGTCGTACAGCGTGGACGTCAAACTCCTCTCGGGCCAGAGCTACGGCCTGTTCTCCGAGCACCAGACCATCACCTACGCGGTCACCATGCCCAACGGCTCCACCCAGACGGTGGACGTGGACAAGGCGACCGGCACGGTCGTCGACGCGCCCTGCTCATGACCCGTCAGCTCCCTGCGGCGGCGCGGCGGATCAAGCCCGTCGTGCCGCCGCTCGGCGCCGAGGCCGTGCCCGCCGAGGACCGGGCCCGGGCCCTCGGCGCGTTAGCGGAACTGTCCGACGCCGCACGGTACTTGGCGGATCCCGATCTGTTCCACCGGCCCCGGGTCCGTACCAGGCTGCACTTCCCGCGCGTCAGGTCGGCGGACCCGCGCCTGCTCGCTGAGCAGGTGACCGCGGCGGCCGAACAGCGGGTCGCGGCAGGCCTGCTGGCGGTCCGCTCGGTCCGCGCCGAACTCGCCGAACGCCCCGGGCAGCGGCCGTGCTTCACCCCGGCCGCGCTCGCCGAGCTGAACCGGCTGCTGGTGGCCGCCGATCCCGATGTCCCCGGCGGGGGCGGATTCCGGCGCACCCCCGCCACCGTCACCTGGCCGGACGGACAGCGCTTCGTCGTCGCGGTGGCCCCGGGACGCGCGCTGCACGGGCACGTGGAACGCTGGTACCGCTGGGGGACCCGGACCACCTCGCCCGCGCTGGACGCGGCGGCGCTGCAGATGGTGCGGCTGTACACCGTCCACCCGTTCCCGGACGGCAACGGGCGCACCGCCCGGCTGCTGGCCCAGTGCGATCTGGTGGGCGCGGGGCTGCTGCCCGGGCTGCTGCTCGACCTGGAAGGCTGGGCCGACCTCAACCGGGAGGCGCTCGACCAGGCCGTGGTCGCCGCCGCCGAGGGCGAACCCCATCGCTGGGGCGCGCTGTTCGCCCGGGCCGTGACCGAGACCGCCCGACACCGGACGGCCACGCTGGCCGAGTACCGCCGGGTCCTCGACGGCACCGCCGAGCTGGTGGCCGACGACCAGGACGCGGTCGCGGTGCTGGGCGCGTTCCGCTCCGCCCCCGCGGTCTCCGCCGACTCGGTGGGCGGGCGGATCGCGCCCGGGTCGGCGGCTCCCGCGATCGCCCGGCTGAGGGCCGCCGGAATCCTCGCCCCGCACCCCCGGCTGCCCGGCGCGCTGGTCCAGCCCCGGCTGCTGGCCCTCCTCGACGCCCCCTACGCGGAGCCGGGTGACTGAGCGCCCGCGGTGGCGCGGCGGTCGGCACCGGGAGTGCGGTCCGGCCCCGCGGGACGAAGGCGGCCACGTCCAGGGCGGGAGTAGCCGGTCGGCGGCGAGGGCAGACGGAGCAGCTCGACGGGGCCGGAGCGGGCCTCGCCGGCGGGCGACCTCGGCGTAGGTCTCGGCCCGGTCCGTCCGCCGCACTCGCACGCGGGTCTTGACCCTGCGGACCGTCACCGCCCGCCTGTGCAGGTGCGGGCCGGGAGGGCACGCTCCGACCCTGACCACACGCGGGAGCGGCGCCGGGACCTCGGCATGCTGAAGTCCATCGGCATGACACCCCGCCAGGTGACCGCCGTGACGGTCACCTCCATGGCCGCGCTCGGCCTGCTGGGCGGGCTCGTCGGGCTGCCGCTGGGCATGCTGGCCCATTCCCTGATCCTGCCGGTCACCGGCCACGCGGGCGGGATCGACTTCCCGTCGTCGATGCGGGACGTCCGGCACCTCGGCGACGTCACCGTGCTGGTGTTCTCCGGCGTCGTCCTCGCCGCCCTGGGCGCGGTGGTCCCCGCCCGTTCGGCGGCCCGGCTGACGATCGCCAAGGTGCTGCACAACGAGTGAGGGCCGGCGTGAGCAGTCAGCGAGAGCGCTGCGGTCGTCCTCCGGGCAGGGCCGTGGTCGGCCGCAAGGCGCGCCGCGGCCGCGCCGGGGCCCCCGAGCGGGCGGCGGTCTCGTCCACCGCGCCCGCTGCGCCGGGGCGGAGGCCTCCCCGGGGGCCCGGTGGCACCGGGAGGCGCCGATCACCGTGCTGCTGCGGAGGCGATCGTGGCGGTACCGGCCGCAGCGGCTTGTGGTCATCGCCGGGTGCCCGGTATCGGAACGTACCGGCCGCGGGACGGCCGCCGGTCCGGGCGGGCGGATGCGCTCACGGTCCGCTCGCGGCCCTGAGCCCGTCGAGCGCCTCGCGCAGCAGACGTTCGTGCCGGTGCGGGTCCAGGAGCTGACGGAGGTCGGCGGCCAGCACGGGTGGCAGTCCGCCGGTGAGGGCGCCGGCGCGGTGGACGGCGTCGGCAGCGACGTCGAGTTCACCGAGTGACAGGTGCCCGTTGACGACGTAGAGGAACCAGAGCGCGCTGTAGGGCGACGGGAGGGAACCGTCCTGGGCGGCGAGGCTGTCCGCCAGGACGGCCAGCTGGGGTTTGGCCTTGCGGTGCTGGCCGAGGAAGGACCAGACCGCCGCCCGGCCGATGGCGACGAAACGGCGGTAGGCCTCCGGGTCCGCGGCGGCGGTCGCGTCGCGGTGCGACGCGGTGAAGGCCTCGGCCGCACGGTCCAGCGCTCGGAGGGCGTCGGTGGCCCGGCCGAGTTGAGCGGACGCCGAAGCCTCGCAATTGTGCGCCTCGAGTGCTGTGGGCGCGGGCAGGACAGGGGCCGCCGTGCGGGCCGCGCCGAGGAGCCCGAGGGCGTCGTCGGCGCCGCCCGCCAGCAGATGGTGACGGGCGAGTTGTGTCATGGCGGCCGCCGTGAGGTCCCCGTCCCCTGCGGCTGCGGCCGCCCCGATGGCCGTCAGGGCGTGGCGCTCGGCGTGGGCCAGCTCCCCGAGGGCGCAGCTGAACCCGGAGCACAGCAGGGCGGTGCGTGCGGACAGTCGGCCGAGGCGGCGCGCGGTCGGGCCGTCGTCGCCCGCGGCGGCCAGGAGGCGCACGACCTGCCGGTGTTCGGTGTGCGCCGCGCCGTAGAGGAACCGGGTCGGGAGGAGGCTGGCGAGCATGTGCTCCTCGAGAGCCGCAGTCCGCGCCTCGATCCAGTCGACGCGTTCGACGGATCGTCCGTTCGCCGCGCGCCGGGGGAGGCGCTGCGGGGAGGCGAGCGTGGCCAGGGCTTGGCGCAGGTGGCCGGTCAGCTTTCGGCCCCGCAGCGCGAACGCCGCAGGACCTCCGGATCGGGGGACCGGCCGCGCCCGGGGGATGTGCAGCCGCGGGTCGGTGCGGGCGGCGTCCAGCGGGATGCCGTCACCGGCGGCCAGGTGGATCCAGAACGGCCAGCCGAGGCGGGCGACGTCGCAGGCCGACACCCCGTGGATGTGAGCCATGGCGAGTTGCGCGGAGCGTTCGGGCGCGATGCGCCCCGACTCCCAGCGGCTCACCTTCTCCCGGCGGGCGGACATCCGCCCCAGGCCGAGATCCGCGTGCGTGCGCGCGACGAGACGGGCGTACTGGGGCTGCGACAGGCCCAGCGCCGCCCGCAGCACGGTGAGGGGATGCGTCATGGAGGTGACCTGGTTCTGCTGTGCTCTGTCGACAGGATGGCAAATCGTACACGCACTTCTTCCGGGTGTCAGACGCCGCGGCATGCTCCGGGACCGGGCCGACAGCCGCGACCCGGCGGTGCGATCAGACGCCGGGCTTCCTGCGCCGCCGGCTGCCGCCGGAGGCGGTCGCACTCGTCGTCCCGGCCTCAGGTCCCGACGGCCCCTGCCGGTGCCGGAGGCGCCCGGTGGACCGGGCGGTCGGGGCCGGAAGGGATCACGAGCCGGTACGGCAGCAGATCTCATGGTGCTGGCGGCTGGCGATCAGCGCCGCTTCGAGCCGGGAGGTGACGCGGAGTTTGTCCGGCACTGTGGTGACGTGCTTCTTCACGGTGCGCTCGGTGATCCCCAGCCGGTGGGCGATGGGCGCGTTGCCGAGGCCGGAGGACAGGAGCAACAGGACACTGGTCTCCCGTTCGGTCAGGGTCGTCAAGTCACGCGGCGCGTGAAGGGCGTTCCTCTCGCACACGCAGCTGCTGGTGTCGATGAGGGCAGGGATGGGCATGGCGTCCTTCGTGCGGTGGTGGCGCTGTGATCGGCGCGGCGGGAGGGGCAGGGCGGGAGGGATCGGGCCCTGCAGCCGCCGGGAAGCGCCCTGAATCGTCGCGCCCGAGGTCGTCGCCTCCGATCCTAGGAACACCGTCCGGAAGGTTCCAGGTGGCAAGGCACCCCCAAGCACCCCCTCGGGGGAGCGGCCGGCCCGAGAGCCGGCGACCGGGCGCCCCGTCCGGCACACTGCCCTGCGCCGCCGCCGTGTCCCGGCGTCGCGGCGCTCCTCGGCCGCACCGCGGCCAGGGCTTCCGGTCGTCGACGGGCCGGTGCACCTCGGTACACCGGCCCCGAAGTCCACTATTCGTACTACTGCGAACTGACGAGACTTCTGTCCGCCGCCGGACGAGCTCTCGGAAAGCGAGGACAGGCCCGGGACGTACCGGACAGCCCGCCTGCTGCCCCCGGCGCACGATGGAAGGAAACCAAGAACCGTGCGTTCCCAGCTGCGTGTTGCCGCCGCCACCGTCGCCGTCACCGCCTCACTGATGGCCGCAGCGCCGCTCGCCACCGCGGCGCAGCCCCACCAGACGGCCCGGACGCCGGCCGTGGTCTCCACGATCAGCGACGAGACCGTCGAACTCACCCCGGCCGAACTCGCCGAGATCCAGCGCATCGCGGACGAGATCACGAGCGAGGCCGCCGCGAGCGACAGCCCCACGCCGGGGGTGTCCGTGTTCAGCGCCAAGGGCGATGCCGCCGAGAAGTTCGTCGCGCTCCTGAAGAAGTCCCCCAAGCTCTTCAAGACGGCGATCGGCAAGGCCAAGGAAGGCAAGGACGCCTTCGACAAGTGGATGGGCAATCAGAACATCGTCGTCCGCGGCGCCTGGTGGGCGGCGGGCGGCTACGCCCAGAGCCTGGTCATCGACGAACTCGCCAAGCTGATCGGCTGACGGCTCCGTCGCCCCGGTCCCCGGTCCGTCGGATCGGGGACCGGGGCCGGGGCCCGTCCGACGGGGACGCCCACCGAGTGCGGCCGACCGCCCGACGAGTCTCGCGCGGTCTCCCCACACCCGGCTCCGGGCCTGTGCCGGCACCGGCGCGCGGGCGGCGCCCGGCTGACACGCGGCGCGGCCGGACGGCGAGTCGACGGACTACCGCCCCTCCTCCCAGGTCCGCCGCACCACCAGTTCCCACGTCGGCGCGGAACGGCCCACACACCGCCCACCGTCAAGGAACCAGCGTGACCGACCCCGCCCCTCGCACCTCCACCCTCCCCGACATCGTCGCTCACACGAGCGTGCCGCTGCTCATCGGCTCCTTCCTCCTCCGGGTGGCAGCCGAACACACGGCCGCCCACCCCTCCTTCACCGCGATCTCCTGGATGTGCCAGGGACTCGCCCTGCTCTGCCTCCTCACCGGCATGGCCATGGCCGTGCTGCGCAAGGACCGCCCGTCCCCCGGTATGTGGGGTCTGCTGCTCGTGTGGACGTTCGGTACGGGAGCGGCCGTCCTCCACGCACACTGGTGAGCGGCCGTCGAACCGGTCCGGCCGGCGGCTGGTCGCCTCGCGGGTGGGCACCTGGCCGTGTGCGCCCCGCGCAGCAACCGCGCGAAGGCGGACAAGGACATCTCGGAGTGGCTGCCCCCGCCGCACCTACCTCACGGACTGGACCGCCGTGAAAGCCTGTTGGGGCCTGTCCGTCGACGGCAGGGAGCACGGCGCGATGCGGCGGCTCGCGGCCGGCCTGCGCGACTCCAAGGCCGCCGACCGCCGGACCTGGCCGGTGATCGCCGCCCACACCCAGCTCCGCCGCGCCCGTCCGCTCGTCGCCGACCTCCGCCACCCGTGGGAGATTCCGACGGAACTGAACAAGTTCACACCCGCCCGTGTCCGGCGCGGGTCCAGGAGCCTCCGCTCGAAGGCCCCCTCACCAGCGCGTGCACCGAAACCCACCCTCCCAGGCCCCGGCCGGCCGTCTGGCTCGAAGAACCAGCGGCCCGCCGCCCGCTACGAGGTGGGCGGAGTCCGGCTCCCGGGGAGGCGTACGCGTGGCTCGCCATCACAAAATGGCTGTTCGACTCGCCCGACCTCAACCCCGTCGAATGGGGCTGGGCGACGGCCTCCGGCACCGGGCGGATCCTCGAACCACAACCTCACCCTGGCGAGCCGAAGTCAGTAGGAGGACGTACTGCGGATCGTCGGCTCGATCCACACCGGCGCCGTGGGCGCCTACGACGTGAGCCGGATGCCGGCGCGGGACGTCAGGGGCCTGTGCGGACCGGCGACGTGATGAAGCCGTGCGGTTCGCCGTCACCGCGACGGCGAACCGAACGGCTGCCACCAGGGCCCGCTCTAGCCGTTGAGGATCGTCACGCTCCAGACGTAGGTGGTGGGACTGAAGTCGCGCTCGTTGGGCCGCGGACCTCCGGTCGGCCCGAGGCCGATGGCACCTTGGTCGGTGATGAAGGTCCCGTGGTTCCAGTCGGCCGTGATCCTGTAGACGCCATCCTGGTTGACGTTCCACGCGCCGGGGGTGCCCGCGTAGCAGAAGTTCCCGTGCGTGGTCCAGACCTCCAGGCCGTGGCTCATGGGGTAGCTGCTGTTGTTGGTGGGGCACGTGACGGGGCCGATGGCGCTGGCCGGCGTGGCGATCGCCATGCCACCGGCCAGGATGCCGCCGGTGAGGGCTACGGCCGAGAGTTTCCTGCGCACTATCAAGATCATCTCCTGTGCCTTGCGGTGGCCCCGATGCCATGTCGGTGATCGAGGTGGTCCGAGTCCTGCCGTCCCGCCCTGGCCCGGCTTCGGGCCCCCGCTGAGCGCGGCTTCGACCCCGTCGAGAGATCCACTCCCAGGTGGGGGTCTCCCCCCCAGGCCGGTCGGGGACGGACGACACACTCCGCGATCTGCGGTCGTGCCTCTCGTTCCGGACTCAAGGAAACCGCTGACGGGCCCGTCCCCCCAGTGATTCGATGAGGTTCGGAAACCCATGACGCAGGCCCCGCGGGGGCCGACGGCTCGCCTGCGCGGCGCCGGACCCGTCAGACACCAGCCGCCCCGCGCCCGGGCGGACGCGGGCAGGACGGGGACGGCGCGGCACCGGTCACTCGCCTTGGAGAGCCGGGCTCCGGTGCGGGTCCGATCGGGACCCGCCGGGCCGGGAGCAGCCGCTGGGTGGTCGGCTGCCGGCCCGTGGCGGAGCCGGCTCCGGCTGCGGCCTGGGGTGCTCTTGGCAGCGGGTCGGCTGCTGAGCCGGGCTCGTGCTCCACCGCGTCGGGTGTCCTGCCGGCGGGACCGAGCCGTAGAGGGGCGGTCGGCGGTCGGCGGGACGGTCCCGGTGGCCGACCCGCCTCAACGGGTCGGCCAGGCTGCCGCGTTCGCCGCTACCCGGGGTGAACGCGGCGGTTCCGTGGTCGGCGCCGCCCCACAAGCGGGGGCCGGCCACGGGAGTGCGGGGGCGGTTAGCCGATGGCGATGTCGTCGAGGAGGAAGACGGTCGTCAGGTAGGGGTCCTCGGTGCCGGCGAACTCGTGGTGGACGACCAGGTCGCCGCCGATGACGGGCAGGCTGCGGTAGGTGCGGCCGTAGCGCACGTGCCGGGCGCCGTCGGTGCCGAGGAGCACGTCGGAGGGCCCGGCGCGTCGGTGCCGTGCCCCCGTCGGCCGGGGGCACCCGCGGTGCGTCAGGGCACCGGCATGCGGGCCGGCTCCGGGGTCCCGGCGGCCGTACGCTCATGGCGCGCGGTGCGGACGGGCCACCACAGGACGCGGCCGAACAGGGCGGCGACGGCGGGTACCAGGACCAGGGACAGGACGACGGCGGAGAGCAGGATGCCGAGCGTCATCGCGAAGGCGACCTGTTCGCTGCCCGGAGTGGTGGCCAGGGTGGCGAAGGAGCCGGCCAGGACCAGGCCGGCGGTGGCGACGGCGGGCGCGGTGTGCCGCACGGCGCGGGCGACGGCGGCGCGGGCCGGGCCCGGGGTGTGCATCTCCTCGCGGATCCGGTCGGTGATGAGGATGTTGTAGTCGGTGCCCAGAGCCACGACGAACAGGAACAGCACCAGCGGGAGGGTGAAGCTGACGCCCGGTTCGCCCAGTCCGCGCTGGAACAGCAGGGTGGCGGCGCCGAGAGTGGCGGCGAAGCCGAGCCCGACGGAGAGCATCAGGACCACCGGGGCGAGCAGACTGCGCAGGAGCAGCAGCAGGATGAACGCGATCAGGGCAGCCGCGACCGGGAAGACGACCGCCAGGTCGCGGTCGACGGCCGTCGCGACGTCGGCGAAGACCGCGGCCGTGCCGCCGACGTGGGCGGTGGTCCCGGCGGGCGTGTGGGCGGCGACGGCGGCGCGCACCGGGCCGGAGGCGAGGTCGCGGGCGCGCTGGCTCTGCGGCTCCGCCTTCAGGTAGAGGTCGATCCGGGCGGCGCGGTGATCCGCGTTGAGGACGGTCGCGCCCACCGTGCCGACGCCGTCCACCCGGGCCACCGCCCGGGCGAGGTCGTCGAGCCGTCCGGGGGTGAGGGCGATGCCGTCGGTGGCGAGGACGTAGACGCTCGTCGGGTCGGAGACACCGGCCGGCAGGGAGCGGGAGATCTCGGCGGCGGTGACGGCGGCCGGGGTCTTCTTCCCGGCGCCGCCCACGCCGTAGTCCATCCGGATCCCGGCCGTCCCGGCGCTCAAGGCGCCGAGCAGGGCCACGGCGGCGAGCAGCAGCGGCAGCGGGCGCCGGGCCACCACCGCGCCGAAGCGGGCGGCAAAGCCCTCGCGCGGCTGCCGGCGCAGGCTGCGGGAGGGCCAGAACATCGCCCGGCCGCAGGCGGCGAGCAGGGCGGGCATCAGGGTGAGGCTGCCCAGCAGCATGACCAAGACGGCGACGGCGATGGCCGGGCCGAGCGAGCGGAACTGGCCGAAGCTCGCCACACCGAGGGTGGCGAAGGCGGCGACGATGGTCAGCGCGGCCGAGGTGATCGCGGTGCCCACCCGGGCGCAGATCTGGGCGGCCGCCTCGCGAGCGGGCTGCTCGGGCCGGGCGCGCAGCTGCTCGCGGAAGCGGAAGAGCAGGAAGAGCAGGTAGTCGACGCCTATGCCGAGCAGCACTACGGCGACCAGTCCCGGGGTACCGGCGTCGAGCTTGAGGCCGGTCAGCATCGCGGCGCCGGCCACGGCACCGCCGGCCACACCGCCGATGAAGGCGACCGCGAGCAGCGGCAGCAGGGCCGCGAGGACGCTGCGGAACACCAGCACGTTGAGCAGGACGATAAGCCCGGTGACGAGTGCGCCGCCGACCGTCGCGGCGGTGCGGTTGGCGTCGGCGGTGTCGACGGAGTCGGCCAGCCCCCCGGTGAACCCGGTGCGCATCCCGGCGTCGGCGAACTGCGCCCGGGCGGCGTCCCGGAAGGTTCGGTACACGCCTTGGACGCCTTCGTCGGCGGCGCTCCCGGTCAGTTCGACGGAGAGGAGCTCGAAGGTGCGGTCGGGGGCCACCATCGCAGGGGCGATGCGGGGGGTCTGCGAGCGGTCAGGCACGAGGAAGGCCGGCTCGTCCTCCTTCCGGGGCATGACGACCCGGCGCTGGGCGAGCTTCCCCGCCTCGGTCTCGATCCGCTGCTGGTCGGCGACGGCGAGCGGCCTGCCGTCCGTCCTGGCCACCAGCACCGTGACCGTGGTGGCGTCGGGCCTCGCCCCGAAGTTCTCCTCGGCGATCCGTAGCGCGGCGGCCGAGTCGTAGCTCTGGGGCAGGAAGTCCGCGGTCTGGGACTGGGTGACGCGGGAGAGCAGCATCGGGCTCAGCAGAGTCAGGGAGATCCCCAGCACCACCCAGAGGGTGATCACCTTCCACGGGTTCCTGGTGGCGTATCCGGTCAGTGCGCGGATCACGAAAATCCTCCGGCGGTGGACGCGAGCGTCCGCAGGTCGGTCTCGGCTCCCGGGGGTCCCGGGCGGCTCCGGGGGGTTCCCGGACGGATTCCAGACCATCACCCGCAGCGGGCCCGGACGTCCTCGCGCGGGACGATTCGCACCGGGGCCCCCGGGCCCGGACCGGGGCCGGACCCGGGACCCTGGTCCTGGTCCGGGGCCGGTGATCGGCCGTGCGGACCATGCGGGGGCGGGGTGGATCGATGCCAGAATGGCGTCATCGCAGCTGATCAGCGCTGGTCCGGGCGGTCATCCGGTGAGGGTCGGTCGCTTGGGCGGTCGTCCTCGGATGGCGGTCGCTCGGGCGGCGGTGGCAGTGCGGAGGTACGGCACGGGAACGACTCGGAGGGGAACGGACATGAGCGGGCGTCAGCGTCCCGCGGCGGACGCGGGGCACGGGGTGGACCCCGGCCGGAGGCCCGGCGCGGCGGCGGACCCTCCGTCGGACGCCGACGGCGCTCCGTGGAGCAACACCGACGCGCTGGTGGCGGCTGCCGCCTGCACGATCGACCTGCTCGGCTACTTGGTGTTCAACGGGGGGAGCATCGACCGGGGGGCGGGCCTGCCGGGCTTCCTCCTCGTCGCCCTGGCGGCCCTGCCGCTGCTCGTCCGGCACAGGCGCCCGGTCGCGGTGCTGGCCGGTGTCCTGGCGCTGGGGACCGCGGCCGACCTGTCCGCACCACAGCCGACCCCTCACTTCGGCGCCGTCCTGGCGGTCGCCCTGTACACCGTGGCCAGAGCCGTCCCCGTCGCGCAGGCGGCGGTGGCCGTGGCGGTGACATCGGTGCTGACGATGCTGGGCCAGAGCAACCTGCGCATGCCGACCTGGCAGGCCGCCGTCAGCGCGCCGTCCGCCGCCTTGCTGGTGGCCGGCGGCGGCGTCGCGATCGCCCGCTGGCAGCGGGAGGTGGAGGCCAACCGCAGGCTGCTGGCCGACCGTGCGGTGGCCGACGAACGCCGCCGCATCGCCCGGGAGTTGCACGACATCGTGGCGCACCACATCACCACCATGCAGCTGATGGCAGGCGGAGCCCGGGCCAACCTCGCCCACCCGGCGGTGGTCCGGGAAGCCCTGGTCACCCTGGAGTCCTCGGGGCGACTGGCCCTGCGCGAGATGCGCCAGCTCCTGGACGTCCTGCGGGCCGGCGACGAGCCGGACGCCGAACCGCCGACACCTCAGCCCGGGGTGCAGGACCTCGACCGGCTGGTAGTCGAGTCCCGCCGGGCCGGGCTGCCGACCGATCTCGACGTCCACGGCACCGCGCGCCCGCTGCCCCCGACCGTCGGCCTGACCGTGTTCCGGATCGTCCAGGAGGCCCTCACCAACGCCCGCAAGTACGCCGGGCCCGCCCGCGTGACCGTACGGCTGACGTACGAGGCGGACCGGGTCACCGTCGAGGTGCGCGACGACGGCGGGAGGGGCGGCGGCCTCGACGGGGACAGCGCACCGTCCGGCCGGGACGCGGCGACGGGCGGGATCCGGGGCGGGTACGGCCTGATCGGCATGCGCGAGCGCGTCGCCCTGCACGGCGGCACCCTGGAGGCCGGCCCGCAACCGGAGGGCGGCTTCACCGTGGTGGCCGACCTGCCGGTGGCCCCGGACGAGACGGCCGACGCGGCCGTCCACCACGGAACGGTGGCGGCACGGTGAGCGCGGGGGCGGACGAAGCGGACGCGGGCGGTGCTGCGAAGGACGGAGCGGTAGCGGGCGGGAGGACCGCCGGCGGTCCGGCTGCGGCGGCGATCAGGGTGCTCATCGCGGACGACCAGCCGCTGGTGCGGCGCGGCCTGTCGCTGATCCTCTCTCCCGATCCGTCCTTCGAGGTGGTGGGCGAGGCCGAGGACGGCGAACAGGCCGTCGCCGCCGCCCACCGACTGCGTCCCGACGTGGTGGTGATGGACATCCGTATGCCCGGGCTGGACGGTGTCGGCGCGACCCGGGAGCTGACACGCACGCTGCCGTCCTGTCGGGTGCTCGCCCTCAGCACCTTCGACATGGACGAGTACGTGGTGGCCGCGCTGCGGGCCGGCGCTCACGGGTTCCTGCCCAAGGACATCTCGCCGGAAGACCTGGGCGCGGCGATCCGCACCGTCCACGGCGGCGAGGCGGTGGTCGCCCCGCGCCTGCTCACCCGGCTGATCGCCGCCTACGTCCGGGCCCCGGCCGACACTTCGCCGCCCGTCGTCGGCACGGACGGGCTCACGCCACGGGAGGTCGAGGTGTGGCGCCTGATGGCCACCGGCCTCGACAACACCGCGATAGCCCGGGCCCTGGACATCAGCCTCTCGACGGTGAAGAACTACATCACCAGCCTGTTCGGCAAGCTCGACGTCCGGGACCGCGCCCAGGCGGTCATCGCGGCCTACGAGTCCGGCCTGGTCACCACCCGTGGGGTGGGCGGCGGCCGGGCCGGTGACGGGGACCGCGGGTAGCGGGGCTGCGCGGGCGGTTTCGACCGCCTGGTCCTGTGCACGAGCTTCGGCTCTGACCCACCTGCGCTCCCTGAGCGGGTCTACCGGGGGATCCGCCCTGGACGACGTTCGCGGCGACTTCACCGGCCGTTTCCAGACGATCTCGGGAGGCATCCCGACGAGCTCAATGGTCACAGGGAGTAGTCGCACCAGAAGTCGGACCAGAACCGCAACTCGTGAACAGAGCCAGTCCCGCGTTTCCCCTGGACAAAGTGCCGCGCGCGGTGCCGGAGGAAGCCCGGCGACCGCACCGCACCCGTCCTCCGGCCGCGCGCCGCACCGCGCCCCCGCACCTGCGCCGCGCGCGTCGGCGCCTGGGCGCGCGGCCTGACGGTCTGTGGTGTCGGCCACGGACATACCGGGAGGACAAGGCCCAAGATCGGGGCGAATCGGGCGGGACAACACGCTGGTCACGGGGGTGGACAAGGGGTGTGGTCAGGCCGCGGACAAGGGGGTGGTGTGCAGTGTCGGCCGCACCCGGGCGCCGGTCCGGGTGCCGAGGCCGGCCACCACGCAGGCCCCGGCTTCCTGCTGACGGAAGGCCAACTCGATGTCCACCTCGCTCGCCGCACCCGGTCCGGACGATGGCGACCGGGCCGCCGACCACCACCAGGCCGACCAGGCGAAGGCCTCGCCCGGCCGTGGCAAGGGGCCCGGCGCCGACCTGCGATGGGGACCTCCACGCCCCGGGCGGTACCGTGCCGCAAGCATTCTGGAGGGGGATCAGACCATGGAAGAGCGCGAATCCCACGACTCGGTCGAGGCCGAGTGGGACTTTCAGGCGCGTGCCGCAGCACAATGGGACGACCGGTCCCGAGGCTCCGCCGAGACATGGGTACCGCCGATCATGGGGGCCCTCGTCGACGCGGCGCGGAACAGCGCGCTCGGCCGGTTCCATCCCTTCACCAGCCATGCCAGGCTTTGTTTCAGCACAGGTCAGCGGCACTGGCTGGGAGAGGGCGACGTTCTCCCGGTGTGCATCGCCCTTCTTCCCGGGGGCAGCTACTCAGTGGCTCACAAGCGCGACCCGGCCAAGATGCTGCTGGAAACGACCAGCGCTGATGAGGCGGTGGCGACAGCTGTAACGGCGCTCCAGGAGTATCTCCAGCCGTAGAGGCACGTCGGCTGTCGGCACCGTGACGCTCGCGGCGCGCGCCCGCGGACTCATGCGTCGATGGCTTGACTCGGTCATTGAGGCTCCTTGCCATCCGGAGTGTCCGCCGACCTCTCGGCCTGTCGCTCGAGGGACGGTGACGACTCCGAGACGGTCAGGACGCTCAACCCGGCTCGGGGATGCCCAAGGGGAACCTGAACGATTCGGAGGGAACGATCACTCGCAGGTCAAACCACCTGATCTGGGGTATTCGAGGCTTCCGCCGCGGTCAGGTTCCCCCTGGGGACTCGTGACCACGAGCCTGGCCGATTCCGTGACCGCGAAGCCTCAGAAGTGGGGGAAATCGCTGACCGTTCACACCGTGGGGCGGGGCCCGTCAGCTCCGCGATCGCTGGTAGGCCTCGCGGAGGGCGGACGGGACGCGGCCACGGTCGTTCATCACGATGCCCTGGCCGTGGGCCCAGCGGTGTGTCCCGTCGTCCTCCGGGCAGGGCCTGTCCCGGTGGAGGTGCCGGGTTGGCGCGCCGGGGCCGCTCCGCCCTCCGGCGTCGACTCCCTCCAGCTGGTCCGCCGTCAGGTGCAGGAAAGCGGACAGGGAGGCGTACACGCCCTCCTCGGGAAGGTCGCCGTCGGCCCAGCGTCCGATCGTCCCGGTGGCGGTGTCGAGGAACGTGCCGTAGAGGCCGTCGCGCTCCGCGGCGATCGGTATCCACTCCGGGCGCCAGGACGGGCAGTCCGGGTCCTCGGAGGGCTCCATCCGCTCCACGGCCGTCCGGTGATGGTAGACCCGCTCGATGTCGCCCAGGCCCAGCAGGAGGTGGCCACCGGGGAGGGGAACGTCGTACCCCCGTTCGACCAGTGTCTCGCGGGGTTCGGTCCCCGGGGCGGTGTCCACATCGTGGGTGAGGAGCCATTGCCGCAGCTCCGTCGGGAGCCGCCGTCCCATGCCCGACTCGGCCCGGGCGATGTTCTCGGCACTGCCCGGCCCGCCGAGGGCGGCGAAGGCCGCCGGGTTGTTCCGCTCCAGCCACGTGGTGACCCGGGCCCACGCCTCGCGTACGTCTTCCGCCTCGCCCATCGGTTTCCCCCTCGGTTCGGCCGCCGATGATCACGGCCACGGCTGGTCCCGTGCGGGAAAACGGTAGACCCCGCCACTGACAGCCAAGGGTCCGGAGGGCGGCCGGTCCTGTGGCCCCGGGGAGCGCGGGGTGTCAGCGCCGGAGCAGTTCCCGTTCGGCGACCTGGCGGAAGTCGTGGGCGGGCGGCCGGTGAGGCGCAGGACGGTGTCGGTTGTCCGGTCCTCGGCGCCGTCGGCGATGGCCCGGTCCATGGCGGCCAGGAGGGCGGCGAACTCCTCCGGCATCAGAGCGGACAGACGGCCGCACAGCTCCCGGCGCGTCAGACGGCGGTGGACCACCGGGCGGCCGGTTGCCTCCGAGACGCTCGCGGCGACCTCGTCGTGGGTGGGCGCGGCCGAGGCGGTCAGCAGGAGGTCGCGGTCGCCGTCAGGCACGGTGTCGGCGATGAGGGCGTGCGAGGCGACGGCGGCGATGTCGTCGGCGTCGACGAAACCGATCCGGCCGGCGTGTAGCCGTTCGGGCCGGCCTTCATCGCTGCGGCCGCGACCGCCCGCCCGGCCTGGCTGATGCCGTAGAACAACAGCAACGGGCGGGTGGCGTACCCGACCGTCGCCGCGGCCCTGAACATCTGCTCCGCCTGTTCGAGCGACGAGGTGAACGTGGCCCTGCGGTCCCCCGAGGACGCCCGGCCCGGCGGCCTGTGCCGTGTCGGCATCGCCTCAGCATTCCAGGCGCTGCTGGAAGCGGCGGTTTGGCGTCCGCTTCCCGCTCCGTCGGGCCCTGGGCCTGCGGCCACCGTCCTGCGCTCGGCCGGCTCCGGGACCTTGCCCGGCGCCCGGTCGAGGCGACCATGGTGTACACCGTGATCGGCGACGCCATCGTGCGGCTGAGCGCACCCGCGTCCACGGCCGATTCCCCGCGCTGGTTCTACCGCCACCTTCCGCCCTGGTGTCAGCGGAACGCGGATTGCGCGGTCACCGACGCGCAGAGTCCGGCGCCCTGGATCCAGGGCGCCCGTGCGCAGGGGCAGGGGTTGCGGCGCCGGGGGAGTGGAGGTGGTGCTCATGCCAGAGGAGGACGGGCCAGAAAGGGTCGTTTGCGGGAGCGACCTGACGCGGTGGCCGTACGACACCCGTGTCCCTAGGAGGCTGTCGGTCATCTCGCTTGACAGGTCCTCAGTTCCATAGTCCTATAGTGCTAGGAAGATAGATAAATGAGGTTACGGTGATCGAGTTTCACATCGAGGCCCGGTCCGGTGTCGCGCCTTACATGCAGCTGGTCCACCAGGTACGCCAGGCCCTGCGGCTGGGATTGCTGTCCGACGGGGATCGCCTGCCGAAGGTCAAGGACGTCGCGGCCATGGTCGCGATCAACCCCAACACCGTGCTCAAGGCATACCGGCAGCTGGAGAACGAGGGCCTGGTCTCCCCCAAGCCCGGGGTCGGCACGTTCGTCACCGGCACGCTCGGCGACACGCCGCGATCCACGCACGAGCCGTTGCGCCGGGAGTTGCAGCGCTGGATCGCCAAGGCCCGTGACGCCGGACTGGACGAGGAGAGCATCGAGGCCCTGTTCCTCAACACCTTTCACAGCTCCACCGAAGAGGAGAAATGACCGCGATCATCGAAACAAGAGGGCTCGGCAAGCGCTACGGCCGACGCCAGGCGCTGTCCGACTGCACGCTGAGCGTGCCGGCCGGGCGGGTCGTCGGGCTGGTCGGCCCGAACGGCGCGGGCAAGTCGACCCTGCTGCAGCTGGCCTGCGGCATGCTCACCCCGACCTCCGGCAGCATCGAAGTCCTCGGCGAACGCCCCGCGTCCACCACCGCGCAGATGGCCAGGGTCGGCTTCGTCGCCCAGGACACGCCCACCTACGCCGCGCTGTCGATCGCCGACCA
Source organism: Kitasatospora sp. NPDC053308 (assembly GCF_055585785.1). NCBI lineage: Bacteria > Bacillati > Actinomycetota > Actinomycetes > Kitasatosporales > Streptomycetaceae > Kitasatospora > Kitasatospora sp. NPDC053308. The sequence goes on along the minus strand of NZ_JBVJJY010000027.1, from coordinate 34,319 downwards.
CCTGCGCCTGGGCGCCAGGCTCAACCCCCGCTGGGATGCGGGGCTGGCCGAGCGCCGCCTCCAGCAGTTGGGCCTCGACCCCGCGCAGCGGGCCGGCCGGCTGTCCGGCGGCCAGCGTGCCCAACTGGCGCTGACCCTCGCCGTGGCCAAGCGCCCCGACCTGTTGCTGCTTGATGAGCCCGTCGCGGCGCTCGACCCCCTGGCTCGCCGCGGGTTCCTGCAGAGCCTGATGGAGTTCGTGGCCGAGACCGAGGCGACGGTCGTGCTCTCCTCGCACCTCGTCTCGGACCTGGAACGGGTCTGCGACCATCTGATCGTCCTGGCCGCCTCCCGGGTCCAGGCCGTCGGAGAGATCGACGACCTGCTGGCCACCCACTTCCGGCTCACCACGGCCCGCCGCGAGGCGGACACGCTGCCCACGGGCATGCGGGTCATCCAGGCCAACCACACCGATCGGCAGAGCACCTTCGTCGTGCGCGCCGACGCGGCCATCGACGACCCCTCCTGGGCGATGGAGCCGCTCGCCCTGGAGGACCTCGTCCTCTCCTACATGACCCAGGCCGGTGCCACCGGCGCCGACCACCGACCCGTGCTGGAGACGCAGCGATGACCTGGCTGACCTGGCGGCAATTCCGCGTGCAACTTCTGGTAGCCGCAGCCGCCTTGACCGCCGTCGCGGTCTACCTGCTGATCTCCGGCTTCCAGCTGCACAACGCCTACAACAGTGCCCTGGCCGGCTGCCCGAACGGCGGCTGCTCGCCGCTGTCGAAGCTGCCCTCCCAGTACCAATTCCCGTACTACGTCGGCAGCGGCCTGGTGCTCCTGGTACCGGGCCTGATCGGGGCCTTCTGGGGCGCGCCGCTCATCGCCCGCGAGCTGGAGACGGGCACGCACCGGCTGATCTGGAACCAGAGCATCACCCGGACACGCTGGCTCGCGGTGAAGCTCCTGTTCATCGGCCTCGCCGCCGTGATCACCACCGGACTGCTCAGCCTGCTGGTGTCCTGGTTCGCCAGTCCGCTCGACCGGATCAACAGCAACCGCTTCGCCCCGCTGCTCTTCGGCGCCCGCGGCATCGTCCCGCTCAGCTACGCCGCTTTCGCGGTGGCCCTCGGGACATGTGTCGGCCTGCTGATCCGGCGCAGCGTGCCCGCGATGGCGGCCACGCTGGCGGTCTTCGCCGCCGTCCAGGCCCTCATGCCGCTGGCGGTCCGGCCGCACCTGGAGCCGCCCGTCCGCGGGAACGTGGCACTCACCTCCGAGGCGCTGAAGTCCGCGTCGCTCATCGGATTCACGAGCAGCGCACCTACCGCCCCGTTCGTGGCGGACCTGAACGTGCCCGGCGCCTGGGTCCTTTCCGGGACCGAACCGGTCAGGACCTCGTCCGGTCAAGCGCTCACCATGGCGACCCAGCCCTGCGCGAACGCCTCGGACGCGGCCACCCACGATGCCTGTCTCGCCAAGGCCGACCTGCACGTGACGGCCACCTACCAGCCCGCTGACCGCTACTGGGCCTTCCAGTGGTACGAGACGGCGATCTTCCTCGCACTCACCGCCGGCCTGGCGGGCTTCAGTGCCTGGTGGCTGCGCGGCAAGCTCGCCTGACATCCCCTGCGGGGCAGCGACACAAGGAGAACACCGGGCTGGGCGGCCGAAGCCATCGCAACTGGCTTCGGCCGCCCCACCACCATACGAGCTCCTCCCGCCCGAAGCTGACGGCATCCGACCGCTCCAACGAGGAGCTGCTGCGCCCGGCCCTGCAGAGCACGCTGCCGCGTGCGGCCGCCGACCTCGGCCTGCGCCGGGTCATCACCACTCGCGCATCACCGCCGTGCGGGAGTTCGCCGGCAGACTGCTGGAGTCCTCCGAGCTGCTGCCGGACGCGGACCGGCCGGAACGGATCTGGGCGAAGGCCGTGGCCGGTAGCGACCGCCTCCAGGACCGCCGCGCCGTGTTCACCGAGTGCAAGGCCCACACCGGCGACGACGGCGAGGAATGCGGCACCCTGTGCAACAGCCGCCTCCTGACGGAGGGCATCGACGTCGCCGCCGTGGACGCGATCCGCTGCGCCGCCCCCAAGTCCAGCGTGATCGACATCGTCCAGGCCGTGGGCCGGGCGCTGCGGCAGTCCTACCGGCAGGCCAAGGTGCGCCCTGGGTCATCATCCCGGCCTCCCCGCCACGGAGAAGCCGGACGGCTACGCCGGCGGCGCCAGGATGCGCCGCCGGCGCACGGCGGAGGCCCTCACCACCGACCAGGAGGCCAAGCTCGACGGCCTGGACGAGCTGTGGCGCCTGGAGCCGGACTGGAACCGCTCCTACCGCCGCCTGCTCGCCTACCGCGCCGCCGGCGGCACCCTCGACGGCCCCGCCAGCCGCACCGGATCCGCCGACGACCCCGCCTTCCGCCCCGGCACCTGGCTGCGCAAGCAGGGGACCGCCCGCACCGACGGCACGCTGACCGACCGGCAGACCGCGCTCCTGGACGCCCTCACCCGGCACGCCGAGACCGTCACCGGCTGACCGGCCCCGCACGGCCCCCCGCCGTCCCGACCGTCCCGCCTCGGCACGGGACGGCCACCACCCGGAGGAGACACGTGGCCAGCCACACCCGCCGCGCCGCCCGATCCGGCCCCGGAGCCGTGGAGGTGCTGACCACCCACCGGCCGCCGCCAGCAGGTGGCGGCGGCCGCTGAGCGGCGTGGTGGGCCGCGGATGCCGCCCGTTCGGCGGCGAAGACCGACACCGCCGGCTCGGCGTCGTCAGCGGACGGGACAGCGGCCAGGCGCAGGAGGTGGGCCGCCGCGCTCAGCCGGTACACCGAGGCTGGGGCCTGCCGGCAGCGGCCGTCGTCTGGACGGTGGCCCGGGAACAGCCGTGGTGTACGACGTGCCGTTTCCGGGGCGCTGGATCAGGTGCCGGCTTGCCAGGTGATCACGACCCGGCCGTCGGCTGCCGGCGGGGTTCCGCCTCCCGTAGAGCCGGGGCCTCCCGATGAGTAGAAGCCTCCGCGGCCCGTATGGCCGTTACCGCCGTCGAGGTCGCTGCTGCCCGCGGTGCCTCCGGGACCGCCGGTGCCGGGGGCGCCGTAGCTGGCTCCGCCGCCACCGCCTCCTCCGCCCCCTCCGCCGCTGCCGTTGCCGAAGCCGTTGAAGCCGGTGCCGCCTGCCCCACCCGCTCCGCCGGCCCCACCGGTGCCTCCATTTCTGCCGCGGTTGGCGCCCTTGCCGCCGTCTGTACCGGCGGTGCCGGCCAGGCCGTCACCGCCGACATGATTGGCAAGACGCTCGGTGGTGACGTTGCCGCCGTTCTTGCAGTTCGCGCCGCTGCTGGCGCCGGATGCGCCCGCGCCCGCTCCGCCGGCCACGCCACCGGCACCGCCGCTGAACCTCCCGGCGTCCGCGCCGCTGGTGCCGTCGCCACCGTCCGTCCCGCCGTTGCCACCCTCGGATTCGACCGCGCTGCCGTCGAGTGCGGACACCCGCGTCTTCCCTCCATGCGGGGTCACGAGGACAACGCCGCCCTGGCCGATCGTGACCGTGTACACCTGTCCGGACGTCACGCCGGACAGTCGGCAGTTCACGTAGAACCCGGCCGCACCGCCGCCGGCACCGCCTCCACCGCCGCCCCCGCCGCCGTTCGCCGTGAAGGAACTGTTGCCTCCATCACCGGAGGCGCCTCCGGCGCCACCCGCGCCGCCGCCACCCCACGCCTCCACGTCAATGGACGTGACACCTGACGGCACGACGAAAATCCCGTCCACGGTGAACGTCTGTGTCCCCGAGGCCGCAGACGCCGGTGCGGACTGCACCATCGTCCCCGCCAGGACCACCGCCGCCGTCGCGGCCGCCCGGCCCACGTAGACCGCACATGACGTTTCCACCATGCCACTCTCCTCACCGGGCCGCCGGACGCACCCGGCCGACCACGCACTTGGCAACGTCCCGGTCCGCCCTCAGCCACCAGAACAGGGGCGGGGGAGAGCACGAGCCCGCACCGGCCGACGCCGTCTTCTGTGCACAAACCTAGAAACCATCCCCACCACCAGCACTCCGCACTACGCCAACCGACGAGCAACCCCCGGCACATCGCCCTCGACGAGGGCAGCGTCGATAGCCAGGAGCGCGGGCTGCTCGGCGAGACGGAGTCGTTCCGGCGCCGGCACCCGGCCTACGTGGCCCACCTGCCCGACCACCTGGCGGCGGCCGTCGCGGTGGTCGAGCAGGATGCTCCGGACCGCGCGCCCGTCGCGGACGCGGCCGGCCTCCACCTCTACCCGGATGTCCGCGCCGCCCCCACCAGGCCGTCCAGCCCGACACCACCGCGGCTGGCCCGGTGCTGCCTCTGGCGGCACCCTCGACGGCCCCGCCAACCGCACCGGATCCGCCGACGACCCCGCCTTCCGCCCCGGCACCTGGCTGCGCAAGCAGGCGACGGGCCCGCGCCGACGGGAAGCTGACCGACCGGCAGACCGCGCTCCTGGACGCCCTCACCCGGCACGCCGAGACCGTCACCGGCTGACCGTTCACCGGCCGGCGCCCGCCGCCGCGGCACGGCGCGCCCATGGACAGGCCGCGCGGGCTCCGCGCGCACCGCACCGCGCGGACCTCGCCCCGCACCGCGTCGGCTTCCGCACCGCACCCGCAAAGGCCGGTGCGGTAGTCGCGCCGCTACCGCACCGCGCCATGCGGCCCGCGCCCGCACCGCGCGCCGGCCCGCGCGCGATGGACAGTCCCAGCAGCGCGCGGCGTGCCTATGGACAGGCCCCTGCAGAGTGCGTCGCGCGGTGGTCCGCCACACTGGCGCGGCCACACGTTCTCCTGGACAACGGCGCATTTCCCCTGGACAAAGTGCCGCGCGCGGTGCCGGAGGAAGCCTGGCGACCGCACCGCACCGTCCTCCGGCCGCGCACCCCACCGGCCGGAGTGGTGCGCCCCGTCCCGCACCCGCACCACGCCGCGCGGACCTCGCCCCGCGACCCACCGCGCGCGTCCGGCGATGGTGACGGCGTCCAGTTCGCCGCCGAGCGGGACGAGCTCGCGTGGCAGGTCGCCGAGCACGCAGGCCGGCATGGCGGCGAGCGCGCACACCGTGACCAGCGGCGGCCCTCATCAGGCGCCAGGTCGGGCAGGGTGCCGGTGTAGGTGGCGCCGAGCAACACGTCCGCGCCGAGCGCGTAGCGCAGCTCCTCGGCCAGCCGGCCGTCGCCGCCCGGGATCACCTCCTGGTGGCCGGCCCGCTCGATTCCCGCGGCCGCGCGCTCCAGGGCAAGCGTGTAAATTACAACGGCAGGGTGACAATTGCCGGCTTTTCAGGGGTGAGCGACAGGGTGGGGACGGGACGTGGCCGCTGACGGCATGGTCCTTGTCGATGTCGCTGCGTCCGGGCCCGGCGTCGTCGAGCCGTCGGGTGCGGCGTTGATCGGCCGGGATCGCGAACTGGCCGTGCTGACCTCGTTCGTGTCTGCTGCCGAGGGCCGTGCTGTGGTGCTGCGCGGTGAGGCGGGTGTCGGCAAGAGCGCCCTGGTGGACCGCACGGCTCATCTGGCTGTGGGGCTGGGGTACGAGCTGATCCGGGTCACGGGAGTCGAGGCCGAGTCGCATCTGCCCTTCGCCGGGCTGCACCAGTGCCTGTACCCCGTGCTGGGGCAGTTCTCCGCCCGGCTCAGGCCGCCGCAGCGGGCGGTACTGGACGTGGTGTTCGGGCACGGTGCCGGAGAGCCGCCGTCCGTCATGGCCCTGGGCATCGCGGTACTCGACCTGCTGGCCCTGGCCGGCGCCAAGCGTCCGGTGCTGCTGCTGATCGACGACGGTCACTGGCTCGACGAGGCCAGCGCAGAGGTGTGCGGGTTCGTCGCCCGCCGGCTGGCGGCCGGCGCGGTGAAGATGCTGATCGCCCTGCGGTCGGAGGAACGGTCCCGCTTCGACCACGCGCGCCTGCCGGAACTGCCGGTGGAGCCGCTGTCCCAGCAGGCCGCGGAACGCCTGCTGGAGCTGCACCACCCGGGGCTCGACGCGCGTACCCGCCGCACCGTCCTCGACCAGGCCCGGGGCAACCCGCTCGCTCTGTACGAACTGCCGCCTCCCGTCGGCGTGCAACACGAAGCCGATCTGCTGGACGGAACCGGTCTCCCGCTGCCCCGACGACTCCAACTCCTCTACGCCGCAAGGATCGAGCGCCTGGAGCCCCCGGCACGAGCCGAATTGCTGCGCGGTGCCCTCGACGGCGCCGCGGGCCGTCTGCGGGAAGCCGGCCACGGCACCGCCCGCTACCGGATGCGTGGTGTCGATGCGGCGGTCGTCGCCGGGCTGATCGACGCCGACCCGTGCGGCGGCGGCTTCCTCTTCCGGCACCCGCTGGTGCGCTCGGCCGTCGTCCAGCTGGCGACGGCCGAGCAGCGCCGGGCCGCGCACGCCGACCTGGCACGGGTGCACCGGGCCGATGTCGAGCGGTACGCCGGCCACCTGGCTGCGGCGGCCGACGGCCCCGACGAGTACGCGGCGACGGCGCTGGAGGCGGCGGCGGCCTCCGCCACCAGGCGCGGCGGAGCGGCAGCCGCGGTCAGCTGGCTGACCCGCGCGGCCGAGCTGAGCGAGGAAGCCGCCCCGCGCGCCCGCCGGCTCGGCGACGCGGCTTACATCGCCGGCCAGGCCGCCCTGCTGGACAGGGCCCAGGAGTTGCTCCACCACGCGCAGCCGCAACCGGGCGCGGGCGCACCGCTGGCCGCCGTGCTGGCCTCCGCCCACGCCGACTTCGTCCGTTTCGGAGCGGTGCGGCCCGCCTTCCAGCGGCTCGCCGCCGCGGTCGAGCGCCGCTGCGACCGTGCGGCGCCTCCCGGTGACGAAACCCTGACCCGCGCGGCCGACGCGCTGGTCACCATGGCCCACTACGCGGGCGACCCCGCTCTGTGGCAGCGGACCGACACGATCCTCGCCACCCTCGGCGACCTCGTCCACCCGCTGACGCTGATGTACCACGACGCGAGCGCCGTCGCCCGCAGCGGGGTCGGCCTGCGGGCGCGCCTGGAGGAGGCCTTCGCCGACCCCGCGAACGCGGCCCCCTGGGACCTGGCACGCCTGGCCGTCTGCGCGTCCCACGTCGACGCCCTGAACCAGTACCGCACCCAGCTGGCCGACGCGGTCGAGCGCGAGCAGGAACACGGCGCGGTGTCGAGCGTCATGGTCCTTCTGAGGATGCTCATGCTGGACCAGATGTACGCCGGGACGTGGGACGAAGCACGCCGGACCGCCGAGCGCGCGCTCGAACTGGCCACCGCCCACGACCACGTCCTGCTCGCCTACCACGCCCGCGCGTGCCTGGGACAACTCGTGGCCCGCCAGGGACTGCTCGAGGAGGCACGCGAGCTGCAGCGCGCCGTGGACGCCTGGGCACGGCCGCGCGGCGTCGGCCTGCTCACCCAGATCACGGAAGCCATCGCCACCGGCGTCGCGCTCACCGAAGGCGACTTCGAAGCGGCCTACCTGTACGCCATCGGCATGACACCGCCGGGCAGCTTCGAGCGTCACGCCCACCAGATCGCCCCCAGGGCACTGCTCGAACTGGCCGAGGCCGCGCTGTACAGCGGCCGTCACGAACAGGCACGCCGGCACGCGCTCGCGGCCTGCGAGGCAGGTCTGCCGCAAGCCTCCCCACGCATGGCCCTGTCCACCTACGGCGCCCTCGCGATGACCGCCGAAGACCTCACACAGGCCGGCCAAACCTACGCCCGCGTCGAGGCGTACCCGCACGCCCGGGACTTCCCTTTCGAACTGGCACGGATCCGCCTGGCCCACGGCTTCCGGCTGCGGCAGCTGAACGCGCCCCGGGCGCTACGGCAGGCCCCGCTGCTGCTGGCAGCCGAAGAGTTCAACCGGCTCGGAGCCACGGCATGGGAGATGCACGCCCGCGCCGAACTGCGCCGGAGCAACCTTCCCCGGGGCCCGCAGGCGCAACCACCGGTGTCCCTGACCGCCCAGGAGCGCAGGATCGCCGAACTCGCCGCCAGCGGACTCACCAACAAGGAGATCGGCGAGCAGACACACCTGTCCCCACGCACCGTCAGCTCACACCTCTACCGGGTCTTCCCGAAGCTCGGCGTCGCCACCAGGGCCGCGCTACGCGACGCCCTGAGCGCCCTGCCACCGCCCGAGCGATCCGGCCCCGACACTTGAGAAGCCGTGCACGGCGGCATCCACGGGCCGCCCCTGTGCGCACAGAGTGCCTGGCACACGCGTTGGACAGACGGGTCGAGCATGGCGTGTGGGGCGGGATGACCGAGCGCGAACGCCGGGCCCTGCTGCTGCGCCGCCCCGAGGTGGCATCGTGGGCTGAACTGCTGGGCCGCCCGGCGAAGGCCGGCCGCTGTGCCCCGGGGGCGTGCCGTTTGGGCTCGGCTGGTCGTCGGGCAGGGCATGGCGTGGACGCAGTGGACGGAGGAGAAGGGCCCGGGACGGCATCGGCGTCCTCGCGGCGAAGCCGCGCCGCGGGTCCGCACGCCGCGGTGGCTGCGGCACGACGGTTCCTGGTGCCCGCCGAGCACGACACCGCCGGTCGATCACGTGTACAGACATGGTGAAGGAGTTCCAGGACCTCATCGGTGGGGGACGGGTACGCCCGGGGCGCAGAGTCTGGTCTCGGCGAGCGCGGTCAGCCGGGATGCGACCGGTGCCTGGTCCGCGCGGTAGTGGTTGATCAGCTTGTACTGGACCGATTCCCTCGACGATCCCGCCTACCAAGCTGCGGCCCATGACCCACGCGACGCGCGGAAAAGGCGTTGCTGGCCCACCTGGCCGCCGTGGCACCCTGAGCGGGTGTTCAATGCGCTCTACCCCATAGGCCTGACGTGGGACGAGGTCGACCCCGTCGGCCACCCTTTCGACCCCGCTTCGGCGGCGCAGGTGGTCCAGAGCCTCGGCCCGGCGTGGCGGGTACCCTCCCGGCTGGACCCCAGCCTCGATCCGGCCCGAGTCAACTGGGCCTGGGAGGTGGCCAGGCCCTGGTCCGACGCTATGACGTACGCGCTGATGGAACGCTACGGCCGGTGGGCGGTGGGGTGGCGCTGGTCGCTCGGCGAGGGGGACGTCGACGGCGGGCCGGTCGGGAACTGGTGCTGCGGGTCGCACTCGATCACCACCGCGGAGCAGACCCTCGACCATGTCGTGGCAGCGCTGTGCGAGTGGCGTGAGTGGCTGGAGCGCCTCGCGCAGTGGTTCGAGGCCTACCCCCTGGACCCGGAGACCCTGAGGGCGGACCGGATCCTGTGGGAGCGCACCGCCCGCAACCTGATCCTGCACGTGGCCGACCGGACAGGCGCCGAGAGCGGCTGGTACGGGCACTGCGAACAGGTCCTGGGCTGGTTCCTCAGCCACTGGGGTGTCGCCCCCGACGTGGCCGAGCAACTTGTGCACCAGGCAATCGGCGGCCGGTTCAAGAGCTGGACCGCGCCGGACACCGTCCTGGCGGAGGAGGTCGCTGAGCGGCTCGTCGGCCCGCTACGCACCGAGGACACCCGCTGGTCTCCGGACCCGGGCGAGCTCCCGGACCACCTGGAGCGCTGGCTCGCGGTACGCGAGAGCGTGCCGTGGCCGGACGGCGAGGACAGCGGACCGGCGACAGCTGCCGCCCGTGACGGCGCGGCGCAGGACTTCCGTTCCTTCGACGCCGCGGTGGACCCCGCGCGCGCCACCGGCCTGCTCACCGCACTGGAGCTGGTGCGGGCCGACGCGGCGCGCGGTGCCGTGCTCGACTTCGAGCTGCTGCGCAGCTGGCAACAGCACGTACTGTGCACGCCCGAGCCGCCGCAGTTGCGCACCGGACCCGCCTTCGCCAAGGGCGGCGCGGAGCGCTACGGGATCGGCCCCGACACCCGCACCCGCTTCGACGCCTGTCTGGCGCAAGCCGCCGACCGCCGGCCCTCGCTGGCCGCCAGAGCAGCCCGGGCCTACCTGGATGTCTGCTTCTTCCACCCGTTCAACGACGGCAACGCCCGGGCCGCCCTGCTCACCCTGCTGTTCGTGCTGGCCCGGGCGGACTTCACACTCGACTCGGTGGTACTCATCCGCCGGTTCAGCCACCGGGCCGACGACCCGCAGGACGCGCTGAGCCTGTGCCGGTCCGTCGAGTTCCACCTCAGGCACAGCCGCGACGCCGCTCGGTGACCGCCTGCCGAGCCGAGCGCCGGGGCGGAGGCCTGCCCGTGGCCGGAGCTGATGCCCGACCGCCGCCCGGTCCTGGTCGTGCCCGTCTCCCCGACACGCCTGCCGGTCGCCGGCGACGGCTGAGCCGACCGCGACACCGTAGGCCCGACGCGGCGACGCCCGGCCCCAACCCGGCGCCGCACCGAGCGCGGGAAGGGGAAGCGCTGCTCACCTCCGCTCCACGGCACCGTCCAGGCCCGCACAGGCTGGAAGACGGCCGGTTCGCGCCTGAACCCCCGAGTGGGCTGCGGACGGGCCTCTGGCTGCTGGTCACCTGGCTCATTCTCCCGCGCGCGGACCGGTGGGATCACCACGGCCGGACGTTCGGCGCCGCGGGCAAGGGGCTGTGGTAGCGGCTTCGGGCGGCGTGGCATGAGCCACCCCACCCCGGCAGCGGCCGGTCCGGCGCGGCAGCGGTGAGCCGTGGGCGAGGTCGCCGATCGCCGCCTGCCAGTGGCCGAGCCGTTCTGTGCGCTCTCGTCCATTCTGAGTCTAGAGCGCGATATGCCCGGCACCTGCGGTGCCGGGCATATCGTGTGAGACCGCGTTTGAGATCTCAGTCGATCGTGCAGTCTTCGTGCTCTACCCTCTGCGGGTGATCGATGAGACGTTCCCTTTGGTCGGTGAGTTCCGGGAGCTTGGGCACGGCAGGCCGGACGGACCATCGTTCCGGTCCGCCGTTCGCGCCCAGGAACCGGCACACGCTCGCGAGTTGGTCGAGTACCTGCGCGCCGGTACGGTCCTGGCCGCCACGACCACGCTTGTGCACGACGTTCTGAGCCCCGACATGCCGTGATCGGCGGGTTGCACCTGCTGACGGACGGACACTGGCTCTGGTACTCGGACCTGGCCCACTATGTCGAGCGCCATCATGTCGCGCTCGACCCGCGGTTCATCGCGCACGCCCGGAGCAACGACTGGACTGCTCCGCTTGTCAGTGAGGCTGACCTGCTCGCGATGGAGGCCAAGCTTCTCGGGGACACTGCGGACTGAAGGGTCCGCTGTTAGTCGGCGCGTCTGGTCGACCACGGCAGCATCGGCGGATGCTCGGGGGCGAGGCGGTGCCACAGATCCCACGGATCACCCGCTCGGGATCGGACGGTCGCCATCCGCTTCGAGAGTGCGCGGAAGTCGGTCAAGTCCAGCAGCCCCCGTGGCCCGCCGGCGCACATCCCGGGCAGGCTTGGAAGTGGCGTGCCGTCGCTGCGCGGGTCGTCGTGGATCAGCTGCGTGCTGTCGTGGAACCCGGGGCGTGCCGAGAATCCGCTGCCGTCACTGCCTCCGCGGATCGCCCACCAGTCCCAGATACACCGCCACTGCGGGTTGACGTACATCGCGAACGGTGCCATCGCCTGTCCGAGTGCCGTGACGAGGTCATCCCGCGCAGCCGCGGGCAGACAGGCCACGACCCGGATTCCCGCCATCGCCGCCCCCGTATCCCACGCTCGACCAGTCCGCGCCTGACCATATCGGGCTGATCCCGCCCGACACGAGGAGGTTTTCCGGGAGGTGATCATTTCAGCGGCGGGACGCGATTCTCAGCATGATGCTTCGTTGAAGGCCGGCTCCAGACCCAAAGGTGCTGTTCATGAGGAGTCATGTGCTACTTCCGCTCGGGTCGGGCCGGTTTTTCCGTCGGCTGACGTCTGCGGCGTAGGCGGCCCAGTCCCCGGCGGACGCTTTCTGCCATTGGACGGCGACTTGGATGTGGATGCCGAGCATCCGGGCGAGGATCGCGGCGGGCAGTTCGGCGGCGAGGGTGAACAAGGCGGTGGAGCGGTCCTGTTGGGGCCGGATGCCGATCTTGTGAAGCCGTATGCCGAGCTGGCTGTCGCTGAGCGGACGGCCGGGTTGTCCTCCAGGAAAGAGCCAAGGGACGTTGTCCGGAGTGCCGATCTTGGCCTTGCCGTGTCGGGTCGCGACGAGCTCGCGGACCAGGGTGGCCAGCGGGGTAGGGAGGATGACGGGCGAGGTTCCGAAGGTGATCCCGACGGTTTCGCCAGTGATGTCGACGTCGTCGACGGTGAGCCGACTGATGGCGGAGATCTTCTGCGCGTAGAGGGCAGCAGCAGGCCAGCGATGCGGTCCGCGGTGGGCAGCGCGTTGTCGTTGAGGAGGCGCCGTGCGTCCGCCCAGCGTTTCTCGCTGTCGATGGTGCCCTGCGGGCCGGTCCAGCGGACGGCGCCGCAGGTGAGACCGTGGGCATGGCGATGCTGTACGGACCAGCGGATGAAGTGGCCGGTCTCGTCGCGGTAGCTGAAGGCGGGATCGGTCATCCAGCGTTCCAGGTCGGGCTGTGTGCAGGTGCCCAAGGTGAGTTCTTCACCGGCGAGCCAGGTGAGGAAGTTGTCGGCCGCAGTGACATGGCAGCGAACGTTGAGGTCCTGGAGCTGGGTGGTGTGCTGTTCGCCGATACGGCGGCGAAGTCGACGCAGGTGGTGCCGGACCGCGTATCCGTGCAGGATCCGGCGTTCGGCGGGGTCCGTGCGGGCTTGGACCGTCGTGGTGATCCACTTCTCCAGGGCGACGAGCCGTTCGACGCGCGGCGGCAGAGCGCCGGTCGCAACGAGGACACTGCGCAGGTGAGCCAGCACCTTGCCCGATGGGAGTTCGCCGAGAACCTCGTGAGTGACGGGACGCTCGTCGCGGCCGATGCGTTCCAGCCGGTCCCGGGCCTTGGAGCGGGAGATCCAGGACAGGGCGACGTCCGGGCGCTCGGTGCTCGTCAACGCCTCATGGAAGGGCGCGAGTCCGGGCCTGATGGCTCCGGCGCTGTCGCCGAGGAGGTCGCGGACCTTCTGGTCGAGGACACATCGCTGGCAGGGGCGGGGGCTGAGCTGCCAAGTGGTCGCGCAGACGGGGCAGCGGCCCCAGAAATCGGGGTCGGGGTTGGTGCACTTCGCGCACAACGGTTCCTCCCAGGTGCCGCCGCGGGCCTGGGCGACGGTGCCGCAGCCGCTGCAGGTCACCCATCGCTGCTGACCGCTACGACGTGGGCCTGCTCCTGGCCACCGGCGAGCCCTACCGCCGACCAACCCATCACAAGGTCGGCACCAAACCACGCCGCACCGGATAGATCACAAGCTCAGCCCGTGGGAGCAGAAGCGGCGGGCCCGGGCGTGGGCCGAGGACGTGGCGGCCCGGGCCGGTGACGAGGCTCCCTCGGAGCTGCCCGGTCCTGCTCTAGGGCCATGCGTCGGTCGGCTGGTGACGCTGAAGGCCGGCCTGGCTTGGGCGTTCGCGTCAGCCGCAGGACGGTTATCGGTCGAGGTCGATCGTAAAGCGCCTCGTGCCCGGAGCGATCGTGTCGGCGTGGATCGTGCCCCTGGCCCGGTCGAAGTTCCCGGTGCCGCCGGTGATCGCGTTGTCGAACGACGGGGGCGGCCACGGGTTGAGGAAGCCGAAGACGAACCCTTGGGCGGTGATCTGGTCGCCGTGGAGGGTGTAGGTCACGTTGCAGTCCTCCGCGCCGCCGTTCTCGACCCTGGTGGTGGTGCAGGTGCCGCCGGTCTCGCCGACCTGGTTGCCGTCCTGGTCGAAGAGCACCGAGCGGAAGACGGTCCGGTCGCCCTGGGCCGGGGCGCCGCCGGGGTTGACGGGGAAGAATGTCTGCTGCGCGAGGTGGCCGATGACCGTGATGACCCGGTCCCGGGCAGCGGGTGATTCGGTGTGCGTCGCGGCGGTCGCGACCGGGGTGGAGGTGAGGGAAGTGAGCAGCGCGGCGGCCATGCCGAGACCAGCCCTCGCGAGGGAACGCATCATGTCTCTCCTGAGGTCGGTGTGCGTGAGGGATCAGGCGTCCCAATTCATAACCTCAGCCCCATAACCACGCCGGTCGGCCACGAACAGCCCGCCAACAGATTCGACCGTTCGGCCCTCCGGCCGGTTCAGTCCCGTCGAGACCGGCACCGAGCCCCCGCCTACTGCTCCAGCCGTCGAGCATGCTGGCCGCAGCTGATGCTGCCGCGCTCGGGTCAAGCGGACTCCGGCCCCGTTCCCGCCGGCGTCACGGTCGTCCCGGTGCCTGAGGGTGCCCGCCCCTGGCCGCTATCTGCGCCGGCGGCCAGGACCGGCGAAGGCCGCCCGCCCCTCGGCCCCCAACACCGTCCAGGCCGCCCACAGCCGCCCTGGGCACCCCCGCCGCCGTCTCCCGCCCCACCAACCCGCCCCGACGCCCCGCAGCCCGCCCCAGGGCCCGCCGAGCAGGCCGCCGACGCCATCGCCGCGCCCGGCCTGGTAGCCGCAGCGCTCGTCCGGCTGGCCGACGATCCCGAACTCGGCCAACGCCGAGCCGCTGACCGGATGGATCACACGGGTCCGGGCGGCGGATCTGCCGTTCCTGCACGCCTACGCCACCGGTCTTGAGCGCGACCGCGCCGGCGTCGACCATGCCCTCACCATGCCCTGACACAACGGCCGCACCGGGGGCGTCAACAACAAGATCATTATGTGGAATCTTATTTGTCAAGATCATTGGCAGTGCCGGCGACTGCTGGCCCGCAGTTGGCGGGAAGGTGGACGAGGACCAGGGCAACGGCGTCACGCGGGTTGTCAGTCTCTCCGATGTCCGCCGGTCCGTGCGGCGAGCGGGTCTTCCACCAGGTGACGCGGTACTTCCCGTCCACGGGAGTAATCACTGGAACGTCGTGGGTGTAGGGGAACCCGGTGCAGCGGCTGAAGTTCAGGGTCCGGTGGCTGTGGAAGGGGAACAGGGCTCGCAGCTGTGGCTGGGCGTATGCAGCCTCGATGAGTCCATGGTCCACGTGCCGTGCTGTGGTGTGCCGATAGCTCGTCCATTGGGCTTCGACTGCGACACCGCGCTCGTGGGCTTCGGCGAGCGGACTGTAGTCGACGAACGGGCAGGCGGACTTCAGACGTGCCAAGGTGGCGCCGGACTGCCAGGCTCCGATGGCCGACACGACAGCGTCCAAGCTGGTCGTTGTGCCCTTGGCCATCGTGACGCCGCGTTCCCAGAAGTTCACGATGAAGGCGCGCTCTGCGATGCCGAGGTGAACGTTGGTCGTCCGGCTGTCACCGTCTACGCGGGCTCCGGACCGCCACCACCCTGGCGCCCGTTCGGGGAGTACGTCCAGCCCGTGTCCAGCTCGGTGAACGGCCGTGTGCAGGATGCTCTGGAGCGTTTCGTCCCGCCCGAGTTCGGGATAGACGCTGACCAAGTCATCCGTGTCGGGGCCAGGTGTCATGATTCCCCCTTCCGCCGATGCACTCCGGGTGCGGTCGGCCCTTTGGCGCTTCCCGACGGCGCGCTGCGTCGGACTTCGACGAGAGGAAGCAAGGCGGCGTTTGGGGGTATTCCGATCTGGCGGGGCGTCGGGCCGGCCGGGGTGGGGGAGGGCGAGCCGGCGGCGCCGGTGGAGTCGCCGGCGGAGTGGCTGCGGATCGACGCGAAGCGGCACGCCGGCGCGATCCTGCAGACGGTGAAGCTGCGGGCGTTCAACCCGCGCGCGGTCGAGTGGCAGCGGATGCACGCCGTCGCCGCCCGGTTCCACCTGGAGCACGGCCACCTCGACCCCACCGACAAGAGCAAGCATGCCGAGCTGATCTCCTGGCTCACCCGCCAGCGCCACCTGAACGGCCAGGGCCTGCTGGATGCGGCCCGCGTCTCGGAGCTGGACGCGCTCGGCATGATCTGGTCGAAGAACGCCAACGCCTGGGAACGCGGGGCTGCCTACGCCGCCGCGTTCCACCGCCAGCACGGCCACCTGGCCATCCCGGCGACCGCGAAGCTGGACGACTACGCGGTGGGCGCGTGGATGCGCCGCCAGCGCAAGGCCGCGGGCCTCACCGCCGACCAGGAGGCGAAGCTCGACGGCCTGGACGAGCTGTGGCGCCTGGAGCCGGACTGGAACCGCTCCTACCGCCGCCTGCTCGCCTACCTCGCCGCCGGCGGAACCCTCGACGGCCCCGCCAACCGCACCGGCCTGGGCGACGACCCGACCTTCCGCCCCGGCACCTGGCTGCGCAAGCAGGACAAGGCCCGCGCCGAGGGCAAGCTGACCGAGCAGCAGACCGCGCTCCTGGACGCACTCACCCGGCACGCCGAAACCGTCAGCGGCTGACCCACACGACACCGATCCCGCCGTCCCGGCCCCGCCTCGGGCCGGGACGGCCGCCCGCTCCCCAACCTCCTTCCCAACACCCCGAAGGGACGCAGCTCTCATGACCCCCCGTCCTGTGCCGATGCTCGGCGACCACCGCACCGATCCCCTCGACGACCCCGCCTACCACGCCCTGGCCCAACGAGCACACGACGCCTTCGAGATCGCCCTCCACTACCAGGACGCCTGCACCCCCGAGGCCTGCCAAGAGGCACTCCACAACGCCCTCGCCACCGCCGCGCCCGGCCTGGTAGCCGCAGCGCTCGTCCGGCTGGCCGACGATCCCGAACTCGGCCTCACCGGCGAGCAGCGGGAGTATCTGACCGATGTCGCCGCCGGTCTCGACCTTGACACGGTGGAAGACCTGTTCGGCGCGGGCGGCGACGGGGCCACCGCGCGATGACCGACACCACCACCCCAACCACCCTGGCGCCGACAGCGGCCCGGCCGGGTGCCCAGCGCTCCCCGGCCTCCACCGGTACGAGCGCACCCAGTTCCCCGCGGATGCTGGCGCTGGATCCCGGCGCCCTGGCCGACCCGGCCGAGCGGGAGCAGGCGTTCGTGCAGCTGCTCCGCTACCAGGCCCAAGTCCTCACCAGCCACGTGCGCCTGAAGGATGGGGACAGGGTCGAGCTGCTGAAACCGGTGCGCGCGTCGTGGATCGACGAGGACCTGGAGGCCGAGGAGTACTGGGAGGAAGACTCCCGCGTCCGCGTATATGTCCCGGCCGGGACCCTCGGCGTCATCACCCGAGTCCGCCGCTACCCGACCCCGTTCCCGTACGTCGTCGCCTTCGACCGCGGCCCCGGGGGGTGCGGCCTACGCAACCACCAGATCAGCCGCTGCGCCGACCAGTCGCTCACCCCCGCAGCGCCGCCCGATCCTGCCCCGAAGCCGTGGAGGCGCTGACCGCCCACCGGCCGCCACTACCTGGTGGCGGCCGCGTTGAACCCGCACAGCAGGCCGGTGGTGCGGGGCCGGTCAGGCGCACGGTGTGGTCGTAGAGGCTGGCACGGGTGCGGTCGGGCGCGGTAGGCGGGCAGCGGCCGGCGGCGTGTGGAGGCGGCATTGGAGCTGTTCCACGGCCTTGTGGCCGGCCCGCAGCCGCACGGCGCCGGGCTGACGACGCCGTCCTCGTCGTCCTCGCCGCGCTCGCCCCGCTCACCACTCGCCCCGGCTGCACCGACACTCTGACCGCCTTCGTCCGGGAGGAAAGGGTTTCGCTTTCGCCGGGCCGAGGACTTGGTGGATGACGTGAACCGGCCGTCAGCTC
The DNA here is from genome assembly GCF_055585785.1 of Kitasatospora sp. NPDC053308. Lineage (NCBI taxonomy): Bacteria > Bacillati > Actinomycetota > Actinomycetes > Kitasatosporales > Streptomycetaceae > Kitasatospora > Kitasatospora sp. NPDC053308. Next base: position 16,732 of record NZ_JBVJJY010000027.1, on the reverse strand, counting down.
CCAGCTCCCTGGTAGGCCCGGGCGAGGCCCCGGGTTAATGCGTCGCTTTTGCATCGAAATTCTTCTTGCTTGGCGAGCCTGTAGAGGTAGGCGTTTTTGACCCGCTGCCGCGGGAAGGTCGATTTTCGACTCGCGTGCCGCCGTGACCGATGATTGACGGCTGATTAGCCTCTGCGTTCAGGTCCGTTCCTCGTCTTTAGGAGTTCTGATGCGTTCTTCGCTCCGTGTGTCGACCGTTGTCGCTGCCGCGGTCGCTTCTTTGGTGGTGGCCATGGCGCCGTCGCCGGCTTCCGCGTCCATTGCCGACGCCTGTGGCGGAACGACCTCGGACTACGTCGGGATCCTCGCTCTCGACACCCCGTTCACCGGTACCTACGCCAAGGACGGAAACACCTTCACCATGTCCGTCACGCCGATCGGCCTCAGTGGCCAGGTCCGCACAGAGCTTTCCAGCGGTTCCGCCGACGACCTTGCCGTCGAAGCCCCCGTGGCCATCGTGGTCAGCACGGACGGCCGTGGCGGCATCTTCTTCAGCACGCCGCGCGGGCCGGCTGCCAGCTACTCCGTCGCCTGCTCGGTGGGCACCCGGGTCACGGCCATCGACGGCAAGGCCGGCGGGGGAACGTTCCACATCACCCGCTCCTGAGAGCCGGATCGTCCTGGATGAACCACTTCCGCGCTCCGGCTGCGGAGGCCGCCTAAGTACGGGTTCGTTCGGGGCACCCGGTGGCCGAGGCGGAAGTGTACGGCGGTCGTGCGGCTTTGGATGACCGCTTGGGCGGAGTTCTGGCGTTCCTGGGCCCCGACGTCGGGGCCTGCGGGTCTCCTGCGCGGAGCGTCGAATCCGTGAACGCCACGCCCGGATCGGCAGGGCATCTGCTCGCCCGGGAGACTCCCGGGCGAGTGGGCGGCCCTGGAATGCGTTCTATGCAGACGAGGCATCCTGCAAGGAGCAGCTGTTGGTTGGCTTCTCGTCGCGGACCTCTTTATCTGAACCTTACGGGTCCGTAGAAGCGCCGTCTTCTCGCATTTCCGGTCGACCTGATCACGGCCGATCGGCGTACGAGCCGTCCGGGCCGTTGCGATCCTCGAACTCTTGGAAGGCTTTCCTCGAAATGAAGAAAATGTCCCTGACGTCGTTCAGGATGAAGCGCGGAATCCGAGTGGTATCGCTCACGGCTGGACTGTTCCTGCTGGGCACCGGTAGTGCGTCCGCCGACGTCGACCCGGATGCGGCGCCGCCGGCGGTCGATGTCGCGGCGTCTGTGCCTGTGAGGAGCGATGGCAACAAGCTCGTCACGCCTGGCGACATGACCAGTGACCCCAACAGCGCTTTGGCGCCGCAGGTCGTTCGTCCCAAGGCCGACTGCGTCCAGCCTGCCACCCCTCTCGGTCCCGATGACCCGGATGCGGCGCCGCCGGCGGTCGATGTCGCGGCGTCTGTGCCTGTGAAGAGCGATGACAACAAGCTCGCCACCTATTGTCGCGCGGGTGGATGAACCGACCTGACGACAAGGGGGCACGTAGAGCGCGTGCCGACGTCGCGCGCCGTCGGTGAACGCGGGCGGCGTGAGGTTGGCGTCGGTGAGGTTGCCTGGGCGGTGAGACGCTCGAGGTTTTCCGGGCCTCGTACAAGTCTTTCGCAGGGGTGGCGTCGTACGATCCGGTGCCACCCCTGTCTGGCTTGATTCCTTCTCTGTCATGCCGGTGGGGAGCGTGTCGGCCGGGTCGGTGAGCTGCCGGCGACTCCCGGACGGTCCGAGGTGTCGGCGTGGCGAAGGCATGCGCGAACAGGTCCAGGGCGGCGGGCTGGCGCTTCGGAAGCCGACCTGGTGTGTCACGTGCTCGTCCTGTGTGAGGTTCCCCTGATCGCCCGTGCTCGGTAGTTCGGCGTGGATCCGCAGGAACTCGTCGTGTCGCTCGGTACCGGCCAGGATGCGGCGGACGTGCCCGGAGCCGGTGGGATTTGGTGCGCCGATTTGTGGAGCCTGCGGCCGGAAGGGCATGGGGCCGAGCCCGTGGTGGCAGGAGTCGTTGTCAGTGAGTACTCGTTGGACAGTGGTCCCGGGCCCGCGGGAGGCGTCCTTGGCGCAGGTTCAGGGCCTGCTGGCGGGTCTTCGTGTCCTACGGGGATCGTGCTGTGAGTCGGGGGTGCGGTCGTCCAGGGCGTTGTTCGGGCGCCGGTTGGTGCTCCGGAGCCGCTGGCGGTCGGCGCCTCGTGGTCCCGCGGTCGGAGGAGGTGCTGAGCCCCTTGATGCCGATGGGGACAACCGGCCCTCTGCGGGGTGTCCGTGAGGGGCGGACCGGCCAGGCGAGGGCTCGGTCGAGATGGGTAAAGCGAGCGAGGCGATAGCAGGGCAGATGGATGGTCGCCTTGTCGAGGTGGAGCAGGCCACAGTTGTGGGCCCGGTGCCGGCCGAGCGCGAAGCGGTCCCTGACGATCCGCCGCTCGGTGTGTCGTGGGCGGCCGGTGCTGACTTCGGTGCGTGCTGCTGGAAAGATCGTTCCGACCGCGCTCTCGCCGAGAGCGTGCTCGCGGTTCGCCCCGTGTTTGCCCTCGGTGGAAGTCTGGTGGCGTTCGGCGGACCGCTACGGCGCTCCACCGAACGCCACCACGCACCAGGCCCGGGTGTAGAGCTCCCGTTACACAGTGGTGCGTTACGGTGTCACATAGGGCCTTTTCGGGCGTGATGCGGCTGTCGTCATCCACACCGCCCCAGAAGGCCTTCACTCATCCGAGGATCCCCCGCCGACAAGCGTGGCACCGTCCGCGAACGGATTGTTTAGGCCCATGGTTGCCGGGGTGACTGGCTCACCCCTTCCGGGGGCCGTAACGTCGTTGGCGGAGTCTGAGACGGTGTTGCCCACAAGGCCCGCGGTGTAGCCGTATACCTGAGCAGCTGCTGCCGTAGGGGCGGTCTGCGTGTTGCTTGAGACCGGACCTCGATCGCGGTGAGCCGGCGCGTTGCTCTTCGCGGGCGGGCCATCGGGTGCTGTGGAAGTGCCGCGCGTCCGGCCGGCCCCGTCACCGGTGGGGACCTGGACGGCAGTGGCCCCTTCAGCCGAGGGCACCACCGGTGCGGCGTCGGCCATCAGCGGCCCCGCATGGTGTTGGACACTGTCGGCGAACGCGACACCAGTGCCGAGCGTCAGCAGGCCGCTGACGGCGATGACGGTCTGAAGTCCGCATTTCTTCCAAGTCTGCATTATGACTCCTCGTGGGTTTTCGATTCAGGCCCGGGGCCGGGGAAGGGCTACCGAACGGCGTGAACTTCCACCATGCAAAGTGAAAATCCGGCTTCCCTGCTCACGGGACAGCGTTCCGACGCCGTTGCCCTGACGCGGGTCTACACATTCGGTGTGCCGACGTGGCGCTCCGCAGGGAAAGCAGCGCCATCTCCGGGAATCGGTAAGTGTCATGCGTCCGGTGGGACCGGCACCTGCCCGCAATGCCCTCGCGAGGGGGAGTGGTGACTGAGGCGCCGAGATGCCGACTTTCCTCGCTCCTGCCCCGCTCGCTGGTCCACTCGATCAATTCCACCCCGATCTCCTCGATCTTCCCACGGAGGGGAGAGCACACTGGCCCACCCGTTTCGGTGTGTCAGTGGAGTTCCCTTGACATCCGGTCGGGGAGTAGGAGACGGGTGCCTATAGCTTTCCGGCGCTGTGGCAATTCTAGTGAGGCTGCAGTGCCCAGGCATGGCTACAGCTCAAGCACCACCCTTAAGGGTGAACGCGGAGACCCGGATGTCAGAGGAGGCCAGAGGCCTGGTTGAGGCTGGTGCACTTCGAAGACACTGTGCGGTGGGGTGCAGGGGCCGACCACGACTCGAAGTATCAGCCGGGATACGCGGAGCTGGGTCGTAACACCGCCATCAGGAAGCCGCCCACCCGGACCGGACCATCCCGACCCGGCCAGGGGCACCACGACGGCGACCAGGTACCGGGCACTCGACCAACCGCCAGGAGAAGGCCTCGCCTGGCGATGGCAACGGCCCCGGCCCCACCTCCGCCGGCACCTGGTCTATGTTGCCCACCTGCCCGACCACCTGGCGGCGGCTGTCGCGGCGGTCGAGCAGGACGACCCCGACCAGGCGCCGGTGGTGTGGCTGCCGGTGGTCGATGCGGCCATCGGTGCCGGGCTGCTGGCGCTGAACGAGGCAGGCACGGCGCCGGATCCGAGCATGATGGCCGAGCGGTGCCTGGCAGCCGTCCCGTACCTGGTGCTCGCCGTGGCCCTGGCATCCGCTGACCTCGACTGAGCGACAGGCCACCCGCGGCTCTCACTCGCCGTCTACAGCTCCGTCCACCCGCACGCCCGCCCGCCGCTGCTGAGCGGATGCCAGACGGGTGCGGACGGGCCGCGCTGGACCAGGTCCTCGATCCGGGCGGCGTCGGCCGGGACGGCGGCCAGCATCTCGGCGACGACCGGGTTCTCCTCGGCGGCCAGCCGCAGGTCCGCCACCGCGCCGCGCACCCCGGCGGCCGCCGTGCCGACCAGGACCACCAGCAGCCGCGGGAAGCAGCGCCAGCGCCGCTCCCACGCCCGGCCCCGGCCGCCCGGCCCGGCCTGCTCCCACACGGCGGCGCAGGCCGCCAGCTGCGCCGCGGTCTCCTCGGCGCCGACCCCGGGGCGGTGCCGTTCGACGAACGCCCGCAGCCGGTGCCGCTCCTCGCCGGTGCCCGTCGTGTACGTGAGCTCGGCGGCGGACCGGTACGCCGCTGCGCCGACCGGCAGCTCGGGGGCGGGGCGGAGGTCGAGCGGGCCGCAGTCCTCGCCGCGCCGGCGGGCGTCGACCACGAAGGCGGCGTGGATCCGGCCGACGTCGAGCAGGTGCTCGCGACCGTGCCGGACGGCCAACTGCTCGCCGTCCAGTGTCTGGGCGTCCGTGCGGCGGGCCTCGGGGAAGGTGGCCGCCACCGCCGCGCCCTGGGCGGTGAGGTGCCAGGCCTTCGCCCGGCCGGCCTGGGGCAGGGTCACGAAGTCGGCCAGGCCGTCGGTGTGCAGGCGGGTCAGACGCTTCTGGGTCTGCTTGGTCCCTGCGGTGCCGCCGTGCAGCTGGTGGAGCTGCTCGGCGGTCGCGAGCGTGAAGCGATGAAGCGTGACCAAGACGTCGTGGTCGGTCTCCAGATCCCCGTGCACGAATGTGCTTCCTCATTCCCGAGCGCGGGCTTATCCCGTGCTCGGAGAATGGAACCCCACGAAACTCACCGGATCTCTCGCGATCAAGGTTGGTAGTCCATAACGATTCGGCAACTTCCGGTACCAAGGTATCCTGCGTTCTAATCGGTCCGAAATGCGGTCCGTAATCCCGTCCGCCAATCGGTCCCGACCTCGGGGCCCTCGGTGGCCCGGCTGGCACGTCTCTGACCTGCTGGGATGACCATCAAGGTTGCCCGGTGAGTTTCCTTGACGGCTTATCAAGGAAACTCACCGATACCTTGGTGGGCCTGGTTAGTTTGCCGGAGTGCTTCCGTTCCCCCTGCCGTTTCCCCCTCCGCTGCCCCTACCGGCCACCTCGGGCCCGAGAGGCGAACCCGCCCAGCTCAGCGCCCGAATCCCGGCCGCCGCCGCATTCTGACAACCCTCTTCTCTCGTCTTTCTGCTTTTGGTTTGTGGTTGTGGCGTTGTCGGTTGGTCGGTTCGGGTTGTTGCACCTGCGGTGGGCTTTTCCTTTTCTCGCGTCCGGCTGGTGCCGGGCGCTCGCTGGTCGGGGGCGGCGGGGCCGGAATCAGGATGGTTGGAGAGGGCGCGGCGCGCGGGCCGACAACGGGCTTGGCGGCTGTCGGGAGCGCCGGATATCCCTCGAAGGCACGCCCGACCGCGACCACCGGGAGAGGCCCGTGAGCACCCGTCAGAGCCTCGCCCAGCCCGACGACAACGACGACCAGGCCGACGCCGTCGAACTCGCCGGGCCGTCCCGGCCGGGTCGGACCGCGTATCGGCGCGGCGCCGCCAACCCGAACGGCTCGACCACCGCGCTGCGGGCTTGATGTCCTCGGCGCGCTGGGTGTCCTCAAGGTCGCCACCGTTGATCAGCTCCAGCGGCTGCTGCGCCCGCAGGCGGCGTCGAACACCGTGATCCGGCAGGCGCTGCGCGATCTCGCGCTGCACGGCCTGGTCGCCTCCGACGGCAACACCCGGGACCGGCACAAGATCTGGCGGCTGGAGGGAACGGCCGGACTGGAGGCGGCCGGGCAGGTGCTCGGCCTTCCCCGCTCCGACATGGGCTCAACGGCCCGGGGCGCAGGCCGCTCCGGCGCCCGGCACGCGATGGCGGTCAACGAGACGATCACCGCGTTCGTCCTCGGCAGCACCGCGCCCGAAGCCGCGGGCGGGATCGGCACCGTGACCGACTGGGCGGCCGGGGTGGAGTTCCTGCTGCCGGGCGGCCGCCGCAAGGTTCGCCCGGACGGCGTGGGGCGGGCCCCGGAGATCAGGGCGCCGGAGCGGGTGGCTGCGACGTTCACCGCTTACCGCGAGCTGTTCCGCATCAAGGTGAAGAGCACCGACCCCGCGCTGGCCGAGCAGGACCCTTACGTGCTCGTGGCCGCGCGTTGCCGCCCGTAGTGGCGGGCGACCCGGGCCCGGTTGCCGCAGGAGGGTTTGCACCATTCCTGCCGGCCGTGGGTCTTCAGGAAGTACCGGACGCATCGAGGGGCCGTACAGGCCCGCAGTTGCGCCCGGTGCGGGCCGGTCAGGAAGTCGATCACGTCCCGTGCCAGTCCGGCGACCAGCCGGGTCCGCGAGTCGACCGCCGAGGGGGCCAGTCGGACGGTGGGCTCGCCGTCGCCCGGCCAGTCCAGCTGCGGGACGACCGGCTCGGCCGCGGCCAGCGCGTTCAGCAGCTCGAGCGCCTCGGTGACCGGCATGAGTCGGCGCGCATCCGCCGGGCTCGGCGGAGCCGGGCTGACCGCCCGGGCGAACAGGGCTCGGGCGGCCCGGCGCAGCGCGATGATCTCGTCGTGCAGCTGCTCGTCCACGATGAGCCGCGCCGTCGTGTCGGCCACCGTTTCGCTGTGCTCCGCCAGCCAGGCAGCCGTCTGCTCGGACGTGGTCAGGTCGTCGAGGACGCCTCCGTTGCCGTCGTGGCGGATGGTGCTCACCAACTCCAGGGCAAGACAGCGCTCCATGCCGCTTCTCCTCTCCACCGGCCGATCGAGTCCTACTTGATCACATCCTCTTGATCACCTGCACGTCCCTACCCTAAGGTCACTAACGCCAAAGTGAGAACTAACCATTAGTTGTCCTGGTCGGACCCCACCCTGCCCCGAGCGGAAGCGTGACCGGGCAAGCGAAGGAGACAGATCAATGACAGTCCTGCTCGCCCAGATCAGCGACCTGCACCTGGACGGCAGCGAACGGGCGACCGAGCGGGCCACGCGGGTCATGGATTACCTGCGCAACCTGCCGCGCCCGATCGACGCACTCCTGGTCACCGGCGACATCGCCGACCACGGCGCGCAGAGCGAATACGAGGAGGCGGCCCGGCTGCTGTCCGCGCCGTTCCCCGTGCTCACCTGCCCCGGCAACCACGACGTGCGCCCGGCCTACCGCAAGACCCTGCTCGGCGAGGCACCCGGCGAGCATCCGATCAACCGGCTCCACCACATCGCCGGCACGGCGGTCCTGATGTGCGACTCCACCATCCCGGGCCGTGACGAAGGGCTGTTGGAGCAGCAGACGCTCGACTGGATCGACACCACCCTCACCGCCCTGCCGTCGACCACCCCGGCCCTGGTCGCCTTCCACCAGCCGCCGGTGGCGCTCCATCACCCCCTGCCCGACTCCGGCATGCTCCGGCAGCCGGAACGCCTCGCCGCCGTGCTCGACTCGCATCCACAGGCCGCCGCGGTGATCACCGGGCACGCGCACACCGCCGCCTCGTCCACCTTCGCGGGCCGCCCGCTGATCGTCGGACCGGCCGTCACCTGGACCCTGCGGATGCCCTGGGAGGGAGACCGGCCCGCCGACCGCGACCAGCCGCCCGCGCTCGCCTTCCACGTCCTGGACGACGCGGGCCGCCTCACCACGCACTTCCGCGTCGTGCTCTGACTCCCCGCGCGGACACCGTGGTGCACCCGTATGCCGTCGCCGGATTCCTGACGTCGGTCTTCCCGATGATCGCCACCCCCGGCGCCAGCCTGGCCCTGCTGATCCAGCAGGTCACCGAACAGGGCCGCCGCCAAGCGCTGCCCGTCATCCTCGGCACCGCCGGCGGCCTGTACGTGCACGCCACCCTCGCCATCGCCGGGCTGGCCACCATGGCCGTGCACTCCGCCTGGGCCTTCACCGCCGTCCGGCTCGGCGGCGCCGCCTACCTCATCGGTCTCGGCGTATGGACCTGGCGGTCCGCCCGGGCCGGTCCGGCCGCCGACCGGCCCGACCGGGCAGCCTCCCGACGACCCGGACCCGCCCTCCTCCAGGCGCTGCTGGCCAACGTCCTCAACCCCAAGGCGGCCTCGATCTACCTCACCGTCGTCCCACAGTTCCTGGACCCGCACCAGCCGCTCGCCGGCCCGATCCTCACCCTCGCCAGCGCCCACGCACTGCTCGTAGCCAGCTGGCTGCTGGCATGGACCGTCCTGCTCGGCCGGACAACGCAGGCACTACGCGACCCGCGGCCGCGGTACTGGGGCACGAGAGCCACGGCCGTCGTCCTGCTCGCCATGGGCATCCACTCCATTGCCTAAGCGCCACTTGCGCGGGTTCCCCGCAGGATCTACGTGGCACTCGCGGTGCACGGCGGGCCAGGCTCTCCGCCTGGTCCCGGTGCTGTCACTTCTGCGTAAACACTGAACCCGCCAGCCGCAAGCGCACTGTCGCGGTCCTGTCGGCCGAGTGCTGGCGCGGCACCGGGTGGACCGTGACCCACGACGACAACGATGGCGACGGGTGGCGCGAGTACGACGACGCCGTGCCCATCGTCGCGACCACCCTGGAGCCGCTGGCCACCCGCGGCCCCCTCGGCCCCGTCTGGTGGCGCTACCGCCGCCCCGGCCGGCACTCCCTGCTCGACGCGCTGGAGAACCCGGACAACCGGGCCGCCTACGACCTGCGCCAGGCCGTCCGCGAGGATGAGCAGCATGGTCTGAGCGCGACGAGATCGACTGATGCCGGGTGGATCCCGTTTCTTACACGGGCGGTGGATTCCCAGGGGTGGGTGGCATCATGCCTCGCATGATCGACAAACCCGATATCGACGCCTCGGGCGGGGAGTGGTCCTTCGCGACCGCGCGCGAGCCGGCCGAGTTCCCCGCGGCCGAGGTCGAAGGCGTACCGGGGGTCGAGCACGCCGGGGGAGCGGGGCGTACCCTGTGCGGGATCCGCGGCCGGTACCTGAAGATCTTCCTGCACCACTTCCAGCCGCGGGCTCTGGCCTCGTGCCGCAAGTGCCGGGTGCTGGCCGAGGGGGCGCCGTCCCGGCCGTGCGGGCAGGAACGCCTGCACGACCTGCTCCTCCAAGAGGCCGACGACGGGCCGCTGCGCACGGACCTGCTCGCCGCGCTGCGCCGGGGTGCGCGGATCGCGATCTGGATCACCGGCCCGGCGAAAGGCCTCACCCGCTCCTACTCGCGGATCGACGAGATGACGGAGGAGGCCGGCCCGGCCGCCGAGGCGCTCGCGGCGGGAGGCACCTCCATCACGCTGGCCCGCGTCGAGGACGCCGACCGGCAGTACCTCGTCGTCCTGCCAGCCGAGGGCCGCGCCCGCATCGCGCGCGGGGCGATGGCCTCTCCCAAGGCTTAGCGCAGTCCTCCACCGATCTCTCAAGGGGAACTGCCCCTCCGTCCAGCCCGGGTGGCGAACGCCGCGCTGCGCCCGTGCTGGACGTGCCGGGGCTCGGTCGGGGGGAAGGAGGGCTCGAAGCTGGAGCTGCGGGAGAAGGCCGGCCCGGATCGGCTGGAGTGCCCGCGGTGCGAACGGAACCGCGCCGTCGAGGAGTTGGGCCCGCTGGTGCTGCCCGTCCCGACGAAGCGCGAGCAGGTGGCCGCCCTGGTCTCCACCCCGGACGATCCGTCGCGGCCTGCGCCCGCGAGGCAGCCCACCGGTCCCGCCAGACCACCGCCGCCGCCCACCGCCGCCTCGCCGGTACTGTCACCCAGCCCTCGACACCGCCCTCGACTGAGCCGGCCTCCACGCGCTCACCGACGGCGACCGCATGGACCTCCTGCTTTACCTGCCCCGGGCGGCCACCCGCCGGTGAGTTTCGGGCGCTGCCCGGTGAGTTTCGGGTGTTGGTGCAGGTCAGCGGCCGGTGAGAACGTCCGCCCCGGTTCCGCTCACTGTGCGCGGTTCAACCTGGCGCGGTCAGGGACACGTGCGGGTGACGTTCCTGGCGAGGGCCGGGTGAGGGACCGGAGCGCGCCAGTACGGCCGCGGGATGGTCGGGACGTTGTGGTTAGCGGTGGCGCAGAGCACGGTGCCGGTGGTGCCGGGCGGTCCTACAGTGGTGCACGCCCCGCGACGCCTTGGGGTAACACTGGGGGGAACACATGGCACGGAAACGTTCGCTGCGCCTGGCTGCCCTGGTGGCGGCTGTGGGAGTCCTGTTGCCGGTGGCCGGGTCCGCGAGCGGGTTGTCGCAGGGCCCGGACGACGGCGTGTCGCATGCCGCCCGGACCTACCTGACGACGGCGCTGGACCTGATGGAACACCACTCCGTCCAGCGCCACGAGGTGAACTGGGCCCAGCTGCGACGGCGGGCGCTGGAGCAGGCGCACGGCGCGCGGACGGCGGCCGACACCTACGGGGTCATCGCCCTGGCGCTGAACTCCCTGGGCGACGGCCACAGCTTCTTCCTCAATCCGCAACAGGCCGGGGCGAGATACGAAACCACCGCGTTGTCGTTCGAGGGCCTGACGGGCCGCGCGCTGGAGGACGGCCTCGGCTACGTCTCGCTGCCGCAGGTCCAGGGGACCCGGCAGACCTACGACGCGTACGTGCGACAGGGCCGGGCGGCAGTCGCGACGGCAGGCGGGGCCGGCGCCTGCGGCTGGATCGTGGACCTGCGCGACGATCGCGGGGGAAACCTGTGGCCGATGCTGGCAGTGTTGGGGCCGGTGCTGGGCGACGGGCCGGTGGGGGGCTTCGTGGACGCCGACGGCAACCGCTCGACGTGGTCGATTCAGCACGGCAACGCGTACGCGGACGGCGAGCCCGTGGGCTGGACGGACGGTGAACCGCTCGCCCGCAGTGCCCCGCCTGTCGCCGTGTTGATCAGCCACCGGACCGGCAGTTCCGGTGAGGCGGTCGCGGTCGCCTTTCGTGGCCGTGCCGACACCCGTTTCTTCGGTGAGCCGACCTACGGTGTTCCCACCGGGAACGGGGTGTACCACCTGTCCGACGGAGCGGCCCTGGTCCTCACCACCGCCGATGACGTCGACCGCGCCGGCCGCACGTACAACGGTCCGATCAGGCCTGACGAAGAGGTGGACAACGACCCCACCGCTGCCGTGGGCGGCGATCGGGACCGGGTGCTGGCGGCCGCCAGGGCGTGGCTCCACCAGCAGCCGGACTGCTTGCGTCGTTGAACCTGGCCCGGCCCCCACGCCCGGCCCGGGTACCCGCCGGTCGCGCTGGTCGTCACCGACGCCGGACCGGTCGCGCTGGAGGGCCGGCAGCAGGCCGTCGCGGACCTGTCCGCCGACTGCTGGCGCGGCCGGTGGTGCCGGGAGGTCCGCGACTACAACGACGACGGGTGGTGCGAGTACGAGGACGCCGTGCCCATCGTCGCGACCACCCTTCAGCTGCTGGCCGAGCACGGGCCGCTCGGGCCGGTGTGGTGGCGCTTCGGCCGCTCGGGCCGGCACTCCCTCATCGAGGCGCTGGAGAACCCGGACAACCGGGCCGCCTACGACCTTCGCCAGGCCGCCCGCGAGGACGAGCAGCAACGGGCCCACCGCCCCGACCGCCGCCAGGAGCAGGCTCTCCTGGACGGTGAGCCGGTCGTCGAGCGGCACCGACCCGTCGAGCACCCGGGTGGCCCGCGGGGGCACGCCGCCCTCTTCACCGTCCTCGGGGGCGAGGTCCCGCCCACACACCAGAACGGCCTCGGCGAACTCGCCCAGCACCGGATCACCGGTCCGCACGGCCAGCTCCACCACCCACCCGGCGGCCTCCGCCGCCGCACGCCCCGCCGTCCGCAGCGCCGCCGCCGTCTCGGCGCGCCGCTGCTCCTCCCATGCCTCGTCCTCGGCCTGCTGTTCCAGGTCGCGCTGGGCCTGGGCGGCGTGGTGGGCGGCGAAGGCCGCTCGTTCGGCGGCGAAGAGCGACACCGCCGGCTCGGCGTCGGCGTCGTGAGCGGGGGCGGTGGTGGTCGGGACAGCGGCCAGGCGCGGGAGGTTCGTCATGACGGGTCCGACCCCCGGCCCGCCGGCCCGGTTACGGGCCCGGTCCCAGCGGCGAGCCGACTGTTCCCGGCGCCGCGGCGGTAGCACGTAGGTGCCACCGCAGGTACCACCGTGGGTACCACCGCAGGTACGTGCGTAGGTACCACCGTAGGTACCCCCTCGCGTCCGGCCGGTGTCGCGCGTTTCCGCAGCTCAGAGCGGGTTTCCGGGCGGCCGGAAAATCAGACGTACCCCCTCTGGTCCATCCCTCTGCCCTGGTTGCTGGTGGTGGGTGGTGCGTTGGTGCGTGTCGTCCGGACGGCAGGGGGTCCCCACCCTGCGGAGCCGTGATGGTTGGTGAGCGCCCGGCGCAGGCCGGACGCACCTCGGGCTGTGCCGGGTCGGGGGCGCACCACTACGGTGAGGCAGTGAATATGCAGACGACGGTCGCGAGCCTTGCCGACGAAGCCGAGCAGCAGATCCGCGACGGGGTATGGGACCTGAGCCCCGGCGACCGGAGCCTCGCGCTCCAGGCCGAGGCCGGGCTGCGGGAAGCCGTCGGTGCGCCGGACACCCAGGAACTGCTGTCCGAGAAGGACCGGCTGGAGCATCTGCGGGAGGTGCTCGCTGTCCTTGCCATCGTCCTTGCCCGCACCCACGGACGCCTGGCCTGGTTCCTCTCCGGAGCCATCGCGGCGCTCGAACCCGTCCTGCGCTGGCGCGCCCTGGACGCCGATCACGGCAGCACCTTCGGCACCGTCCCCGCGAGTCCCGAGCAGTACACCCAGGCCGAGGCCGCCGTCCGCCATCTCCAGGACACCCTCGCTCGCATCACCACCGGCTGACACTTCCGGCCCTCCAGGGGAAGCCGAACCCCCTGGACGGCCCCCGGAGCGGCCCCCGCGCCCTGACGCACTGTCCGGCCCCCGGGAGTGTGGCCCGGCGTCCGTGCGGCCCGGAAACGGCCCGTCCAGGGCCTCTTGCGGCGGCTCCTGATGCAGCTCCCGATGTAGCCCCTGCTGCACCTCCTGATGTAGCTCCTGATGCCAGCACCCCTGCCTCGGGTGGCTGGCGGCATCTGCGCAGGTCAGCGGGCCCACCAAGGTCCCCGGAAATTCCGACAACCCTTCCTGCGCGCCCTGTTCTCCTGGTGGTGGAGGCGGGGGTGGTGCGCTGTCGGGTCGGGTGGCCTGCGGCCGGCTGGAACAGCGCTGCGCGCGGTGCCAGGCGACTGCCGTTGGACGTGGTGATGTCCCGGGGTTGGACACGGAACGTCAGTGGGTTTGGCCATGGATGACAGCGGTGTGGCAGGCCTTCCCGGGTGTCCAACCCGTTGACGTTTTCATGTCCAACGACAGCTCGGCTGAGGCGGATTCGTCCCGGATTCCGGCGAACCGGTCCCCGCGGCCCGTGCCCGCCCCTACCGTCGTGCCACGAACCGACCGGAGTGAAGGGGAAGCCGTGCCGAAGGACAAGCACCTGGAGTGGGCCAAGTACTACGCGCAGGAGGCCAAGACCGCGATCGGGGAGGTCGCCGATCCCGGGCACAGGGCGATCACGCTGGCGCTGCTCGCGTTGACCGAGGCGGTCCTGGAAACGGGCTACGACATCGACCGCATCGGCTCCGAGCTCGGCGACATCCGCAACGCCATGTGAGGGACGACGGCGGCCTCGGCACCGCTTCCGCACCGCCGAGGCGGATTGCGTCCCGGCGGCGCGGTCCCGGGGGTGTGCCGGGTCTACCAGGTGTCGGCGTCGCCTCGGGGCCGGGCGTCCAGAAGGTGGGTGCTGCGCCCGGCGCCGTCGGGCAGGGGCGTCCAGTCCTCGCGGAGCAGGCCGGCCATGGAGGTGTAGGCGCGGTGGCGGAGCTGCGCCTCGACGGCCGGCTGGTCCCACCCGGCGGTGCCGGTGTCGAAGCGGAAGGCGATGTCGCCGGTGGCGGGGTCGATTCCGGTGACGAGCCATCCGGGGTGGGAGGCGTTGGGAGGGTAGGCGACGGCCAGTAGGGCGGCGTGGGCCTGGTCGGCGGCGCGCAGGGCCGCCAGGACGGCCTGGTCCGGGTTGACGGTGGGGACGGACGGGTCGGGCAGGTAGCGGGGCACGTCGGCACTCCATGGGGTGGGTCCTGCGCCGACGGTACTGGCCGTCGGTGGGTCGGCTGTGTCCGTCACGGGAGCAGGGTGTGACCTTTTCCTGGTTCGGGTGTCGTTTTGGGTGTTTTAGGCTTTTCTCGGTACTGCCCGATGGGTGGGACCGGGGGTGTCCAGGCGGGGGTGGTGGCGCGTCGGGGCCTGGTTTTGGTTACTTTCAGTATTTGATGTGAGCATGTCAGGCCTGTGAGGTGGAGGGTCGGGTGCCCGTGGAATTCGGGGGTGTTCGGTGGCGGGTGTCCGGGGGTTTTCCCGGTGGTTTATGAGCCGGTTCTCCGGACGGTTATGGGAGCGGTTATCGGGGGATTTTCCGACTGGTTCTCCGGTGGGATTTCGTAGGGTGTTTTCCGGACCGGTGTTCGTGTCGGCCTGGCTGTTGTCCAGGCCCGGGCCGCCCGCCGTCCCGCCGTCCGGGTGGTCCCGTTGGCCTCGACCCCGTCCTCCGTGCCGCGCCGCCGTCTCGTCCCGTCCTCGCTGTCGGGTGGCCCGGCCTGTGCTGTGTTCGGGCAGGTAGTGCGGTGGGATCAACGCCCGTACAGAGAGATCACGGTCTGGTTGAACGCCGCGGAGGCGTCCCAGCGGATTCTCGCGGTCGGCGGGAGGAGCATCGGCACGGTGGACAAGAACCCGCCGCTGCCGGTGTCCGGCAGGAACAGCCCCACGGACACGCAACTGTGTGGCTGGTCGGCGCGCATCCAGTGCCCGGCTGGGAGGATCGTCCGCCGATAGGGCTCCAGAAAGGCGACGGGGAGCCAGGTGTTGCCGGCGTCCTGGACCTGGAGGCTCACGGTCAGACGGGTACCGATCTCCGTGGATCCCTGTGCCATGTCCTCGGGCGGGTCGCCGACGACGACGGAGAAGAGGACCGTCTCCACCTCGGTCAGATCTATGGGCTCCGAGTGGCCGGTCCCGGTGAGCGTGACACCCGTCGGGTTATCGCGGTTGTTGGCCCAGATCAGTCGCGCAGGTCGGGGCACGGTCCCTCCAAACGGCGGTGGGGTCGCACGATTGCGCTCCCCCGTGGACACCATGTTCATGGGAGGCAGTCCGAACAGGGAAGGCCGCCGCGTGACCGGGTGCCGATGGCACGGTGCGCGCCACGGCTGCCAGGTCTGGTAGAGCCGGCTCACCTCCAAGGAGGTGTGAAACCTGCTCGTTGGACCAGGCAACCAAACTCACCTGTCAACCAGTCAAGATCACGTGTCAGAAGCCCCCGTTGTGAGGGGTTTTCCGGCGCCGGATTTGGATGCTGGCGACGGCGGATGACTGCCTGTTCGTCACTTCCGGAACCGCGTCAATCGATTGACGGCCTTTGATATGGTGGTCCTTGGCAGCTGGGTCCAACTCGATGTCATTAGAGGCCGTACTCGTACTTCTGGGCGCTAGTTTCATTCTTCTGATTCGTTCGCGATTCCAAAGAAAGGGAAAGTGATTCCGATGGATGATCTAAGCCAATTTACGAAATACCCTCCATTCGACGAAAAGAGAATATCAAAAGAGAGAAAGAAAGAACCCTTGACCGAGAGATCGTCCGAATATCTAGCAATATCGGTCGACATCGCAGATAACACTCGTGATCTAGCTCAGCAGTGTCTCCAGCACCCAGCTTCGAGTTGGATCCAGCTGCCCCCCAGTGCCCCGGCCAGGCCCCGCCAGGCCGGGGCCTGTTGCGTACGCGAGGGCCTGGTGCTGCGCCCGATCCCCGCTCCCGCCGGGGCTGCGGGCCCGGCGGGAGCAGACGTGCAAGTGGGGGCGAGGGCGGGCTGGCCACCTCGGAGTGCCGTCCGGGGCACAGCCTCGGACGCCCCGCAGTGGCGTTCCCGGTCCGGGGCTTCGTGTTTTCTCCGGGGATTTTGCGCCATACCGTTAACGGTGGCGTTGGGGATATCGGGCCGCCCCGTCAGGGGTGGGCTCTTTACCGGAAGTTCGCGCCATATCGTCAACGCGCGGTCCCGGCCGGAGGGAGGGGCCTGCTACCGGAAATTCACGTCACATCGTCAACGCACCCGATGGCGGGCCGCAGGCCCGTGCCCAACCACCCGTCACATAAGGCCCCGCCAGGGGCCGCCACCCGCCCACCAATTCGCCGCAGGCGAATAGGCCCACTCACCACCGCCCGGCGCAGCCGGGCCCCGAGGCGCAGCCTCGGCCACCACCCACGGTGACGCCGCCAGGCGGCACCCCCGCACCTGGCGGTGCGTCAGCACCGCCGCAATCGCGCCAGCGATTGCCTAAGCCGCAGGCTTCCG
>NZ_JBVJJY010000026.1:0-65828 GCF_055585785.1 Kitasatospora sp. NPDC053308 | reverse complement strand
GTACTGCAGGGGGGACCCTGTGGGAGAGTAGGACGCCGCCGAACAATCATTCAGAAGAACCCCCGTCCGGGATCCGGACGGGGGTTCTTCGCATTCCCGGGCCTTTTCGCTCCCGCGTCGACGTATCGTCGGTACATGGACGATCAGACAGTGGTCATTGCGGAGCACGTGCTCCATCCCGGGCAGCGTGACGGTGCCCTGCGTGTTCTGGCGGAGGCCGAGGCGGTGGACGGCCGCGCCGCCGTGTCCGAGCAGGGCCGGCTGCGGCTGCGGGCCGCCGGGAGTCCGCGCCCGGGCGTGGTCCACCTGGTGGAGGCCGAAGCGGACGTCGTGCTCGGCTACGGGCAGCTCGACGTGCCGCAGGGGCGGGCCGGCAATCCCGCTGCCGAGCTGGTGGTCGACCCGGCCGCGCGCGGCCGCGGCCTGGCCCGCCCGCTGGTGGACGCCGTCCTGGCGGAGGCCCACCGGGCCGGGCACGAGACGGTGGACTTCTGGGTGCACGGGGGGCACCCGGCGGCCCGCCACCTGGCCGCGTCTTACGGAGCCGAGCTGGTCCGTGAGCTGCGGCAGATGCGCCGCACCGGTCGGCAGACCGAAGAGGTCGTCGCCCCGGAGGGGGTGGAGTTCCGGACCTTCCGCCCGGGGGAGGACGAGGCCGAGTGGTTGCGGCTGAACGCCGTGGCCTTCGCCCACCACCCGGAGCAGGGCGCCTGGACGGAGCAGGACCTGGCCGAGCGGATGGCCGAGCCGTGGTTCGACCCGGCCGGCTTCTTCCTCGCCACCCGCGCGGGGAAGGTGGTCGG
Source organism: Kitasatospora sp. NPDC053308 (assembly GCF_055585785.1). Lineage (NCBI taxonomy): Bacteria > Bacillati > Actinomycetota > Actinomycetes > Kitasatosporales > Streptomycetaceae > Kitasatospora > Kitasatospora sp. NPDC053308. Next base: position 65,025 of record NZ_JBVJJY010000026.1, on the reverse strand, counting down.
CTTCCACTGGACGAAGGTGCACCCGGCGACCGCGGGCGAGCCGGAGCTCGGCGAGGTGTACGTGGTCGGGGTGGACCCGGCGGAGCAGGGCGGCGGGCTCGGCCGCGCGCTGACCGCGGTGGGCCTGCGCCACCTGACCGGCACCGGCCCGGCCGAGCGCGGGCTGGAGACCGTTCTTCTCTACGTCGACGCCGACAATCCTGCCGCCGTCCGGGTATATGAACGACTGGGATTCACCGTTCACGAGGTGGATCTCATGTACCGAGCCCGGTACCGGGAGGACCGGTAGGCCTGACGAGGGCCCCGGAGACCGACGCGGAGTGGTGACGGAAGGTGACGGGCGGGGGCCGGAACGGCGGCGGCCCTTGCCCCGACCGACTCAGCTTTCCTCCTGGCCATGCGGTGTTTACCGTGGATTCAATTGCTGCCGCGAAGATCACAGGATGAAGTCCGTAGTGTCTCGCTCGTGCAGAGTCGACCGCCACGCACCGGTCGGTCCTGTACGGACCGCGCCCGGGGGACGGGCGCTGTCCCCGGCACCTCCCGGGGCGAGGGCGACGGCCCGCAGAGCCATTCGCGTCCGGACGCCGTCCTGCTGCTGGAGGAGCTGGAGCCCATGAGCATCCCCCGCCCCGTCTCTGCCCCGCTGTCGCCGACGGCCCGGATGTCCAGTGCGCTGGGGGTCCCGCCGGAGTTGCCGACGGCGGACGAGCAGGAGTTCGACGCGCTGCCGCAGGGCCGCTTCCTCGACCGCGAGCGCAGTTGGCTGGCGTTCAACGAGCGCGTGCTGGAGCTCGCCGAGGACCCGGGGATCCCGCTGCTGGAGCGGGCCAAGTTCCTGGCGATCTTCGCCAGCAACCTGGACGAGTTCTTCATGGTCCGGGTGGCCGGCCTCAAGCGCAGGATCGCCACCGGTGTCGCCCAGCGGAGCGCGTCCGGCCTCCAGCCGCGTGAGGTGCTGGACCTCATCTGGACCCGCTCGCGCGAGCTGATGGCCCGGCACGCCGCGGCCTTCCAGCAGGAGGTGCTGCCCGACCTCGCCACCGAGGGCATCGAGGTGGTGCACTGGTCGGAGCTGGCGGAGAAGGAGCAGGCCCGGCTGCACACCCTGTTCCGGCAGAAGATCTTCCCGGTGCTGACCCCGTTGGCGGTCGACCCGGCGCACCCCTTCCCGTACATATCGGGGCTCTCGCTCAACCTGGCCGTCGTGGTCCGCAACCCGGTCTCCGGGCACAAGCACTTCGCCCGGGTGAAGGTGCCGCAGTCGCTGGCCCGCTTCCTGGAGGCCTCGCCCCAGCGGTACGTACCGCTGGAGGACGTGATGGGCGCGCACCTGGAGGAGCTCTTCCCGGGGATGGAGGTGCTGGCCCACCACGCCTTCCGCGTCACCCGCAACGAGGACCTGGAGGTGGAGGAGGACGACACCGAGAACATCCTCAAGGCCCTGGAGAAGGAGCTCATGCGGCGGCGCTTCGGCCCGCCGGTCCGGCTGGAGGTCGAGGAGTCGATCGACCCCTACATCCTGGACCTGCTGGTGCGGGAGCTGAACATCACCGAGGCGGAGGTCTTCCCGCTGCCCGGGCCGCTGGACCTGACCGGGCTGTTCGGGATCGCGGAGCTGGACCGTCCGGAGCTCAAGTACCCGAAGTTCGTGGCGGGCACGGCCCGCGGGCTGACCGACGTCGAGTCGGCCTCCCAACCGGACATCTTCGCGGCGATGCGCGAGCGCGACGTCCTGCTGCACCACCCGTACGACAGCTTCTCCACCTCGGTGCAGGCCTTCCTGGAGCAGGCCGCCGCCGACCCGGACGTCCTGGCGATCAAGCAGACCCTGTACCGGACCTCCGGCGACTCGCCGATCGTGGACGCGCTGATCGACGCGGCCGAGTCCGGCAAGCAGGTGCTGGTGCTGGTCGAGATCAAGGCGCGCTTCGACGAGCAGGCCAACATCAAGTGGGCCCGCAAGCTGGAGGAGGCCGGCTGCCACGTGGTCTACGGCCTGGTCGGCCTGAAGACGCACTGCAAGCTGTCGCTGGTGGTCCGTCAGGAGGGCGACACCCTGCGCCGCTACTCCCACGTCGGCACCGGGAACTACCACCCGAAGACGGCCCGGCTGTACGAGGACCTCGGCCTGCTCACCTCCGACCCGCAGGTCGGCGCCGACCTGTCGGACCTCTTCAACCGGCTCTCCGGCTACTCGCGCCGCGAGTCCTACCGGCGCCTGCTGACCGCCCCGCGCGGCCTGCGGGACGGACTGGTCTCGCGGATCCACAACGAGATCGCCCACCACAAGGCGGGCCGTCCGGCGTACGTGAAGCTCAAGGTCAACTCGATCGTCGACGAGGCCGTGATCGACGCGCTGTACCGGGCGTCGCAGGCCGGGGTGCCGGTGGACGTCTGGGTGCGCGGGATCTGCGCGATCCGCCCCGGCGTGCCCGGGCTGAGCGAGAACATCCGGGTGCGCAGCATCCTGGGCCGGTTCCTGGAGCACTCCCGGGTCTTCGTGTTCGGCAACAACGGCGATCCGGAGGTCTGGATCGGCAGCGCCGACATGATGCACCGCAACCTGGACCGGCGGATCGAGGCGCTGCTGCGGATCACCGATCCGGCGCACCGCGCCGAGCTGTCCGGACTGATCGACCTCGGGGTGTCGGACGAGACCGAGTCCTGGCACCTGGGATCGGACGGCACCTGGACCCGCCACTCGCAGGACGCCGAGGACCGGAAGCTGCGGCACGTCCAGGACCTCCTGATCGACTCGCGTCAGCGCCGCCGGGCCGCCACCTCGCGCTGACGCTCCACTGATGCGAAGCCGCCGGAGCAGCGGGCCCCGAAAACCAACGGGCCGGCTCCTCCGGCGGTCGGGCCACCAGCCCCGGGGAGAGGCCCCGGGGGAACGGGGATTCACCACGCCATGACCGACGCGCCGATGACGGCCCAGGCGGCCTCCACCGCGACCGCCGGGGAGATCCTTTCCCGCCACCTGACCGCCCAGGCGGGCGCCTTCCTGCGCGCCCTGCCGCTGGCGGTGGGCGAGGTCGGCGCCAGACCCGCGGCGGCCTCGGTCGTCCCGGCGGCGGGTACCGCGGACCTGCTACGGGCCGTCCGGCGGATCGGCGGGCTGTTGCACACCTTCGGTTCGGTCTTCGAGCAGACCTGGGCGCAGGAGTCCCGCACCGAACTGCGCTGGCTGCTCAACCTGCTGGCGCTCGAACCCGGGTACGTCCGCCGTTCGGCCCGGCTGCTGGGCGCGCTGGACGCGCTGAGCGGCAGCGATCCGGAGGGGACGGGCATGCTCGCGGGCCACGCGGGTGCCCCCAAGGCGCGGGCCCTGCTGGACCGGCAGCTGACCCTGGCCAGGACCCGGGCGCACTCCTCGGTGCTCCAGGAGCTCCGTTCCGCCCGGCTGCACGCGCTGGCGGACCGGATGACGCTGCTGGTGGGGGAGGCGCCGCTGGCGGAGTCCGCGGCCGGCCGGGCGCCGGCGGTGCTGCTGCCGCAGGCGGCCGCCGCCTTCGCCGCGCTGGTCGCGACCGCCCAGCAGCTCCCGCTGCAACGGGCCGCGACCCCGTACGGCGGGGACGGGTTGCGCCGGCTCGGTGTCGTCCCGGCGGCCCGGGGCGCGGTGGACGCGGACGCGGCACTGGCGGCCGACGACGCGCCGTGGGCCCGGCTGCGGATCCTGGTGAAGCGCGCCCGGTACGCGCTGGAGGTGTGCGGCCGTCCGTCCACCGAGCTGGACGAGCTGGACGCGGTGCTGGCCCGGCAGCAGGAGGCCGCGGACGCCGCGGTCACCGCCGCCACCGCGGCGCGCACCCCGCGGATCACCCCGGCGACCGCGTACGTGCTGGGCGTGGTGCACGCCGACCAGCGGCTGGAGGTGGAGTCGGCGCGGTACGCCTTCGGCCACCGGTGGCCCGAGTTGCAGTCCGGCCCGGAGGGCTGGCTGCAGTTCCCGGCCGAGGGCTGGGGCCCCTCCGCCGGGCCGAGGACGGTCTGAGTGGGCGGGCGTCCGGAGGGCGGACGGCCGGGATCCGGGCGGCTCCCCGCCGAGGGCACGGCCGGGGCTGGCCGCGGCCCGGTGATCATGGCGGCGGGCGCGGTGCTCTGGCTGCCGGGCCGGCCGAAGAAGAGCGGTCGGCTGGGGCGGCCGCGGGTCGCGGTGATCCACCGGCCCAAGTACGACGACTGGAGCCTGCCGAAGGGCAAGCTCGACCCCGGTGAGGGCGTGGTCGAGGCGGCGCTGCGCGAGGTGTGGGAGGAGACCGGTTTCCGCTGCCTGCTCGGCCCGGAGCTGCCCGCGCAGCACTACCAGGTGCAGGGCCGTCCCAAGGAGGTCCGGTACTGGGCCGCGGTGCCGTCGACCGGTGCCTTCCGGCCGAACCGCGAGGTGGACCGGCTGGAGTGGCTGCCGGCCGGGAAGGCCCGGGCGCGGCTCAGCTACGACCACGACCGGTTGCTGATCGACGCGCTGCTGGCGGTCCTGGGGGCGAAGCCGGTGCGGGCCGGTGCCGGCCGCCGGTGAAGGAACCGCGGAAGTGATCCGGCCGCGCCCTCGCCGTGACGCAACCGTTACTACCTGGCCTAGTTTCCTGTCATCCGTTCGAGGTTCACTCCCCGTTCACTTGTGACCGGCTGACGTGTCACTTCCCCGGCCTAACTTCGGGACCACCGGAGGGCCGCACGGGCCCCGGACCACAGCAAACCCCGCGTTGCGCCGTCCGCGTACGGCCCCTGAAGCGGGCAATGCCTCAGAAAGGGACACCCCTGTGAAGCTCCAGCGGAACGGCCGCTCCAAGGCCCTCGCGATCGGTGCCGTGGCGCTCGTCAGCTCGCTGTCGCTCGCCGCCTGCGGCTCGGACAACGACAACGGCTCGACCGCGTCCGGCGGCTCCAGCGGCTCCGCCGCGGCTGCCTCCGCGATCAAGTGCGGCAAGCCCGGTTCGCTGATCGCCGCCGGTTCGACCGCCCAGGGCACCGCCGTCGACGTGTGGAAGACGAACTTCAGCGCCGCCTGCTCCGGCACCACCATCAACTACCAGGGCGTCGGCTCGGGTGCGGGGATCCAGCAGTTCACCCAGGGCAAGGTCCAGTTCGCCGGTTCCGACTCGGCGCTGAAGCCGGCCGAGGTCGACGCCTCCAAGGCGGTCTGCACCGGCGGCCAGGGCATCGACCTGCCGATGGCCGGCGGTCTGATCTCGCTCGTCTACAACGTGGACAACGTCGACAACCTGGTCCTGGACGGCCCGACCGCCGCCAAGATCTTCGACTCGCAGATCACCAAGTGGAACGACCCGGCCATCGCCGCCCTGAACCCGGGCGCCAAGCTGCCGGACGCGGACATCCAGTCCTTCCACCGCTCGGACGACTCCGGCACCACCGACAACCTGACCAAGTACTTCGCCGCCGCCGGCAACGGCGCCTGGTCCTACCCGTCCAGCAAGACCTGGGCGGCCAAGGGCGGCCAGTCGGCCAACGGCAGCGCCGGTGTCGCGGCCCAGGTGAAGCAGGTCAAGAACTCGATCAGCTACGTCGAGCTGGCCTACGCCCAGACCAACAGCCTGAAGAGCGCCGCCATCAACACGGGCGCCTCCAAGCCGGTCGAGGCCACCGCCGCCAACGCCGCCAACACCTTCGCCAAGGCGCAGATCGCCGGCACCGGCAGCGACCTGGCGCTGAAGCTCGACTACGCGACCAAGGACGAGGGCTCCTACCCGCTGGTCCTGGTCACCTACGAGATCGTCTGCGACAAGGGCAACAAGGCCGACACCCTGGAGACCCTGAAGTCCTTCCTGACCTACACCGCCAGCGACGCGGGTCAGAAGGCCGCCGGTGAGAAGGGCTACGTCCCGCTCCCGAAGGAGCTGACCGACAAGGTCAACGCCGTCATCCCGACCCTGGCCTGATCCATCGGGACCACCGGTGGGGCGGCCCCGTGAGCGAGGGGGGCCGGGGCCGCCCCGCCGGGACGCACCACGAACCCAGCACCATCCGGGGCACCGCCGCCATGGTGCCGTCCCCCTTCCGGGGCGGCGCCACCAGACCGGAGTAGACCAATGACTTCATCCCCCCCTGCCGCCCCGCAAGGCAGGGAACGCCGACCGCGCGACAGCCGCGTCGGCGACAAGATCTTCATGAACCTCGCCCGGGGCTCGGGCATCCTGCTGCTGGTCATCATGGCCGCCATCGCCGGCTTCCTGGCCTGGCGCTCGGGGCTGGCCCTCAGCAACAACGACGGCAACTTCTTCACCACCTTCGAGTGGGCGCCGGACGCCCCGAAGCCGGTCTTCGGCATCCCGGTGCTGGTCGTCGGCACCATCGTCAGCGCCGTCATCGCGATGGCGATCGCCGTCCCGGTCGCCATCGGGATCGCGCTGTTCATCTCGCACTACGCGCCGCGCCGGATCGCCCAGCCGTTCGCCTACCTGGTGGACCTGCTCGCCGCCGTCCCCAGCATCGTCTACGGCCTGTGGGGCGCGCTCTTCCTGGTCCCGCACATGGACGGCCTGACCAGCTGGCTCAACGAGTACCTGGGCTGGACGTACATCTTCGACCAGACCAAGACCGGCACCCCGCGCAACCTGTTCACCGTCGGCATCCTGCTGGCGATCATGGTCCTGCCGATCATCACCGCGGTCAGCCGCGAGGTGTTCCGCCAGGTCCCGCGGATGCACGAGGAGGCGGCGCTCGCGCTCGGCGCCACCCGCTGGGAGATGATCCGCACCGCGGTGCTGCCCTTCGGGCGCCCCGGCATCATCTCGGCCTCGATGCTCGGCCTCGGCCGTGCGCTCGGCGAGACCATCGCGGTCGCGGTGGTGCTCTCCTCCAGCAACGTCCTGTCGCTGCACATCCTGGACGCGGGCGGCGGCACCTTCGCGCAGAACATCGCGCTGAAGTTCGCCGAGGCCGGCGACAACGGGCGCAACGCGCTGATGGCCTCCGGTCTCGTCCTGTTCGTCATCACCCTGCTGGTGAACGGTGCCGCGCGAATGATCATCGCCCGCCGCAAGGAGTACTCGGGGGCCAACGCATGACCGCCACCGCCGTCGTCGAGGACGCCCGGCCGATCGGCCGCTCGCTGACCGCCAACCGTCTTCCGAAGTGGGCCCCGGCCGTCGTCGCGGCCGGTTCGATCGCCCTCGGCTGCGGGATCGGCGCCGCCGCCGACCTGGCCAGCCACCTGCAGTGGGGCCTGATCTCGGCCGCGCTGTTCCTGCTGATCAGCTACGGCGTCTCGGCCGGGATCGAGGGCCGCCGGCAGGCCAAGGACCGGCTCGCCACGTCGGTGGTCTGGGTCGCCTTCATCCTGGCCGTCGTCCCGCTGGTCGCCCTGACGGTCTACACCGTCCAGCAGGGCATCAAGGTGGTCAACGCCCACTTCCTGACCCACTCGATGAAGGGCATCCTCCAGTCCGGCCCCGGCGGCGGCATCTACCACGCGCTGATCGGCACCCTGGAGCAGGTCGCCCTGGCCACCGCGATGGCCGCCCCGATCGGTCTGCTGACCGCCGTCTACCTGGTCGAGTACGGCCGCGGCAGGCTCGCCAAGGCGGTCACCTTCTTCGTCGACGTCATGACGGGCATCCCGTCGATCGTCGCCGGTCTGTTCATCCTCTCGCTCTGGAACCTCGCCCTCGGCTTCGGCTACTCCGGCTTCTCGGGCAGCCTCGCGCTGGCCATCCTGATGATGCCGGTCGTGGTCCGCTCCACCGAGGAGATGCTCAAGCTGGTCCCGAACGAGCTGCGCGAGGCGTCGTACGCGCTCGGCGTGCCGAAGTGGAAGACCATCCTGCGGATCGTCCTCCCCACCGCGATCGGCGGCATCACCACCGGTGTGATGCTCGCGGTCGCCCGCATCACGGGCGAGACCGCCCCGGTGATGATGCTGGTGTTCGGCGCCGACTACATCAACAACAACCCGTTCGACGGACCGCAGCAGTCGCTGCCGATGTACATCTGGACGCAGTACTCGCAGGTCAACAACGACTTCGGCTACGCCCGTGCCTGGGGTGCGGCGCTGGTGCTGATCGCCTTCGTGATGGGGCTCAACCTCATCGCCCGGGGCATCGCCCGCTGGCGCTCGCCCAAGGGCGGACACTGACCGACCGACTGACGTACGAGACAGACGAGAGAAGCAACGATCATGGCCAAGCGCATCGACGTCAGCGGACTGTCGGCCTACTACGGCACCACCAAGGCCATCGAGGACATCTCGATGAGCATCGAGCCCCGCTCGGTGACCGCCTTCATCGGCCCCTCCGGCTGCGGCAAGTCCACCTTCCTGCGGACCCTGAACCGCATGCACGAGGTGATCCCCAACGCCCGGGTCGAGGGCAAGGTCCTCCTGGACGACGAGAACCTCTACGCCTCCAACGTCGACCCGGTCGCCGTCCGGCGCTCGATCGGCATGGTGTTCCAGCGCCCGAACCCGTTCCCGACCATGTCGATCTACGACAACGTGGTCGCCGGGCTCCGGCTCGCGGGCGTGAAGAAGAAGTCCGTCCTGGACGAGGTGGTGGAGCGCTCGCTGAAGGGCGCGAACCTCTGGAAGGAGGTCCACAACCGGCTGAACAAGCCGGGTGCCGGCCTCTCAGGCGGTCAGCAGCAGCGTCTGTGCATCGCCCGCGCCATCGCGGTCGAGCCCGAGGTCCTGCTGATGGACGAGCCGTGCTCCGCGCTCGACCCGATCTCCACCCTCGCCATCGAGGACCTGATCGGCGAGCTGAAGTCGCAGTTCACCATCGTCATCGTGACCCACAACATGCAGCAGGCGGCCCGCGTCAGCGACCGCACCGCCTTCTTCAACCTGGCCGGCGTGGGCCAGCCGGGCAAGCTGATCGAGCTGGACGACACCCAGCGGATCTTCTCCAACCCGTCGGTCCAGGCGACCGAGGACTACATCTCCGGCCGCTTCGGCTAGACCGGACCGCCGGCGCCCACCGCACCGCGGCGGGCGCCGGAACGCGAGCTGTCCCGTGGTGCTGCATGGCGGTGCCGCCGCGGGACATGATGAAGGGCCCGCCCCCGAGATGTGGGGGCGGGCCCTTCTGTCATCCGCCCGCTCGCCGGCCCCAGCGGGCCGGGGGCGGGGTCGGCCGCTCGCCGGTCCGACGGGGCCGGGTGTTGGTGCCGGGTGTCAGCCCCAGAAGAGGTGGATCAGCCAGTACACCAGCGCGGCGACGATGGCGGCCGCCGGCATCGTGATGAACCAGCCGAGCACGATGTTCTTCGCGACGCCCCAGCGCACCGCGCGGATCCGCTTGGTGGCCCCCACGCCCATGATCGCCGAGGTGATCACGTGGGTGGTGGAGATCGGCGCCTTGTAGACGAACGACGTGATGTACATGACGATCGAGGCGGTGGTCTCGGCCGCGAAGCCCTGCGGCGGGTCCAGCTCGATGATCTTGCGGCCGAGGGTCCGCATGATCCGCCAGCCGCCCGCGTAGGTGCCCAGCGAAAGCATGGTCGCGCAGGAGATCTTCACCCACACCGGGATGTCGCTGGTGGTCTGGTGGCCCGAGATGGTGAGCGCCATCACCACGACGCCCATGGTCTTCTGAGCGTCCTGCAGGCCGTGGGCCAGGGCCATCGCGGCGGCCGAGGCGGTCTGGGCGACCCGGAAGCTGCGCTTGGCCCGGTGCGGGTTGGCCCGCCGGAAGATCCACAGGATCGCCAGCATCACCAGGAAGCCGCCGACCAGGCCGACCACCGGGGACACGATCATCGGTACGACGATCTTGTCGACGACCCCGCTCCAGATGACCTCGGTGCCGCCGGCCAGCGCCGCGCCCACCATGCCGCCGAACAGCGCGTGCGAGGAGGAGGACGGCAGGCCGAAGTACCAGGTGACCAGGTTCCAGGCGATCGCGCCGACCAGGGCGGCGAACAGGATCGCCATGCCCTGGTTGCCGCTCGGGGTCTCGATGATCCCCTTGGAGACGGTGTGCGCCACGCCGCTGCCGAGGAAGGCGCCGGCCAGGTTCATCACGGCGGCCATCGCGAGCGCGGCCCGGGGGGTGAGCGCCCGGGTCGAGACCGAGGTGGCGATCGCGTTCGCCGAGTCGTGGAAGCCGTTGGTGTAGGTGAAGAAGAACGCAACGCCGATGACGGCGATGAGTGCAGCCGTGTCCACGAGGGTCAGGACTCCTTGACGGCGATGGTCTCCACCGTGTTGGCGACGTGCTCGAACGCGTCCGCCGCCTCCTCCAGGACGTCCACGATCTGCTTGAGCTTGAGGACCTCGATGGCGTCGTACTGACCGGAGAACAGGTGGGCGAGCAGCTTGCGGTGGATCTGGTCGGCCTGGTTCTCCAGCCGGTTGACCTCGATCCAGTACTCGGTGAGGTTCGTCATGCTCCGCAGGTTCGGCATCGCCGCCGCGGTGAGCTCGGCGGCCCGGGCCAGCACCTCGATCTGCTGCTCGATCCCCTTGGGCAGGGTCTGGATGTCATAGAGGACGACGAGGTCGACGGCCTCCTCCATGAAGTCCATGATGTCGTCCAGCGACGAGGCGAGGCTGTAGATGTCCTCGCGGTCGAAGGGCGTGATGAAGGACGAGTTCAGCTGGTGGAAGACGGCATGGGTGGTGTCGTCCCCGGCGTGCTCGGCGGCGCGCATGCGCTCGACGATCTCCGCGCGGGCCGACACGTCTGATCCCAGCAGCTCCAGCAGGAGCTTCGATCCGACGACGAGGTTCTCCGCCGCGGCGGCGAACATGTCGTAGAAGCTCGTCTCCTTCGGGGTCAGGCTAAAACGCACGGAAATCTCCGATGTGCGGGGTAGGGACTGAACGATGCTAGGTGCAACGAAGCGCAATCACGCAAACGGGGGCCCGGGAACGGAGCCGGACCCTCCCCTTCCGTTCGGGTGTCGCACCGGCTGACCCGGACCGGACCGCCACCTGCGGATCCGAGCCCCCAGTCTGACGGAACCTCGTCCGGATCGCCCCCCTCCTGCGGAGCGCGGACCGGGGCGCCGCTCAGACGGGTGAACCCGCACCGGCGCCCCGCCCGGCCCGGACCGGCGCGCGGCACATGCCGCCTCGGCCGTCGGAACACCACGCGGTGCCGAGGTGTTGGACACTGGTGGCCGACGCAGCCACCAGGCACTCCACACGAAGGCGGGGCCGATGACCACGACGCAAGCGCGCACCGAGCCGGATCACGCGCAGGAGGCGGACCCGCACGCCGGCCACGCCGCACCCGCGGCCGGGCCCCAGGGCGGCCACGGCCCGCACGGCTACAGCGCCCAGAAGGACGCCCACCTCAAGCGGCTGCGCCGGATCGAGGGCCAGATCCGCGGCCTGCAGCGCATGGTCGACGAGGACGTCTACTGCATCGACGTGCTCACCCAGGTGTCGGCCAGCACCAAGGCGCTGCAGTCCTTCGCGCTCTCCCTGCTGGAGGAGCACCTGCGGCACTGCGTCGCCGCGGCCGCCGAGCAGGGCGGCGCCGAGCTGGACGCCAAGGTGGCCGAGGCCACCGCCGCGATCAGCCGCCTCCTGCGCAGCTGAGCCCCCGGCCGGCCCGGCAGGGCCCGACCGGCCGACCCGCCGGACAGGGCCTAGTCCTCGGCCCCGGGCTCGGCGGGCCCGGGATCGGCCCGGTCGAGCAGCACCTCGTCGATCCGTTCGGTCGGCAGCCGGTCGCCGGAGCTGGCGGTCGCGGCGATCATCAGCTCACCGGCCAGCTCGATCTCGTCGAGGGCCGCGTCGTCATGGCCGCCGCTGCGGCCGCCCGTGGACGACACCACCTGCACCACCCCTTCAGTGCCTCGCCAGCCCGGGCGGCAGCCACCCGACGTCCAGCCTAGGCACTCCGGGGCCCGTCCACATGGCACGGACGGGCCATCTCGGCGCCCCCGAAACGGGTGGCCATCGCTCCCCGGACGGCCACCCGCTGCGGCGGAACCCCGTCTCGCCCCGGCGCCGGAGCGCTTCCCCGGCGGCCTACTTGGGGCTCTCCGTGGGCTTCATCTGGTAGATGTCCGAGGCCGAGGGTTCGGCCGCCTCGACCGGCTTCCCGAAGTCCGAGAGCGAGGTGGTCGAGGTCACCTTCACCTGGTCCTTGGGCTCCTTCGACCCGGCCACCCCGGCGAAGGTGAACACCTCCACCACCTTGTGCAGCCGGCCCTGGTCGTCCAGCCAGGCGTCGTACGGGACCTCCTTGACGGTGAAGGTCTGACCGCCCATCCGCAGGCCGTCCCCGCCCCGGCCGCCGGTCGCGTCGGCCGCCTTCGCCAGGTCCAGGGTGCCGCGGTAGTGGTGCAGCGCGACCCCGTCGACGGTCTCGGTGCCGACCGCCTCCGCCTTCTGCGCCCCGCGCAGCGCCCCCGCCGCCGAGGCCGGATCGGTCGCGCCGCTGCTGACCAGGTTGCCGTCCGGCAGCTGGCGCACGTCCAGCTTGACCCACTTGCCCTCGGGCACCTTGGCGCCGCTGTTCTGCAGGTAGACGGTGCCGGGCAGGACCACCTCGACGATCTTCCCGGTGGTCGCCGCGCCCGGCGGCACCTGGACCTCCAGCCGGCCGATCCGCTTCACGTAGTCGTAGCCGCCGGTGCCGCTGAAGGCGGCCTTCTTCTCGGCGGACTCGGTGACCAGCTCGGTGGCGGTGTGCGCGGAGCCGGTGCGGCCGGTGATGTCGGCGGCGTTGCGCACCGCCGTCAGCGGGTCCGCGGCGAGCTGGTCGGGGGCGTTCGACTGCTGGTCCGAGGAGCCGCCGCCGGAGCCGCCCGAGCACCCGGCCGCGCTCGCCGCCAGTGCGGCGGCGAGCAGGGCGGCCCCGGCCGCCGAGCGCAGGTGCGGACCCGGGCGGCGCGCTGGCCGCCCGGTGCGCTGCTGGTCGGTCATCTTCATCCTCGCGACAACCCCCTCGGGCCCGACTGCCCTGCCGGGAAACCACCGGGTGGGCAGAGCTCTTTCCGGGAAAACGAGTTGGCGCGCCAAGGGTTACGGGTGCCCGCCGATCGGCGGACTTCGCGCGGCGGACGGCCGCGCGTTACGGTGAACCACGTGCACAGTGAGCTGCCGGTCCCACCCGGCACCGTCCGGATGCCCGAGCACCGCCTCGCGATCGACGAGCGCGGTTCCTTCGCCCACGCGAGCTGCAGCTGCGGCTGGTTCGCCCCGGCCCGCCGCTCCCGAGACCTCGCCCGTCGCGAGGGGGCCGACCACCTCACCGCGAGCGGCGTCGACCCGGACTGACCTCTGCCCCGGCCCGTCGCCCGCCCGCCGTGCAGTCGGGCCGCCTGGGCCGCCTGGGCCCGCCGGTCCGGTCGCGGTGCGGCTCAGGCCGCCAGGTCGGACTCCGGCGGCTGCTCCCCGCTCCGGACCGCCCCTCGCCCGCGCCGACGGCCGCGCGGACCGGCCGCGCTCCCGCCCGCGCCACCGCTCCCCGACGCCCGGATCAGCGGGGCGACGGCCGTCCGGCCCAGCGCGTGGCAGAACGGCACCAGGACCGCCATCGCGATCGGCGCCAGCAGCAGCACCACGGCGACAGCCAGCGCGAAGCCGCCGATCACGTCGGTCGGGTAGTGCACGCCCATGAACATCCGGCAGAAGCCCTGCAGCAGGGCCAGCCCGCCGGCGATCCAGCCGAGCCGACGGTTCACCAGGAACAGCGCCACCGCGACGCCCATCGTCATGGTCGAGTGGTCACTGACGAAGGAGTGCGTGCCCGCCTTGCCGTCCACCAGGACCAGCAGCCCGGGATGGTCGACGAACGGGCGCGGGCGGTTGACGATCGCGGCGATCGGCAGGTTGGCCAGCTCGGCGATGGCCACCGACAGCGGCACCCAGAGCAGCCCGGCGACCGCCACCGGCGCGTCCGGACGGCGTCTGGCCTGCAACCAGGCCACCAGGCCGAGCAGGCCCAGGCCGATCAGGATGCCGTACTCGCCGATCCACGAGACCAGGTGGTCCAGCCACTGCGGGGAGCGCTTGGCCAGGCCGTTGACGGCGTAGAGCAGGCCGAGGTCGGGGTTGGTCGTGTCGGCAAGCGGCGTCGACACGCCGCACCTCCTTCTGGTCCTTCTGGTCCGCTACAGCTGTTCGTTCCCGCCGGGGCCCGCCCGGCGCGGAATGCTGACGAGGGGCCACCGGAACAAACGTCATTTCCGGGGCACAGCGTTCCACGGAAACGCGCAGTTATGGAAACTTGACTCAGCGTCCACACTGCGCACACAGGTCACGGGAGCCCCATCCGTACCCCCCCCCGTCTACCGGCCAGCCCCGGCGGGAGCCGGCCCGGTGGGCGCGGGCGGGGCCGCCGCCGCGGGCCGGGCGGGCGCCGCCGTCGCGCCCGCCTGGGCGCCTCCCTGGAGGCCGGCGGAGGTCGTCGGGGCCGTCGAACCGGGCCGGCTCGGGGCGTTGACCGCACCGTCGTTGTTCCGGCTCGGCAGCGCCTGGGCGCCGTCCGACGTCACCCGGGTCGCGCCGATGTACTCCCTGGTGTCGATCTTGTCGTAGCGGATCACCGCGCCGGTGTGCGGCGCGTTGATCATGTAGCCGCCGCCGACGTAGATCCCGACGTGGTGGATGCTCCGGGGGTCGCTCAGATCCGTCGCCCAGAACACCAGGTCGCCCGGCCGCAACTGATCGCGCGACGGGTGCGGGCCGGCGTACCACTGGTCGTTCGCGACCCGGGGCAGCGTGATGCCCACGCTGGCGTACGCGGCCTGGGTCAGGCCCGAGCAGTCGAACCGCCCGTTCTGCGAGGGCAGGCCCTCACCGCCCCACAGGTACGGCGTGCCCAGCTTCGTCTGCGCGAAGTAGATCGCCCCCGCCGACTGCGCCGACACCTCCAACGGCGCCGTCGGCGCGGTGAAGCTGCGGGCCATCGCCTGGATGCTCCGCACGTAGCCCTGGGTCTCCTTGTACGGCGGGATGCCCCGGTTGCTCGTCACCGCGTACGGGCCGGCGTTGTAGGCGGCCAGCATGTTGGCCTGCGGGTCGCCCGGCACGTTCGCGACGTCCTTGGCGAGCGCGCAGTCGTACACCGCCGCCGAGGCGATCGCGTCGTACGGGTCCCAGACGTCCTTCCGGCCGTCACCGTTCGCGTCCGTTCCGTACGTCGCCCAGGTGCCCGGCATGAACTGCGCCATTCCCTGCGCGCCGACACCCGAGCGCGCCTTGGGGTCGAATCCGCTTTCCTGGTACAGCTGCGCCGCGAGCATCGGCGGAGAGATCGCGGGGCACAGCGCGCCCCACTTCTGGATCGCCTCCTGGTAGGCCGCGGGGACCGTTCCGGGCGAGAGGGCGGAACGATTCGCCGACTGTTGCGGCGTCCCACTCGCCGCATAAGTCCCCATCGTCACCAGCCCGATGAACCCGAACGCAACAACTCCCGCAGCGACGGCGGCCGTCCCGGCCTTCCGGAGTACCATCAGCACCATCCCGACGATTCGTCAGTCGAAGTGTTCCGGAAGGCGTTGCTCACCGCAATCATCCGAGATACAAGGAGTGAGCGCTATCCTTCGTACGGTGGACATCCTCGCGTACGTGTCCGATGCCTCACGACCAATCCGCGAGAAGTAGCCAAGTCGACATCAGATCTGGCCAAGAATAGGCACCGACCCTTCGCGCGGGCGGGGTCCGGGCCCTTGAATTTGCCTGATCGGGCGGTGAGATGGAAATGAACCTGAGCAGCGTGCACACCTATGCGGTCGGCCACCTGGCCGAGGACCCTCCCAAGAAGCCGAATATCGACACCATCATCGGCGGGATCGCCCCGGACTGGGGCCCGTTCGCGAGCCTCGGGTCGGAGGCCCGGGTCATGGTCGAGGTCATCATGGCCGTCGCCATCCTCGTCTGCCTCGGCCTCGCCGTCTGGGGCGCGGCCAAGCAGCGGATCGGTGCGACCGCCATGCGGGACAGCTTCGGAGCCGAACAGGGCAAGGGACTGATCGTCGCCGGCCTGACCGGCGTGTTCATCATCGGATCACTCGGCACTCTGTTCACCATTGTCTACGGCATGGCGATCTGACGATCGGACAGCAGTAGTCCGGCCCGTCCGAGGTCCGGTCCCCGCCCGGACCGCCATCGGTGGCCGGTCCGTCAGCAGTTCACCCCGTACCCCGCCCTCCGTCCGCGCCCGCCCCCGGGCGGAGGGTCCCCGGAGCCGCCCCGGCTCCCCGCACCAGGAGGGCCGCCGTGCCGTTGTCCGACGACCAGCCGCACACCCGTACGCGGCTACCGGTCGGGGAACAGCCCTCCTCGCCGCCGAGCCTGCGTCAGTCCCGGCCGCTGCGGACCCTGCTGACCGTCCTCGTCGTGGTCACCCTCCTCGTCGTCGCCATCGCCATCGCCAACCGAGGCAAGCCCGACCCCGGCAGCGGCAACGGCGGCTCCGCCGACCACGCCGCCCCCGGCACCACCTCCGGCGCCGGCCCCGGCCCCAGCGGCGACCAGCCCGTCGGCACCACCGTCAACGGCATCGCGTCCGGCTTCCCGCACAGCGACCAGGGCGCCCAGTCCGCCGCCGCCAACTACGCGGTGGCGATCGGCTCCGCGGACATGTTCCGCACAGACAGCCGCCACACCATCGTCGCCACCATCGCCGACCCGGGCGCCGCGGCCACCCTGCAGACCCGACTGGACCAGGGCTTCGGCGGCGACACCGTCGCCCGCTACGGCCTCGACGCCCAGGGCCGCGCGCCGAAGGGCCTCACCTTCGTCAGCCGCACCGTGCCGGTCGGCACCAAGTCGACGGGCTACACCGAGAGCGACGCCAAGGTCGAAGTGTGGTGCACGGGCCTCACCGGCCTCGCCGGCGAACGCTCCGTCCAGCCGGTGACCACCAACTGGTTCACCCTCACGCTCTCGCTGCACTGGACGGGCGGCGACTGGAAGCTCGCCGACTTCACCAGCAGGCAGGGCCCCGCACCGATGACGGCAGACCAGCAGGCCGCCACCGCCGAGGAGATCACCGGCGCCGTCCAGCAGTTCGGGGGGTTCCGCTATGCCCGTTGACCAGACCTCGCACCGATCCACCGCACGTCGGGTGGGAACGCTGGCCGGCGCGCTCCTCACCCTGCAGGTGACGGCGTTGCTGGCCGCCCAGCGCGTGTTCGCCGATCCGTCGCCGACACCGACGCCGAGTGGAACGTCCACCGCCAACTGCCCTGACCTCCCGATCTCAGGGAACGGCATTCTCTGTGTCGACAAGCCCGGAGGTGGTTCGTTCCCCGGGTCGAGCACCGTCGGCGGCGTGACCGATCCGCTGGGGTCGTTGGCGAAGAGTTGTGCGCAGGCGGCGGCGTGGGTGGTGCGGAACCTGTCGGGGGCGATCGACGGGACGACGCAGGTGGACTTCACCAACGCGTCGTTCCTGCAGCAGTACGCCGTGGTGTTCGCCGTGTCGACGGTGATCACGCTGGTGCTGTGGCTGCTGGCGGTGACGAAGCGGGCGGTGCGGGGGGCGCCGCTGACGACGGCGTTCTCGGAGGCGATCGGCTTCCTGTGGCTGACGGTGGTGGCGTCCGCGTTCACGCCGTTGATCCTGTACACCGTGGTGAGCGTGACGGACGGGCTGACCAAGGCGATCGCGGTCGGGACGAAGACGGACACCGGGTCGTACCTGGGCGGGTTCGCGGACACGTTGGAGAAGGGGAACGTCGGCGGCGGCCCGCTGATCCTGGTGCTGGTGTCGCTGGTCGCGGTGCTGGCGGCGGCGGTGCTCTGGATCGAGCTGCTGATCCGCGCGGCGATGCTGTACGTGGGCGCGCTGCTGGGGACGGCGGTGTACGCGGGGCTGGTCGACAAGCAGCTGTGGAAGCACGTGCGCCGGTGGGCTGGCGTGATGCTGGCGGTGGACCTGGCGAAGCCGATCATCGTGATCATCCTGGGCCTGGCGGGTGCGGTGGCGACCGGGGCCGGGGCGAGTGACGACTTCGCCCGGGTGCTGTCGGGGCTGGCGATCCTGTTCCTGTCGATCTTCGCCAGTGCCGCGATCTACCGCTTCGTGCCGGGCTTCGGCGACGAGATCCTGAACATGCGCCAGGCCCGGGCCAACGCGGTGCAGGCGGGTTCGGCGATGATCAACGGCACCGCGAACCTGATGAAGCAGGGCATCACCACCCACGGCGACCGCGGGGCGGCGGCGGGCGGGGGCGGCGGCGGTGGTGGTGCGGGCGGCGGCTCGGTCGCGCCGGGCATCGCCGCGCACGCCGGCCGGACGCCGGCTCCGCCGCCCCAGGCCGGGCCGCTGCCGCAGGCCGCTCCGGTTCCGATCCGCGACAGCAATCCAGCGAAGGGAGGGTGACGGGTAAGTGAGCAGCGAACCGCTCGGCCAGTACGGCGCCCAGTACGCCCAGCCGTACGTGCACCAGCGCCGCACCTACCTGATCGGCAAGGCCCGCCCGAACGCGCCGATCGGCCGGAACCGGGAGTCCGGCGAGATCATGCTGATCATCTTCGGGGCTTTCCTCGGGATGCTCTGGGGCCTGCTGATGCCGGTCCTGCCGTTGCGGATCGGCGGTCTGGTCGGTCTGCCGGCGCTCGCCATCGCGGCGGTGTACGTGCCGTACCGCAAGCGGACGTTCTACAAGTGGGTGGAGATCAACCGCACCTACCGCCGGACGGTCCGCAGTGGGCGGGCGGTGTGGCGTTCGGACGTGATGGACGCGGGCACCCGGATGGACGGCCGGGAGGTGGAGGTCGGTCCGCCCCCCGGGGTGGGGCGGCTGCGCTGGCTGACCGCGCCGTTCGGGCCGGACGAGGTCGGGGTGCTGATGCACCTGGAGCGGCGGACGGTGACGGCCGCGATCGAGATCGAGGGCCCGGGCGTCGGGCTGCGCGACTCGGAGGACCAGGAGGCGCTGGTCGACCGGTTCGGGACGCTGCTGAAGCACGTCGCCAACGGGGACGGTTTCGTGACCCGGCTGCAGATCCTCGCCCGTACGCTGCCGGCCGACCCGGACGCGCACGCCAAGGACGTGGAGCGGCGCGGCGACCGCGACGCGCCGCGTTGGCTGCAGGACTCGTACGACCAGCTGCAGTCCATGGTGTCGACCTCTTCCGAGCAGCACCGGGCGTACCTGGTGGCCTGCATGCACTACACCCGCGACCTGGCCGCCGAGGCGCACGCGATGGGCCGCACGGCCAACGGCCGGCGGGCCCGGGACGACGAGGGGCTGGCGGCCGTGATGGCGCGCGAGCTGACCGACATCTGCGCCCGACTGGCCGAGGCGGACATCCGGGTGCGCCAGCCGCTGGGGCAGGCCCGGCTCTCCTCGCTGCTGCACTCGATGTACGACCCGGACCACCCGATCGACCACATCCAGGCGATGTCCCGGCGCAACGCCTGGCCGGCCGAGCTGGACGCGACCCACCCGCAGTACCTGCAGGCGAAGACCCGGGAGTCGGCGACCCGCGAGCCGTGGTGCCACGCGACCGCGTGGATCAAGGAGTGGCCGCTCACCCCGGTGGGCGTCAACTTCCTGGCGCCGCTGCTGGTGCACACCCCGGACGTGATCCGGACGGTCGCGGTGACGATGGACCTGGAGCCCACCGACGTCGCGATCGAGCGGATGCTGACCGAGAAGACCAACGACGAGGCGGAGGCCAGCCGCGCCGCCAAGATGAACCGGACGGTCGACCCGCGCGACCTGGCCCACACCGGCCGGGTGGACCAGCGCGGCGACGACCTGGCCTCCGGCGCGGCCGGGGTGAACCTGGTCGGCTACATCACGGTGTCCTCGCGCAACCCGGACGCGCTGGCCCGCGACAAGCGGACCATCCGGGCCTCGGCCGGCAAGAGCTACCTCAAGCTGGAGTGGTGTGACCGCGAGCACCACCGGGCCTTCGTCAACACCCTTCCGTTCGCCACCGGCATCCGCCGCTGACGGCGGCGCCGACACCTTCGCGGATCCCCGCCCCCGTCCGACCGTTCCGCCGACTCAGGGAGGCCGTCCATGGCGCTCGGCAGACTCACCGACGCGTTCACCAGCCTGATGTTCGGCAAGGTGGAGACCACCCGCCTGCCGGTGCGCACCTCCACCGGCCAGGCGCAGGCGGTCTACCTGCCCACCGCCGCCCCGGGGCTGGGCGACTCGGGCGTGATCATCGGCCGTGAGGTGTACAGCGGCAAGGGGTACGTCTACGACCCTTTCCAGCTGTACGGGCAGCAGCTTCCGGCGCCGCACTGGCTGGTGCTCGGCGAGTCCGGCAACGGCAAGTCGGCGCTGGAGAAGACGTACGTGCTGCGGCAGTTGAGGTTCCGGGACCGGCAGGTCGTGGTGCTCGACGCGCAAGGCGAGGACGGCGTCGGAGAGTGGAACCTGATCGCCGACGCGCTGGGCATAAAGTCCATCCGGCTGGACCCGATGGCCGCCCGGGACGGCGGGGTGAAGCTCAATCCGCTGGACCCGGCGATCACCCAGACCGGTCAGCTCTCCCTGCTGCGCACCATCATCGAGGTGGCGATGGGGCGCGGGCTGGAGGAGCGGGCCGGCTTCGCGCTGAAGGCGGCGCACGCGCACGTGGTGGCCTCGGTGACCGACCGGCAGCCGGTGCTGGACGACATCATCGACACCCTGCGCAACCCCGACCTGTCCTCGGTGGAGTCGCTGGGCGTGGCGGTGGACGAGGTGCAGTCCTGGGGCCTGGACGTGGCGCTGGTGCTGGACCGGCTGGTCGACGGTGACCTGCGCGGCATGTTCGACGGGCCGACCACCAAGGGCATCGACCTGGATGCGCCGCTGATCGTCTTCGACCTCTCGCACATCGACCGCAACTCGATCGCGATGCCGATCCTGATGGCGATCGTCGGGGTGTGGCTGGAGCACACCTGGATCCGGCCGGACCGCAAGAAGCGCATCTTCCTGGTAGAGGAGGCGTGGCACATCATCAACAGCCCCTTCGTGGCACAGCTGTTCCAGCGGCTGCTGAAGTTCGGCCGCCGGCTCGGGCTCTCCTTCGTGGCGGTGGTGCACCACCTGTCGGACGTGGTGGACGGTGCGGCGGCCAAGGAGGCGTCGGCGATCCTGAAGATGGCCTCCACCCGGACGATCTACATGCAGAAGGCCGAGGAGGCGCGGGCGACCGGCCGGGTGCTGGGTCTGCCGCGGTGGGCGGTGGAGATCATCCCCACACTTTCGCCGGGCATCGCGGTCTGGGACGTCAACGGCAACGTCCAGGTGGTCAAGCACATCATCACCGACACCGAGCGGCCGCTGGTGTACACCGACCGCGCGATGACCGAGGACGCGGTGGCCGAACGGGTACGGGCGGAGCGGCAGTTGGCCGCCGAGCCGGGGGTCTGACGGAGGCTTCCCGGCGGGCGGCGGACGGGCCGTCCGGGACCGGCTTCCGTGCGGTCCGCGCAGTCCCGCACCCCGCGGAGGGCGACGGTTCGTCAGTAGGTAATCCTCTCGTTACGTTCGACGTCCTGACAGCTACGCGCGTTGACCCTAGGCTGCACTCGCACAAACACATGCCCGAACGCCGGTGCTGTCCACCGCCGGCGCTCCTCCGAGGTGCAGGGGAACCCACTTCATGCTCACCGTCAGGTCCCGACGGACGGCCCTCGCCGTCGTCGCCGCCGCCGGTCTGCTCGGCACGGTGGTCGTGCCGACGGCCGCCCAGGCCGCCGACGCCAACGCCAAGCGTCACAAGACCGTCAACCTCCAGCTGCTGGCGATCAACGACTTCCACGGCAACCTGGAGCCCCCGGCGGGCTCGTCCGGCACGATCAAGGAGATCGACCCGGCCACCGGCAAGGAGGTCGCCACCCCGGCCGGCGGCATCGAGTACCTGGCCACCGAACTGCGCAAGGCCCGGATACCGGCCGACGACTCGATCACCGTCGCGGCCGGCGACATCGTCGGCGCCAGCCCGCTCACCTCGGCGCTCTTCCACGACGAGCCGACCATCGAGGCGATGGACAAGCTCGGCCTGGACGTCACCTCGGTGGGCAACCACGAGTTCGACGAGGGCGCGCAGGAGCTGCTGCGCATGCAGGAGGGCGGCTGCCACCCGACCGACGGCTGCTACGAGCCCGGCCGCACCTTCAAGGGCGCCAACTTCAACTACCTGTCGGCGAACGTCACCGACGAGAAGACCGGCAAGCCGCTGCTGGCCCCGTACTGGATCACCAAGTCCCAGGGCGTGAAGATCGGCTTCATCGGCGTCACCCTGGAGGGCACGCCGAACATCGTGACCGCCGAGGGCGTCAAGGGCCTCAAGTTCACCAACGAGGTCACCACGATCAACAAGTACGCCGCCGAGCTCAAGGCCAAGGGCGTCAACTCGATCGTCGCGCTGATCCACGAGGGCGGTTACCCGGCCAGCAGCGTCTACAACTACGACTGCGGCGCCGCCGGCCAGGGCATCTCCGGCCCGATCGTCGACATCGCCAAGAAGATCGACCCGGCGGTCGGCGCCATCGTCACCGGCCACACCCACAACGCGTACGCCTGCAGCATCCCGGACCCCAACGGCGTCCCGCGCTCGGTGACCAGTGCCGCCTCCTTCGGCCGGCTCTTCACCCAGATCGACATGAAGCTGGACAAGACCACCGGCGAGATCGTGCGTCCCTCGGTGAAGGCCGAGAACCACGTGGTGCGCCGCACGGTCGAGAAGGCGTCCGACATGACGGCGCTGGTCGAGCACTACCAGAAGCTGGCCGCCCCGATCGCCAACCGTCCGGTCGGCTACATCGCCGCGGACATCAACGGGCGCGGCAGCAGCGACCTGGAGAAGCCGCTCGGTGACCTGATCGCCGACGCGCAGCTGGCCGGGCTCTCCCCGGCCGACAAGGGCGGGGCGCAGGTCGCCTTCATGAACCCCGGCGGCATCCGCTCCGACCTGGTCTACAAGGCCTCGGGCAGCGAGGGCGACGGGGTGGTGACCTACGGCGAGGCGTTCACCGTCCAGCCGTTCACCAACATGATGCAGGTCAAGACGCTGACCGGCGCCCAGCTGGTCCAGCTGCTCCAGCAGCAGGTGAGCGGTGTCAACACCGCGGCGCCGAAGGTGCTCCAGGTGTCCTCGAACCTGCACTACACCCTGGACATGCGCAAGGCCGGCGCGGACCGGCTGCTCGTCGACTCGATCCGCCTGAACGGCGCGCCGATCGACCAGGCGGCCACGTACCGCGTCGCGGCCAACGAGTTCCTGGCCGGTGGCGGCGACGGCTTCCCGGCCTTCGCGGCCGGCACCGACAAGCTCGTCGGCGCCTCCGACCTGGACGTCTTCACCGCCTACCTGGGTGCCCACAGCTCGGCGAGCGCGCCGCTGAAGGCCCCGGCGCAGGACCGCATCAAGGTCATCGGCCCGGGCAGCGACATCGACTGACCGTGAGCCGGCCGGGGCCCTGGGCCCCGCGGTACGGGCGGGGCGCTGTCGGGGCGCCCCGCCCGTCCTGTTTCCGCCCGGCCCCGGCCTGGCCCGCCCCACCCCGCCGGGACGTGACGGAGTGCGGCGGGGGCGTCATTCCGGGGCGGGCCCGCCGGGCAGCCGTACGGTGGCGAGCGCGCCCGGGCCGCCGTCCGCGGCCGGGCCGAGCGTGACCTCGCCGCCGGCCTCCCGGACGCTCTGCGCGACGATCGACAGCCCGAGGCCGGAGCCGGGCAGCTGGCGCGAGGACGGCGAGCGCCAGAAGCGGTCGAAGACGTACTGGAGCTCGTCCGGCGGGATGCCGGGGCCGTGGTCGCGGACGGTCAGCACGCCCTGCCGCAGGCGGACTTCGATGGTGCCGCCGGGCGGGCTGTACTTGACCGCGTTGTCCAGCAGGTTGATCACCGCCCGTTCCAGACCGGCCGCGTCTCCGTGCACGTACCAGGGGTCGGCGCTCGTCTCGAAGACCAGTCCCGGGCCGCGCAGCTTCGCCCGCTCGACGGCGCGTCCGGTGATCTCGTGCAGGGCCACGACGGCGAGATTCGGGCCGCTCTTGGGGGAGTCCGGGCGGGAGAGCTGGAGCAGGTCGCCGATCAGGACGGTGAGTTCCTGCATCTGCGCCTTCATGTTGCCCAGCAGCTTGGTCCTGGTCGCCGGGGGGAGCGGGCGGCCGGTGTCGTTGCTGCGGATCAGCAGGTCGACATTGGTGCGCAGCGAGGTGAGCGGGGTGCGGAGCTCGTGGCCGGCGTCGGCGATCAGTCGCGTCTGCCGCTCGCGGGAGTTGGCGAGGGCGGTGCTCATCGAGTTGAAGGAGGTGGACAGCCGGGCGATCTCGTCGTCCCCGTGGACCGGGATGGTGGTGCCGACCTCCTCGGTGCGGGCGATGTGCTCGACGGCGTCGGTGAGTTGGTCGACCGGCTTGAGGGAGGAGTGGGCGACCAGGCGGCCGGCGGCGGCGGCGAGCAGGATGCCGCCGACGGAGACGGCGCCGAGCAGGATGGCGAGGCCCTGGAGGGAGTGCTCGACCGGGGCGGTCGGCGCGGCGACCATGACCAGGACCGGCGGGTAGCCGGGGGTGGCGTTCGGGTACCAGGCCAGACGCACCATGGCGGGCGATCCGTCGGTGTACTGGCCGTCACGGGTGACCGGCTTGGCCTTGGGGAGGGCGAACACCTTGGCGTCGCTCTGCTCGATGACGATCGCGTGCTTGGCGCCGGGCGGCAGACAGACGTGCGAGAGGTCGGAGGAGACGTTCTGGGTGTCCCGCAGGGGCGGACTGCCCATCTCCGTGGGCGGACGGCTGCCCCGGGGCGTGGCCAGGGACGACGCGAGTGCTTCCTGCGGGGTGTTGCCGCAGGGGAAGTTGCCGTTCCTCGGCAGCGGCTCCGGCTCGGCGCTCACCAGGTCGGTGCGGACCTGGTTGTAGAGCTGCTTCTCCACGATGAACCAGCACGCCAGCGCGGACAGCGCGATGGCCACCGCCACCGCCGCCGCGCTGAGGAAGGTGAGGCGGCTGCGCAGGGACCGCGAGCGGAACCAGTGGGCGAGGCGCCGCCGGCGGCTCCGGGTGCGGGGCGGGGCCAGGGGTGGAGGGGGTACGGCGGTCACGCGTGGGTGCCGGCGGCCGGGCGCAGGGCGTAGCCGACGCCGCGTACGGTCTGGATCAGGCGGGGCATGCCGCCCTGCTCGGTCTTGCGGCGCAGGTACATCACGTACACGTCGAGGGAGTTCGAGGACGGCTCGAAGTCGAAGCCCCAGACCGCCTTGAGGATCTGTTCGCGGGTGAGGACCTGGCGGGGGTGCGAGAGGAACATCTCCAGCAGCATGAACTCGGTGCGGGTGAGTTCGATCGGCTTGCCGGCCCGGGTGACCTCGCGGGTGGCGGTGTTCATCCGCAGGTCGGCGAAGGAGAGGACCTCGGTCTCGTCCTCGGCGGCGGCCCGGGCGGCGGCCTCGGCGGCGAGGGCGTTGCGGCGCAGCAGGGCGCGGACCCGGGCGAGCAGTTCGTCGAGTTCGAAGGGCTTGGCGAGGTAGTCGTCGGCGCCGACGTCGAGGCCGGTGACGCGGTCGCCGACGGCGTCGCGGGCGGTGAGCATCAGCACCGGGACGGTGTCGCCGCGCGAGCGCATCCGGCGGACGGCGGTGAGGCCGTCCATCCGGGGCATCATGATGTCCAGCAGGACGAGGTCGGGCCGGTCGCGTTCGACGGATTCCAGGGCTTCGTAGCCGTCGGTGGCGGTGGCGACCTCGTAGCCCTCGAAGGCGAGGCTGCTCTCCAGGGCGTCCCGGAGGGCGGGTTCGTCGTCGACCACGAGGAGCCGGGCGGAGGGGTGGCCGGGCTCGGCGGGGGTGCGGTCGTCGGCGGACGGGGTCATGGGCGGCTGCCCTTTCTCGTCGGGTGGAGGGCCTGCTGGGTCTGCTGGGAGCCATTGTCCGTCGTGCGGGCGGTGCCCGGACGGGTTCGGCCTACACGTTCTGGCCGGCTTCGAGCTTCGGCAGGACCTGCTTGATGGAGTCGATCGGGATGGCGAAGCCGAGGCCGACGCTGCCGGCCGTGCCGCCGCCGGCGGTGGAGCTGGTGCCATTCGGGGCGTACATGGCCGAGTTGATGCCGATGACCTGGCCGTTGGCGTTGATCAGCGGGCCGCCGGAGTTGCCGGGGTTGAGGGCGGCGTCGGTCTGGAAGGCCTTGTAGGTCGTGGTGGTGCCGCTGCCGGACTGGGGCTGGCCGCCGCGCAGGCCGGGCAGGGTGGGGAAGCCGAAGCCGCCGTTGCCGCTGGTGCTGCCCTCGTCGAGCTGGACGGTGACGTCGCGGTTCTCGGCGCTGATGATGCCGGAGGTGACGGTGCCGGTGAGGCCGTCCGGGTTGCCGATGGCGACGACCGGGTCGCCGACGGCCACGGTGGAGGAGTCGCCGAGGACGGCGGGGGTGAGGTTCTTGGCGCCGGTGGCGGTGATGACGGCGACGTCGAGGGACTTGTCGGTGCCGGTGACGTCGGCCTGCGCGGTGGAGCCGTCCTTGAAGGTGACGGTGATCCTGCCGCCGGCGGCCGCGCTGTCGATCACGTGGTAGTTGGTGAGGATCCGGCCGTCCTTGTCCAGGACGACGCCGGTGCCGGTGGCGGTGCCGTTGCCGGTCTTGACGGTGATCTGGACGACGCTGGGCGAGACGGCGGCGGCGATGGCCGCCACGTCGGCGCTGCCGTCGCTGCGGGCGGAGACCGGGCTGGCGACGGTGCCGACCCGGGTGTCGCCGGACTGCCGGTCGGCGGCGACCAGGCCGCCGGTGACCCCGCCCAGGACGGCGGCGACCGCCGCGACGGCCGTCACCAGGGCGAGCCGGCCGCGCAGCAGGCCGCGCCGGGCCCGGCTGCCGCGACCGCCGTGGCCCTCGGGGCCCTCGGGGGAGCCGGGGCCGATGAGGGTGGGCGGCTCGGGCGGCATGGGCGGGGGAGGCGGCGGTCCGTCGAAGCCGCCGCCGGAGTGGTCCTCGCGGTGGGCGTACCCGGCGGGGCCGGTGTTGCCCGCGGTGCTGCCCGTGGTGCTGTCGAGCACGGTGCCCTCGATCACCCGGGGCTGGTACGGGCCGTACGGGTCCTGGCTCGGGTCCCGGTACGGGTGCTGGTACGGGTCGCCGGCGTGCTGCTGCTGTTCGCTCATGCCGACCAAGCTCCGCCCGGCGGATGAGGACGGGATGAGAACCGGCTCAGAACGGGAAGAGAAGCCCGTTGGGTTCTCATAAAGCCTGGTCAGGCGGCCTGCGGAGCGGAGCGGGGGGTTCCTGTTCCGCTCCTCGCGCTACTCCGCCGAGGCCCGGCCGGGGGCCGCGCCGTCGCAGCCGCAGGAGCGGCGGATGACCAGGCGGGACGGGAACTTGCGGACCCGCTCGGTGTCCGAGCCGGGCACCATCAGCGAGTCGTCCAGGACCAGGTCCACGGCGGCGCGGGCCATCGCGTCGCGGTCGGAGGCGACGGTGGTCAGCGGCGGGTCGGCGAGCGCGGCCTCCGGGACGTCGTCGAAGCCGGCCACCGCGAGGTCCTCCGGGACGCGCAGGCCGACCTCGCGGGCCGCCCGCAGCACGCCGATGGCCTGGTCGTCGGTGGAGCAGAAGATCGCCTGCGGCCGGTCGGGGGAGCGCAGCACGTCGAGGGCGACCTCGTAGGCGCCGTAGCGGTGGAAGGGCGCGTCGATCAGGTGCGGTTCGGTGGGGACGCCGTGCGCGTCCATGGCGCGCTGCCAGCCCTCGACGTGGTCGATGACCGGGTCGCCGGGCGCGGGGGACTCCACCGGGCCGCCGAAGCAGGCGACGTACGGGTGTCCGTGCACCTCCAGCAGGTGGCGCACGACGGCCTCGGCTCCGCCCACGTCGTCGGTGACCACCGCGACGTCGTCGATCGCCTCGGGGCGGCGGTGCAGCAGGACCACCTTGGCGCCCTCCATCGCGGCGAACTCCTCCGCGGCGCGCTGCGAGGGGCCCTGGCTGACCAGGATCAGGCCGGAGACGCGCATCCCGAGGAAGGCGCGGACGTAGTGGACCTCGCGGTCGTCCACGTAGTCGGAGTTGCCGATCAGCACGAGCTTGCCGCGCTCGGAGGCGGCCCGTTCGACGGCGTGCGCCATCTCGGCGAAGAACGGCTGGC
This sequence comes from Kitasatospora sp. NPDC053308, assembly GCF_055585785.1. Taxonomy (NCBI): domain Bacteria; kingdom Bacillati; phylum Actinomycetota; class Actinomycetes; order Kitasatosporales; family Streptomycetaceae; genus Kitasatospora; species Kitasatospora sp. NPDC053308. Next base: position 37,053 of record NZ_JBVJJY010000026.1, on the reverse strand, counting down.
GGGCGTCCGGGACGACCATGCCGATCAGGTTGGTCCGACGGGAGGCCATCGCCTGGGCGACGCTGTTCGGCCGGTAGCCGAGCTGCTCGATCGCCGCGAGGACCTTCTCCCGGGTCGCGGGCGCGACCGGTCGCGGCCCGTTGTTGATGACGTAGCTGACGACCGCGGTCGAGGTCCCAGCCAGTCGGGCTACATCGTCGCGCGTCACTTTGGCCACGGGGGGAGTCTACGCGTGTGGTCTGCGGGGTGGCAGTGGGAGCGGGGGCCGCCGTCGGGTGGACGGCGGGCGACCGCGGGATGAACCGGACAAGCCGGGCGGGGGACGGCCCGCCCGGCCGGGTCAGGACTCCAACGAGCCGGCGGGGTGCTGCGCGAGGTCCGGGCGCTCGCCCTTCTCGGGCTTCTCGGGGACGACGAAGCGGTACCCGACGTTGCGCACCGTGCCGATCAGCTGCTCGTGCTCCACGCCGAGCTTGGCGCGCAGCCGCCGGACGTGGACGTCCACCGTCCGGGTGCCGCCGAAGTAGTCGTAGCCCCAGACCTCCTGCAGCAGCTGCGCCCGGGTGAAGACCCGGCCGGGGTGCTGGGCGAGGTACTTGAGCAGCTCGAACTCCTTGAAGGTGAGATCGAGCGCCCGGCCCTTGAGCTTCGCGGAGTAGGTGGCCTCGTCGACCGAGAGGTCGCCGTTGCGGATCTCCATCGGACTGTCGTCGGTGACGACCTGGAGCCGGCCGAGCGCGAGCCGCAGCCGGGCCTCGACCTCGGCCGGACCGGCGGTGTCCAGCAGGACGTCGTCGATGCCCCACTCGGCGGTCACGGCGGCCAGGCCGCCTTCGGTGACCACCAGGATCAGCGGGCAGCCGATGCCGGTGGAGCGCAGCAGCTGGCAGAGGCTGCGGATCTGCGGCAGGTCGCGTCGGCCGTCGACCAGGATGACGTCCGCGCTGGGGGTGTCCACCAGGGCCGAGCCCTCGGCGGGCGCCACCCGGACGTTGTGCAGCAGCAGGCCGAGGGCGGGCAGTACCTCGGCCGAGGGCTGCAGTGCGTTGGTGAGGAGGAGCAGAGAACTCATACCCGGTGGTCCCCTTTCCGGGTCGTCGCGGTCGCTTCACGGCTGCCGCCACAGCCGAATGGCGCACGTGCTGAGGGGGAGGAGAGGACACCGGGTGCCTGGGGCGTACCGGGGGAGCGGACGGCGCGCAGGGCGCGACGGCTGACCCGCCGGGGGTCCCGCAACCCCTGGCGCACCGTTTCCGTCCTGCTCATCACCGCGTGGCCCATCACCGCGAACCCTCCGGTCTGGTCCGGCACCGGGCGGCGGCCCGGCGCCGGTGGCGACGTCCCGGCCGGCCGGCACGTCGTTGTGCCGCGTCGGACGGGCCGGTTCCTGCGGTGCGCCGGGGGTGGGCCGACGAATCGCACGAACGTCCGTACTGGCGTCCTGAAAGCACAAAAGGACCCGGGGGCGACTCTGCCCGGATCCCTCTTGGACGTCGAGGATAGCCGACCCGCTCGCCCACCGGGAGTGTTCGAATCCGGCGCTTCGCCCTTTTCGGACGCGCGCCGGGTGAGTCTGGACACAACGTCGAGCGCCGCACCGGGTCGGCCGGGCCGGGGCGATTGCCGGTCGTGGTGGCGGACACGCCATCATGGGACGCACATCGGCGGCGCAGCGCGGGTCCATCGTTCGGGTGGTCGGGCGGCCGCCCCGGTGGCGAGCCGGACCGGGGTCCCGGGGCCGGCGAGGACGACGAGAAGGGGTGGCCCGATGAGCGCGACCACCGAGCCCGCGAGCGGCGCCCGGGTGCGCGGGACGATCCGCTACTGGGCGGCGGCGAAGTCCGAGGCCGGGCTGGCCGAGGAGCCCTACGAGGCGGCGACCCTCGCGGAGGCGCTGGCGGACGCCAAGGCGCGGCACGCCGACAAGCCGAAGCTCGTCCGGCTGCTCGGGCACAGCTCGTACCTGGTCGACGGCGCCCAGGTGGGCGCCCGGGACCACGCGACCGTCGCCCTGACCGAGGGCGGGACGGTCGAGGTCCTCCCGCCGTTCGCGGGAGGCTGAGCGGCGTGACGGACATGAACGACCCGAACCGCGGCGGCTACGGCGAGTGGCCGCAGCAGCCCCAGGCCCCGCAGGGCCCGCCCGCTCAGCCGGGGTATCCGCAGCACGCGCGGCATCCGCAGCACGCCCAGCCTCCGCAGCACGCGCAGTACCCGCCGCAACGGCAGCCGCCGTCGCCGCCGTACGGCTACCCGGTGGACGACGCGGCGGCGACCACGGTGCTGCCGCCGGTGCCGGCCTTCGACGACCCGGCCGCGACCGCGCTGCTGCCGCCCGTGCCGGCGATGGACGAGGCGGCGACGACCCTGCTGCCGCCGGTGGTGGTCTCCGGAGCGATGCCCTCCGCTGCGCCCGCCCCGTCGGGGCAGTACCCCGGGCAGGTCCGGGCGCCTCAGCAGCCGCCGGGCCGGTCGCCGCAGCAGCAGGCGCAGGCCGAGCCCCAGGGGCAGCCCCGGGCCCGCGCCCGGCACGCCGCCCCGGCTCCGCAGCCGGAGGCCGCTCAGCAGGCGGCGGCCCTCGACCAGCCGACCATGACGCTCAAGCGCCCGGCCGCCCCCGGCCCGGTGGGCCGGCCCGGTCAGCCGGGCCAGGTGGGCCAGGTGGGCCAGCCCGGTCGGCCGGGTCCGGGGTTCGCCCCGGCCGTGCCGCCCTTCGCGGCGGCCGCGGCCCAGCCCGCACCGCCCGCCGCCCCGAGCGGGCGGACCGGCTCGCCGATCGTCGACCCGGGGCTGCAGCCGGCCCTGATCACGGCCGGCACGGCCGCGCTGCTGGCCGGCGGTGCCGCGCTCGGGCAGGTGGCGCTGGCCCTGGTGGTCGCGCTGCTCCAGCTGCTGACGGCGGCCGGCTGGTTCCGGCTGAACGGCATGTGGCCGGCCCGCCAGGGGATCCTGCTCGCCGCGCTGGCCGGTTTCACGGCGGACGCGGCGGTGCTGCTGGCGGACTCCGACGGCGGCGTGGCGGCCGTGGTGGGCACCCTGGGCGGGTTCTTCCTGCTGGTCCTGGTGCTGCAGACGTTCCGTCCGTCGGACCCGAAGGAGCGGTTCTACGCGCTGACCGTGCTGGGCTCGGCCACCGTGGTGACGGCGCTGTGCACCACGCTGCTGCTGGCCGACTGGGTGCCGGCCGGAGTGGGCGCGGTCGCGCTGGCCACCCTGCTGGCCGCGGCGCCGCTGCCCGGCCCGAAGCAGCTGGGCCCGGTCCTGGGCCTGGTGGCGGCCGTCGCGCTGGGCCTGGCGGTGGGTGCCCCGGTGGCGCTGGGCGCGCTCGCGGGGCTGGGGGCGCTGGTCGGCCGCAGGGTCGCGGCGTACGACTTCCCGTCCCGCTTCGTGCACATGACGGCGGGTGTGGCGCTGCCGCTGGCGGTGGCCGCCCCGCTGATCTGGATCGCCACCGACCTGCTGGCCTGACCGCCGGGGGCGGAGGCCTCCCTTCCCGTACGACGTCCCGCCCCGGAACCATGCTCCGGGGCGGGACGTCGTACGGTCGTGCGGGAGCGGCCCGGTCCGCGCGCCGCCAGGGGACGACGAGCGGCAGCGGACGGCAGCCACGGCAACGACAGCGACAGCGGCAGCGAACGAGCACAGCGACCGGCGACGACGGGGGACACGATGCGCGGATGGCTGAAGGCGACGATCGGCCTGGTGGTGGTCTCCGGCCTCCTGGTGGGCGCCGACCGGATCGCGGTCGGCGTCGCCGAGGACGAGGCCGCCGACCGGATCGTCAAGAGCGGCCGGATGAGCCAGCGGCCCGACGTCTCGATCGAGGGCTTCCCGTTCCTCACCCAGGTGCTGTCGATGAAGCTGGACGACGTCCGGATCTCGGCCGACGGCCTGACCGTCGGCGACGGCAACCGGCAGGTGGCGCTGCACTCGTTCAAGGCCAAGCTCGCCGGCGTCGAGGTGGGCGACAGCATGAACAGCGCCACGGTGGACAGCGGTACCGGCAGCGGTGTGATCTCCTACCCGGACCTCGCGCAGCTGCTGCCGCCGGCCTCCCAGCTGCTGAAGGGCACCAAGCTGCCGGTGGGCGGCAACACCCGGCTGAGCCTGTCCTACGGCGGGCCGGGCAAGGTCAAGGCCTCGCTGGGCCCGGTCGCGATCGGCGAGGGCACCGTGCACAACGACGGGAACACCGTCACGGTGGACGGCTTCCGGCTGACCTCCCTGGCGGGCATGCTGGCCGGGGCCGCCAACCAGCAGATCGAGCCGTTGAGCTTCACCCTCGACTCGCTGCCGGCCGGGCTGAAGCTGGCCGCCAAGCAGGGCGACCAGGACGGGGTGACACCGCTGCCGGAGGGCCTCCAGCTGACCTTCGACGGCAAGGGCGTCAAGCTCCTGGGCTGAGCCGCGCCCGCCGAAGTCCGCCGAAGCCCGGCGGACGCACCGCCGAGCACCGCCGACGCACCGCCGAAGCCTGGCGGAAACCCGGCCGGGGCTCCGCTGAAACGTTCCGCTCCGCGAGACGCGCTGTCCAGCGCCGACCGCGGAGCGGTGTCGTTTCCGGCCCTTGTGCGCCGCCCGGGGCGGGCTCGGCCGGGCCCGGTGGTCCCGCGCGGGGTCGAATCCCGCCATTCGACTGTTTCGATCTCGATATTCGATACGCTGATGACAGCGGGCCGCCGGTGTCCCTAGCATCGTCGGCATGAAGCGACAGACGGATCTCACGAAGCGGCGGGCGGTCGACCTGTGCCGCGTGTCCGCCTGTCTGTGTCGAATGCGCTGACTCGGCGTCCTGGCAGGGCAATTGACGCCCCCCGCCGACCTCCCCGGCGACCGTTCCCGCCCGTGTGCGTGGACCGGCGCCGATGCACTCCGCAGTCCCCGCCCGGCCCCACCGGCCCGCCTCTCCCGTCCCAGTATTCGGACGGAGTTTCGGACCGCTCCGCCCGGGCGACCCTGCAGCACCCTCCTGAGCAGCACCTTCCGCCCACCGCCCTCGGATGGAGAACACCACCATGAGCCGCAGCGACGTCCTGGTCGACGCCGACTGGGTCCAGGCCCACCTGGACGACCCGAAGGTCGTCATCGTCGAGGTCGACGAGGACACCTCCGCCTACGACAAGAACCACATCCGCAACGCCGTCCGGATCGACTGGAAGCAGGACCTCCAGGACCCGGTCCGCCGCGACTTCATCGACCAGGCGGGCTTCGAGGCGCTGCTCAGCGCCAAGGGCATCGCCAACGACGACACCGTCGTCCTGTACGGCGGCAACAACAACTGGTTCGCCTCGTACGCCTACTGGTACTTCAAGCTGTACGGCCACGGCGACGTCCGCCTGCTGGACGGCGGCCGCAAGAAGTGGGAGCTGGACTCCCGCGACCTGGTCGCCGAGGTGCCGGTCCGCCCCGCCACCGAGTACAAGGCCCAGGCCGCCGACTCCTCGATCCGCGCCTTCCGCGACGACGTGATCGCGGCCATCGGCAACCTCAACCTGGTCGACGTCCGCTCGCCCGACGAGTTCTCCGGCAAGCTGCTCGCCCCGGCCCACCTCCCCCAGGAGCAGTCGCAGCGCCCCGGCCACGTGCCGAGCGCCCGCAACATCCCGTGGGCGAAGAACGCCAACGACGACGGCACCTTCAAGAGCGACGACGAGCTCAAGGCGCTGTACGAGGCCGAGGGCATCGATCTGGCGAAGGACACCATCGCCTACTGCCGTATCGGCGAGCGCTCGGCGCTCACCTGGTTCGTGCTGCACGAGCTGCTCGGTCAGGAGAACGTCAAGAACTACGACGGCTCGTGGACCGAGTACGGCAGCCTCGTCGGCGTGCCGATCGAGCTCGGCAGCAACTGAGCCCCGGCTCGACCCGTAAGTCAGAAGGGAAGTACAGACATGTGCGGTGCGAAGGCCGGCGGCCCGGACCTGGCAGGAGTTGACGTGGCGAACGAGACGATCATCCAGGGTTCGGTGACCCGCGACGGAGAGCCGGTCAACGGCTACGTCCGGCTGCTGGACGAGAACAACGAGTTCACGGCCGAGGTGCCCACCTCGGCGACCGGCCAGTTCCGGTTCTTCGCCCGTCCGGGCAAGTGGACCCTGCGCGCGCTGGTGCCGGGCCAGACCGTGGACCGTCAGGTGGTGGCCTCCCAGGGCACCGCCGTCGAGGTCGCGATCGCGGTCTGACCGGTGCGGACCGGAGTGTGACACCCCCGAGGGCCCCTGCCGCGCAGGGGCCCTCGGCCGTACCGTGGAGGGGTGCAGGGAAGGCGGCGGCGTCGCTACTACTTCGCCATGATGGGCGTGTGCCTGGGCCTGTTCGTCCTGGCCTGGGGCGTGGTGCGGTTCTTCTCGGTCGGCGCGGCGATCGGCATGTGCGTGGTCGCGATGGTGATCCCGCCGGCCGCGGCCGTGTTCGCGAACAAGCGGGACCCGGACGACGACTGGTGGAACGACCCGCGCTGGGACGACCCGAAGTGGGACGAGCCCGGCCACGACCGGGACCGCCCCGACCACGAGCAGCGGCCGTAGCCCGCGGGCGCCGACGGCCCCACCGCGGACGTCAGTAGACGAGCGCCTGGACGCCGTCCGCCATGATCTCGCTGACGAAGACCTGCGCGCCCGCGATCCGGACGCCCTCGACGGTGTCCTTCTGCTCGATCCCGCGCCGGGCCGCGCACTGGGTGCACAGCGTCACCGAGCCGGACGCCAGGATCGAGTCCAGCAGGTCCGGCAGCGGCGCCGCGTGCGGCAGTTCGAACTCGGCCGCCCGGCCCGGCAGCGCGAACCAGGAGGACTCCCCGGTCAGCCAGAGCGAGACCTCGATCCCACTGGCGACCGCCACCGCCGCCACCGTGAACGCCTGCGAGCACCGCTCCGGCGCGTCCGCCCCTGCGGTGACCTTGATGACCAGTTTCTTCGACATGGCGCCACCTTAGAGGTCGCGTCGGCCCCGCCGTCCGTCATCCCGGGAACCCGTGGGCAAAGCTTGGGCGGCGCGGTGGCCGCGGCGGAAAACCGCGACGTGGTGGGGCTCACCGCGACCGCTCGGAGCCCGACGGATAGAGTGACCGGAGCAAAATCCACCACACTGTCGCCGCCTGGGAGCCCCCCGTGTCCGGTCTGGAAATGTTCTTCGACGGTCTGCTGGCCCTGATGGCCGTGCTGATCACCTGGTTCGCCATCTTCTCGGTGATGAAGCTGTACCAGGGCCAGCGCTGAGCCTGCCGTACGGTTGAGGCAGCCCCACACCGACGACGACAGCGACCAGGAACATGATCGAGATCCCCTCTGACCTCCACAAGGACGTCGTGCCGCTCGCCTTCCTCCTCGGCACCTGGGAGGGCGCGGGCGTCTACGACTTCCCGGGCACGGAGAAGTGCAACTTCGGCCAGGAGATCGTGATCCGCCACGACGGCCGCCCCTTCCTGGAGTTCCGCTCCCGCACCTGGGTGCTGAACGGCGAGGGTGAGAAGGTCCGTCCGCTGGAGAACGAGCACGCGTTCTGGCGCATCACGAGCAACACCGACGGCACCTCCGGCGTCCGCGGGATCGAGATCTCCTCCGTCCGCGACGACGGCACGGTCGAGATCTGGTACGGCGAGCTGGCCGACGGCAAGCCCCAGGTCGACGTCTCCACCGACGCGGTGGCGCGGATCGAGGGCTCGCCGGAGTACTCCGGCGGCAAGCGGCTGTACGGCTTCGTCAACGGCGAGCTGCTCTGGGTCGGCGAGAAGGCCGCCCCGAACGTGCCGCTGCGCCCGTACATGTCCGCGCAGCTGAAGAAGGTGCTCAGCCCGGCGCAGCTGATCAAGGACATCAACGACCTGCCGGACGACGGCATCGCCTTCTTCAAGTAGGCGCTTCAAGTAGGCGCAGTCCGCGCAAGGGTGGGGACCGGTCCACGACCGGTCCCTACACTTGCCTCAGGACCCCCGACCTTGGCAGGGACAGACCCGTGGCGGACACCGGCACCACCGACTGGCAGCTCTCCGGCGACTGGAAGAGCGACCTGCGCGAGCGCGGATACCGCCTCACGCCGCAGCGGCAGCTCGTGCTGGAGGCCGTCGACGCGCTCGACCACGCCACTCCGGACGACATCCTCTGCCACGTCCGCCGGACGGCCAGCGGCATCAACATCTCCACCGTCTACCGGACCCTGGAGCTGCTGGAGGAGCTGGGCCTGGTCTCGCACGCCCACCTCGGCCACGGCGCCCCGACCTACCACCTGGCCGGCCGCCACCACCACCTGCACCTGGTCTGCCGGGACTGCGAGAAGGTCACCGAGACCGGGACCGAGATCGCCCAGCCGCTGATCGACAGCCTGCGCGCGCAGCACGGCTTCGACACCGACCTCAAGCACTTCGCCATCTTCGGCCGCTGCGCCGACTGCACCGCCAAGCTCGCCGACGACCGGCCGTAAGCTGGCCGGTATGACCGGTGTGAAGAGCCCGCTGCTTGCCCTGCCCGGAGCCGTCCCCGCCGAGGGGGCCGACGAGGGCGTCGCCGCCCACTACGGCGACCTCTTCCGGGAGCAACGCCACCTCGCGCGGGGCACCGGCTTCGTCGACCTCTCGCACCGCGGGGTGGTCACCGTCACCGGCGCGGACCGCCTCGCCTGGCTGCACCTGCTGCTCACCCAGCACGTCAGCGAACTGCCCGCGCAGCAGGCCACCGAGGCGCTGGTGCTCTCCCCGAACGGGCACGTCGAGCACGCGCTCTACCTGGTGGACGACGGCACCACCACCTGGGCGCACGTCGAGCCGGGCACCCAGCAGGCGCTGGTCGGCTACCTGGAGAGCATGAAGTTCTTCTACCGGGTGGAGGTCGCCGACGCGACCGCCGAGTACGCCGTGGTCCACCTGCCGGCCGGCTCCGCCGCCTCCGCCGAGGGCGCCGCCGCCGTCCGCGAACTCCCGTACGGGCGCGACCTGTTCGTGCCGCGCGGCGAGCTGGAGAGGCTCACCGCCGGGTACGGGCCGGCGGCCGGCGTCTGGGCGTACGAGGCGCTGCGGATCGAGGGCCACCGGCCCCGGCTCGGCTTCGAGACCGATCACCGGACCATCCCGCACGAGGTGGACTGGCTGCGCACCGCCGTCCACCTGCAGAAGGGCTGCTACCGCGGCCAGGAGACCGTCGCCCGGGTGCACAACCTGGGCCGCCCGCCGCGCCGGCTGGTCTTCCTGCACCTGGACGGCACCGAGGAGACGCTGCCGCCGCACGGCACCGAGGTGCGGTCGGCCACCGAACCGGACGGGCGGGCGCTGGGCTTCGTGACCTCCTCGGCCCGGCACCACGAGCTGGGGCCGATCGCGCTGGCGATCGTCAAGCGGAACGTCCCGGTGGACGCGGTGCTGCTGGCCGGGACGGTGCCGGGCACCCAGGACGTGATCGTCCCGCAGTAGGCCCGGTCCTCCGGCCTCCGGGTGCTTCGGGTCCGGGCGGGCCCCGGGGCGTTCCGGACTCCGGGTGCTTCAGACCTCGACGAGGACGGTGAACGGGCCGTCGTTCACCAGCGCCACCCGCATGTCGGCGCCGAACCGGCCCGTCTCCACCTTGGCGCCCAGCGCGCGCAGCCGGGCGACCACCTCGTCCACCAGCGGTTCGGCGACCGGGCCCGGGGCGGCGGCGTTCCAGGTGGGGCGGCGGCCCTTGCGGGCGTCGCCGTAGAGCGTGAACTGGCTGATCACCAGCAGGGGTGCGCCGAGGTCGGAGCAGGACTGCTCCACGCCCTCCTCGTTCGCCGGCAGCAGCCGCAGGGTCCACAGCTTGCGGGCCAGTTGGGCGGCCTTGGCCTCGGTGTCGTCGTGCGTGACGCCGACCAGGACGCAGAGCCCGGGCCCCTCGATCGCACCGACGGTCTCACCGGCCACGGTCACCCGGGCCTCGGTCACTCGCTGCACCACTGCTCGCATGCCGCCATTGTGCCGGAGCGCCGGACCGCTGACGGAGGGCCCCGGGCGGGGGCGCCCGGCGGTCGGCCGCCGGGGCGGCCCGCCGCGGTGCCGCGCTCTCTGGCGGCCCGCGCCCCCTATCGCGGCCGTGCGCCCCGCCGCGCGCGTGCCGGAGGTCGCCCCAGCCCGTCCTCGTCGCCGCCTCCCTCGGGCCCCGCGCGCCCCTCGCGCGTTCCGTCCGATGCGCCGCGTCCCCCACATGCGTCACAGGGGTTGTCCCAGGGCGCACGGGAGGGGCGTGCACGAGGGTGGCGCACGCCGTGATGTGGGCGCCTGCGCTGGTTCGGGCGCCACTCTTCCTGCGGAAAGGGCTCGTCATATCAGCCACCCCCGTTCGCCAGGGGGCCGTTCGGGTGCACGGGCGGTGCGCCCGCGCCGGGCGGGGTGGCACGCTGGGGGACCGTACGAAGGTCCGGGGCGCCATGAGGTCCGCCGCGCCGGGCCGGGTTCGACCGGGCGGTCGAGCCGGTGGGTCAGGTGTTCCGGTGGTGTTCACCCCTTCGGGTGTTCGCGGCCGGGGAGCGCAACCTCCGGGGGGCTCCCGGGCGTGCCGACGGACGGAACGCCGAGCCCGTCGGGGGACGGGCCGGACCGGCGGCAGGGACGGGGTGCCGCGAGCGGGCGGGATCGGACGACGGCAGGTGGTTGGGTGATGGACGCGAGCAGCGCGGCGCGGGACCGGTCCAGGCAGGGGGCGCAGGCCCCCGGGAGCCCGGGCGGACCGGTGGCGGCCGTGGAGGACGAGCCCGATCTGGAGCGGCTGGGCCTGGACCAGCTGCGGGTGCTGCGCCGGGAGACGCTGGAGCAGGAGGCCGACCTGTCCTACCTGCGGCGGCTGCTGCACGGGCGGATGGACATCCTGCGCGCCGAGCTGGACCGGCGCCCCGGCGTGGGCCCGGTCCGCTCGGCCGGCGTGTCCGGCCCCGACCCGTCCCCCGGCGACCTGCTGGACCGGCTGCCGGCCATCCTCAGCGACGCGCCCTCCACGGTGCGCCGTTCGGCCCGGCACGTCACGCTCGGGCCGCCGCGCACCCGGGAGTCCCGGCTGGAAGCGGACGCGTTGATGGGCGACGTCCAGCTGGCCGATCTGGCCGCGCACCCGGCCGAGGAGCTGCTGGCCGCCCTGGAGCGGCTGCGGGCGCACGAGCGGGAGGTGTCCGGACGGCGCCAGCGGCTGCTGCGCACGGCCGACGGTTGCAACGCCGAGATCACCCGCAGGTACCGTGATGGGGAAGCACGGGTCGACGACCTGCTCGCAGGGGGGCCGCTCTGACCGGGTGAGTCGCCGCGGGCGGGTTCGGCCCGGGCTCGCTCCCGGTCCACCCTCGCCCCGGAAGGCACCATCCGCATGCCCCAGCTCGCCACCGCGCCCGTTCTCGCCGAGGTCATACGATCCGGCTTCGTCGAGGGTCGCCACCACGGGTCCCTGGTGCTGCTCGCCGCCGACGGCTCGGTCGAACTCGCGCTGGGGGACCCGGGCGCGCCGGTCTTCCCGCGGTCGACCGCCAAGCCCTTCCAGGCGGTGGCGACGCTGCGGGCCGGGCTGGAGCTGGGGGGCGAGCTGCTGGCGCTGGCGGCCTCCAGCCACTCAGCAGAATCGTTTCACCTGGCCGGTGTGCGGACCATCCTCGAGTCCGCCGGACTCGACGAGTCCGCCCTGCGCACCCCGGCCGACCTGCCGCTGGACGAGACCGAGGCGGAACTGCTGCTCGCCGCCGGCGGCCACCGCGCCCCGATCCTGATGGACTGCTCCGGCAAGCACGCCGGCTGGCTGGCCGCCTGCGTGGCCAACGGCTGGGACACCGCGAGCTACCTCGACCCCGCCCACCCCATCCAGCGGCTGGCCCGCGAGGCCCTGGAGGAGGGCACCGGCGAGACCTCCGCGCACACCGGTGTGGACGGCTGCGGCGCCCCGCTGCTGACCGTCACACTGACCGGCCTGGCCCGCGGGTACCGCAGCCTGGTGCTGGCCGCCGAGGGCTCCGCGCCGCGCCGGGTGGCCGACGCGATGCGCGCCCACCCCGAGTACGTGGCCGGCACCCGTCGGGCCGACACCTGGCTGATGCGGGCGATCCCGGGCGCGCTGTCCAAGATGGGCGCCGAAGCCGTCCAGGTCGTGGCGCTGCCGGACGGCCGCGCGCTGGCCTTCAAGATCGACGACGGCGCCGAGCGCGCCCGCGGACCGGTGCTGGCGGCCGCGTTGCGCCGACTCGGGGTGACCGGGGCGGACGAGACCGTGGAGCGGATCGGCGAGGCCCCGCTGTACGGCGGCGGCGTCCCGGTCGGGCAGGTCCGGGCGGCGTTCTGAGCCCGCGTCGCGCACCCCGGTGGCCGTCCGCCGGGGTGCGGGCGGCGCGGGGGCGGTGCACGGTGGACCGGGGGCCGTCGCACAGCTGAGGGAGTCCGCCATGACCGACCACGTGTACCGGGTGACCGAGATCGTCGGGTCCTCGACCGAGAGCGTCGACGCCGCGATCCGCAACGGGGTGGAGCGGGCCGCCCGGACGCTGCGCAACCTCGACTGGTTCGAGGTCTCGCAGGTCCGGGGCCATCTGGAGGACGGCCGGATCAAGCACTTCCAGGTCTGCATGAAGGTCGGCTTCCGGCTGGAGGACTGACCGGCGGGATCCGCGGGCTCACCGGAGCCCGCGGGCTGACCGGATCCCCGGGGCGCGGCCGCCCCGGTCCGGCCGCGCCCCGGGACGGCCCGGTCCTCCGACGGCTCACCGGCACGCGGGCGCCTCCCCGTGGAGCCGACGGGCTGTCGGCAACACGCGCCGTGGCGCGGATGCGGCCTGCGGCCCGTTCCGTCCCCGGACACGACAGAGGCCGGGGTCCGCGGACGAATCCGCGGACCCCGGCCCCAGGCTGTCCCGACCTACCTCGAACTGCCTGATCGAACGAGATCGGAACGACGGCTCAGTGGCCGCCCTGCTCCGCCAGGCGCTTGATCGACGCGGTGACCTCGGCCTCGGCCTCGGCGCGGCCGACCCAGTTGGCACCCTCGACGGACTTGCCGGGCTCCAGGTCCTTGTAGACCTCGAAGAAGTGCTGGATCTCCAGGCGGTCGAACTCCGACACGTGGTGGATGTCGCGCAGGTGCTCCCAGCGCGGGTCCGTCGCCGGGACGCAGAGCAGCTTGTCGTCGCCGCCGGCCTCGTCGGTCATGTGGAACATGCCGATCGCGCGGCACTTGATGAGGCAGCCCGGGAAGGTCGGCTCGTCCAGGATGACCAGGGCGTCCAGCGGGTCGCCGTCCTCGCCGAGCGTGCCCTCGACGTAGCCGTAGTCGGCCGGGTAGCGGGTCGAGGTGAAGAGCATCCGGTCGAGCCGCAGACGGCCGGTCTCGTGGTCGACCTCGTACTTGTTACGAGAGCCCTTCGGGATTTCGATAAGGACGTCGAACTCCAACGGTTCCTCCAAGGTAGGGACTGACAGAATCCAAGTGTCTCCTACGGGAGTGAGTGCTCGGGAAAGGGGCCCGTCGGTGGGCACAGGGGGAGGGGCGGCTCGCCGCCGCAGGGGGACGGCCGCGGGGCTGTTCGGAGCGGCGCTGTTGGTCGCCGGGACGGTCCTGGTCTCGGGCGGTGCGTACGCGCAGCCCGCGCCGACCCCGGGCGGGCACAGCGCCGGGCAGGGCGAGGACGAGGACCACGACAGCCAGGGCGGGCACGACGGTAAGAAGGGCGACCGCGGGAAGGCCACCGCCAAGCCCCGGCCGGGTGACATTCCGGGCCCCACGCCCACCCGTCGTTCCGGGCTGCCCGCCGGCTCGCCCAGCGCCGGCGGCGCCCCGGCCACCGGGCGCCCGGCCCCCGCCCCGGCCGCCGTCCTGGCCGCCGCCGAGGCCGGCCCGGCGGCCGCCCTCCCCACTGCTGCGGGCCTCCAGCAGGCGCTCGCCGCCGCCGTCGCCGACCGCAACCTCGGCGAGGTCACCTTCGCCGTCTCGGACGCCGCCGGCGGCCAACTCCTGTACGGCTCCGGGGAGAACACGCCGGCCACCCCCGCCTCCACCACCAAGCTCGCCACCTCGATCGCGGCGCTGTCGCTGATCCCCGGGGACACCCGGCTGAGCACCAAGGTGGTCCGCGGCGCGGCCCCGGGCACGATCACCCTGGTCGGCGGCGGCGACCCGACGCTCACCGCGCTCCCGGCCGACCAGGTGCAGATCGGCGGGCAGCCCGCCGACCCCGACACCGCCCCCGCCTCCCTGGACGCGCTCGCCCGGCAGACCGCCGCCGCCCTCGCCGCGGCCGGCACCACCACCGTCACCCTCGACTACGACCTCTCGCTGTACGAGGGCGGCCCGCAGCACAAGAACCACGACGGGCAGAACATCGCCCTGGTCGTCCCGCTGATGGTGGACGAGGCCAAGGTGGACCCGAAGAGCCGCGAGGACGCCCCGGCCCGCGTCGCCGACCCGGCCGGCGCGGCCGCCGAGGCCTTCGCCGCCCTGCTCAAGGCCCAGGGCGTCACCGTGGAGGGCCGGCCCAGGCCCGCGGCGGCCCCCGCCGCCGTCGACGCACCCGTCCTCGGCCGGGTCGAGTCGCCGACGGTCGCCCGGTTGGTCGAGCGCCTGCTGACCACCTCCGACAACCAGCTCGCCGAGGCGATCGCCCGTCAGGCCGCCCTCGCCGCCCACCAGCCGGCGAGCTTCGAAGGGGCGGCCGCCGCCGTCACCCAGGAGCTCAGCCGGCTCGGAGTGCCGATGGCCGACGTGGTCCTCAACGACGGCAGCGGCCTGCACCCGGGCAACGCGATCCCGCCCGCCGTCCTGGTCCGCCTGCTGTCCCTGGCCGCCTCCGACCAGCACCCCGCCCTGCGCCCGGTGCTCACCGGCCTCCCGGTCGCCGGCTTCACCGGCACCCTCGGCAAGCGCTACGGCTCCGGCTCGGGCGCCGCCGACGCGGCCGGCCTGATCCGCGCCAAGACCGGCACCCTCACCGGCGTCAGCACCCTCGCCGGCACCGTCGTCGACGCCGACGGCCGCCTCCTCGCCTTCGCCGTGATGACCCGTCCGCCCGCCACGGTCAACGTCGACACCGCCCGCGCCGCCCTGGACCGGATCGCCGCCCGCCTCGCCACCTGCGGCTGCCACTGACTGACCCCCCAGACCCCTCCACCCCCGCCCTCCCGCGCCCGAGCGGCGCACAGCACGCGGCCCCGCCGGCGGTCCGCCCGCCCGGGCAGGGAGGAGCGGAAACGGCGGTGGCCGCAGCCGGACCGACCGGGAGGGCGTCCGGACACCCTCCGCCGGCCCCGGCGCCACCTTCGCGTCCCCTCCTGCGCGGGCCGCTCCGCCTGCCGGCGGCCTGCTGGTCGACTCAGCCGTCCGTCCTCGCCCCGCCGCCCTTCCGTGCCCGAGCGGCCGGAGCGCTCCAGGAGGCTCGCCGGCGATGACTCGGGCGGTACGTCCCGTCCCCTTCCGTGCGGGGGTACTCCGGTGCTCCGGGGGTTGCCCTGGTCAGCCGTCGGTTCGCCCGTTCGTCCTCGCCGCGCCGCCCTCCCGCCCGGGCGGCGCGGAGTGCTCCGGGAGGGCCTGCCGTCGTCGACCCGGACGCCACGTCCACCCCTTCCGCGCGGGGCCACGCGCCCCTCCGCCGACGCTGCCGCCCGGGTGGCAGCGGTCGGTCACCGTCCCGGTGTCGGAGGCGAGCCGGCGTACCGGCCGGTTCCGCTCCGGTGCCGGGAGGCCGGGCCGCGGGAGGTCCGGAGAGGAGCGTTCGCGCCGGGTGGCTGCCGTTGGTGGTGGGGAGCACGTACGGTGAGGGCATGACGAGCGCGAGTGGCGGTGCTGACATGGTCGACTGGAACCTCGCGGTCGCAACCGCGACCAGACTGGTGCGGCCGGGGCCGGAGGTGAGCCGGGCGGAGGCGGCGGCGGTGGTCGCCGAGCTGCGCCGGCACGCCCTGGAGGCGGAGGAGCACGTACGGGCGTTCACCGGCATGCAGTCGTCGAGTCTGGCCCGGGCCACGGCGACCCCGGTGCTGGTGGTGGACCGCCCCGGCTGGGTGCGGGCCAACGTGGCGGGCTTCCGGACGGTTGTCCAGCCACTGGTGGAGAAGCTGCAGGCGCGGCGCGCGAACAGCGCGACGGCCGGGGTGTTCGGCGCGGTGGGGGAGAAGGCGACCGGCATCGAGGTCGGTGCGCTGCTGGCGTTCCTGGCGACCAAGGTGCTGGGCCAGTACGAGACCTTCGCCCCGGCGGAGCCCTCGCTGGAGGCCCCGGACAGCCCGGCGGCGCTGTTCGACAAGCCGCGGTTGGGGCCCGAGGGCCCAGGGCCCGGCCGGCTGCTGCTGGTGGCGCCGAACATCGTGCACGTCGAGCGGGAGCTGGACGTCGACCCGTCGGACTTCCGGCTCTGGGTCTGTCTGCACGAGGAGACGCACCGCACGCAGTTCACCGCGGTGCCGTGGCTGCGCGATCACATCCAGTCCGAGGTGCAGTCCTTCCTCTCCGAGACGGACGTCGACCCGGGTGCGCTGCTGGAGCGCCTGCGGGACGCGGCCGGTTCGCTCGGCGGGCTGCCGGGTGTCGGCGGGCGGGAGGGTTCCTCCTCGAACCTGCTGGAGATCGTCCAGTCGCCCGCGCAGCGGGAGATCCTCGGCCGGCTGACGGCGGTGATGTCGCTGCTGGAGGGCCACGCGGACGTGGTGATGGACGGCGTGGGACCGGCCGTGGTGCCGACGGTCGCGGAGATCCGGGAGAAGTTCCAGCAGCGCCGGGACCGCGGCGCGAACCGGCTGGACCTGCTGCTGCGCCGGCTGCTGGGCATGGACGCCAAGCTGCGGCAGTACCAGGACGGCGCGGTGTTCGTGCGCGGGGTGGTGGAGCAGGTCGGCATGGAGGGGTTCAACCGGGTGTGGACCTCGCCGAACACGCTGCCGACCAAGGAGGAGATCCACGACCCGGCCGCCTGGGTGGCGCGGGTGGCCCGCTGAGTGCACCGAGGGTGACGCTCGCGCCGCGAGCCGGGCGGCAAGCGGCGCGGGGCGGTCAAACCCGCTCGTACGAGTGGTCCAATCGGGCAGATGCCAAGTGAAGAAGCGTTTCTTCATTCACCCGAACGTGGGACGGTGGTCGTACCGGTGGCGCGGGTGGCGTAGCGGGTCGCTCCTTTCTGCCACCATCTGTGAGCGCCCGGTAACAGGGTGCTCACAGTCGGTGCGCGGCCCCCGCCGCCCGCCGCAGTCCTGTCCCCCTCCGTCGAGGAGTCGTCCGCCGTGGGCCCTCACCCCGCCGTCGCCGCGATACGCCTGGCCGTTCGCCGCACGCTCACCGACCTCGCCGCCGAGGCCGGTTCCACCTTCACCGCGCCGGTGCGCGGTCCCCGCGAGCGCCCGGCCGGGGCGCCGCTTGTGGGTGCCGCCGTCGGCACCACCCTGATCGGCAACGCCGCCCGCCACCCCTCCGGTCTGCCCCGCACCCCGGCCGCGCCCGGCTCGCCGCTCGTCCTGGTCGCCGTCAGCGGCGGCGCGGACTCCATGGCACTGGCCATCGCCGCCGCCTTCGAGGCCCCCAAGATCGGCCTGCGGGTCGGCGCCGTCACCGTCGACCACGGCCTGCAGCCCGGCTCCGCCGAGCGCGCCGAGCAGGTGGCCGAACGGCTGCGCTCGCTCGGCCTCGACCCGGTCGAGGCGATCCCGGTGCGGGTCGGCCGGACCGGCGGCCCGGAGGCGGCCGCGCGGGACGCCCGTTACGCGGCCCTGGACGAGGCCGCCGACCGCCACGGCGCGATCGCCGTCCTGCTCGGCCACACCCGGGACGACCAGGCCGAGACCGTGCTGCTGGGCCTGGCCCGTGGTTCGGGCGCCCGTTCGCTGGCCGGGATGCCGGCCCAGAAGGGCCGCTACCGTCGCCCTTTGCTGGAGCTGGACCGGGCCGCCACCCGGCAGGCCTGCTCCGCCCAGTCGATCCCGGTCTGGGACGACCCGCACAACTGTGATCCCGCCTACACCCGCTCCCGGGTCCGCCACGAGGTGCTGCCGGTGCTGGAGAAGCACCTGGGCGGCGGCGTGGTGGAGGCGCTGGCCCGGACGGCCCGGCTGTTCCGCGACGACGCGGACGCCCTCGACCAGTGGGCCTCTTTGGCCGAACGCGACCTCCGTACGGGCGAGGGCGCCCTGGACGCCGTGAAACTGGCCGAACTCCCGCCGGCCGTGCGCCGCCGGGTGCTGCGGCGGGCCGCGCTGCGCGCGGGCTGCCCGGCCGGGGACCTCTTCGCCCGGCACCTGGAGACGATCGACCTGCTGGTCACCGGTTGGCGCGGTCAGGGGCCGCTGCACCTACCCGGGGGCGTCGAGGCCACCCGACGGTGTGGCACGCTGGTCTTTCGGCGGCAGGGCGACTGACGGGCGGAGGCATGCCCCGGGGGAGCCGGCCGCCGGCCACACAGACCCCGAACGTTTGAGGACGTATCCCCGGTGGACCAGAACGACATGGGCGCTGACCTCGCGAAGGTGCTCATCAGCAAGGACGAGATCGACGCCAAGCTCCTGGAGCTGGCCGAGCGCATCGACCGGGACTACGCAGGCAAGGACCTGCTGATCGTCGGCGTCCTCAAGGGGGCCGTGATGGTCATGGCCGACCTCGCCCGGGCCCTGCACTCGCAGGTCACCATGGACTGGATGGCCGTCTCCTCGTACGGGATGGGCACCAAGTCCTCCGGTGTGGTGCGGATCCTGAAGGACCTGGACACCGACATCGCCGGCCGTGACGTCCTGATCGTCGAGGACATCATCGACTCCGGTCTGACGCTGTCCTGGCTGCTGGGCAACCTGGGCTCGCGCGGCCCGGCCTCGCTGGAGGTCTGCACCCTGCTCCGCAAGCCGGACGCGGCCAAGGTCGAGATCGACGTGAAGTACGTCGGTTTCGACATCCCCAACGAGTTCGTGGTCGGCTACGGCCTGGACTACGCGGAGAAGCTGCGTAACCTCCCCTTCATCGGCACCCTCGCCCCGCACGTCTACGGCGGCTGAGGGCCCCGTTCGGGCTACGGGCGGGAACAGTAGGTTGTTCCCGCCCGTTGGACCGGGGGACAAAGAACCGAAGCCGTGTCGCCGTGCTCCCGCCATGGGCGGGTCCGACTGCGGTACGGTCCAATAAACCGCTCTTCACATGAGCACCGACCGGATGCGCCGCGGCCCAACAGCCACCCGGCGCCGTTGAGTGGCAGGAGGGACGGGGCGGCAACGCCCCGCATGGATGGACGTCAAGCGATACTTCCGTGCGCCGATCATGTGGATCGTGCTGGCCGTCCTCGCCGTCATCGTACTGATGCAGGTCGTTTCGGACTCGAACGGCTACAAGACGGTGGACACCGGTCAGGTCGTTGCCGCGATCGATGCGCACAACGTCAAGTCGGCGCAGATCACCACCGGTGACTCGAACACGATCAAGATCCAGCTGAAGGACGGCGCAACGCTGCCCAGCGCCGGTACGGGCAAGGCCCCGTCCGGCAGCAAGTTCCAGGCCTCGTACATCGGCGACCAGGGCGTCGCGATCGCCGACAAGCTGCAGGCCCAGGTCAACGACAAGGACAACAGCACGCTCGCCGAGGGCTACACCGTCAGCCCGGAGAAGCAGAGCACCTTCGTCAGCCTGCTGCTGTCGATGCTGCCGATCGTGATCATCGTCCTGGTCTTCCTGTTCCTGATGAACCAGATGCAGGGCGGCGGCTCCCGCGTCATGCAGTTCGGCAAGTCCAAGGCCAAGCTGCTGACCAAGGACACCCCGAAGACCACCTTCGCCGACGTCGCCGGCGCGGACGAGGCGGTCGAGGAGCTCCACGAGATCAAGGAGTTCCTGCAGGAGCCGGCCAAGTTCCAGGCTGTCGGCGCCAAGATCCCGAAGGGCGTGCTGCTCTACGGCCCGCCCGGTACCGGCAAGACCCTGCTGGCCCGCGCCGTCGCGGGTGAGGCCGGGGTGCCGTTCTACTCGATCTCCGGCTCGGACTTCGTCGAGATGTTCGTCGGTGTCGGCGCCAGTCGCGTCCGCGACCTCTTCGAGCAGGCCAAGGCGAACGCCCCGGCGATCGTCTTCGTCGACGAGATCGACGCCGTCGGCCGGCACCGCGGTGCGGGCCTCGGCGGCGGCCACGACGAGCGCGAGCAGACCCTCAACCAGCTGCTGGTCGAGATGGACGGCTTCGACGTCAAGGGCGGCGTGATCCTGATCGCCGCGACCAACCGTCCGGACATCCTGGACCCGGCGCTGCTGCGCCCGGGTCGCTTCGACCGCCAGATCGCGGTGGAGCGCCCCGACCTCCAGGGCCGGCTGGACATCCTCAAGGTCCACCAGAAGGGCAAGCCGATCGCGCCCGACGTCGACATGTCGGCCGTCGCCAAGCGCACCCCCGGCTTCACCGGCGCCGACCTCTCGAACGTCCTCAACGAGGCCGCGCTGCTGACCGCCCGCTCGGACAAGAAGCTGATCGACAACTCCATCCTGGACGAGGCGATCGACCGCGTCGTGGCCGGTCCGCAGAAGCGCACGCGGATCATGTCCGACAAGGAGAAGAAGATCACCGCGTACCACGAGGGCGGTCACGCCCTGGTCGCGGCGGCCTGCCAGTACAGCGACCCGGTGCACAAGATCACGATCCTGTCCCGCGGTCGGGCCCTCGGCTACACCATGGTGCTGCCGGACGAGGACAAGTACTCCACCACCCGCAACGAGATGCTCGACCAGCTGGCCTACATGCTGGGCGGGCGCGCGGCGGAGGAGCTGGTCTTCCACGACCCGACCACCGGCGCCTCGAACGACATCGAGAAGGCCACCGCCACGGCGCGGGCCATGGTCACCCAGTACGGCATGACCGAGCGCCTGGGTGCGATCAAGTTCGGCACCGACAACTCGGAGCCGTTCCTGGGCCGCGAGATGGGCCACCAGCGCGACTACTCGGAAGAGGTCGCCGCGCTGGTGGACGAAGAGGTCAAGAAGCTCATCGAGAGCGCGCACAACGAGGCCTGGGAGATCCTGGTCGAGAACCGCGACGTGCTCGACAACCTCGTGCTGGAGCTCCTGGAGAAGGAGACCCTGAACAAGGAGCAGATCGCCGAGATCTTCGCCCCGGTCGTCAAGCGCCCGGCCCGGCCGGCCTGGACGGGCTCCACCCGTCGCACGCCGTCCACCCGGCCGCCGGTGCAGTCCCCGAAGGAGCTGGCGCTCACCAACGGCGCCGCTGCCGGGGACACCGCTCCGGCGGACATCGTGAAGCTCCCGCCGAGGCCGTCCGCCGAGCCGCCCGTCGAGGGCTGACCCCCGGATCCGTAGGGAATGGCTGCCGCGTCACCAGGGTTTGTACCCTGGAGGCGCGGCATCCGTGCTGTTCAGCCAGAGTCTTCCCACATGTAAGCGAGGCCCGCATGATCGACCCGGTGACGCTCGACGGTCCGCCCACCGTCGGGACCTTCGACCAGAAGCGGGCCGAGAACGCCATCCGCGAGCTGCTGCTCGCCGTGGGGGAGGACCCGGACCGCGAGGGCCTGCTGGAGACCCCCGCCCGGGTGGCGCGGGCCTACAAGGAGATATTCGCGGGCCTCTGGCAGGAGCCCGAGGACGTCCTCACCACCACCTTCGACCTCGGCCACGACGAGATGGTGCTGGTCAAGGACATCGAGCTGACCTCGGTCTGCGAGCACCACCTGGTGCCGTTCCGGGGCGTGGCCCACGTCGGCTACATCCCGTCCACCAGCGGCAAGATCACCGGGCTGTCCAAGCTCGCCCGGCTGGTCGACGTCTACGCCCGCCGCCCGCAGGTGCAGGAACGGCTCACCAGCCAGGTGGCCGACGCGCTGATGCGGATCCTGGAGCCGCGCGGCGCGATCGTCGTGGTCGAGTGCGAGCACATGTGCATGTCGATGCGCGGCATCCGCAAGCCCGGGGCCAAGACCATCACCTCGTGCGTGCGCGGCCAGCTGCGCGACCCGGCCACCCGGGCCGAGGCGATGAGCCTGATCATCGGGCGCTGACGGCAGGACTCAGGGCACCTCGGGCTCCGCGTGCGGCGCGGCCGGGGTGCCCAGCGCGTTGCGGCGCTCGGGCATCCGCAGCGTGACCATCCGGCGCCAGCCGAAGGCGCGGTCGTACAGGTAGAGCGCGTGCACCCCGAGGGTGACCACGGCCAGCTGCCAGCGCGGCCAGCGCAGGATCCGGGCCATCCGGGCGGTGACCGCCAGACCGACGTCCCGGTGGGTGCGGATCTCGCCGCGGGCGCTGGTCTCCAGGGCGTGCCGGATGTACGGGCCGTGGCCCTCGGCCCGCAGCCGCAGCAGTTCCTCGTGGCAGTACGCGAGGTGGTTGTCCTCGTCGGCGGAGATCATCCGCATCGCCCGGACGAGGTCCGGGTTGTGCTCGTACGCCTTGACCAGCTGGCGCATCTGCTCGGCCGCCCGCTGCTCGGTGACCCGGCTGTGCGCGAGGTAGGTGATGATCTCGCGCTCGGTCAGCGGGACGTCGCTGTTCAGCCGCTCGTGCGAGAGCCCGACGCCCTGGCGCTCCAGCAGCATGCAGTAGTCCGCGTCGTCCGGGACCGGCACCTTGGGCAGGCCGCGCTTGTTCAGCAGCTGGGTGAAGATCCGGCCGTGCTTGCGCTCGTCGGCGCCGTGCCGGGCGATCTTCGGGGCGAGGACCGGGTCCCGGGTGAGCGCGGTGATCCGCTCGTTCTCCCAGCCGCCCTGGTCCTCGCCGCCCGCCGCGATGCTGCAGAACAGCTGGTACGCCTGGTCGTTCCGGTAGATCTCGTCGAAGAGCGATCGGGTGCTCAGCAAGGCGCCTCCTGCGCGGATCCGTGCCGGCGCCCGCCGGGAGGGGCGGGCGGACGGCCGCGATACGTTCCCCCGGGTCGTCCGCCGGTCGGGCCGACCGGCGGGTAATCACCCGCTCGCGCTAGCCGAGGTGCGCGCCCAGCCATTCGAGCGAGGCGGGAAGCTCCTTCGTCCAGCTGTCGATGTTGTGCCCGCCGTCGTCCAGGTACAGCGAGTCGACTTTGAACTGGGGGTTCGTCGCCGCGACCTGGGTGGCCTGCTCGACGAACTGGACGGTCTGCGGGTAGTCCGACTCCTTGCGGGTGGAGACCACCAGCAGGTTGAGCGCCGGGACCGGCATGTTCTGCAGCCGCCAGCCGAGGTCGTGCTGCTGGGCCAGGGCCTTGTCGCCGCCGAAGAGGTCGCCGCCGGTGTAGCCGTCCTGGCGCACGGTGAAGTCGCCGTGCAGGCTGGTCGCGCTGCCGAAGACGTTCGGGAAGCGCATCGCCAGGCGCAGCGCGCAGCTGCCCCCCGTGGAGTAGCCGAAGGTGGCCCAGGAGCCCGCCGTGCGGCCGACCCGGTAGGTGGAGAGGACGGCCTCCGGCACGTCCTTGGCGAACCAGGCCTCGGTGCGCGGCCCGCCGGGGACGTCCACGCACTCGGTGTCGCGGGACGGGACCACCCCGGGGCGGACCATCACCAGGACGGTCGGCGGCATCTTGCCGGCGCGCTGCAGTTCGAGCGCGGTCTGGGGCAGCGACAGGTCCTTGACCAGGTTCAGCGCCGTTCCCGGGTAGCCGGCGATGGCCAGCAGGACGGGGAAGCGGACCAGGGCGAACTTCGGGTCGAAGTACTCGGGCGGCAGATAGACGAACATCTGGTCGGAGAAACCCGTCTCCTTCCCGCTGACCTGGACCGACTCGACCTTGCCGACCTCCTCGGGCGTGCCCTTCGGCAGATTGGGGACGGTCTCCAGGCCGCCCTCGTTGGTCGGCTGGATCAGCGCGTCGGCGACCGGGGTGCCGCCCTTGTGGTTCTCGTTGCTGGCCAGCGCGAGCTTGGCGCCGCTGGTGCCGAGCAGGTCGTCCCAGGAGGTGTAGAACCCGAAGGAGTTGTTCACCGAGAGCGCGAGCACCGCCACGATGGAGGCTTGAACGACCGTCAGCAGGCCGATCCGGCCGAGCACCGGCAGCGGTCGCTGCTTCGCCAGGCGGGGCCAGATCCACACGGTGGTGACCAGGGCGGCCGCGCCGAGTGCGAGCAGCGAGTTCACGAGTGCGTCGCTGGTCAGTTCCATGCCGTCGGCCTTCCGGTGGGACACTGTCGGTGCAGGCTTCATCGTCTGGCGGGCCGTCAGGCCGGGCCACCGCAGCTAGGCTGTCCGGGCGCCCCGGCGGAGGCCGGGAGGGCGGGACGAATCACAGGCAACCGGCGCCCTAGAATGCGGCGTCCACCGTACGTAACGCGTCCCGGAGGGTTTCGCCGCGCCACGCTGCGGTGGCCCCTCGGCTCCCACCGCCGGCTCAACCCGCAGCGCGTCCACGGACCCGGTTTACCGACCGTTTCCGGGTCCTTGGTATGCGCATTGCCTGATGAAGGAATAGGCATGAAGCTCCATCACGCGTCCTCCCCCGGAGTGACCGGACACCGCACCGCAGCCCCTACGCTGAGCTTCCATGAGCGTTCCCGTGTCCGTTGAGCCGAGCCCCGAGCAGCCGCCGCGCCGTCGCCGCGGCCTGCAGACGCTGCGCAGCCAGGTGGCCGCCGTTCCGAGGGCCTGGCTCCCGGGCGCGGTCGGCTACGCCTGTCTGCTGATCGGGCTGGTGGACATCGCCAGCGCGGTGTTCCCCAAGCTCCGGCACACCAAGATGCACACCGTCGCCGGGCAGCTGCCGGGCGGCACCACCAGCCTGGCCGCGGTGGGCACGCTGATGGTCGGCATCCTGCTGGTGCCGCTCGCCCACGCGCTGCGCCGGCGCAAGCGGCGGGCCTGGCGCGTGGTCTGCGTGCTGCTGCCGGTCAGCGCCGCCCTGCACCTCATCCGCTGGCACCAGATCGGCCCCGCGGTCGTCTCGCTGGCCGTCCTCGCCGTGATGCTGGTCCACCGGCGCGAGTTCTACGCCAAGGCGGACCCGCGCACCCGCTGGCGGGCGGTGGTCAACCTGGTCGTCATGGGCGTCCTCAGCGTGCTGCTCGGCCTGCTGATCGTGAGCACCCGGACCAAGTACGAGATCGGCCACCCGGGCCTGACCGCGCGGCTGGAGCACGTCGGGTACGGGCTCTTCGGCTTCGAGGGCCCGATCCGCTACACCAACATCCGGATGTCCGACCTGGTCGCCTACCTGCTCGGCGGCCTGGGTCTGCTGACCGCCTTCACCACCGCCTACCTGGCGCTGCGCCCGGGCAAGCCCAAGCCCGAGCTCACCGCGGAGGACGAGGAGAAGGTCCGCGAGCTGCTGGCGCGGCACGGCGAGCGCGACTCGCTCGGCTACTTCGCGCTGCGCCGCGACAAGAGCGTGCTGTTCTCGCCCTCCGGCAAGGCCGCGATCTCCTACCGGGTGGTCTCCGGCGTGATGCTGGCCTCCGGCGACCCGGTCGGGGACGTCGAGGCCTGGCCGGGCGCGATCAAGGTGTTCATGGCCGAGGCCCGCGAGCACGCCTGGGTGCCAGCCGTGATGGGCTGCAGCGAGGTCGGCGGCGAGGTCTGGACCCGCGAGGCCGGCCTGGACGCGCTGGAGCTGGGCGACGAGGCGATCGTCGACACCGCCGCCTTCTCGCTCTCCGGCCGGGCCATGCGCAACGTCCGCCAGATGGTCAAGCGCATCGAGCGCAACGGCTACTCCTGCAAGGTGCGCCGGGTCTCCGAGCTCACCGTCGAGGAGAAGTACCGGATCGCCGACGCGGCCGCCCGCTGGCGCGGCACGGACACCGAGCGGGGCTTCTCGATGGCGCTGGGCCGCTTCGGCGACCCGCTGGACGACGACTGCGTGGTCGTCACCGCGCACAAGGAGCCCGAGGAGGGCGAGAGCGGCGACGACCTCAAGGCCGTGCTGCACTTCGTGCCCTGGGGGCCGGACGGCATCTCCCTGGAGCTCATGCGCCGCGACCGCGCCGCCGACCCGGGCCTGAACGAGCTGCTCATCGTCGCGGCCCTGCAGGCGGTGCCCGCGATGGGCGTGCGCCGGGTGTCGCTCAACTTCGCGATGTTCCGCTCGGCCCTCGCCCGCGGCGAGCGGATCGGCGCCGGACCGGTGCTGCGGGCCTGGCGCGGACTGCTGGTGTTCCTGTCGCGGTGGTTCCAGATCGAGTCGCTGTACAAGTTCAACGCCAAGTTCCAGCCCGAGTGGGAGCCGCGCTTCCTGGTCTTCCCGAACACCCGGGACCTGCCGCGGATCGGCTTCGCCGCGATGCAGGCGGAGGCCTTCATCACCCTCGGCATGCCGCGCTTCGGCCGCAAGCGCCAGCGCGAGGGTCTGATGCCGGTCCCGTCGACCCGTGAGGTCACCGAGGCCGCCTGAGGCACTCCCGTACCGTCCGGGGCCCCCGCCGAGAATCCTCGGCGGGGGCCCCGTTCGATAATGGGGGACATGAGCAATTCGCCGTCGTTCCCCCTTCCGGCCGGTCTGCCGCGGCTGGAACGTTGCGCAGTGATGGGCGTGGTCAACGTCACGCCCGACTCCTTCTCGGACGGCGGGCTCTGGCACGACCCCGCCAAGGCGATCGCGCACGGGCTCGCGCTGCGCGCTCGCGGCGCCGACCTGGTGGACGTCGGCGGCGAGTCCACCCGGCCCGGCTCGCAGCGGGTGCCCGAGGAGGAGGAGATGCGCCGGGTGATCCCGGTGGTGCGCGAGCTCGCCGACGCCGGGGTGACGGTCTCCGTGGACACCATGCGCGCCTCGGTCGCCGAGCGCGCCGTCGAGGCCGGCGCGGTGGTCGTCAACGACGTCTCCGGCGGGCTGGCCGACCCGGCGATGGCCCGTGTGGTCGCCGAAACCGGCGCGCCGTTCGTGGTGATGCACTGGCGCGGGCAGTCCGCCGACATGGACGCACTGGCCGTCTACGACGACGTGGTGCGGGACGTGGTCGCCGAGCTGACCGACCGGGTGGAGGCGCTGCTGGCCGCCGGGGTCAAGGAGGACCAGCTGATCCTCGACCCGGGGCTCGGCTTCGCCAAGACCCCCGCGCACAACTGGGCGCTGCTCGGCCGGCTGGACGCGCTCACCGGGCTCGGCCGTCCCGTCCTGGTGGCCGCTTCGCGCAAGCGGTTCCTGGGTACGCTGCTCGCCGACCCGGCAACCGGGGAACTGCGCCCGGCCCGGGAGCGCGACGACGCGACGGCCGCGGTCTCGGTGCTGTCGGCCCGGGCCGGAGCCTGGGCGGTGCGGGTGCACGACGTTTCGGGGACGGCGGACGCCGTCCGGGTGGTCGCGGCCTGGCAGCGCGCGGCGCGGCTGGGGTAAGGGAGGGTTTGTGACAGGTGACGGCAGGTTGAGCGGCGGTACGGCCGGGCGGGCTCGCGCGGCGGACCTGGAGGCCGTGCTGGCGGCGAACCGGGCGCTCTACGAGGCGCTGGAACGGGGGGACCTGGAGGCGGTCGAGGACGCCTGGCTGGGCGCCGCGGACGCCGACGACAAGGGCGGCGTGGTCTGCGTGCACCCCGGCTGGCCGGTGCTGCGCGGCCGGGCGCAGGTGACCCGCTCGTACATGTTGATCATGATGAACACGGAGTACATCCAGTTCTTCCTGACCGATGTCGAGGCCGAGGTCCACGGCGATGTGGCCCTTGTCACGTGCACCGAGAACATCCTGTCCGGCGGCGAGGCGGAGGAGGAGGGCGAACTCGGACCGCTGGTCGGCGGAAAGGTGGTGTCGACGAATCTGTTCCGCCGTACCCCGGCCGGGTGGAAGCTCTGGTCGCACCACGGTTCACCCGTTCTGACCAGCGGCGACGAGGACGACGAGGACTGATTCCGGCCGGAATGCGAACACGGTGCCGGCAGGCCGCCCGGGAATTCCCGAGTGGTCATCCGACGTTCACGTCAATCGCCGATCCGGCGCGCGTGGCCGCGTTTCCTGCCGGGTAGGACGGTCAGGCGTTGTCCGTGCTCGCGGGTAGATTCGAAACGGAGTGGCGGGCGTGCTGCCCGCCTTCGCCCTGCCCGTCCATGCCTGTTTCCGGGCGGGGCCCGTCCGACTGGGAGCAGTGATTCGTTTGCTGGACCGCGTCACCCTGCGGGGGCTGCGAGCCCGGGGCCACCACGGCGTCTTCGAGCGCGAGCGCGTCGAGGGCCAGACCTTCGTGGTGGACCTGGTGCTGTACCTGGACACCCGCCCCGCCGCGTCCGGCGACGACCTCACCCGCACGGCGCACTACGGCATCGTGGCCGAGGAGGTCACCGCGATCATCGCCGGGGAGCCGGTCGACCTGATCGAGACCCTGGCCCAGCGGATCGCGGACCAGTGCCTCAAGCACGAAGCGGTCGAGGAGGTCGAGGTGACCGTGCACAAGCCGGACGCCCCGATCACCGTGCCGTTCGACGACGTGACCGTGACCATCCACCGGGGCCGCGCATGACCGCCGCCGCGCGCCCGGTTCCCGAGGTAGAGGACTTTCGATGAGCACCAGCGACCCGACCACCACGCCGAACGCGTTCGACCTGGAGAGCCGGGTGGATTCCGCCGACACCACGCTGCACGGCCAGCGCTGCGCGGTGATCGCGCTCGGCAGCAACCTGGGCAACCGGCTGGACACCCTGCAGGGCGCGGTGGACGCGCTCGCGGACACGCCGGGGCTGAAGATCAAGGCCGTCTCCGCGGTCTACGAGACCGAGGCCGTCGGCGGCCCCGAGGAGCAGCCGAACTACTACAACGCGGTCGTCGTGCTGCGCACCTCGCTGCCCCCGCGGGACCTGCTGGAGCGCGGCAACGCGATCGAGGACGCCTTCGGCCGGGTGCGGACCGTCCACTGGGGGCCGCGCACCCTGGACGTCGACATCCTGGCGTACGAGGGCGAGCTCAGTGACGACCCGCAGCTGCTGCTGCCGCACCCGCGCTCGCACGAGCGGGCGTTCGTGCTGGCCCCCTGGCTGGACGCCCAGCCGGAGGCCGAGGTGCCCGGACACGGGCGGGTCGACGCGCTGCTGGAGGCGCTCGGCGGGGCGGACGCGCAGGGCGTGAAGCGCCGCGAGGACATCCGGCTGACGCTGCCGGAGTAGGCCGGGGCGGGCTGCTGCGTCCTGGAGGGCCCTCGCCCCGCGTCGAAGGGGCGCACCGGTAGCGGGCCGGTAGCGGGCCGGGAGCGCCCCGGGGGCGAGCGGGCGAGTGAGGGCCGGGGAACTCGGTCGGTGGCCCGGCCGTACCAGTAGGTGTCCGCCGTTCGCGCGGGTGTCCGCCCGGCCGGGCCCGGTACGGTGGCCTGGCGCCGCCGCGTCGGGTCACCGCGCGGCCGTTCTGGTGTACCCCGGGAAGGACCTCCTCCGAGTGAAGCTGCTTCGCCTCCGTCTGCTGATCGGCATCACCGCCGCCACGACGGCGCTGTCCTGGGCCGGCTCGAAGCTGTGGGCCTCCCTGGACACGCTGCCGGCCGTGCCGGGCGCGGCG
This sequence comes from Kitasatospora sp. NPDC053308, assembly GCF_055585785.1. Taxonomy (NCBI): domain Bacteria; kingdom Bacillati; phylum Actinomycetota; class Actinomycetes; order Kitasatosporales; family Streptomycetaceae; genus Kitasatospora; species Kitasatospora sp. NPDC053308. Next base: position 7,757 of record NZ_JBVJJY010000026.1, on the reverse strand, counting down.
CCGGTGGTGCTGGCGGCGGTGGCGGTGATCCTGCTGGCGACCGCGCTGTCGCTGCGGTCCCGGCTGAAGGCGGTGCGCGAGCGGCAGCCCGGCGCGAAGGGGGTCGACCCGCTGCTGGCGGCCCGGGCGGTGGTGCTGGGGCAGGCCAGCGCGCTGGTCTCGGCGGTGGTCACCGGCATCTACGCGGGCGCGGGGATCTACCTGCTGGGGGAACTGGACGTGTCGGCCCGCAAGGACCAGGCCGTCACGGCGGGGTTCGCGGTGCTGGCGGGGGCCGCGGTGATCGCCGCGGCGCTCTGGGTCCAGCACGTCTGCAGGTTGCCCGAGGACCACGACGGTCCGAGCGGCCCGGCGGCCTCCCACCGCTGAGCAGGACGTTTTCCGCGATCTCGGGGGAGAACCCGGGCGCGTGCGGTGGAAACCTCCCCCTGTCAAGGGCGGAAGGGGACCCTGGGCTGACAGCGCCCCAATTCGCACGCTAGTTTCTTGGCATGTCTCGCGGACGCCACCGTCATTCCTCCGTCCTCGGCCGGGTCCTTCCCCCCACCGCCGCCGGCGTACTGCTGGTAGCCGCTCTGGCCGCGCTGCTTTTCAGTCAGGACACCATCCTGGTGCGCTCGGTGGGCATCGCGGCGGTGATCGCGACGCTCGGCTTCGCCCTGTTGCTGCGTCAGCGGGACAAGGCGGCCCGTGCGGCGGCCGAGATGTCCGCGGCGCAGCGGCTGAGGGCCGAGGAGCGGTTCGAGGAACAGCTGGCGGAGGCCGAGTACGCGGCCGAGGTCGCCGAGGAGCGGGCCACCCGCTTCGGGCGGCGGCTGACCGCCGAGAAGTCGCGGCTGGCGAAGGCCGAGACCGAGATCGCCCGGCTGCTGCGGGAGCGGGCCGTGGCGGTGGCCGAGCAGGCGCTCAAGGAGGCCGAGGCGGCCCAGCGGGCGCTCGCCGCGACCCGGCCCAAGTACCCGGCCAGCCCGGCCGCGTTCGTGCGCGCGGCGGCCGTGCTGCGGCTGCTGGAGCGCCGTGCGGCGGAGCAGGAGGCGCAGCGGGCGCGGACGGCGGGCGCGGAGGTCGCGCTGCGGGCGCACGCCGCCCCGGCGGCCCAGGCCGCGCCGACGCCCGCACCCGCCCCGGTGGCGGTTCCCGCACCGGTGGCGCCCGCGGTGCCCACGCCGGTGCCGGTGGCGACGTCCCCGGTGCCGCCCGCGCCCGTGCGGCCGGCGCTGACGGCGACGGTCGGTCAGCTCGGCGGGGTGCCGACCGGGTCGGACGTACCGGCCACGGCGCCGATGCCGGTCGAGCGGCAGCGGCCGCGGTCGGCGCAGTCCGGACAGGCGCGCGGGCAGGGCTTCAGCTTCTTCGGTCGCAGCGCGGGCGGGGCGGCCCGGCCGGCGGCCCCGGCGCCGGCGGTGGGCAGCGTCGCCGAGCTGGCGGAGCGGACCGACCTGGCGGACGTGGTGGGCGACGAGGCGGTGGCCGCGAAGGCCCAGGCCGAGGCCCTGGCGGCGGAGCCGGCCGCGGTGCGGGACGGCGTGCGGGAGCCGCAGCCGGCCGAGCGGTCGCGGCAGGACGAGGCGCGGCCGGGCGGGCCGACCGTGGTGGACCTGACCCCGGAGGACGAGACCGAGCTGATCCAGCTGCCGCAGCTGCGCGCCTCGCGCTGAGCCGGTGGCACGAACGCCGCGGCGCGGGAAGTCGGAGGGACCGGCTTCCCGCGCCGCGGCGTCGTCAGGGGCGCCCGGGTGGCGCCGGGCGCGTCAGATCTGGACGCCGAAGTCCTGGGCGATGCCCGCCAGGCCGGAGGCGTAGCCCTGGCCGACGGCGCGGAACTTCCACTCGCCGCCGTTGCGGTAGAGCTCGCCGAAGATCATCGCGGTCTCGGTGGCGGCGTCCTCGGAGAGGTCGTAGCGGGCGATCTCGGCGCCGCCGGCGGCGTTCACCACGCGGATGTAGGCGTTGCGGACCTGGCCGAAGTTCTGGCCGCGGGCGACGCCGTCGTAGATGGTGACCGGGAAGGTGATCTTGACGGCCTCGGCCGGCAGGCCGGCCAGGTTGATCTTGATCGACTCGTCGTCGCCCGCGCCCTCGCCGGTGCGGTTGTCACCGGTGTGCACGACGGTGCCGTCGGGCGTGCTGGTGTTGTTGAAGAAGACGAAGTGGGCGTTGGACAGCACCTTGCCGTCCGCGTTCAGGACGATCGCGCTGGCGTCGAGGTCGAATTCGGCGCCGGTCGTGGTGCGGACGTCCCAGCCCAGGCCGACGGTGACCGCGGACAGACCGGGGGCCTCCTTGGTCAGCGAGACGTTGCCACCCTTGGAGAGGCTCACTGGCATGGCGATTGCAGTCCCTTCGTTCGCTTCGTGCGCTTTTCCCCCGGACAACGCCATACTCGGGCAGCTTGGTTCCGCAGGGTCCGTGAATTCTTCGCGCGCGCGAATTCCGGGGCAAAGTCCGGGCAAAGGCGATGGTCGCGAGGGCGGCTCAGATCCGGCGGAACCGGCCCTGCAGCGTCCAGATGTTCGGATTGTCAGCCAGGTCGGGGTGCATGTCGAACAGGTCGGCGAGGGTGTCCTGGAGGAAGTCCCGGGCCTCGCGCCGCAGGTCCCCGTGGCGGACCACGGCCGGCGGCTCGTCCGGCAGCCAGGTGGCGGTGATCTCGACCCAGTTGAAGCGGCGGGCGAAGCGCAGCAGCTCGGTGTTCTGGGTGAAGTCGAGGTCGGCGGTCTGCACCCGGGCGGCCCGGCCGCCGTCCGGGTCGCGGTCCAGCTGCTCGGCGATGTCGCACAGCGCCCAGGCGAAGTCGAGCACCGGCACCCAGCCCCAGGCGGTGGACAGCTCCGAGTCGTCGGCGTCCAGGTAGACGTCGCCGCAGAACAGGTCGTACCGCAGGGCGTGCACGGACGCGGTGCGGTAGTCCGTCTGCGGGGGGTCGGGGAAGCGGTTGGAGAGGGAGTAGCCGAGCTCGATCACGTACGCCATTGTCGGGGCTGGGGGCCTGCGGGCGTAACCGGGTGCGGGGGCGCGGACGGTCCCGGCCCCCAGGAGGGCGGGCGGAATATCCGGGTGACCGCGGGGGGCGGGCGCGGGATGATGGGCGCATGCCCGAGCCCATCCGCGTACGGGGGTCGGTGGTCGTCCCCGACGCCGAGCTCGTCTGGCGCTTCTCGCGTTCCTCCGGCCCCGGTGGCCAGCACGTCAACACCTCCGACTCCAAGGTCGAGCTGCGCTTCGACCTGGCCTCCAGCAAGGCGCTGCCCGAGGTGTGGCGCGGGCGTGCCCTGGAGCGGCTGTCCGGGCGGCTGGTGGACGGCCGGGTCCTGGTGGTCCAGGCCTCGGAGTACCGCTCGCAGTGGCGCAACCGGGAGGCTGCCGCGGCCAGGCTGTCGGCGCTGCTGACCGAGGCGTGCGCGCCGCCGCCGAAGTCCCGGCGGGCGACCAAGCCGAGCCGGGGGATGGTCGAGCGCCGGCTGTTCGCCAAGAAGCACCGCTCCGAGGTGAAGCAGGGCCGCCGGGCGCCGCGGGGCGGGGAGTAGCTCAGCCCAGGGCGCGGTAGCCGCCGCGGAAGTACAGCAGCGGCCGCCCGCCCGGATCGGGCACCGCGGCCTCCAGGACGCGGCCGAGGAGCAGGGTGTGGTCGCCCGCCGGTATCCGCTGTTCGGTGCGGCACTCGACGGTCGCCAGGGCGCCCTCGATCAGCGGGGCGCCGGTGCGCGGGCCGCGGTGGTGCGGGGTGTCGGCGAACAGCAGCCGGTCGCTGAGCCGGCCCTTCATGGCGAAGCGGGAGCCGATGGTCTTCTGCGCCTCGGTGAGCACCGAGACCGCCCAGGTGTCGGCCCGCGAGAGCACCTCGTCCATCCGCGAGTCCTCGCGCACCGAGATCAGCACCAGCGGCGGTTCCAGCGACACCGAGAGGAAGGACGTGGCGGTCATGCCGACGTCCTCGCCGTCCTCGGGGTCGTGGACGGTCACCAGGCTGACGCCGGCGGCGAGCTGGGAGAGTGCTGCCCGGAACTCGTCGGGCGTGGCGTGGGGGGCAGCTTCGGGCTGCGGGGACGGGTACACGTACCGCACGGTAGTCGTCACCCGCGGGAAACGGCATCGGGCCTTGGTCGTAGGACCGGCGGCGTGCCCCGGGGGTTGCGCACGGTGACCGGACTCACTCCCGGGGGTGAAACGCGCGGACCGGCGGACGCAGTCGGCTTCAGCCGGTGGCCGCTGCGGTCGACCAAGGGAAATGTTCCGATAGCGCTTTATGTCCCGCTATGGGGTAGATGAACTGATAAAGGGCGCATTAGTCCTGTGTGATTTAAGTCACAAGTGGTGGCCTATTGCTGACCGAGCGTGCCGAACGCTGTGCTCCCTGTGATTCAGTTCTTCTGGCAATCGGACGATAACCAATCAAGAACTATCCGAAGCAGCCGGGGAGCCCCCGCATGGAAGCCGAGTCGGAGCCGTACGTCCGTCTCGCGACCCTCCGCACCTTGCACCGGGTCGTGGCGGACCTCAACGCTGCCCGCAGCCTCGCCGGGACGCTGCAGGCCGTCGTCGAGGGCGCGGTGCACGGGCTCGGATTCGACGCCGCCGCGGTCAGCCTGGTCCGTCCGGACGGTGACCTCGTGGTGGCGGCCGTGTGGGAGCTGGAGGAGAGCCCCATGGGAGGCCCCTCCGTGCTGCTCGGCCAGGTCGGCTCCCGGGAGTCCTGGGACCGGCTGCTCGGCGTCAGCGACCACTGGGGCACCCTGCGCTTCCTGCCGTACGACCGCGGCTGGGCCGTCGCCAGCGACATCCCGCGCTGGATCGGGGACAGCCCGCTGCCCGTCTACGCCAACGACTGGCACCCCGCCGACGGGCTGCTCGCCCCGATGTACAGCGCCGGCGGCGACCTGCTCGGAGTGCTCTCGGTGGACCGCCCGCGCAGCGGCAAGCGGCCCGGGGCCTGGACCCGCGAGGCGCTGGAGATGTTCTCCCTGCAGGCCTCGATCGCGATCGGCAACGCCAGACTGCGGGCCGAGATGCAGCGCGCGCTGGCCCGCCTGGAGAAGGAACAGCAGGCGCTGCGGGCCAGCGAGGAGAGCTTCCGCCAGGCCTTCGAGTACGCGCCCAGCGGGATGGCCATCACCGAACTCCACGGCGCCGGGCGCGGCCAGCTGACCCGGGTCAACGACGCGCTCTGTCGACTGCTCGGCCGCCCCCGCGCCGTGCTGCGCCAGCAGAGCTTCGCCGACCTCGTCCACCCCGACGACCGGGCCCTGCTGGAGCGCACCAGCGCCGAGAGCGGCCGGGCGGAACTGCGGCTCTCCCGCCGGGACGGCGGCTACCAGTGGGTCTGCCTGCGGAACTCGATCGTGGCGGACGCGGCCGAGGGGCCCAGCTTCCTGCTCACCCACGTCGAGGACATCGAGGACCGCAAGCGGCACGAGTTCCAGCTCGCCCACCGGGCCAGCCACGACGCCCTCACCGGTCTGCCGAACGGCGCCGAGCTGAAGGCCCGGCTGGCCCGTCGGCTCTGCGCCCAGCCGCAGCCGGTCGGCGCCGCCGCCGGCCCGGCCGAGGCGGGCTACCCCCCGCCGTACGGCTACCCGGCCGACTCCTACAGCGCCCACGCGGCCCACGACGGGCTGGAGGGCGCGGACCCGTACGCCGCGGCGGTGCACGGCTACGGGCTGCCCGAGGGCGGGCCGCCGCCCGGCCTCGGCCCGGGCTTCGGGGAGCACGTGCACGCGGTGGTCCCGGCCGACCACGGACCGGGCGGTGACACCTGGTCCGCGCCGTTCCGCTCCGGGGGCGCGGCCGCGCCGGACAAGGGGCTCGCGGTGCTCTTCTGCGACCTGGACGGCTTCAAGTCGATCAACGACCGGTTCGGCCACAACGCGGGCGACGCGGTGCTGGTCGAGGTCGCCCGGCGGCTCAGCCAGGCCGTCCGGGACGGCGACACGGTGGCCCGGCTCGGCGGCGACGAGTTCGTGGTGCTCGCCGACGGCATCGGCCGCGAGGAGGCTAAGGACCTCGCCCACCGGCTGCGCAACGCGATCATCCCGCCGATGCGGATCGACGGCCGCGCCATGCGGGTCGGGGTGAGCCTCGGGATCGGCTGGGCCGGTTGCGGGATGAGCATCGAGGAGGTGCTGCAGACCGCGGACGAGCGGATGTACGACGAGAAGCGCGCGCGGGGTGGCGCGGTGCGCGGCGCGCGTGGGGAGCGCTCGCACCGGCGCGCGGGCTGATACCGGACGCGGACGCACGACATCGCGCCCCTGTCCGCGCGGGCGCGGTCGGACTCGGGCTACCCGTGAGTTGTCAAGGGTTCTTTTCCGGCTGTCCGGTGCGACAGGTAGGGTGCCCGGGACGACAGCGTCCATGATCTGCGCCGCCCGCAGCCCGGCGGCGCGCACCGGATGGGGGAACAGACCACCGTGACGACCGCCGGCAGCAACGGAATGCCCGAGGGCCAGGGGGGCGGTGCCCCGCAGGACGACGACCCGTTCGGCTACCTCTACCGCCCGGCCGACGGCTCCACCGGGCAGCAGGCCGAGCCGCAGCAGGGGGTCCCCCGGACGTCGTACAACCGGCCGATGGAGGTCGGGCGCGCCCAGTACGGGTACGGCTACCCGCCGCGGGCGCAGCAGCCGCAGCAGCCGTACGGCCAGCAGGGGGTGCCGCCCCAGGCGTACCCGGGCGGGCAGCCGCAGGCCCCGTACGGTCAGCCCGGCGTGCCGCAGCAGGCGGAGTACGGCGCCGCGCCCGCCCAGCAGACCCGCTACGCCGAGCACTCCCGGCCGCAGCCGGGGGAGGAGCCCCGCAGCAGTGGCCGGAGCAAGGGCGCGGTGATCGGCGCGGTCGCCGTGGTCGCGGCCATCGCGATCGGCGCCGGCATAGCGCTGTCCACCGGCGACCCGGACGGCGACAAGAACGCCAAGGGCGGCACCGCCACCACCGCCGCGCCCGCCCCCACCACGCCGGGGCCGACCGCCTCCACCGGGACCGCGGCCCCCTCGGCCAGCGCCACCGCGATCTCCGGCCCGTCGACCGTGGACGCCGGCCAGCTGCAGGGCCAGAACGCGCCCGCCGGCAACGGCATCAAGGGCGCCAGGTCGGCGGACGGCGGGTACCTGACCCTCCAGCCGGGCGGTTCGGTGACCTGGTCCGGGGAGATCGCCACAGCCGGGACGTACAAGCTGACCGTGCACTACAACTACGGGGGCGCGGACCTCAAGGGCGCGGTCGTGGTGAACGGCAAGGACTGGCCGAGCGGGCTGACCTACAAGGTCTACGGGCCGCCGCCGAAGGACCAGGCTTCCTCCTGGTACAACACCTGGATACTGCCGCAGTTCCAGGCCGGGCCGAACTCGGTGACCTTCACGGTGCCCTCCGGCTCGGTCCTGATCGACCAGATCACCATCGAGCCGAGCAGCTGAGGCGCTCCTGACGCACCACGGCCGCCCTTCCCTTCGGGGGGAGGGCGGCCGTCGTCGTACGGGGTGGACGGGGGCGTCCGGCGGCGGGGCGCGGGACGGTCAGGCGGGCTTCACGGTGGTGAACGTGTCGCCGCCGAGGACCCAGCGGCCCCGGCGCATGACGGCGACCAGGTCGTAGGTGGTGGAGTCGAGGACGACGAGGTCGGCGAGCTTGCCGGCTTCGAGGGTGCCGAGGGAGTCGCCGAGGCCGAGCAGGCGGGCGGGGGTGGTGGAGAGGGATTCCACGGCCTGGTTGAGGGTCAGGTGGTTGACCGTCACCGAGCGCTTGAACGCCACGTCCAGGGTGAG
>NZ_JBVJJY010000025.1:0-96394 GCF_055585785.1 Kitasatospora sp. NPDC053308 | reverse complement strand
GGGCCCTCCGGGCTTCGTTCTTTCGTGTTCCCAGCTTATCAGACGATTTCCGCTCCGTTTTCCCGGAGTTTCCTTCGTCGGATTCGCTTTCCGCTTTGTCGCCCCGGTCTCCCGCGGCGACTCCGGAACTGTACGGGGACCGGCCCGCCCCATGCAAATCGCCCCCGCCCGGACTCCCGGGCAGGGGCGATTCGCTGGTCAGGCGCCGTCAGACGCGGCCCATCTCCTCGGCGATGGCCTCCGCGAAGGCGTCGATGTCGGCCTCCGTGGTGTCGAAGGAACACATCCAGCGCACCTCGCCGGTGTGCTCGTTCCAGAAGTAGAAGCGGTAGCGCTTCTGCAGTCGCTCGCTCACCTCTCGCGGGAGGATCGCGAACACCGCGTTCGCCTGCACCGGGCGGACCACCTCGACGCCATCGATGCCCCGGACCGCGGCCTCCAGGCGGCTGGCCATCGCGTTGGCGTGGCCGGCGTTGCGCAGGTAGAGGTCGCCCGAGAGCAGGGCCTCGAACTGGACCGACAGGAAGCGCATCTTCGAGGCCAGCTGCATCGAGGTCTTGCGCAGGTACTTGATGTTGCGCACCCGCTCCGGGTTGAGCACCACCACGACCTCGCCGAACAGCAGGCCGTTCTTCGTCCCGCCGAAGGAGAGCACGTCCACGCCCACGTCGGTCGTGAAAGCCCGCAGCGGCTGGCCGAGGGAGGCGGCCGCGTTGGCCAGGCGGGAGCCGTCGACGTGGACGAGCATGCCCAGCTGGTGGGCGTGCTCGGTGATCGCGCGGATCTCGTCGGCGGTGTAGAGCGTGCCGAGCTCGGTGCTCTGGGTGATGGAGACCGCGAGCGGCTGCGCGCGGTGCTCGTCGCCGTAGCCCCAGGCCTGCTGGTCGAGCAGTTCGGGGGTGAGCTTGCCGTCCGGGGTGGGGACGGTGAGCAGCTTGATGCCGCCCATCTTCTCCGGCGCGCCGCCCTCGTCCACGTGGATGTGGGCGGTCTCGGCGCAGACCACGGCACCCCAGCGCGGGAGCAGCGACTGGAGGGCGACCACGTTGGCGCCGGTGCCGTTGAAGACGGGGTACGCCTCCGCCTTCTCGCCGAAGTGGCGGCGGAAGACGTCCTGGAGGTGGGCCGTGTAGTCGTCCTCGCCGTAGGCGACCTGGTGGCCGCCGTTGGCGAGGGCGATCGCGGCGAGGACCTCCGGGTGCACGCCGGCGTAGTTGTCGCTGGCGAAGCCGCGGACGGCGGGGTCGTGCCGCCGTACCGCGTCCGTACGGGTGAGGTCGGTCATCGGGCTGTCAGCCACAGGTGCTGTCCGTTCAGTTCTGCTGCGGGGCGGTCCCAAAGGCCCGCGAGGTGGTCGGCGAGGTCGGCGGTGTCGGTGAAGCCGGCGAACTTCGCCTCCGGCTTCTCCGCCCGCATCTCGGGACTGACCAGCGCCTTGATCACCAGGATCGCAGCCGCCGCGGTGGGCTCGCCGTCCGGGGCGGTGGTCTCCTTCTTGAAGGAGTCGGCCATGGCGAGGGTCCAGGCCTCGGTGGCGGCCTTGGCGGCCGCGTAGGCGGCCCCGCCCGCGGTCGGCTTGTGGGCGGCCGCGGCGGAGATCATCGCGTAGCGGCCGGACTCACTGCGGACCAGGGCGGGCTGGAAGGCCAGCGAGGTGTGCTGCAGGGTGCGCACGACGGTGTCGTGCAGGAAGTCCCAGTCGTCCAGACGGCTGTCGAAGAAGGTCTTGCTGCCGCGCCAGCCGCCGACCAGGTGGATGAGGCCGTCGACGTGCCCGTGCTCGGACTCCAGGTGGTCGGCCCAGTCGTGGACCTCCTGCGGGTCGAGCAGGTCGATGACCTGGCCGCTGATCTTCGCTCCGCGGACGGCCACGCGGGTGGCGTCCAGCGCGGACTCCAGGCGCTGGGCGTCGATGTCGGCGCCGATCACGGTCGCGCCGTCGGCGGCCAGGCGGCGCAGCACCGCGCGGCCGGCCGGGCCGCTGGCTCCGGCGACGGCGATGACCTTGCCGGCCAGCGGGGCGTTGGTGGAGGTGGTCACGCGGCGACTCCCTGGATGCCGTTACCGGTGATGCCGGTGGTGGAGGCGATGACGCCGCTCAGCTTCTTGTTGAGGGCTTCGTAGAACATGCTCAGCGGGAACTCGTCCGGGAGCACGGCGTCGCACAGGGCCTTGTTGAGGGCCTTGCCGTCGGTGATGTCGAGCGGCAGCGCCTCGGGGCCCTTGGCCCAGGTCGAGGCCGGGTGCGGGGTGAGGTACTGCGAGACCAGCTGGTAGGCGGCGATCCAGTGGGCCGGCTTGGGCCGGTCGATTCCGTCGCGGTACAGCTTCTCGATCTCGGCGCAGAGGCTGTTGGTGACCTGCGGGGCGCGCTCCCAGTCGATGCTGAGGCGGTTGTCGCGCCAGCGCAGCGCGTCGTGCTTGTGCAGGTAGGCGAAGAGCAGCTGGCCGCCGAGGCCGTCGTAGTTGCGCACGCGGTCACCGCTGACCGGGAAGCGGAACATCCGGTCGAAGAGGATCGCGTACTGGACGTCGCGGGCGTGCGGGTTGCCCTCGGACTCCAGCTGCACCGCCTCCTTGAAGGTGGTGAGGTCGCAGCGGAGCTCCTCCAGGCCGTACATCCAGAACGGGCTGCGCTGCTTGATCATGAATGGGTCGAACGGCAGGTCGCCGTGGCTGTGGGTGCGGTCGTGGACGAGGTCCCACAGGACGAAGGTCTCCTGCGCGCGCTGTTGGTCCTTGAGCAGGCCCTCGGCGTCGGCGGGGATCTCCAGGCCGAGCTGCTGGACGGCGCTGGTGGTCACGGCGCGGAAGCGGGCGGCCTCGCGGTCGCAGAAGATGCCGCCCCAGGTGAAACGTTCCGGCGCCTTGCGCACGGCGACCGTCTCGGGGAAGAGGACGGCGGAGTTGGTGTCGTAGCCGGCCGTGAAGTCCGTGAAGGTGATCGGCACGAACATCGGGTTGTCGAAGCGGGTCCGCTCCAGCTCGGCCAGCCAGTCGGGCCACACGACGCGCAGCAGGACGGCTTCCAGGTTGCGGTCGGGGTTGCCGTTCTGGGTGTACATCGGGAAGACGACCAGGTGCTCCAGGCCGTCCTCGCGCTGGTCGGCGGGCTGGAAGGCCAGCAGCGAGTCCAGGAAGTCGGGCTCCCGGTAGCCGGTGTCGGCCCACTTGGCGAGGTCGGCGTCGACGGCGGTCAGGTAGGCCGCGTCGTGCGGGAAGTGCGGAGCGAGCTCCTTGACGGCGGCGCGCACGGTCGCGACCAGCGGGTCGACGCTCTGGCGCTGGACGGCGGCCAGGTCGATCGAGCCGTCTTTGGACTGCAGCGGGCGCAGCGACTCGACGGCCTCCTTCAGGCGCAGCCACGCCGGGTGGCCGGCGAGGGTCGAGACCGGGGCGTCGGCCGCCGCAGCGAGCCTTGGCGAAAGATTCTGCATCGTGGACTCACTTCGACAGGAGTTATTTCGACGGGGACACCATAAGTACGAAAGGTTCTCCCGTTCAAGGGGGTCCGGACGGGCAAAGCTGCGGCGATCCGCCGCTCCGGCCCGAAAACCTGCGCCAGGAGGCCCCTTGTCCGGCATGTGGACGGTTGTCTGGATGTTCTGGACAGATGCGCCGCTGTGATGCGAACCTCCCCGCATGCTCCCGGCGGTGATCACGGTGGCCGAGTGCCACGACAGCCCGTTCAGGGCGCCCTCCCGTCGACGCGTCCGCTCCTGCTGTCGCCGTCGCACGTGCGGTCTCCGCTGCCGCTGTTGCCTCCGTTGCCGCTGTTGCCGCTGTTCCTGATCCGGCTGCCGTCGATGCCACCGCGGCCGCCGGTCGCGGTCCGGCCGCCGTCGCCCCGGCAGCCCCCGGCCCGCCTCGGGGGCGCCGGTCCGGCTCGGGGGCGCCGGTCCGGCTCGGGGGCGCCGCGGACACGGGCCCGTACGCCGACCATGCCGTGTGTGTTCCGGCGCCGCCACCGGGGGGAAGTGACCCCGCCGGGGCCCGGCCCCCCAAGAGGCGCCCTTCCGTCCCACGTTCCTCCCCTCCGTCCCGCCCGGCCCTTCCTCTGGAGCTCCGCCATGACCCTCCGCAAGCCGTCCGCCGTACTGCCCCTCGCCGCGCTGGTCACCGCTGCGGCCCTGCTGAGCGCGTGCGCGCCGCAGGACCCGAAGTCCGACACCGCCGCCGGCGGCCCGGGCGCGGCCGGCACGGCGGCGGGCTGCGCGCCGGGGGCGCTGGCGACCCGCACGGCCGGGACGCTGACCATCGGCACCGACAAGCCCGCGTACGACCCCTGGTTCTCCGAGGACAAGCCGGAGAACGGCAAGGGCTTCGAGTCCGCCGTGGCGTACGCGGTGGCGGACAAGCTGGGCTACCCGAAGGAGAAGGTGAGCTGGGTGGTCGCGCCGTTCGGCAAGGCGACCGCGCCCGGCGCCAAGGACTTCGACTTCGACGTCAACCAGGTGTCCATCAGCGACGAGCGCAAGCAGGCCGTGGACTTCTCCTCCGGCTACTACGACGTCCGCCAGGCCGTCATCGCGCTGAAGAACTCCAAGGCGGCGGGCGCCAAGAGCATCGCCGACCTCAAGGGCGCCAAGCTCGGCGCCCAGGTCGGCACCACCAGCCTGGACACCATCACCAACACCATCAAGCCGAGCGGTCAGCCCGCCGTGTTCGACTCCAACGACCTGGCCAAGGCCGCGCTGAAGAACGGCCAGATCGAGGCCCTGGTGGTGGACCTGCCGACCGCCTTCTACATCACCGGCGCCGAAGTGCCGGAGGCCCAGGTGGTGGGCCAGTTCGAGGCGGCCTCGCACGGCGAGCAGTTCGGCCTGGTGCTGGACAAGGGCTCCCAGCTGACCGGCTGCGTGTCGCAGGCGGTGGACGCGCTGCGCTCGGACGGCACGCTGGCGAAGCTGGAGAAGCAGTGGCTCTCCGACGCCGTCTCGGCCCCGGTGCTGAAGTGAGGGCTGATACGGGCTCCGGCACGGACGGGGGCACGACGACGGACCGGGACGCGGCGACGGCCGGGGCGGCGACGGAGGCGCTGACCAAGACGGGGGCGGCGAGGGAAGCGCGGGCCGACGAGCCGGGGAAGGACGCTCGCGGCACCGGCACCGGCACGGCTGGAGCGGACGGGGACGACGACGGCTACCGCCCGTCGGAGCGGCGGCTGGCGCACGAGGCGTACCGGCGCGCCCGGGCCCGCCGTTCGGCGCTGATCGCCACCGCGTCCACCCTGGTCACGGCGGTCGCGCTCTACCTCCTGATCGTCAACTCCCCCGGCTGGGAGGTGACCCGGCGGACCTTCTTCAACCCGGACTACGCCCGCCGGGCACTGCCCGAGGTGCTGAAGGGGCTTCGGCTCAACCTGGAGCTGATGCTGGGCTGCGGGGTGCTGATCCTGGTGTTCGGCCTGCTGCTCGCGGTGCTGCGCACGCTGCGCGGGCCGGTGTTCCTGCCGGTGCGGCTGCTGGCCACCGCCTACGTGGACTTCTTCCTCGGACTGCCGATGATCATCTGCCTGCTGGTGATGATCACCGGGGTGCCCGCGCTGCGGCTGACCGGGGTGACCACCGACCCGCTGCTGCTGGGCGGGGCCGCACTGGTGCTCACGTACTCGGCGTACGTGTCGGAGGTGTTCCGCTCCGGCATCGAGTCGGTGCACCCGAGCCAGCGTGCCGCGGCGCGGTCGCTGGGGCTGACCAACGCGCAGGCGATGCGGTACGTGGTGCTGCCGCAGGCCGTCCGGCGGGTGGTGCCGCCGCTGCTCAACAACCTGGTGAGCCTGCAGAAGGACACCGGGCTGGTCTCGATCGGCGGGGCGATCGACGCGGTGTACGCGGCGAAGATCATCGCCGCCCGGTCCTTCAACTTCACGCCGTACCTGCTGGCGGGTCTGGTGTTCATCGTGCTGACCGTTCCGCTGACCCGGTTCGCCGACTGGCTGACCTCGCGGATGAACCGCCGGCAGTTCCAGGGAGGTGCGGTGTGACCGCGGAGGTGCTCCGGCTGGAGTCGGTGCGCAAGACCTTCGGCGCCCAGGTGGTGCTGCGCGACGTCGACCTCGTCGTGCCCGAGCACTCGGTGACGGCGCTGATCGGGGCCTCCGGCTCCGGGAAGTCCACCCTGATGCGGTGCGTCAACCTGCTGGAGGGCATCGACGACGGCGCGATCTTCCTGGACGGCGAGGAGATCACCGATCCACGGGCGGACGAGGACGCCGTCCGGCGCCGGATCGGGGTGGTGTTCCAGGCGTACAACCTGTTCCCGCACATGACGGTGCTGGAGAACGTCACGCTCGCGCCGCGCCGGGTGCACCGGGTGGCGCGGGCCGAGGCGGAGGCCCGGGCGCTGGAACTGCTCGACCGGCTCGGGCTGGCGGCCAAGGCCCGCGAGTACCCGGACCGGCTCTCCGGCGGGCAGCAGCAGCGCGTCGCCATCGTGCGGGCGCTGGCCACCGGCCCGAGGCTGCTGCTCCTGGACGAGATCACCGCGGCGCTCGACCCGGTGCTGGTCGGGGAGGTGCTCGCGGTGGTGCGGGACCTCAAGGAGCAGGGGATGACGATGGTCATCTCCACCCACGAGATGGGCTTCGCGCGCGAGGTCGCCGACCAGGTCTGCTTCCTGGACGGTGGCGTGGTGCTCGAACAGGGACCACCGGAGCGGGTGTTCGGGGATCCGCAGGAGGAGCGGACCCGGCGGTTCCTCAGCCGGGTGATGGCCTCGGGCCGGCTCCAGGGCTGAGGGCCCGGCGGCCGGACGGGGTGTGCGGCTGGGCCGGGGACGCGGCCGGGCCGGAGAGGGGTGCCGCTGGGCCGCGGGGGCGCGGCCGAGTCGGAGGGGGTGTGCGACCGGGAGATTCGCAACGACGGCCACAACCGTGCGCCCCTGTACGCGCCCTGGTCGCACCGCGGAGGCAGCGGTGATCGTGGGCAGGACAACTGTCGACGACCGTCACCGTCGCCCGCCACCCGGGAGGCCGCCGTTGCACGGACCCATCCTCGTCACCTGGCTGCTCGCCCTCCTCACCGCCGCGGCGGGCGCCAGCTGTCTGGTCCGGCTGCGGCACGTCCCCTGCCCCGCAGGCGCGCACCGCCCGCGCACCCGGGAGTCCGACGCCGCCGAGGCGCTGATGGGACTCGGCATGGCGGCGATGGCGGTCACCGGCGCCACCGTCCCGGCCGCGGTCTGGGCCGCGCTGTTCGGCCTCCCCGCCGCCGCCTTCCTGCTCGCCGCCGTCCACGCCCCGGCCGGCCGGGCCCACCGGCTGCACCACGCGATCGGCGCGCTCGCCATGACGTACATGGCCCTCGCGATGGCGGCGCACCCCGGCCACCAGCACCACAACCCGGCCGGTTTGGGCGTCCCGCTGCTGACCGGCGTCCTCCTCCTCTACTTCGGCGGGTACACCCTCTGGGCCGGCAGCCGACTGCTGCGCACCCCGGCCGGCACCGTCGCGACCGGCACGGCCGGTCTCCCGCACGCCTGTCGGCTCACCATGGGCATCGGCATGTTCGCCATGCTCCTGACCATGTGACGGCGCTGCGCCCAGGACTCGTCTTCGAACGCGGCGCGGCAAGAGCCCACCGGGCGCGTGGCGTTGGTCACTGGCCGGTCGAAAGCCGTTCCACCGGGCGTCGCCGACGATAGGTTGGCGGGGAGCGCGTCGTCGCGTTCCGTGCGTACTCGGGGAGCCCATGCGATGCCTGCCCTGATCGGCCTGCTGCTACTCGGACTGCTGCTCTCGACGGCTGCGCCCCGCCTGCTGGCCCGGGCCCGCTGGGTGGAGCGCGAACCGGTGCTGGCACTGCTGGTGTGGCAGTGCCTGGTGGTGGCCGTGCTGCTGTGCTGCGCGCTGGGGCTGGTGCTGGCCGCCTCCGCCGCCCTGCCCGAGCTGCGCGCCCTGGTGTTCTCGGGTGCCCCGTACGGCGTCGAGGCCGCGTACGGCCTGCAGGACGCCGAGGGCTGGGGCCGGCTGTGCGCCGCGGTCCTGGCGGCAGGTGGGGTGCAGACCGTGCTGGCGCTCACCCGCGAGGTCCGTACGGCCAAGGCCCTGCGCGACCGTCGTCACGCCCAACTGGCGACCCGGGCACCGGAGTTGCCCGAAACGATCGAGGCCTCCCGGAGCCGGCGCGAACGGCTGGTGGTGCTGGAGAACGTCCGCCCGGAGGCGTGGTCGCTGCCCGGGCCGAACTCCCGGCTGGTGGTCACCACCGGCGCCCTCCAGCAGCTGACCGACCGGGAGTTGGCGGCGGTGCTGAGCCACGAACGCGGCCACGTGCGGGCCCGGCACCACTGGCTGCAGCAGTTCTCCCAGGCGCTCGCCACCGGCTTCCCCGGGGTGCGGGTGTTCAGCGCCTTCCGGGACCAGGTGGCGGAGCTGGTCGAGCTGGCAGCCGACGACCGGGCCGCCCGCCGCCACGGCCGGCACACCACCGCCCTCGCCCTGGCCGAACTCAACCTGGACCGCGGGGTGTTCGGCTCCTGCCCGCCCGGGCTGGCGCAGTCCCCGAAGCGGGTGGACCGGCTGCTCGCGGGCCGGCCCCGGCTCTCCGTGACGCACCGGCTGCAACTGACCGTCGCGGCCCTCGCCGCGCCCGCCGCCGCCCTGCTGTTGGCCGCCGCCCCGGGGCTGCGCTCGCTGTTCTGACTCCGCTCGGCCGGACGGGCGGAGGGCCGGACAGGCGGACGGGCGGAGGGCCTGACAGGCGGACAGATGGACCGTAAGTCCGCGGCTCGGCAGGTCGGCACGCCGGCAGCTCGGCAGGTGAGCAGGAGGAGCGCAGCGGCCCGGCGGCCGGAACCCCGGCCCGATCAGTCCGACGGGGCCAGGCAGGCCGCGCCGGGCAGGCCGCCGAGGGTCTGCCCCAGCACCTCGCGGTGGAGCGGCCTGGCCTGCTCGTAGCGCTCCCGCCCCGCCTCGGTGAGGGTGAGCATGATGCCCCGACGGTCGCTCTCGCACATCGCCCGGGTGACCAGTCCGGCCTTCTCCAGGCGGGCGATCAGCCGGGAGAGCGCACTCTGGCTCAGGTGCACGGTGGGAGCCAGCTCGCTCACCCGGATCGCGTGGCCGCCTCCGGCGCCGCACCCCTCGACGAGGCGTTCCAGCACCTCGAACTCGCTCATGCCCAGCCCGAACCGCTCGCCCAGCTCGCGGTCGAGCGTGCAGGCGGCCGTAGCGTGCCGGGCCAGCAGCTCGCGCCACTCGGCGACGAGACCGGCCTCCGCCGGGGAGTCGAGTTCAGCCACGGGCACCACCCTAGCACGTGCACCGTAATTTATTGCGTTCACATCTAATTCATTTGCATTGAATGCATGCGCATGTACTGTCCTCCTCATGACCACCGCGACCGTCACGCCGCCCGACGTCCCGTCAACCAGTGGACCTCGCTGGACGCCCCGCCTCTGGGGCACCCTGATCGTGCTCTGCGCCGCCATGTTCCTGGACGCCCTGGACGTCTCGATGGTGGGCGTCGCCCTCCCCTCCATCGGCGCCGAACTCGACCTCTCCACCTCCACCCTGCAGTGGGTCGTCTCCGGCTACGTGCTGGGCTACGGCGGACTGCTGCTCCTCGGCGGCCGAGCCGCCGACCTGCTCGGCCGCCGCCGGGTGTTCCTGGTCGCCCTGGCCGCGTTCGCCGCCGCCTCGCTGATCGGCGGCCTGGTCGACGACGGCGGACTGCTGATCGCGGCCCGCTTCCTCAAGGGCGTCAGCGCCGCCTTCACCGCCCCGGCCGGCCTGTCGATCATCACCACGACCTTCGCCGAGGGACCGGCCCGCAACCGGGCGCTGTCGATCTACACCACCTGCGGCGCCAGCGGCTTCTCGCTCGGCCTGGTCCTGAGCGGCCTGCTCACCTCGGTCGGCTGGCGCTGGACCTTCCTGATGCCCGTCCCCGTCGCGCTGCTCGCCCTGGTCTTCGCGGTTCGCCTGCTCCCCCGCCCCGTCGAGGAGCCGGCCAAGGGCGGCTACGACGTCCTGGGCGCGATCACCGGCACCGCGACCGTGCTGCTGCTGGTCTTCACCGTCACCGAGGCACAGGGCGCGGGCTGGCTGAGCCTTCGCACGCTCGGTTCGCTGGTCGCGGTCGCCGCGCTGGCCGCCGCCTTCCTGCTGGTCGAGAGCCGCACCGCGCACCCGCTGGTCCGGCTGGGCATCTTCCGCAACGGCTCGGTCGCCCGGGCCAACCTGGTCGCCTTCGCGATGACCGGCGCGTACGGGGGCTTCCAGTTCGTGGTCACCCTCTACCTGCAGCACCTGCTCGGCTGGTCGGCCCTGCAGATGGCCCTCAGGCTGCTGCCGGCCGGTGCGTTCATCGCCCTCTCCGCACCTTTCATGGGCCCGATCGTGGACCGCTTCGGCACCGGTCGGCTGCTGCCGATCGGCCTGCTGGCCCTGGTCGCCGCCTTCGCCCTCTTCCTGCGGCTGGACGAGCACAGCTCCTACCTCGCCCTGGTACTGCCCTCGATGCTCCTGCTCGGCGTCGGCTTCGCGCTGGCCTTCCCTTCGGTGAACATCGCCGCCACCGACGGCGTCGCCGACGAGGAACAGGGCCTGGCCTCGGGCCTGGTGAACACCGCCATCCAGGTCGGCACCGCGGTGGTGCTGGCCGGGGCGACCGCGATGATCACGGCGGGCAGTGCGGGCGGCGACAGCCCGCGGGCCCAACTGGACGGCTACCGGCCGGCGCTGGTGTTCGTCACCGCGGTGGCACTGCTCGGGCTGGTGGTGGCGACGATCGGCGCGCTGGTGGACCGGCGCCGGACTCCGGCCCCCGGCCGGGGTTCCGTCTCCGCCCCGGATTCCTTCTCCGCCTCGGTGTCCGTTCCGTCCCGGGACTCCGGCGCTTCCCGGGGCTCACATGCCCTGCCGGTGACCCACTATGACGACTCGCCAGTGGGGTCGACGACGGCCCGGACCGAAGCCCTGGCCGAGCACTGACCGCGCGGGCAGCGCCCGCAGCCGTCTCCCGGACCGTCGAACAGTGGCGCCGGCTCCACCAAACCCCCGTGTTGGTGGAGCCGGCCGTCTTCGTGCCGGCCACCCGGGGCGCCCGCCGGGCGCGGTTCCGCGGAGCGACTGCCGGCCTCGCAAGTATATTGGCTCGGAGCCAACGAACGTTCGGAGCAGTCACGATGGCACCTCGCGGGGATTCGGTCAATGAGGAGATGCGGCAGCGCTCCCGCCGCCGCATCATGCGCGCCACGATCGAGCTGGTCGACCAGCGCGGCTACGCGGGCACCACACTGACCGACATCGCCGAGCGGGCCGGCCTGGCCCGAGGGCTGCTCTCCTACTACTTCGACGGCAAACGGCTGCTGATGCAGTCCGCGACGCACCGGATGATGCACCAGTCGCTGTCCGGCGCCCTGGCCGAACTGGCACCCGACGCCACCCCCGAGGCCCGGCTGGCCCGCGCCATCGACGCCGTCCTCGCGCTGGCGATGGACCACCCCCGGGTGATGCGCTCGCACCTGGCACTGATCCTCGACCCGGACACCGGCGCCTTCGTCCAGGACCCGGAGCAGCAGCAACTCGGCGCCGTCCTGCAGGGCCTGCTGCGCGACTGGGGCGCGCCGGATCCGGTCGCCGAGCACGCGGTGCTGCGCAGCGCGCTGATGGGCGGCTGCATCGGGGTGCTGCTGCCCGGTGCCGAACTCCCGCTGGCCCCGATCCGCGCCGACCTCTTCCGCCGCTACGACCTGGCCTGGCACCTCGGCAGCCCGCCGCAGCCCGAGCCGCCGGAATACGAAAGGCCGCCGGCCCGCGGTTGACGGCGGGTGGCGGCCTGCCAGTACGGCCTGCTGCCGGGCGGCCGGCGGAGGAAGTCCGCGCGGCGGGAGACCCGGCGAAGGTGGCTACGGCACGAAAGCGGTCAGTGCGCGAGGGGCCGGTGTGGTTGGTTCGGTGTGCTCCGGTGCGGTCCGGTCCGGGTAAGTCCGGTTCGGAAGGGTCCGGCGAGGGGACTCACCGGCGCCCGCAGCCGTGGGTCAGCGTTCCTTCAGGATCGAGGCGAGCAGGTCTATGGTGCGCTCCGGCGTGAGGCTGTCCACGCAGAGCCGCTCCATGACCTGGACGTAGGCGTCGACGTCGTCCCGCTTGTCCAGGTAGAGCGCGCTGGTGAGCTGCTCCAGGTAGACCACGTCCGCGAGGTCCTGCTCCGGGAAGCGCAGGATCGTGAACGCGCCGGACTCGCCCGCGTGCGCGCCGAAGCGGAACGGCATCACCTGGATCACCACGTTGGCCTGCTCGGCGACGTCGATCAGGTACTGCACCTGACCGCGCATCACCTTGGGGCCGCCGACCGGCCGGCGCAGCGCGGCCTCGTCGATGACCGCCCACAGGCGCGGGCTGGTGCCCTCGGTCAGCAGCTTCTGGCGGCGCAGCCGGAGGCTGACCCGCCGCTCGACCTCCTCCTCGCTGATGACCGGCCGACTCTGGCCGAAAACCGCCCGCGCGTACTCCTCGGACTGCAGCAGACCGGGGATGAACTGCACCTCGTAGGTGCGGATCAGCTGAGCGGCCTCCTCGAGGCCGACGTAGGTCTGGAACCAGCCCGGCAGCACGTCGTTGAAGCTGTGCCACCAGCCGGACTTGTTGGCCTCGCGGACCAGGCCGAGCAGGGCCTCCCGCTCGATGCCGTCGTCGACGCCGTACAGGCTGAGCAGATCGGCGACGTCGCGCTCCTTGAAGCTGACGCGGCCGAGTTCCATCCGGCTGATCTTGGACTCGGAGGCCCGGATCGCGTAGCCCGCGTCCTCGCGGGTGATGCCGCGCGCCTCACGCAGGCGACGCAGCTGCGAGCCGAGGAGGATCCGGCGGACCATCGAGCCGCCGCCCGGCTGAACTGTGGTCATGCGGTCGAAACCTCCACCTAGGGCAAACAGCGCACAGTCTGCCATCAGTTGAGCGCTCACGGTGCCGATACTGACGGATGTTCCTATCAGTTCTGCACTCCGCGCACCAGGATGCACGTGCATCCGGCGCATGCATATGCCAATAGTGCGACTGCACGTGAATCGACTCTTGCATCTGCAGTGAGCGCACACCACCATGGTGCACGTGCACCTGCACATCCCTGGCAATCCCGCGGGCTCCGCGTCGACCCCACGCGCGACTCCGTGCACCGGCCCGACGGCGTCCCCCGCGCCATCGGGCGTTCGAGTGCGCGCGCGTGTGGTCGAGGGGCGGCCGAGCGGCCGAGCGAGTCGGAGGTGACCGGCATGACCCCGGCGGGTCCAGCCGTGTCCGCCCCCTTATGGGAGGAGCTCTTCATGAGCACCGGTACGGCTTTGGCGGTTGACCCCCATGTGGTCACCTGTACGCTCGCTCCTCGTTTCGAAGCCGTCAGAGCCGCGCGCGAGTTCGCCCGCACCACGCTCCAGCGCTGGGGGCTGACGGAGCTGTTCGACGACGTCGCGCTGGTGGCGTCGGAACTCGTGACCAATGCGCTCCGGCATGCGATCGGCGCACGGCCCGACCCGTCGGGCGGCGCCCCGGGCGAGTACGACTTTCCCACACAGGCGACCCCGGACGGGCGGCTGCCGATCCGAATAAGCCTCGTGCACCGCGCACCGCAGGTGGTCTGCGCGGTGAGCGACCCGAGCAGCATCGGCCCGGTGGCACGGGAGGCGGACTTCGTCGCCGAATCCGGCCGCGGGCTGCACCTGGTGGAGTCCTTCAGCCGCTCCTGGGGCTGGCACCCGCTCGGCAGCGGCAAGGTGGTCTGGGCCGTGTTCGAGGCGGAGCCGGGAGACGGGCCGCTCGACGGCCCCCCGGAGATCGGCGGACGGTCGGCGCTCGACGCGCTCGGCGGGCCGGTCGACATGGGCGGACGGCATCGGCGCTCGGCCTAGCGCCCGCCGGCACGCGCGGCGTCGCGTGGCCGCCGGCGCGGATGGTCGCAGCGTCGGTCAGACAGCCGGCTGGTCGGGCGGACGGACAGGCGGACGGACGGGCGGAGGGGCGGACCGCCAGACGGGCGGACAGCTTCATGGTCGGCCACGGGTCGACCGGAGGAAGCCCCGGGTGGAGCAGGCCCCGGGCCGTTCTGCCGGCACCGACGACGGTCGGATCCCGGATCACCCCGTCGGCACCGGACGATGCTCGAAGCGCCGCGGGCCCGTGAGCCCGAAACCGGCAGCGCCGTGGGCGGCCGCGGACAAGACAAAGGCCGTCGCGGTGTCGGCACCCACGACGGCCCCCCGATGGTGAAGCACGGCAGCCGGTCAGACCGCCAGGTGGTCGAACTCCCCGTCCTTGGCCCCCAGCAGCAGGGCGGCGATCTCGGCCCGGGTGTAGATGAGGGCCGGACCGTCCGGGAAGCGCGAGTTGCGCATCGCCACGTCCCCGCCCGGCAGGGCCGCGAACTCGACGCAGTTGCCCTGGGAGTTGCTGTGCCGGCTCTTCTGCCAGACCACCCCCTTGAGATCGGCGGCCGCCATCCCGTTGTAGGTGTCGTACGAGCCGTGCGTGTTCTGCGAGTCGTGCATAGAAGTCTCCCGAAGAGCTCCGGAGTTGTCGTCCAGCGCGGCGCCCCCGGCACCGCCGAACGAACGGACCGGCCCCGTACCGGCCCGGCACAACGCCTCACTTGACGCGATGATAGCTGCAGTGCACGTGCATCAGCACGGGACATTGCAGGTGCACGCGGCCTTTCACCCGTCGCCGCGAACTCTTCACGGGGCCTTCTCCTGACGGTACGTAAACGGACATAGCCCACTGAATCACCGGTATCCCGATAACCGGCCGTGAGCGGCTCCCCGCTGAATGTCGATCTTCGCGCGCCGGGAGTCGCGCCGCCGTGACCCTCCGTCAGGCGACCTCCGGACTGTGAGACATCTCACGCGCCGCGCCCGCAACGCCCTACCCCGCGGGGTGCGTCTAGGCAAGGGCCCGTGCCCGTACGGGGGTTGGGCGAGGAATGTCCGCATTGCGGGCAAATCGCCCGGACCGGCGCGGCCGACGCACCGACTCCGCACCCCGGCCGCGCGAATCCCGCACGGCAGCCGACTGCAGGCCGGACGGGCAGATGTCCTACGATCTCCGGCATGAGCACCGCAGCCATCCCGGGCGCGCCACTGCCCGTCCGCACTCCAGGCTCCCGTGCGCGGGGGCGCCACCGTCGTCCCGAGCGCCCCGAGATCCCCACCGGCTCCCCGGCCCTGGTGCTCGCCGTGCCCGCGACCGCCGGGCCCGAGTCCCGCTCGGTCGTCGAGGAACTGCTCTCGATCGTCCGCAGCGAGCACCACGGCGTCCAGGCCACGGTCGGATACCTCCCCGGCGACTCCGCCGAGGGCGAGGGCGGCGAGGACCGCACCGTCGCCGAGCTCCTGGCCATGGCCGCCGAGGCCGGCCTGCCGATGCCCGTCCTGGTGCCGCTGGTGCCGGGCCCGCACGGCTTCCTGCCCGAACTCCACGCGCTCGCCGCCGAGTACGGCGCGCCCGTCACCGACGCGCTCGGCCCGCACCCGCTGCTCGCCGAGGCCGTCCACGTCCGGCTGTCCGAGGCCGGGCTGGCCCGCGCCGACCGGGCCCGGCTGTTCGCCATCGCGACCGCCGCGGACGGCGTGGTCCTGACCACCGTCGGCGGCGAGGACGCGGCCGCCGCGGCCGGCATCACCGGTGTACTGCTGGCCGCCCGCCTGGCCGTCCCGGTCGTGGCCGCCGCGCTCGACGTGCCCGGCTCGGTGGCCGCGGCCGTCGACCACCTCAAGGAGACCGGCTCGCAGCGCCCCGCGCTGGCGCCGCTGGTGATCGGACCGGAGGCCGACTCCGAGCTGCTCGCCGCGGCCGCCGAGGAGACCGGCTGCCCGTCGGCCGCGCCGCTGGGCGCGTACCCGACCGTCGGCCAGCTGATCGCCTCCACCTACATGGCCGCGCTGCCCGCGCCGTCCGCCGAGGACCTGGCGCGCGCCGAGGCGGAGGCGGCGGCCGCCGCCGAGGCCGAGGGGGCCGTGGAGGGCACCCGTGGCGCCCACGCGGCCGTCGACGGGGCCGTCGGCCAGTAACGGACACCGCGCGGTCGTCCGCGCGCGCAGAGGGCCCGGAACGCCGTTCGCGTTCCGGGCCCTTCGCCGTGCCCGCTCTCCGGCTGCCCGATGGCCCACCCGCCGGCCTGTCGGCCGGCCGGGCCCTGGCCTGGGATCCCGCCCGGTTTGCCCGCCCGCCCGGTTTGCCTGCCTGATTTGCCCGCCTGGTTTGCCCGGCTTGCTCGCCTGGCACCGGTCCGTGCCGTACCGGAACAGTACGGGAGTTAAGCGGACATTGAAGAGAAATGTCCGTTCTGTTCTCTTCATCAGGAAATGACAGACGTTTCCCGGGCGCCCCCGGCGCGCCCTCCAGCGCTTGAATCGCGATGGCTCCCCCGGATCGAGGAGTGCGCCCCCTCGCGCTTCGACACACCGTCATGCATTTCCTGAGGCGGAGACAGTTATGGATATCCGCAGTGGAATTGCCAGAAAATGATCATTGCGCGACCATTTTCGATCATGAATTCCGACCCACGGGGCAGTTCCCACTAAACCGTGATACACATCACAGCTATTTGCAGTTTTAACTTAAGTCTGCTTAACGTGCTCCCCGTTCGTGACCACACGGACCCAGTTCATCCGCAACGCCGAGTCCTGCCGTCGGATGTCCTGGCAGCGCGAATAACGCACCACGGCAGGAGCGGGGGACCCACAGGTAAGTCGCCCCGGACCGGTCCTCGGAACGGTTCAGGGCTAGGGGTGAAGCCGCGCCACGCGCGGCCGGGCAACTCCAGCCCGAATCCGACAGCTCACCTCGCAGGCGTGGGAGAGGACCGCGTCTTCATGCTGCCCACCAACGGCACTCGCCTGTCCAGCCGCACCCGCCGCGTGATCGCCGCCATCGGCGTCGCGGGCGTCGGCCTCACCATTCCCTGCCTCGTCTCCGGCACCGCCTCCGCCGCCTCCGTCGCCACCTGGGACAAGGTCGCCCAGTGCGAGAGCAGCGGCAACTGGAGCATCAACACCGGCAACGGCTTCTACGGCGGCCTCCAGTTCACCCAGAGCACCTGGTCCGCCTTCGGCGGCACCGCCTACGCCTCGCGCGCCGACCTGGCCACCAAGGACCAGCAGATCGCCGTCGCCGAGAAGGTGCTCGCCTCGCAGGGCCCCGGCGCCTGGCCGGTGTGCTCGGTCCAGGCCGGCCTGACCAAGGGCGGCACCCCGGCCGCCGTCGACACCTCGGCCGCCGCCAAGCCGGCCGCGCCCGCCGCCCCGGCCGCCAAGCCGGCGCAGACCTCGGCCCCGGCCGCGAAGCCCGCCAAGCCCGCCGTGCCGGCCCAGACCGACGCGCAGGCCTCCACCGACTCCGCCGCCACCAACTGGACCCAGAAGCACCAGCAGTGGGCCCAGGACCACGACTACACCGTGGTCGCGGGCGACTGGCTGTCCGCCATCGCCGACAAGCACAACGTCCAGGGCGGCTGGCAGCGGCTGTACGAGCTCAACCGCAGCACCCTGACCGAGGGCCCGGACACCATCTACCCGGGCCAGCACCTGACCTTCGGTGACGGCGACCAGGCCCAGCAGTCCGGCTCCTCGGACAAGTCCGGCTCGGACTTCACCTGGTTCAACCGCCCGCAGAAGTCCGGTCAGTCCGCGAACGGCGGTTCCGTGAACGCCAAGCCGGCCGCTCAGACCCAGACCCCGGCCGCCAAGCCGGCCGCCCCGGCCCAGGCCGCCACCGGCAGCATGGCCGCCGCGGTGTCCTTCGCCGAGTCCAAGGTCGGCCAGGCCTACGTCTACGGCGGCACCGGCAACGGCGGCTGGGACTGCTCCGGCCTGACCCAGGCCGCGCTGCGCGCCGCGGGCATCTCCATCCCGCGCGTCGCCGCCGACCAGGCCGCCGCCAGCACCCACGTCTCGCTGGACAGCCTGCAGCCGGGCGACCTGCTGTTCTGGTCCAACAACGGCAAGGACTCGGGCGTCTACCACGTCGCGATCTACGTCGGCGGCGGCAAGTACGTCGAGGCCGCCAACCCGAGCGCGGGCGTGCGCGAGCAGACCATCGCCAACTGGGCCCCGGACTTCGCCGGCCGGGTCTGAGGATCCGTCACGGCGTACGGCTGACGGTCGACGGTCGACGGCGCGTTCGGCAGACGGATGACGGCCGACGGCTGACAGATGACAGCCGACAGATAACAGCTGACAGATAACAGATTTCAACATCTGTTATCTGTCAGCTGTCATCCGAACCCCGGCAGCCCACCGCCCCGGGAGGAGTCTGGTCGCTCCTCCCGGGGCTTCGGCGTATCCCCGTGGTGAAACCCGGTCCCAACGGGCATGCTGCTGCTCTGCACCCGAGGAGGAGTCACATGGCCCAGGTCACCGTCACGCTCGACGCGAACCTCGCGATCGACGCGATGATGCTCTCCGGTACCAAGAACCCACAGGACGCCGTCGAACTGGTCCTGCGCGACTACCTGGCCCGCGGCCGCCGCACCGAGACCCGTACCGGCGAAACGACCGACGGCCACCGCCTCACCGTCGACCGCCCGAGCGCCCAGGAGGGCTGAACCGGCGTACGCCGAAGGGCCCCGGAGAGCAACTGCCCTCCGGGGCCCTTCCGTTGGCCTTACGGCCGACCGCCGCCCGGGGCGCGCCGCACGCACGCCACGGGCCCGCAGCTCAGGACACCGGCCCGACGCTCAGCGCGCGCAGGCGCCGGTGGACCCGCGCATCACCAGCTCCGGCTGGAACATGAACTCGCCCCGCTGCGCGGCGTTCCCGCCGACTTCTTCCAGCAGCGCGTCCACCGCCGCCGTGGCCATCGCCTCGACCGGCTGGCGGATCGTGGTCAACGGCGGCTCGGTGAAGGCGATCAGCGGCGAGTCGTCGAAGCCGACCACCGACACGTCGTGCGGCACCGACAGCCCCCGCTGCCGCACCGCCCGGATCGCTCCGAGCGCCATCATGTCGCTCCCGCAGACGATCGCCGTGCAGCCCTTGTCGAGCAGCGCGCCGGCCGCCGCGTGCCCGCCCTCCACGCTGAACAGCGTGTGGTGGACGAGGTCCTCGGCCTCCTCCCGGGTACGCCCGAGCACCTCGCGCATCGCCGCCGTGAAGCCTTCTATCTTGCGCAGCACCGGGACGTACCGGCGCTGCCCGACGGCCAGCCCGATCCGCTCGTGCCCGAGTTCGGCCAGGTGCTGGACGGCCATCCACATCGCGGCCCGGTCGTCCGGCGAGATGAACGGCGCGTCGATCTTCTCGCTGAAGCCGTTGATCAGCACGAACGGCACCCCGCGCCCGGCCAGCCGCGCGTAGCGGTCGTGGTCGGCCGTGGTGTCGGCGTGCAGCCCGGAGACGAAGACGATGCCCGCCACGCCCCGGTCCACCAGCATCTCCACCAGTTCGTCCTCGGTGGAGCCGCCCGGGGTCTGGGTGCACAGCACCGGCGTGTAGCCGTGCCGGCTGAGCACCTGCTCGATCACCTGCGCCAGCGCGGGGAAGATCGGGTTGCTCAACTCCGGTGTGATCAGCCCGATCAGCCCGGCACTGCGCTGGCGCAGCCGGGTCGGCCGCTCGTACCCGAGCACGTCGAGTGCGGCCAGCACCGTCTGCCGGGTGGCGGCGGAGACGTTCGCCTTGCCGTTGAGCACGCGGGAGACGGTGGCTTCGCTGACCCCCGCCTGCGCCGCGATGTCTGAGAGTCGCGCCGTAGTCACGGTCCCAGAGCCTATTGCAACCACGTCAGACCGCCCACCAGCCGGTGCTGTCCGGAGCGAGCACCGTCTCGCCGCCGTCCACCACGAGGTCGGCCGAGGCGAGCAGCAGCCTGCCCGGGGTCGCCACCCGCACCGGCTCGCCGGTGGTGTTCACGGTGCACACGAAGGAGCCGCGGCGGAACAGCAGGGTGCCCTCGGGGCCGTCCAGCCACTCGACCCCGGTACCGGCGCCGAGGTCGGCCTGCGCCCGGCGGACGGCCAGCGCGCTGCGGTAGAGCTCCAGGGTGGAGGACGGGTCGCCGGTCTGCGCCTCGACGCTCAGTTCGGCCCAGGTGGCGGGCTGCGGCAGCCAGGACGGGCCGCCGGCCACCGGTCCGAAGCCGTACGGGGCCTCGGTGCCGGACCACGGGATCGGGACGCGGCAGCCGTCGCGGTAGCCGTCCTGTCCGGCCTGGCGGAAGAAGGACGGGTCCTGGCGGACCTCGTCGGGCAGGTCGGTGACGTCGGGCAGGCCGAGCTCCTCGCCCTGGTAGATGTACGCGGAGCCGGGCAGCGCGAGCATCAACAGGGTGGCGGCGCGGGCGCGGCGCAGGCCGAGTTCGCGGTCGCCGGGGGTGCGGATCTGGGTGCCGAGGCCCGGCTCGTTGGCGAACCGGGTGGCGTGCCGGGTGACGTCGTGGTTGGACAGCACCCAGGTGGTGGGGGCGTCGACCGGGCGCATCGAGTCGAGCGAGACGTCGATCACCTCGCGCAGCGCGGTGGCATCCCAATCGGTGCCCAGGTACTGGAAGTTGAACGCCTGGTGCAGTTCGTCGGGGCGGACGTAGTTGGCGGTGCGCTGGACGGTCGGGGTCCAGGCCTCGGCGACCCCGATCCGCTGGCCCGGGTACTCGTCGAGGATCTTGCGCCAGCTGCGGTAGATCTCGTGCACGCCGTCCTGGTCGAAGAACGGCATGACGTCGTTGCCGAGCAGCTTCAGCTGGTCGGAGCCGCCGAGGTCGGGCAGGCCGGGGGCCTTGACCAGGCCGTGGGCGACGTCGATGCGGAAGCCGTCCACGCCCATGTCGAGCCAGAACCGCAGGATCGAGCGGAACTCGTCGGCGACGGCCCGGTTCTCCCAGTTGAAGTCGGGCTGCTCGGGGGCGAACAGGTGCAGGTACCAGTCGCCGGGGGTGCCGTCCGGGTTCTCGGTGCGGGTCCAGGCCGGGCCGCCGAAGATGGACTCCCAGTCGTTGGGCGGCAGTTCGCCGTTCTCGCCCTTGCCGGGGCGGAAGTGGTAGCGGTCGCGCAGCGGGGAGCCGGGGCCCTCGCGCAGGGCGCGCTGGAACCACTCGTGCTGGTCCGAGGAGTGGTTGGGGACCAGGTCGACGATGATCCGCAGGCCCAGGCCGTGGGCGTCCCGGATGAGGGCGTCGGCGTCCAGCAGGGTGCCGAACATCGGGTCCACCGCGCGGTAGTCGGCGACGTCGTAGCCGGCGTCCGCCTGCGGCGAGGCGTAGAACGGCGAGAGCCAGACCGCGTCCACGCCGAGGTCGCGCAGGTACGGCAGGCGGCTGCGGATGCCGGGCAGGTCGCCCATGCCGTCGCCGTTGGAGTCGGCGAAACTGCGCGGGTACACCTGGTAGATGACCGCGTCCCGCCACCAGCCTCTGGACGCGCTGCCGCTCACAGGATCCAGCGCGACCGCCTCGTGAGCGGTGTCGGCGGCAGGCCGGGAGGTGTCGGCCAGGTTCTGGGTCATGGACGGTATCCCTCGGGGATCGGAGGAGCGGGGGGCCTTGCGCGCGTGGTGTTCCGCGGCAGGCGTCACGACTTGGAGGCACCGGCGGTCAGGCCGGTGACCAGGTGGCGTTGCACCAGGTAGAAGAAGGCCGCGGAGGGGATCGCGATCAGCACGGCGGTCGCGGCCATCAGGTTCCACTGGGCGTCGTGCTCGCTGACGAAGGTCTGCAGGCCGACGGCCAGCGTGTACTTGTCGGAGCTGAGCATGAAGGTCGAGGCGAACGGCACCTCGGCCCAGTAGGTGAGGAAGGAGTAGAAGGCGGCGACCGCCAGGCCCGGACGGGCGAGCGGCAGCACCAGCCGCCAGAAGGTGCCGAACGGGGTGAGACCGTCGACCCGGCCGGCCTCGTCGATCTCCACCGGGATGGTGTCGAAGTAGCCCTTCAGCAGCCAGGCGCAGTACGGCACGGTGGTGGTCGAGTAGACCAGGATCAGACCGGTGTAGCTGTCCAGCAGGCCGAGTTCGGAGAGCATCGTGTACATCGGCACGATCAGCACCGCGATCGGGAACATCTGGGTGACCAGCAGCGACCACATCAGCGGCTTGTGCCCGGGGAACTTCATCCGGGAGACGGCGTAACCGGTGGTGGCGGCGAGCAGGACACCGAAGACGGTGGTGATGCCGGAGACCAGCAGGGCGTTGCCGAACCAGGTGAAGAAGTCCGTGTCGGACAGCACGTGCTGGTAGTTCGCCAGGGTGAGCTTGTCGAGGATCTGGCCGGGGTGGAGGTAGTCGGTCTTGTCCGGGCCGAGCGAGACGAAGAGGATCCACGCGACCGGGAACAGCGCGAGCAGGCTGGCCACGATCAGGATGCCGTGGGACAGCACCCGGGCCGTCGGGCTGCTCTCGCCGCGCCGGCGGACCTTGGCCGGGCGGGCGGTCGGGACCGCGGTCACCGCGGGGGCCGGGCGTTCGGTGGTGGTGCTCATCGGGGGTACCTGCCTTCGTGGGTCAACTGGGTCCGGGGCCTCAGCCGTTGGCCTGCTCGTTGCGGGCGAGCCAGCGCCGGTAGAAGGCGGTGAAGACGATCAGGATGGACAGCAGGATCACCCCGTACGCGGCGGACTGCGCGTAGTCCCGGGGGATCTGGCCGAAGCCGAGGCGGTAGGCCCAGGTGACCAGCAGCTGGGCGTCGGGCGCGCCGGTGCCGAACAGCAGGAAGATGACGTTGAACTGGTTGAAGGTCCAGATCACGCCGAGCAGCACGACGGTGGAGGAGACGCTGCGCAGCCCGGGCATGGTGACGTGCCGGAAGCGCTGCCAGGGGGTGGCGCCGTCCATCTCGGCGGCCTCGTACAGCTCGGCCGGGATCGACTGCAGGCCGCCGAGCAGCGAGATCATCATGAACGGCACGCCGGCCCAGGTGTTCACCAGGATCGCGGCGGCCTTCTGCGCCCACGGGTCGGTGAGCCAGCCCGGCTCGGGCAGGTGCAGGGTGGAGAGGATGCCGTTGACGACGCCGCCGTCGGAGAGCATCAGGCGCCAGGAGAAGACGGTGACGAAGGTCGGCACGGCCCAGGGCAGGATGAGCAGCATCCGGTAGGCGGCGCGCCCGCGCAGCTTCTTGTTGAGCAGCAGGGCGAGGCCGAGGCCGAGGGTGTAGTGCAGGAAGACGCAGACGGCCGTCCAGGCGATGGTCCAGACGAAGTGCGACCAGAACCGGTCGTACGAGCCCGGGCCCCACAGGATGTCGGCGTAGTTGTGGAAGCCGACGAAGTTGTAGCTGGCCGGGATCTCGTTGACGCCGATCTTGCGGGCGACGTTGAGGCTGTTGGCGTCGGTGAGGGTGAGCCAGATGCCCTCGCCGAGCGGGTAGAGCACCAGCACGCCGAGCACCAGCACGACCGGGGCGATCATCGCGTAGGCGTACCAGTGCTTGGCGTAGGAGCGCTTGACGCGTTCCAGCGGGCCCGGACGCTGCTCGCGCTCGCGGCTGCCCTTGCCGGTGGCGCCCTGCACGGCGACTGACATCGTTTGCACCTTCTCGGGGGGATTCTCGGGGGAGCCGACGGCCCGGCCTGCCGTGGGCGGCGGGTGACGGTGACGGGGGGCCGGGGACGAGTGACGGCGAACAACTGACAGATGATGAAATCTGTCGTCTGTTATCCGTTCGCCGTCACCCGTCGCCCGTCCCCCGTCGTCCGCGATCCGCCGCCCGGCAGACCGGGCTCCGGGACTACTTGGCGAAGCCCGGCAGGAGCTTGGCGTAGTCGGTGGCGACGGTGTTCAGCGCGTCCTGGGTGGCGGTGCCCTGGAGGGCCTTGCCCAGGTTGGTGCCGAGCGAGGCGAACAGCGAGCTGTACTCGGGCAGTTCGGGGCGCGGCTTGGCGCTGCTGAGGATGCCCTGGAAGCCGGCGATGCCCGGGTCGGCCTTGACGTCTGCGGTGAAGGCGTCGGAGCGGGTGGGCAGCGTGGAGTTCTTCTGCGCGATGAACGCCTGGCTCTCCGCCGAGGTCATGAAGGCGGCGAACTTCTCGGCGGCGGCCTTGTGGGCCTTGTCGGCACCGGCGTAGACGGAGATGTTGTGGCCGCCGGTGGGGGCGCCGGCCTTGTCGGCCGAGGCGCCGGGGACGGCGGCGATGCCGAGGTTGCTCTTGTCGGCGAAGGCCGAGCCCTTGTAGATGTTGGTGATCTCCCAGGGGCCCTGGATGATCGCCGCGACCTTGCCGCTGTTGAAGGCGTCCATCATGTGCGCGTAGGCGTCGGTGGTGACGTCGGCCTTGGCGGTGCCGGGCGCGGTGAACATCGTCTTGTAGGTCTCGACGGCCTTGACGGCCTCCGGCGAGGTGATGGTGATCTTCTTGCCGGCGGCGTCGACGGTGTCGGTGCCCTCGCCGAACAGGAACGGCATCGCGTAGTAGCCGTCGGCGGCCTTCAGCCAGAAGCCGTCCACGCCCGCCTTCTCCTTGACGGCGGCGGCGTCGGCCTTCAGCTCGTCCCAGGTCTTCGGCGCCGCGGTGATGCCGGCCTTGGCGAACAGCTCCTTGTTGTAGAGCAGGCCGAGGGTGTCGGTCACCAGCGGGACGCCGTAGAGCTTGCCCTCGTACTTGGCCTGCTGGATCAGGCTGGGCTGGAAGGCGGAGGTGTCGGCGGCGGCCGGGGTGCCGTCCAGCGGCTCCAGGTAGCCGGCCTTGGCGAAGGCGGCGGTCCAGCCGACCTCGGAGCGGAACACGTCCGGAGCGCCCTTGGCCCCCATGGCGGTCTGGAGCTTGTTCTGCGCCTGGTCGAACGGCACGTTGACGAAGTCGACCTTGATGTTCGGGTTGGCGGCCTGGAACTTCTTGACGAGCTCCTGGTAGTTCGGCGCCTCGTTGGTGGCGTTCGAAGTGTCCCAGTACGTGAGGGTGACCGGCCCGTCGGCCTTGCCGTCCGAGCCGGAGCCGCTGCTGCCACAGGCAGCCATCGAGACCGCGAGGGCCACAACGAGGGCAGAGGCCGCGATGCCACGCCGCATGAGAACTCCTTGGGAGGGTGGGGGTGCCCGAGATGTTCGGAGACAGGCGCATAATGGCTGCCTCGTGCCGACCGCACCGTTGCTGCCGTCGGGCTCGGGAAGGAAGTTAACAGCGGTGAAAGATCGACGGAAAGTCCTTGCAGCAAGTTTCTGCAAGAAACGGGGATCGTTACATCCACGTGTCCTGGACGTTGCCGCACGGTAGTTGACGTACGACCCGAACGTCCAGGTTCGCCCGATTCGCCCCTTCGCCGGATGGCCGACGGAACCACCCTGCGTGGCGGAAAGCCGCCTCCAGCAGACTGGACGCATGCGCATCAGAGCCGTCACCAGGGACGAACTACCACTGCTGACCGAGCTGGAACGAGCGGCCGGCGCCCCCTTCGCCGCGATCGGCATGCCGGAGATCGCCGAGGACGAGCCCCCGGCCCCGGAGGAGCTGGCGCACTACCTGGAACACGGTGTCGCGCTGGCCGCCGAGGCGCCCGACGGCGCGATCGCCGCCTACCTGCTGGCCGAGCCGGTGGACGGCGCGCTGCACATCGAGCAGGTCTCGGTCCACCCGGACCACGCCCGCCGCGGCGTCGGCCGGACCCTGATCGACCACCTGGCGCGCACCACCGAGGCCCCGGCCCTCACCCTCACGACCTTCGCCGAGGTGCC
Organism: Kitasatospora sp. NPDC053308; assembly: GCF_055585785.1. Taxonomy (NCBI): domain Bacteria; kingdom Bacillati; phylum Actinomycetota; class Actinomycetes; order Kitasatosporales; family Streptomycetaceae; genus Kitasatospora; species Kitasatospora sp. NPDC053308. The sequence continues at coordinate 70,803 of NZ_JBVJJY010000025.1, read as the reverse complement.
CTGGAACGCCCCCTACTACGCGCGCTGCGGCTTCCGCCCGCTCACCGCCGACGAGCTCACCCCGGGCCTGCGCGAGATCCGTCGCAGGGAGGCCGAGCACGGCCTGGACCGCTGGCCCCGGCTCTGCATGCGCCGGGACCTGCATCCGTGAGCCGCCCGGGCCCTCGGCCCGTGCGCCCGTGAACCGGCACGGCCCGCGAGCCGCCCCACCCCGCGAGCCACCCGAACCCGCGAGCCGCCCTGCCCCGCGAGCCGCCGGGGCCCCGGGCCTCCCGGGCCCGGCAAGCCCCCTCCTAGGCGGTCCCCAGCCGCAGCACGGTCGTCGAGCGGAACTCCTCCCCCGGCCGTAGCACCGTGCTCGGGAACGCCGGGTGGTGCGGGGAGTCCGGGAAGTGCTGGGTCTCCAGCGCGATCCCGGCGAACGGCCCGTACGGGACGCCGCTCGCGCCGGTGACCGCGCCCTGGAACTTGTTCGCCGTGTAGACCTGGATGCCCGGCTCGGTGGTCAGCACCTCCAGGGTGCGGCCGCTGGCCGGGTCCTCCAGCAGCGCCGCCCGCGCCGGGCGCCCGTCCGCCGGGCGGGCACGCAGCACCCAGTTGTGGTCGTAGCCGCCCGGTCCGACCAGTTGCGGGTGCCGGTCGTGCACCGCCTTGCCGATCGGCGTGGCCACGGTGAAGTCGAAGGGCGTGCCGGCCACCGGTTCGGTGTGCCCGTACGGGATCTGCCGCTCGTCGGTCGGGGTGTACTCGTCCGCGTCCAGGGTGAGCAGGTGCCCGAGGACGTCGCCGCTGCCTTCACCCGCGAGGTTGATGTACGCGTGGTTGGTCAGGTTGACGACGGTCGGCTTGCTGGTGACCGCGTGATAGGCGATCACCAGCTCACCGGAGGCGTCCAGCGTGTAGTCGACGGTCAGGTCGAGCGCCCCCGGGAAGCCCTGGTCGCCGTCCGGGCTGTGCAGTCGCAGCCGCACCCCGCCCTCGACCGGCTCGGCCGCCCACATCCGGTTCGCGAAGCCGTCCGGCCCGCCGTGGATGGTCATGCCGCCGCCGGTCGGCGCGAGCCGGTGCTCCTCGCCGTCGATGGTGACGGAGGAGTGGTCGATCCGGTTGGCGTACCGGCCGACCACCGTGCCGTAGTGCCGGGCCGGGCCGAGGATCTGGGCCAACTCGTCCGTGGAGAGCAGTAGTTGGGCGGAGCGGCCGGAGCGGTCCGGCGCGCTCAGGGTGTGCAGGGTGGCGCCGAGGGTGAGCACGCTCGCCTCGTACGGGCCGGCCGTGAGCGTCCACCGCCCGATCGCGGCACCCGCGCCCGAGGGGTCGAGGGGTTCGTGCCGAACGCTGGTGGCCTCGCTCGCCATGGCCTGCTCCTTCACTGTCGGCCGCAGCGCACCGCGACCGCCCGCTTGTCCTGGTCAGCCGAGGAGGCGCCCCGGCAGCCCCCGGTCCGTCAGCCTAGCGACGGCGGCCACGGCGGGGGCGCACCCGCGCCAGAGCGCGCCGCCCTTGCGCGACAACCGCCCTGACCGCCCGCCACCACCCTCCGTACACACCGGGCCAGGGCACGGGAGCCCCCGCTCCCCACGCCTCCCGGGCCCGCCCGCCCCATGCACGAGAGGTCCCATACGGACGGGAGCGGCCCCGTGCCGTGCGCAGCGCCGGACTGCTACTCCTCCGCGTCCGGCCGGGTCGCCTCCCGCTGCTGCGGCGGCAGGCCGAGCGCCGAGGCCAGCCCGTCCGGCCCGCTGCCCGCCTTGCGGTAGACCGCCGCCAGCCGCCGGTTGACCAGGCCGATGTTCAGTCCGAGCTCCTCCGCGATCCGCTGCGGCGGCAGGCCCTGCACCGCCCGCCGGGCGACCTCCAGCTCGGGGCCGCTGAGCGCGTCCAGGGTGTCCCGGAAGTCGCGCAGCCCCAGCCGGTTGGGCCGCAGGCCGTAGTTGGCCAGCTCCCGCCGCGCCTGGTCGACCAGTCCCTCGGCCGAACAGTGCTGGGCCAGCTCGATGCCCTGGTACAGGTACTCCTGGGCGTCCTCCAGCCGCCCCACCCGGCGCAGCGCGGCGCCGAGGTCGACCAGCGCCACGGCGTGCTCGTAGCCGGCCGGGGACTGTCCCAGGTGCATCACGGCCTGTTCCAGCAGCTCGACCGCCTGCTGCCCGTCCTCGACCTGCGCCTGCAGCCGCAGCGCGGTGCCGATCGCCGAGGCGGTGCCGAAGGTGCGGGCGTCGTGGACGGCCTTCTGGGCGTAGTCGCGGGCCCGCTCGGGCTCGTCGCGCGCGATCGCGATGGCGAGGTGGCCGGCCCAGGGCGCCCAGACCGTGTTGTGCCAGCCCCGGACCTCCAGCTGGTTGCCGGCTTCGGTGAGCGCGGCGGCGGCGCCGGCGTGCCGGTTCTTGGCGATCAGCAGCTTGCCGTACAGGGAGGCGGCGTCCGGCAGCACCATGACGGTGGCGTGGTACGGCGGGTGGAACCCGAAGTCGTTGGCCAGCTCCCAGGCCTCCTCGACCCGGCCGCGGGCGATCAGGGTGTCCACCAGCACGCCCACCGCGTCCCAGGCCAGCGGCAGCTTCCGCCCGATCCGCTCGGAGATGCGGTACGCCCGGCGCAGGAAGTCCTCGGCCTCGGCGAGCAGGCCCCGGCGGAACCGGGCCAGTCCCATCAGGAAGTACGCGAAGCCCCGGTGGGCACCGCTCCACCCGGCGACCTCGAACTGGATGATGGCGTCGGCGGCCAGCCGCTCGGCCTGGGCGACGCGGTCGTTGTAGATGTACGTCAGACCGAGCATCGAGGGCAGTTCGAAGCCCCAGGTGGTGTCGGTCCAGCCGAGGCCCTTGGGCAGCCGGCCGCCGTCGAGGACCTCGTCGGCGAGCGCGAGCGCCTCGGCGGAGGAGGAGCCCTTCAGGGTGAGGTCCCAGGCCCGCATCGCGAGCACGGCCCGGTCGGCGGCCTCCCGGCCGGTGAGGCCGCGGCACATCTCGCGCAGGCGGGCGGAGCGGCCGGGGCCGTCCTCCTCGGCCTTGCGGAAGGCGTGCCACATGAACGAGGCGGCCTGGAGCCGCTGCCGCCCGGCCGGGTCTTCGGTCTTCTCCGCCTCCTCCTGGCAGACCATCGCGGCCTCGCGCAGCTCGCCGCTGTGCGCGAGCACCTCGGAGAGCCGGAAGGTGGCGTCCACCCGCAGCTCGGGGCGCAGCGGCACCTCGTCCGGGTGGAGGGCCAGCTTGAGCTGGTTGACGGTGGCGACGGGGTCGGTGAGCAGGGCGGAGCAGCCGAGTTCGTAGAGCACCTCGGCCTTGATCTCGTCGGCGGGCGGCTCGTTGAGCGCGCGGTGCAGGCAGCGCTGGGCGGCCTCGGGGGCGCCGATGAGCTGGTGTTCGACGGCGGCGCGGCGCAGTTTCTTGACGATCCGGTCGTCGCCCTCGCCGGAGTGGGTCTCGACCAGGTGGCGGGAGGCGGCGAGCAGACCGAGGCCCGCGTTCTCGATCTCGACGGCGGCGATGCCGTGCATGCCGAGGCGGGTGGCCTCCGGCATGGTGTTGTAGATCGAGCTGGCGATCAGCGGGTGGACGAACTCCAGGTTCCCGTTGGGGGCTTGGGTGAGCACGCGCTGCTTGCGCAGCTGCTTGATGGAGTCGCGGGCGCCCTCGGTGCTCTGGGTGGAGATCCGGGTGGCGAGGTCGACCCGGATGTCGGTGCCCAGCATGGCGCAGGCCCAGGCGAAGCGCAGGGTGCTGGCGCCGAGCCGGTCCAGCCAGCTCTTGAGGGTCATCCCGGTGGCGTCGACGGCGAGTTCGCGCAGCTGGCGGGAGTTCTCCTCGACCGGTTCGAGCTCCTGGTCGCGGACCTGGTCGAGCAGGGCGACGACCTCGAAGGGGTTGCCGTTGACGACGTTCCAGAACTCGTAGCAGAAGGCGTCCTCGGCCTTGTCGCCGAGCTCGGCGCGGATCATGTCGGTGACGGAGCTGAGGTTGAGCCGGTTGAGCTCGTGCTTGCGGCCCTTGAGGCCGACGACGTCCCGGCGGAAGTCCTGGGTCTCGGCCGGCCAGTCGTTCTCGTCCTCGCGGAAGGCGAAGACGAGCAGCACGGGCAGTTCGCCGGAGCGGACGGCGAACTTGGCGAGCCAGGAGAGGGATTCGGCGTCGGCCCAGTGCAGGTCGTCGACGATCATCACCATCGGCGCGCGGCGCGGTGCGAGCTGGGTGAGGACGTAGTCGAGGCCGTCGCGCACGCCCTGCGGGTCGAGCCGGCGGGCGCCGGCCTTGGGCTGCTTGAGGCCCATGGCCGGTCCGACGACCTCCTCCCAGGTGCCCATGACCTGGCGGAACTCGTCCGGCCGCAGGTCGCTGAGGACCGGCTGGAGCAGCTGGCGCAGGACGTGGTACGGCTCCTTGAACTGCCGTTCGCCGCCTCGGGCGAACAGCACGGTGGCGCCCTCGCGCAGCTTGGCGATCCTTCGGACCTCGTGCAGCAGGCTGGTCTTGCCGATGCCGGGGCGGCCGGAGAAGGCGAGCAGACCGCCGATCTCGGTGCCGCCGGCGGCGAATTCGCGGCAGAGGCGGTCGACGGCGGCTTCCACCGAGCGCAGTTCGGCGTCGCGGTCGCGCAGTCGGACCCGCGGCGCGGCGCCGTCGCCGTCCCGGCCGGAACCGGCTCCCGTCCGAAGTTCGTTCCCCTGCTCGGTCACCGTCGCGCCTCCGCCTCGCCCGATCCCGTCACAGCGCCATCACTGCGTGGAGCCGAGGGTAGCGCTGCCCGGGCCGCACCGTGCGGCATTCGTGCAGGCTGGGGCGGACGGTGAGGGTTCGGACGGCTTGCCAAGGGCAATTGCCCTATATCCCTAACGTCCGATCATTACATCAGATACCCTACGGCCCTCGAAGCTCAGATGATCTTGCGAATCCCACCCTCACCATCTCGGCCTCGACGTGTCAACTCCCCCACGACCAGTGTTCGAACCACAAGCGCCCCCACCCTCCGCTGCACCGGGAGTCCGATGTCTGACGACCGCTCACTTCAGATCCCGTTCCCGCACCGCCGCAGTCCACACGGCCCGTACGCCACCGCGCTGCACCGCGACTGGCTGATCCGCCACCCGCTGCTCCCCGACGCCGACCACCCCGGCTACGCGCACTGGGAGGTGGTGGACCTCGCCGCGCTCGGCTACCCGGACGCGGGACCGGACGAACTCGCCCTGGCCGCCGACCTGATGGGCTTCTACTTCCTCTTCGACGACCAGTTCGACGGCCCGCTCGGCCGCCGCCCCTCGGAAGTCGCCCCGATCTGCGAGCGGCTGATCGCCGTCCTGCACGGCGCCCGCCCCGACCAGGGCTCCGCCGTCGAGACCGCCTTCGCCGACCTGTGGACCCGGAGCGTGCGCGGCATGCCCGCGCGCTGGCAGGCGCGCGCCGCGTACAACTGGGAGTACTACCTGGCCAGCCACCCGGCCGAGGCGGCCGGCCGGATCTCCACCCGGCCGCCGGACCGGGACGGCTACCTGGAACTCAGACGGGGCACCGCGGCCATGGAGACGATCTTCGACATGGTCGAGCGGATCGGCCAGTTCGAGGTCCCGGCCGCCGTCCTGCACCACCCGGTGCTCCGTCAGATCCGCCAGCTCGCGGCGGACATACCGTCGCTCAGCAACGACGTGCGCTCCTACCCGCTGGAGGCGCCGCGCGGGGACGTGAACAACCTGGTCATGATCGTCCAGCGCGAGCGCCGCTGCTCGGCCGAGGAGGCCTGCTCGGCGGTCATCGCGGAGGCCCAGCTGATGGTCGAGCGCTGCGCCGAACTGCACGAGCGACTCCCGGACGTCTACCGCGAGTTGGGCCTGTCCAGGATCGAGAGCACGATCGCCCAGCGGTACGCGGACGGGCTGCTCACCTGGCTGGCCGGCTACCTCAGCTGGGAGGCCCGCACCGGCCGCTACCACACCGTCTGACACCCGGTCGGGCCACCGGGGCGGTCGGACCTCCTCGACCGGCCGTCCCCGAGGAACGCCACGCCCGACGGTCGGCACCGACGGCTCTGACACCGGCCGTCGGCGCCGACCGTCGCAGCGGGAGGGTCACCGGCCGTCGCACCGGCAGAGGCACCGGTCGAGGCACCGGTCGAGGCACCGCCCCCGCCGTACCCGGGAGAACGGCCGGAACGCACACCCTCCGTACCGGCCAGGCGTACGGACCGTAGCCGCGGCGCGCGCCCGGCGGCTATCGTGCTCGGCGGCGGGCGCCCCGAGCGGGTGTCCGGCCCCGTGCGCGTGCCCCACCCTCCCGCCGGGCCGCCCCCGACCGGGCGGTCCGGCGCGCCGCCCGCGGCCGCACGGTCCGGGCGGTGCCCGACCTCGCGAGGAGACACCAGAGCATGACGGTCTACCAGCCCCCCGGCGCACCCGGCAGCATCGTCGCCTACCGCTCCCGGTACGAGCACTGGATCGGCGGCGGTTGGACGCCCCCGGTGCGCGGCGAGTACTTCGGCGACCCGTCCCCGGTCACCGGTGAGGTGTTCGCCGAGGTCGCCCGGGGCACCGCCGAGGACATCGAGGCCGCCCTGGACGCGGCCCACGCCGCCGCCCCGACCTGGGGCCGCACCCCGGCCGCCGAGCGGGCGCAGGTGCTGCTGCGGATCGCCGACCGGATGGAAGCCAACCTGGAGCAGCTGGCCGTCGCGGAGAGCTGGGAGAACGGCAAGCCGGTGCGCGAGACGCTGGCCGCCGACCTCCCGCTCGCCGTCGACCACCTGCGCTACTTCGCCGGCGCGCTGCGCGCCCAGGAGGGCGGCCTCTCCCAGCTGGACGAGGACACCGTGGCGTACCACTTCCACGAGCCGCTGGGCGTGGTCGGCCAGATCATCCCGTGGAACTTCCCGATCCTGATGGCCGTCTGGAAGCTCGCCCCGGCGCTCGCGGCCGGCAACGCGGTGGTGCTCAAGCCCGCCGAGCAGACCCCGGCCTCGGTCCTGCTGCTCGCCGAGCTGACCGCCGACCTGCTGCCGCCCGGTGTGGTCAACATCGTCACCGGCTTCGGCGAGGAGGCCGGTGCCCCGCTCTCCGCCAGCCCGCGGATCCGCAAGCTCGCCTTCACCGGCGAGACCTCCACCGGCCGGCTGATATCCCGGGCGGCGGCGGACAACCTGATCCCGGTCAGCCTGGAACTCGGCGGCAAGAGCCCCAACGTGTTCTTCGCGGACGTCGCCGACGCCTCGGACGCCTTCTACGACAAGGCCGTCGAGGGCTTCGCGATGTTCGCCCTCAACCAGGGCGAGGTCTGCACCTGCCCCAGCCGCGCGCTGATCGACTCCGCGATCTACGAACGGCTGCTCGCCGACGGCCTGCAGCGGGTACGCGCGATGCGCCAGGGCGACCCGCTGGACACCGAGACCCAGGTCGGCGCCCAGGCCAGCGCCGAGCAGCTGAAGAAGATCCTGTCCTACTTCGAGATCGGCCAGGCCGAGGGCGCCAAGATCCTCACCGGCGGCGAGCGCGCCGACCTCGGCGGAGCGCTGTCCGGCGGGTACTACGTGACGCCGACGGTCTTCGAGGGCGACAACGCGATGCGGGTCTTCCAGGAGGAGATCTTCGGCCCGGTCGTCTCGGTGACCCGCTTCGACGGCTTCGACGAGGCGGTCGCCCTCGCCAACGACACCCAGTACGGGCTCGGCGCGGGCGTGTGGACCCGCAGCCTCAACACCGCCCATCGCGCCGGACGCGCCATCCAGGCGGGCCGGGTCTGGACGAACTGCTACCACGCCTACCCGGCCCACGCGGCCTTCGGCGGCTACAAGAACTCCGGCATCGGGCGGGAGAACCACAAGGCGCTGCTGGAGCACTACCAGCAGACCAAGAACCTGCTGGTCAGCTACTCCCCCGACGCGGTCGGCCTCTTCTAGGACCGGCTCCGGACGCCGCCCCGGGCCAGCGCCCTCGGGGCCGCACCCCGGAGCCCCTGCGGGCCGTTCCGGACCCCGGCAGTCGTGGAGCGGGAGACCGGACCAGGTCTCCCGCTCCACCGCCACTCCCCGCGGCGGGCACACCAGGCACATCGCCTGGTTCGGGATCTAAGCACATGAATCACCCGATTTCGCCGACGCGCCGCCGACATGCCCGCGCCTCCCGCGCGAACGCCGTAGACAGGACTCCCCAGTCCGCCCGTCCCCGTTGGGAGTCCCGGCCGATGACCATCGCCCCCGCCAAGCTCACCGACCCCGCCGTCCGCGCCTTCGTCACCGCGATCAACGCGGGTGACCGGGATTCCTTCTTCGCCCTGCTCGCCCCGGACGCGACCATGTCCGACGACGGTTCCGACCGCGACCTGACGGACTGGGTCGACCGGGAGATCTTCGGCCCCAACGGCCGGATGGCCGTCCAGACCGAGTCGGACGGCGGCCACGCGCTGGTCGCCGAGTTCACCAACGACACCTGGGGCATGATGCGCACCGCCTGGCGCTTCACCATCGAGGGCGGCAAGATCCACCGCTTCGACACCGGCCAGGCCTGAACCCCGCTCCGCCCGGCCGTCACACACACCCCCCGCCCGGGCGCCCCCCCGCAGGCTCAGGACAGCCCCAGGCACCCCCGCACCGCGCGGATCAGGTTCCGCGAGCGGACGTCCCCGGTCACACCGGGCTGCATGCCGTTGGTGACGTACCCGAATCCCAGCCCGAGCTCGGGGTCGGCGAAGCCCAGCGAGCCGCCCCGCCCCGGGTGCCCGAAGCTCGCCGGGGAGGCCATCGGCGCGGTCGGGCCGTGCCGCCAGAAACCCAGGCCGAAGGTGGAGTTGACGATCAGCACCCGGTCCGGCCCGCTCGCCACCGGGCCGACCGCGCGGCCGAACACCTCGGGCCCGAGCAGCGGCGGAAGCAGCGCACCGGTGCCGTCCGGCCGGTCGGCCGCACCGGTCAGCGCCGCGTAGAACCGGGCCAGCGAACGGGCGGTGCCGATGCCGCCCGCGCCGGGGATCTCGGCGGCCTGGACCGCCGGGTCGTTGAGATCCACCCCGGGACGCACCGAGGCGAAGGACCGCGCGGTCAGCGAGGTCGGGTCCTGGTAGGCGTCCCGGACGGACTGCTTGGGCCGCAGCCGCAGCCCGCTCGGCCCGGTCCGGGCCGCCTCCGGGGCGGGCAGGTCGACCAGCCTGCCGACCCGGGGCGCGGCCCCGGCCGGCAACCCGATCCACAGGTCCAGCCCGAGCGGCCGGGCGATCTCCTCGGCGAAGTACTGTCCCACCGTGCGGCCGCTCACCCGCCGCACCACCTCGCCGACCAGCCAGCCGAAGGTGTACGGGTGGTAGCCGTGCGCCGTGCCGGGCTCCCAGGCTGGCGACTGGGCGGCGACGGCGGCGGCCGCACGCTCCCAGGTCAGCACGTCCTCCAGCCGCAGCGGCACGTCCAGCGCGGGCACCCCGGCCTGGTGCGAGAGCAGCCAGCGCACCGGCACCCCGCCCTTGCCCGCCGCCGCGAACTCCGGCCAGTAGGAGGCCACCGGCGCGTCCAGGTCCAGCAGGCCGCGCTCGACGGCCAGCAGGGCGGTGGCCGCGGTCAGGCCCTTGGTGACCGAGCGCAGCACCTGGGCGGTGTCCGCCGTCCAGGGCACCGCCGGCGCGGGCCGCCCGCCGACCTCGGGCCGGGCGTCACCGCCCCACAGGTCGACCACCTTGCGGCCGCGCACGTACAGCGCGAAGGCGGCACCGAGCTCGCCGAACTCGGCGAAGTTCCGGGCGAACGCCGCCCGTACCGGCTCGAACCCCTCGGCCGTCTCGCCCCAGATCTCCACCACCGCGCGCCGCCTTCAGCCCGTTCCGAGTCCTCGCCGTCCACCCGCGTTCGAAGGTTCGTGGGAAATCCGTTCGAACCGAGCCCCGGAACCCTAACCTGTCGGTCATGACCAACCCCGCCGAAGAGCTGCTGGACATCGTCGACGAGCAGGACCGGGTGATCGGAACCGCCCCGCGCGGCGAGGTCTACCGACGCGGCCTGACCCACCGCTGCGTCTTCGTCCTGGTCCGCGATCCGGCCGGAAGGATCTTCGTCCACCGCCGTACCGACACCAAGCTGTTCGCCCCCGGCGCGTACGACATGTTCGTCGGCGGCGTCGTCGGCTCGGGCGAGGGCTACGCCGAGGCCGCCGTCCGCGAGGCCGAGGAGGAGCTCGGCGTCCACGGGATCGCCCCGCGCCCGCTGTTCAAGTTCCTGTTCCGGGAGCCCGACGGCGGCAAGCTCACCTGGTGGTGCGACATGTACGAGGCCGAGTGGGACGGCCCGGTCAGCCCGCAGGAGTCCGAGGTCGCCTGGCACGCCTGGCTCACGCCCGAGGAGCTCGCCGAACGCCTCACCCGCGACACCTTCGTCGCCGACGGCCTGGAGGCCTACCGCCGCTACCTGGACTTCCGGGCCGCGTAGTACCGGACGGCGGCCGGTGCCGTGGCGGGCCACGGTGCGCCAGACGGGCCGGGGCGGTGCGGGCGGGCGGGCTGGCTGGCTGGCTGGCTGGCTGGCTGGGGCGCGGTACGGGCGGGCCGGGGCGGTGCGGGCGGGCTGGGGCGCGGTACGGGCGGGCCGTCCAGGCCGCATGGGCCCGGAGACGGCCGCCGGATAGGCTGACGCGCATGGCCTCCCGAACGCCGTCCCCGACGGCCGACCGCGCAGCACGGACCTCCGCCCCCGAGCGGGCCGCAGCCGGTGAACGGCCCCGTCGGCGGCTGAGCGTGGACGAGCGGCGGGAGCAGCTGATCGCGGTGGCGCTGGAGCTGTTCAGCCGGCGGCCGCCGGAGGAGGTGTCGATCGACGACATCGCCGCCGCCGCGGGCGCGTCCCGACCGCTGGTGTACCACTACTTCCCGGGCAAGCAGGCCCTGTACGAGGAGTCCCTGCGGCGGGCCGGCCGCGAGCTGTCGGCGCGCTTCGAGGAACCCATGGAGGGGCCGCTGTCCGAGCGGCTCCACCGGGTGATGGGCCGCTACCTGGACTTCGTGCAGAGCCACGGCCCGGGCTTCGCGGCCCTGCTGCGGGGCGGCTCGGTGGCCGCCAGCGCGGGCACGTCGGCGGTGATCGACGAAGTGCGCCGGTCCGCGCAGGAGCAGATCCTGTCCCACCTGGCGATCCCCTCGCCCAGTGCGGCGCTGCGGCTGACCGTCCGCGCCTGGATCGCCAACGCCGAGATCACCTCGCTGGAATGGCTGGGCGAGCGCTCGGTGCCGCTGGAGGAACTGCAGCTGCACCTGGTGCAGGAGTTCGTCGCCGCGCTCACCATCACCGCGGCCCGGGAGCCGGCGCTCGCCGCCGAGCTCGCGGGCTTCTTCGCCGCCGAGCGCCCGCAGGGGCCGACCGGCCGCCTGGTGCGTGACCTCGCCGGACTGCTCGCCGTGCCGGGGATCCTCGACGCGATCACCGCGCTCGCGACCGAGGCGCCGGGAGCTCCTGATGCCCCGGACGCTCCCGCCCCGGACGCTCCCGGCACCGCCGAAGGCGCCGGGAGCTCTGCGCCCGGCGGGCCCGGTGGGTCCGGCGGGTCCGGTGGGTCCGGTGGGTCCGGCGGGTCCGGTGGGTCCGGCGGGTCCGGTGGGTCCGGCGGCACTCCTGGGACCGGCCCGGCCGCCGGCGAACCGTCCCCGCGGGCCCCCGGGCATTCCGAGGCCGCGAGCTCGACCGACTGATCACCGGGCCATCCTGCGGTTCTGTCCCGACGGCGGGCTCTGATAGGAATGGGCACGGATCCGACGGCCCGCCACCGTGGCGCGCCCGGTCCCACCCGAACCACCGACGGCAGACGGAGCAGAGCGGGGGGCTCACCAGTTGACCCAGGACGTCCAGTTCAGTGCGGAGGCCAACCCCTTCGCGGCCGCCGAGCAGGTCTGCGCGACGCTCGGCACGCTCACCGACGCCCTCTTCGACGAGCACACCTCACGCCACCCGGCGGCCGCACTGGGCGCCCTGCGATCCGCCGGACACCCCTGTGCCGAGGCCCTGTTCGGCCTGCCGCTGGCCCCCAACGGCCCGGTGCACGCCGCCGTCGACCGGCTCGGCACGGTGGTCACGGCCGGCTCCGCCCGCCCCGGCACCGGCGCGCGGATCGCCGACCGGGTGATCCGCGCGCTGCAGTCCCGTTACGGCGGCGGGGCGGTGCGCGGCGCCGTCGCCGACCGGGGCACCACCTCGGCCGCGCTGTTCCAGCTTCCGGTCACCGGCGAGTTCGCCGACGCCAAGCTGCGCCCGCCGTTCGCGCCCGCGCTGGCCGCGCTGGCGGCCGGGCAGCAGACCAGGCAACCGGTCGAACTGCCCACCGGCGCGGGTGCCGAGGTCCGCCTGGTCGTCCCGCCCGGCTTCCACCCGCTGACCTCCCCCGGCGGACCCCCCGGGGTCACCGCCCGTACGGTGCCCGCGCTGCCCGCCGACGCCGACCCGGCCGCCCCGGCCACCGTCGCGGCCGCCGCGGAACTGGCAGGGCATCTGGCCGAGGTCGCCGAGGAGCTGTTCAGCGCCAGCGGTGTCGAGCCGCGCCGCGACTTCGCGGTGATCTCCGCCACCCTGGCCGACCTGATCCAGGACGCGGGCGTCGCGTACGCGGGCGTCTGCGCGCTGGAGCTCGACGACCGCACCTCGGACGCCGCCCTCGTCATCTCGCTCGCCCGGCACCCGCTGCCGATCACCGCGCTCGCCACCGAGTTGGCCACCGTCCGACGGCACGCCGAGGTCTGGACCGTCCTGCTGCCGGCCGGGCCGGCCGCCGTCCTGGTCGAGGGTCGGACCGTCCCGGTGCCCGGCCCGCTGGCCGCCGACGGTCAGCGCCGCTGGGTGGTCACCTCCGCCGTCCAGGCCTTCGTACCGCTGCCGGACGGCGGGACGGTGCTCTGCGTCCAGCTCTCCACCGCCCGGCCGGAGGACTGGGAGCTGTACACGGAGGCCTTCGCGGAGCTGCTGAAGAGCATCCAGTTCGGCTGGGACGGCGAGCCGGCCTCGACCGCCGCGCCCTTGGCCGTACCCGCTCCCCCGCAGGCGCCCGCGTCTGTTCCGGCTCAGGCTCCGGCTCCGGTCCAGGAGGTCCAGGGGACGCGGACGGAGGAGCCGCGGCCGGAGGACCCGAACGAGGTGCCCGTCCATCTGCGCGGCACCCCGGTCCGGGTACCGCCCGCCGACTTCAACCCCTTCGCGCCGATCGCCGAGGCACCCGCCGAGTCGCCCGTCGGAGCCGAACCGGCCGACGAGGACCGGCCGAAGGGGACGCCGGTCATGATCCCGCCCCCGGACTTCGACCCCTTCGCCATGCCGGACCTGCCGTCCACCCCGGCCGCCGCGCAGCCCACCGGAGCGCCCGCAGCCGCCGACCCGTTCGGCACGACGGTCGCGGCCGAGCAGAAGAGCGACCCGTTCGGCACCACCCTCGCCCCGCAGGGCCCGGCCGTCCCGCCGCCGCCCGCGGCCCCGCCGATCATCCCGCCGCCCGCGGCTGCCCCCGCCGGCGCCGATCCGGCCGACGAGGACCGCCCGAAGGGCACGCCCGTCATGATCCCGCCCCCGGACTTCGACCCCTTCGCCATGCCGGACCTCCCGTCCACCCCAGTGGAGGAGCCGACGGCGGCGGGGGCGGGGACGGACGCGGCCCCGGAGCACCGCCCGTTCGGCTGAGCCGACGACAACGAACAAATGACAGCTGACAGATTTCAGATTTTGTTCGCTGAAATCTGTCATCTGTCATCTGTCATCCACATCGTGGAGGCCGGCCACGGGTGCCGCCGGTGGATCCGCCGCTGCAGCCGCGCGATCGACTGCAGCCCCTTGCGCCAGCCTGACGCCGACGGCTCGGGCAGCGGCTGTTCGCCGAACGCCGCGTCCATCATCGGCCGCAACGGCTCGTCCGTGCCGGGCACATGACGGTAGAGCGACATCGTCGCGACGCCGAGCCCGATGGCGACCCGGCGCATCGACAGCGCCCCGAATCCCTCCGCGTCCACCACCCGCACGGCCGCCGCCACGATCCGCTCCCGGGTGAGCTCACGCTCGCCGCCCCGGGCGCGCCGCATCTCCGTCGCGCCCGACAACTCCCGCGCGTCCGGGCCCCGTTGCGCTTCCCGCCCTTCAGCCGGACCCACCACATCGGCCCCGCGGCCGGGGGCGGGCGGCCTCGGCACGCGGGCCGTACGGACGGCGAGGGCCCGCCCCCGCCGGAGCGGAAGCGGGCCGGGGCGTGAGCGGGCCGGGCCGGGGCGGGGGCCATCGGAGCGACGGTACGCCGGGGCGGATGCCGGTCAGGCCGGGCGGACGGCACCCATGTACGGCATCGCGGAGATCGGCAGCACCTCGATGTTCTTGCCGCTGCGCGGCGCGTGGATCATCTTGCCGTCGCCGATGTACAGGCCGACGTGGTGCAGGTCGTTGTAGAAGAAGACCAGGTCGCCCGGCTGGAGGTTGGCGCGGTCGACGTGCGGGCCGTCGTTCCACTGGTCCTGGGACATCCGCGGGATGGTGACGCCCGCCGCGCGGTACGCCTGGCTGGTGAGCCCCGAGCAGTCGAAGCTGGCCGGGCCGCTCTTGCCCCAGCCGTACGGCTTGCCGAGCTGGGCCTGGGCGAAGGCGATGATGGCGGCGGCCCGGCCGCCGGCGGCCGGCACCGGGGCGTTCATGTCCGGGCGCTCGGAGGAGCGGGAGGCCCGGTCGGCCGCGGCGGCGCTCGCGGCCTGCTTGGCCTCGGCCTTGGCCTTCTCGGCGGACTGCTGGGCGTTGATCTTGGCGCGGTCCTCGGCGCTGAGCTTGTTGAGCATCTCCTGCGCCTGCGCCAGCTTGGTCTGGATGTCGTTCTTCTGCTCCACCAGCTGCTTGCCGACCGAGTCGAGCTGGGCGAGCGTCGCCGTGGCCTCGGCACGGTCCTGGTCGAGCCTGCGCTGCTCGTCCTGGGCCTGCTTGAGCAGGTTCGCCTGGGAGTCGGAGACCTGGTTCTGCACCGCCGCCCGCTCCAGGTAGCCGGCCGGGTCGGAGTCGAGCATCAGCTGGACCGAGGCGTCGATGCCGTTGGAGCGGTACTGCTCGGCGGCGACCGCGCCGAGCCGGGTGCGCAGCTCGTTCATGGTCTCCTGGCCGCGGACGACCTTCTCCTGGATCCGGTTGGCCTCGCCCTGGAGCTTCTGCTGCTTCTCCTGGAAGCCGTTGTAGCGCTCGATGGCCTGCTCGGCCTGCTCGTTGAGCTGGTCCACCTGCTCCTTCACGGAGGCGAGGGTGGGCGTCGGCTCGGCGTGCGCGGTGCCGGAGGCGAGGACCGCGCCGCCGGCCGCCATGGCCGTGGTGAGGACCGCCATGCGGGCCCGGCTCGGGGGGCTGGGCTTGCGGCGCTTTCCCATCGCGGCGGCTCTCCTTCGGGGGAATTTCGGCGGCGGATCCGGGGGACGGCTCGGTCGGACCAGGGGACGGCGCGGTCGGGCCGGGCCACGGCGAAGGCGGGCAGGACGGGCAACGGGGGGATGCCGACCTCCCGCCCGCCTTCTTCGAAGTAACTTAATAGATGAGGGCAGGGGTTCCGCAATCCCCCTGATCATGACGTTTCAGGGCCATGACGGGACATCGACCGCGTTCCGTGCCATCGGTGTTGACTACGGACGCCGCGCGGACCTCGGTTCAACAGCACCGCGGCACCCCGGCCGCGGCTCGCGGCACTCCCCGCCGCACGGAGTGCTGAGAACACGCCAAAATCGAGGGCAAGGTCACACGCGTCTCCCCTCCTACGGCTCTGCGAACGGGCGCTAACCTGCGGACATGAAGGTCCCGCCCGAAGGGCTCCCCCTCGCCGCCGAATTCCCGGCCGCGCACCGTGAGCAGTGGCAGCAGCTCGTCCAGGGCGTGCTGCGCAAGTCCGGTGCCCAGCCCGAGGACGGCGCCGCGGCCGAGCAGGCACTCACCAGCACGCTCCAGGACGGGCTCAGCGCGCGCCCGCTGTACACGGCCGAGGACACGACCGTCGATCCCGGCTACCCGGGCTTCCCGCCCTTCGTCCGCGGTGGACGGCCGCAGGGCTCGGCCGTCGCCGGGTGGGACGTCCGGCAGCGGCACGCCGACCCGGACCGCCGACGCACCAACGAGGCCGTCCTGGCCGACCTGGAGAACGGTGTCGGCTCGCTCTGGCTGGAACTGGGCGGCGGGGCCCTCCCGGTGGACGCCCTGCCCGAGGCGCTGACCGGCGTGTACCTCGACCTGGCCGCCGTGGCGCTCGACGCCGGACCGGAATTCACCGCCGCCGCCGGGCAGTTGTTCGCGCTCTACGAGCAGCGCGAGGTCTCCCCCGCCGCCGCCTCCGGCAACCTCGGCGCCGACCCGCTGGGCCTGCAGGCCCGGACCGGCGACACCGCCCGCACCGACGCGCTGCTCGCCGAGGCCACCGCGCTGGCCGCCCGCTGCGCCGCCGGCTACCCGCACGTCCGGGCGCTGACCGTGGACGCCCTGCCCTACCACGAGGCCGGCGCCTCCCCGGCCCAGGAACTCGCCTGTTCGCTCGCCACCGGCGTGGCCTACCTGCGCGCGCTCACCGCGGCCGGGCTGTCGGTGGACGCCGCGCTCGGCCAGCTGGAGTTCCGCTACGCCGCGGACGCCGACCAGTTCCTGACCATCGCCAAGTTCCGCGCCGCGCGCCGGCTCTGGGCCCGCGTCGCGCAGGCGTCCGGGGCATCCCCGGAGGCCTCGGCGCAGCGCCAGCACGCCGTCACCTCCCGGGTGATGATGACCGCCCGCGACCCGTGGGTGAACATGCTGCGCACCACCGTGGCCTGCCTGGCCGCCGGGGTCGGCGGCGCCGACGCCGTCACCGTGCTGCCCTTCGACACCGCCCTCGGCCTGCCGGACGCCTTCGCCCGCCGGATCGCCCGCAACACCCAGTCGATCCTGCTGGAGGAGTCGCACCTGGCCCGGGTCGTCGACCCGGCCGGCGGCTCCTGGTACGTCGAGCAGCTCGGCGAGGAGCTGGCCAGGGCCGCCTGGGCCTGGTTCCAGGAGATCGAGCGGGCCGGCGGCCAGCAAGCCGCGCTCGGTTCGGGCCTGGTCGGGGAGCGGATCGCCGCGACCTGGGCCGAGCGCTCGGTCTGGCTCGCCCGGCGGCGCGAACCGGTCACCGGCGTCAGCGAGTTCCCGCACCTGGACGAGCAGCCGCTGGTCCGCGAGCCCGCCCCCGCCGCGCTCGGCGGCGGCCTGCCGCAGGTGCGCCGCGCCGAGGCGTACGAGGCGCTGCGGGACCGCTCGGACGCCCGGCTCGCCGCGACCGGCGAGCGGCCGACGCTGTTCCTCGCCTCGATCGGCACCGCCGCCGCGCACACCGCGCGCACCACCTTCGCGGCCAACCTGTTCCAGGCCGGCGGCATCGCCACCACCGCCCTGGAGTCCGTCGACCCGGCCGCCTTCGCCGAGGCCTTCCGGGCCTCCGGCGCCACCGTCGCCTGCCTCTGCTCCAGCGACGCCCTGTACGGCGAGCACGCCGCGCCCGTCGCCGAGGCCCTGAAGGCGGCCGGCGCCCGGCGGGTGCTGCTGGCCGGACGGCTCGGCGAACTTCCCGACGGAGTGGACGCGTTCATCCACGCGGGCGGGGACGCGGTCGCCGTCCTCACCTCCCTGCTGGACCTGATCACCGGCGCGAGCGGCGCCGACGAGAGCGAGGCGGCCCGATGATCCCCGACTTCACCGGCATCGGGCTGGACGGCGACGCCGCCCCGGACGCCACCGAGGACCAGTGGCGGTCCGCCTGGCGGCAGTCCACCGGCAAGGACGTCGACGAGCTGGTCTGGGACACCCCCGAGGGGATCGGCGTCAAGCCGCTGTACACCGCGGCCGACCTCGCCGGGCTGGACTTCCTGGAGACGTACCCCGGCATCGCCCCGTACCTGCGCGGGCCGTACCCGACCATGTACGTCAACCAGCCGTGGACCGTCCGCCAGTACGCGGGCTTCTCCACCGCCGAGGAGTCCAACGCCTTCTACCGCCGCAACCTCGCCGCCGGGCAGAAGGGCCTGTCGGTCGCCTTCGACCTGCCGACCCACCGCGGCTACGACAGCGACCACCCGCGCGTCACCGGCGACGTCGGCATGGCGGGCGTCGCCATCGACTCGATCTACGACATGCGCCAGCTGTTCGACGGCATCCCGCTGGACCGGATGTCGGTGTCGATGACCATGAACGGCGCCGTGCTCCCCGTGCTGGCGCTGTACATCGTCGCGGCCGAGGAGCAGGGCGTGCCGCCGGAGAAGCTGGCCGGGACCATCCAGAACGACATCCTCAAGGAGTTCATGGTCCGCAACACGTACATCTACCCGCCGCAGCCGTCGATGCGGATCATCTCGGACATCTTCGCGTACACCTCGCAGAAGATGCCCCGGTACAACTCGATCTCCATCTCCGGCTACCACATCCAGGAGGCCGGTGCGACGGCCGACCTGGAGCTGGCCTACACCCTGGCCGACGGGGTGGAGTACCTGCGCGCGGGCCTGGACGTGGGACTGGACGTGGACGCCTTCGCGCCCCGGCTGTCGTTCTTCTGGGCGATCGGCATGAACTTCTTCATGGAGGTCGCCAAGCTGCGCGCGGCCCGGCTGCTCTGGGCCAAGCTGGTCAAGCAGTTCGACCCGAAGAACCCCAAGTCGCTGTCGCTGCGCACCCATTCGCAGACCTCCGGCTGGTCGCTCACCGCGCAGGACGTGTTCAACAACGTCACCCGCACCTGCGTCGAGGCGATGGCCGCCACCCAGGGCCACACCCAGTCGCTGCACACCAACGCCCTCGACGAGGCGCTCGCCCTGCCCACCGACTTCTCCGCGCGCATCGCCCGCAACACCCAGCTGCTGCTGCAGCAGGAGTCGGGCACCTGCCGGGTCATCGACCCGTGGGGCGGCTCGGCGTACGTCGAGAAGCTCACCCACGACCTCGCCGCCCGGGCCTGGCAGCACATCCAGGAGGTCGAGGCGGCCGGCGGCATGGCCAAGGCGATCGACGCCGGCATCCCCAAGATGCGCGTCGAGGAGGCCGCCGCCCGCACCCAGGCACGCATCGACTCAGGCCGCCAACCCGTGATCGGCGTCAACAAGTACCGGGTGGAGAGCGACGAGCAGATCGACGTGCTCAAGGTCGACAACTCCGCGGTGCGGGCCCGGCAGATCGAGAAGCTGCGCCGGCTGCGCGCGGAGCGCGACGAGGCCGTCTGCCAGGACGCCCTGCGCGCGCTGACGGCGGCCGCCGAGGCCGGTCCGCAGCGCGGCGGCTCGCTGGACGGCAACCTGCTGCACCTGGCCGTCAACGCGGCCAGGGCCAAGGCCACCGTGGGCGAGATCTCGGACGCCCTGGAGAAGGTGTACGGCCGCCACTCCGGCCAGATCCGTACCATCTCCGGTGTGTACCGAGACGAAGCGGGCCCGTCGGCCTCCCTGCAGCGCACCCGCGACCTGGTCGAGCGGTTCGAGCGGGCCGAGGGCCGCCGGCCGCGCATCCTGGTCGCCAAGATGGGCCAGGACGGCCACGACCGCGGCCAGAAGGTGATCGCCACCGCCTTCGCCGACCTGGGCTTCACCGTGGACGTCGGCCCGCTGTTCCAGACCCCGGCCGAGGTCGCCCGCCAGGCCGTCGAGGCGGACGTGCACATCGTCGGCGTCTCCTCGCTGGCCGCCGGCCACCTCACCCTGGTGCCCGCCCTGCGCGCCGAACTCGCCGCGGCGGGCCGCGAGGACATCACCATCGTGGTGGGCGGGGTCATCCCCCCGCAGGACTTCGAGGCGCTCCACGCGGCGGGCGCGGCGGCGGTCTTCCCGCCCGGCACGGTCATCCCGGACGCGGCGTACGACCTGCTGAAGTCCCTGGCGGCCGACCTCGGCCACGAGCTGTGAGCCGGGACCTCTAGGCCATGCCTCCTCGGACGATCGACCTCGACGCGTATGTGACGGGTGTCCTGGACGGCTCGCGCGCCTGGATCGCGCGGGCCGTCACCCTCGTCGAGTCCACCCGGCCCGACCACCGCGCGCTCGCGCAGCAGCTGCTCCGGCGGCTGCTGCCGCACGCGGGCGGCGCGGTCCGGGTGGGTGTCACCGGGGTGCCCGGGGTCGGCAAGTCGACCTTCATCGACTCCTTCGGGACCATGCTGACCGGGCTGGGGCACCGCGTCGCGGTGCTCGCCGTCGACCCGACCTCCAGCCGCACCGGCGGGTCCATCCTGGGCGACAAGACCCGGATGGAACGCCTCGCCGTCGACCCCGACGCCTTCGTCCGCCCCTCCCCCACCTCCGGGACGCTCGGCGGGGTCGCCAAGGCCACCCGTGAGTCCATGGTGGTGATGGAGGCCGCCGGGTACGACGTGGTGCTCATCGAGACGGTGGGCGTCGGCCAGTCCGAGACGGCGGTGGCCGGGATGGTGGACACCTTCCTGCTCCTCAGCCTCGCCCGCACGGGCGACCAGCTGCAGGGCATCAAGAAGGGTGTCCTGGAGCTCGCCGACGTCATCGCGATCAACAAGGCCGACGGCCCGCACGAACGCGACGCCAAGGCGGCTGCCCGCGAACTCGCGGGCGCGTTGCGGCTGTTGCACTCCCCCGACGCGGCCTGGACCCCGCCCGTGCTCACCTGCAGCGGCCGCGAGAACATCGGCCTCGACGTGCTCTGGGAGCGCCTGCAGCAGCACCGCAAGGTGCTGGACGCGACGGGCGCCCTGGCGGCGAAGCGCCGCGAGCAGCAGGTGGAGTGGACCTGGGCCATGGTCCACGACCAGCTGTTCGCGCGGCTCCACGAGCACCCCGAAGTGCAGCGCCTGGCGCCGGAGTTGGAGACCCAGGTCCGCGCCGGCACCCTCCCGGCGGGACTGGCCGCCCAACAGATCCTGGACGCCTTCTTCGGCTGACCGACGGCAGGAAGGCCGAGCGCCGTGCCCCACCCGCGCGTGGGGCACGGCGCTTCGCCGGTTTCGCGGCACTCGAACCACACCACCGTGCCCGCCCCGCCGTGCCCGCCCCGAGCGTGCGCCGGCCCCTCCACGGGCATGAGCCCACGTCCGCTCGTCGCCTCGTCGTCACGCCCGCTATCCGGCGGCTCCGCACGCCGGTCGGGAGACGCGGTTCGGGCGGCCCGGGCGGCCTCGGGACGCTGCGGCATCGCGCCCGGACGTCGGCGGGCTCCTCGACTGGACCTGCCGGGCGGCAAGGTGGGGGGCGCAGCGGTTCAGGGGGTGGTCTGGACGGGGAAGCCGGTGGGGCGGCCCTGGGCCTTCAGCCAGGTGAGGACCTGGTCGAGGGCTTCGACGGTCTGCTGGCGGTCGCCGCCGCCGTCGTGGAAGAGGATGGTCGGGCCGAGGTGGAGTTCCTTCTTGACCGTGTCGACGATGGCGGCGGTGCCGGGCTTGTTGAAGTCCTTGGAGTCGACGTTCCAGCCGAGCGGGCGCATGCCGTTCGCGGCGGCGATGCGGCGGCTGTCGGGGGTGAAGGAGCCGCCGGGGGCGCGGTAGTAGAGCACCTTGGCCCCGCCCGCGGCGTCCTCGATCATCTTCTTCGCGTCCAGGATCTCCTTCTCCTGGTAGGCGACGGGCTTCTTGTCCATGGTGGTGTCGTGGTGCACGGTGTGGTCGCAGAGCCGGTGGCCGGCGGCGACGACCTGCTTGACCAGGTCGGGGTGGGCCTTGGCCTGCGGTCCGATCATGCAGAACGTCGCCGTCACGCCGTGCCGCTTGAGGACGTCGAGGACCTTCGGGGTCCAGGTGGGGTCGGGGCCGTCGTCGATGGTGATGTTGACGGCGTTGCCGCCGCTCTCGGAGGCGTGGGCGATGCCGTCGGGTATGCCGCTGCCCTGCTGGGTGCCGCCGTCGCCGCCCTTGGCGCCGTCCCCGCCGCCCTCCCCGCTGCCGTCGGAGGAGGCGTCCTGGGCGATGCTCTGCCGGGGGACGCCGTCCGGCCCGGCGAGGGTGGCGACTCCCCAGGCTCCCGCCGCCAGGGCGACGGCCGCCACCGCGAAGGCCACCCGACTGCCGGCCAGGTCCTGCACGCGTCCTTTGAGGTCCATCGATCGACCGCTCCCCCACACCTGTACGAACTCTCCGAGGTTCATGACGCGAACCCCGTCGGCCGGGTTGCACCGGGGCGGGCCCCGGACCGCCCGACCGGTCCGGGGCCCGCCACCTCACCGGACGCGGTCAGGCGCCCTGGACGGCCGCGAAGCGGGCCGACACGTCCTGCCAGTTGACGACGTCCCACAGGCGGGTGACGTAGTCCGGGCGGACGTTGCGGTACTGCAGGTAGTAGGCGTGCTCCCAGGCGTCGAAGGCCAGCAGCGGGGTGGTGTTCTGGCCCACGTTGCCGTGGTGGTCGTAGACCTGCTCCACGATCAGGCGCTTGCCGAGCGGCTCCCAGGAGAGGATGCCCCAACCGGAGCCCTGGACGCCGGTGGTGGCGTTGGTGAGCTGCTTCTTGAAGGCCTCGAAGCTGCCGAAGTGCTCGGTGATGGCGTCGGCCAGCTCGCCCTCGGGGCGGTCGCCGCCCTCCGGGGAGAGGTTCTGCCAGAACAGCGAGTGCAGCACGTGGCCGGACAGGTGGAAGGCGAAGGTCTTCTGCAGGCCGACCAGGCCGCCGAACTGCTCCTTGTCGCGCGCCTCGGCGAGCTGCTCCAGGGTGTCGTTGGCGCCCTTGACGTAGGCGGCGTGGTGCTTGGAGTGGTGCAGCTCCAGGATCTCGGCCGACATGGCCCGCTTCAGCGCGGAGTAGTCGTACGGGAGGTCGGGAAGCGTGTAGGTGCCCATCAGGACACGGCCCCTTTCGGCGGGTTGGACGTTGCTGATCGTGCCGGGACAACACTATTGCGTATGGGTTGCAGGAACGAGGCATGGGCTCCTGCTTATTCCTCACATCGCGTCGGGCACAATGGTCCCCGGTATCGGTAATGGGCGAAACGGGTGGCTGACCATGACGGGCGCAGCGGTGGTGCTGGGCATCGAGTCCTCCTGCGACGAGACCGGCGCGGGCCTGGTGCGCGACGGCGTGCTGCTCGGGCAGGCGGTGGCGTCGAGCATGGACGAGCACGCCCGGTACGGCGGAGTGGTGCCCGAGATCGCCGCCCGGGCACACGTCCACGCGGTGGCTCCGGTGGTCGGGGAGGCGCTGCGACGGGCCGGACTGACGCTGGGTGACGTCGGCGCGGTCGCCGTGACGACCGGTCCGGGTCTGGCGGGCGCCCTGCAGGTCGGGGTGGCGGCGGCGAAGGCGTACGCCTTCTCGCTGGGCGTCCCGCTGTACGGGGTGCACCACCTGGCCGGGCACGTCGCCGCGGCCGGCCTGGAGGGCGGGCCGCTGCCGGACCCGTGCGTGGTGCTGATCGTCTCCGGCGGGCACACCTCGCTGCTCCTGGTCCGGGACCTCGCCCGCGACCGAATCGTCCACCTCGGGGACACCCGGGACGACGCGGCCGGCGAGTGCTTCGACAAGGTGGCCCGGATCCTGGGGCTCCCCTACCCGGGCGGACCGGCCGTCGACCGGGCCGCCCGGGACGGCGATCCGGCGGCCGTCCGCCTGCCGCGCCCGCTGACGGGGCCCCAGGACGACCCGTACGCCTTCTCGTTCTCCGGACTGAAGACCGCCGCCGCCCGCTGGGTCGAGGCGCAGCGGGAGCCGCACGTGCCGGACGCGGCGGCCGCGCTGCAGGAGGCGATCGCGGACGTGCTGACCCGCAAGGCCGTCCGGGCGTGCACCGATCACGGGATCGGCACGCTGGTGGTGGTCGGCGGGGTCGCGGCCAACTCCCGGGTGCGGGCGTTGGCAAAGGAGCGCTGCGCGGCGGCCGGGATCGCCCTGCGGGTGCCGCCGTTGCGGCTCTGCACGGACAACGGCGCGATGGTCGCGGCGATCGGGGACCTGCTGGTCCGGTCGGGGGCGGAGCCGGCGCCGGCGGGACTCTCGGTGGACCCGTCGGCGCCGCTGGAGTTCGCAGCCCTGACCCCGACCGTCCGGGCGGCCGCCTGACGGGGCCTCCGGTCCGAGCGCGGGGCGGCGGAGGGGGCGGCGGAGGACGGGGAGCCGGGGAGGCGGGAGACGGCGGCGGGGAGGTGGCGGCGGGGCCGGGCCGGAGACGGCAACGGTTCGGTCAAGCCGGTCGAATTTCCGTTCCCGGGGCTTCCCTCCGCGTCAAGCCGTGTGCCATTTTACATGTCACACATCAGGACCCGTGCGTCCCACACCGCACGAGACCCCCCACGGCCTGGAGGCCCCCACCCCATGCGTCCCTTCCGGATAGCGAAGGCGAACGCGCGCAGGCTCCCTGCGCTCGGCGCCGCCTTCTTCCTCGCCCTCGGACTCTTCGCACCCCAGGCCCACGCCGCCGCCGACACCCCGTCGGCTCCCCCAGCGAAGCCGGCCGCGCCGCACGCGATTCCCGTCCCCAAGTCCCCCGACACCCCCAAGGACGCCCGCCCGCTCGCCGCCGACACGCTCGCCAAGCCCGCCGCTCCGACGGGGGGCAGCACCGTCGGGGCGACCGGGGCGCCGGCCGCGGCGAAGCGGCTCTCCGCCGCGGCGAACGCCTGCGACGTCTCCTCCTTCACCGGCACCTCCGGTGCCGCGCTGGTCCGGCAGGTCGAGTCCGCCAGCCTCGACTGCGTCAACACGCTGTACAACCTGACCGGGACCGACGCCAAGGGCGCCTTCGCCGAGGCCCAGATGGCCACCGTCGCCGACGCCCTGCGCGACGTCTCCGCCGGCTACCCCGGCGACGACTCCACCTCGGCCGGCCAACTGGTCGTCTACCTCCGCGCCGGCTACTACGTCCAGTGGAACAACCCCGACGTGGTCGGCCCGTACGGCACCACCCTGCAGACCGCGATCCGGGGCGCGCTGGACGGCTTCTTCGCCGCCCCGCACAGCAAGGACGTCACCGAGGCCAACGGCCAGACCCTCGCCGAGGCCGTCACCCTGATCGACAGCGCCCAGGAGAACGCCCGCTACACCGGCGTCGTCAAGCGCCTGCTGAACGACTACACCGGAGCCTGGACCGGCTCGATGGCCGCCGCCGTCGCCAACACCGAGACGGTCATCCGCCGGGGCCTCGACCTGCCGGCCTTCACCGCCGCCCTGCAGGCCGACCCGTCGTTCGCCACCGCCATGGCGTCCTTCGTCACCCGCAACAGCGACCAGATCACCGGCGGCGACCCGGTCACCTCGATCGGCATGCAGATCGGCAACCTGCTCACCCAGGACGCGCTCAAGCCCCAGGCCCGCCCGCTGGTCAAGGACCTCGTCAACCGCTACCCGCTGGTCGGCAGGACCGGTCCGCTCACCATGAACCTGCTCTGGTTCGCGGAGAAGAAGGACGCCGGCAACTGCTCCTACTACGGCACCTGCGACGTCCCCGCCAAGCTCGTCCCGCTCGTGCTCACCGTCGACCACACCTGCAACGCGCACCTGCGCATCCGCGCCCAGGACATGACCGCGCAGCAGCTCGCCGACACCTGCACCAGCCTGGTCAACCAGGACGCCTTCTTCCACAAGCTGGTCAAGGACAGCGGGCCGGTCGCCGACGACAACAACACCAGCCTGGAGGTCGTCGTCTTCGACGACTACTACAACTACAGCCTCTACGCCTGGGAGATGTACAAGATCGACGTCGACAACGGCGGCATGTACGAGGAGGGCGACCCGGCCAAGGCGGGCAACCAGGCCCGCTTCATCGCCCACGAGGCCTCCTGGCTGCGCCCCCAGTTCCAGATCTGGAACCTCAACCACGAGTACACCCACTACCTCGACGGCCGCTACGACTTCTACGGCGACTTCGAGGCCGGGATGACGACCCCGACCGTCTGGTGGGTCGAGGGCCTCGCCGAGTACGTCTCCTACAGCTACCGCGGCGTCCACTACGACGACGCGGTCGCCCAGGCCGGCAAGGGCACGTACGCGCTGAGCACCCTCTTCGACAGCACCTACGCCAACGCGGACTCCACCCGGATCTACAACTGGGGCTACCTCGCCGTCCGTTACATGCTCCAGTCGCACCCGCAGGACGTCACCGCGCTGCTCGCCAAGTACCGCGTCGGTGACTGGAACGGCGCCCGCGCCCTGCTCAAGAACACCATCGGCACCGCCTACGACGCCGACTTCGCCGCCTGGCTCAAGCAGTGCGCCGCCGACAACTGCGGCTCCCTGCCCGCCGACCGGGCCCCGCTGTGCACCGCCGCCGACACCCGGCAGTTCGACAAGGACTGCCGCCGCGACGGCGTGGCCGCCACCACCGGGAACTACAGCTACAGCTTCCTGTACCTCCCGGCCGGCGTACAGCAGCTGACCATCACCACCAGCGGCGGCACCGGCGACGCCGACCTCTACTACAACGGCGGCGGCTGGGCCACCACCGGCTCGTACCAGGCCAAGTCCACCAACGACGGCAACGGCGAGACCCTCACCATCGCCAACCCGCCGTCCGGCTGGGTGTACTTCAGCCTCTACGGCCGGCAGGGCTTCGGCGGCGTCACCGTCACGACGACCTACCACTGACGCCGTCCCGACGACCCGTCACCGACCGGCTCCGCCGGCAGGCAGCAGGGCCCCGCGGCGACGCGGGGCCCTGCGCCGTTCGCGGCGGCGCGGGGCCCCGCGCCGTCCGTGGCTACCCCGGGCCGGGGTCGCGCCCCCGGCCCGCGCCGGCTCCACGCCTCACGCGGACTCCCCGCCGCGCTGGACGGGGACGGACCGGTCGCGCTGCAGGTCGAGCAGTTCGCGGAACAGGCCGTCCGGCCGCTCCGCCAGTTCGGCCCAGGTGCCGGCCTGGACGATCCGGCCCTTGTCCATCACGATCACCCGGTCCGCCACCGCCGCGTTGGCGATGTTGTGGGTGACCAGGAGGGTGATCCGGCCCGGGGCGAGGCCGCGCAGGGCGTGCAGGATGCGGTGCTCGGCGCGCGGGTCGAGGTCGGAGGTCGGCTCGTCCAGGATCAGCAGGCCCGGGCTGCGCACCGTCCGGTAGAGCGCCCGGGCGACCGCCGCGCGCTGCCAACCGCCGCCGGACAACTCGGCGCCGCCCCACCAGCCCTGGGCGAGCAGGGTGCGCCAACCGGAGCGCAGCCGGGCGACGGTCTCGTCGAAGCCGGTCCGCTCCGCCGCCCGTTCGACGTCCGCCATCACCCGGTCGGTGAGGTGGCCGAGGTGGATGTTCTCGGCGGCGCCCAGCGGCCAGCGGGCGAACTCCTGCGGCACCCGGGCCACCCGGTTCCACATGCCGTCGGCGTCCAGTTCCTCGACCGGCACGCCGTCCCAGGTGATCCGCCCCGCCTGCGGCAGGTAGAGGCCGGAGAGCAGCTTCAGCAGGGTCGACTTGCCGCTGCCGTTCTGCCCGATGACGGCCACCACCTCGCCCGCCCGCAGGGTCATGCTGACGCCGCGCAGGGCCGGCTCCTGCTGCTCGCCGGGGTAGGCGTGGCTCAGGTCCGTCACCTCGACCAGCTGCGGGGCGCCCGGCACGCGGTGGCCGCGCCGGATCCGGTGGCCGCCGGCCTCGTCCAGGAAGGTGAAGTAGTCGTCCAGGTAGAGACCCATCCGGTACAGCCGGGCGCCGTTGCCGACCAGGCCCTGCAGACCCGAGGAGGCCGTGCGCAGCGCGAAGGTGGCGGTGCCCGCGGCGGCCAGGTCGATCCGGCCGCTCGCCACCAGGTAGAGCAGGGTGCCCCAGATCAGCGCGCTGCCGGCCCCGGTGCCGAGCGCGGCCAGCAGGGACACCTTGGCCGCCTCCCGGGTCGCCCGGTCGGTGGCCGCGACGATCTTGGCCTCGGCACGACGGTACTTGGCCATCAGGAAGGGGGTGACCTGGTCCGAACGGACCTGGTCGGCACGGGTCTTGTCGATCAGGAACCAGCGGTAGACGCGCAGCGCGCCGCGGTCCTCGTTGGTGGTCACCGCCGCCAGGTAGTGGATCCGGGCGGTCCGGACGGCGGCCACGCCGGTCGGCACCGAGCCGAGCAGCAGCAGCGGCACCAGCCAGGGGTGCAGCGTCGCCAGGACGCCGGCCGCGGCGGCGAGCGAGACGGTGGAGGCGATCACGTCCTGGGCGTTGGAGAGCAGGTCGGGCGTGGTTGACGCGCCCCGGTCGGCGGCCTCCCATTGCTCGTTGTAGCTGGGCTCGTCGTACGCCTTCAGCTCCGCCGCGCACCCGGCGGCGATCAGCGCCAGTTCCGCCTCCCGGGTGATCCGCGGCGACACCCGGCCGGACAGGCCGACCACGGCGATGCTCAGGACGGCACGCAGGGCGGCCGAGACGGTCAGCAGGAGCAGCGAGGGCGCGGCGGTGCGCAGGTGGTCGGTGACCGGGCCGGGGACCAGCAGCGCTGCCAGCGTGCCGGTGGTGGCGTACAGCGCGAGCGCCCCGAACACGCCCGCCAGCGCCTGGCAGACCAGCAGCAGCACGGTGGAGGTCCGGTCCGCCGCCCAGGCCAGGGTCATCGCCCGGCGCACCAGGTGCGGCAGGCGTCGCAGCATGGCGCTCGCGGACATCGAGGCGCCGGCCTGGGCGCGGCGGTCGCCGGGGAAGCGGAGCCGCAGCTCCTCGTCGTGCTCCCGTTCCGGGTGCTCCCGCTCGGGGTGCTCCCGTTCGGGGTGCTCGTCGTGCCGCTCGTCGCCCCGGCCCTCGTGCCGGTTCTCGTCGTGCCGGTCGTCGTCGGGGGTGGTGGCGGGTTTCTCGGGTTCCGCGATCTGCTCGGACACAGTGCTCCCTGTTCCCTGGTACGGCGGCCCCGCGGCCGCGGTGGATCCGCGCCCGAGCAGCCCTCGACGCCGGGTGGGCGTGCGGGGTCGACAGCGGTGCCCGCGGGCACTGCGGGGGTCGGGCCGCCGGTGCGGACCCCGATCCTGGCAGCGGCCCGCGGGGCGCTTCGGCGTGTCCCGGGCGGTCTCACTCGATCCGGGCAATTCCGTGTCGCGGACGGCGAGTTGGTGGCGAACGATCAGCGGCGAGGTATCCGGTGTTCGATTCCGGGAGGCTGGTGCGGCAAGCTGCTCGGCATGCGATCCGACGATCGGAACGCATGCCGAGGGGTCGCCGCCCGGGCGGTGGGCCATCGCCCGAGGGGGCCTCGACGCGACGCCCGGCCGGCGCTCGGCCGGCGCTCGTCCGGCCGGTGTCGAGCCGGTGCCCTCCGTACCGGGTCAGGAGGTCGTCGGCGGGTGCAGGGCGAGGAGGGAGGGGACGCGGTCGGGGGCGGCGAGGCGGAGGAGACCGTGGCCGATGCCGGCCAGCCCGACCATCAGGGACGGGCTGTGGACCCCGTGGGGCAGTCCGCAGACCCAGCCGCGGCGGTCGAGGGCGTCCAGGGTGGCGCGGGCCTGTGCCCGCCAGGGGGCTCCGGCCAGGTGGAGGGCTTCGAGGTTGCCGAGGTCGCCGTGGCACAGGGAGAAATTGAGGCCGAAGCCCTCGCGGCGCACCGTGTCCAGCGCGGTGTCCCGTTCCTTGCCGAGCAACTCGGCACCTTCCGGGAGGAGTTCGGCGAGTTCGACCCGGGCGAGGGCGATCCCGGAGGCGCCGTGGCACCACAGGGTGGGGAAGGAGGGGCCGTCCGGGGCGCCGTCCTCCCGGACGTCGCGCCAGTTGGCGGCGGACGGGTCGAACAGGATGCGCTCGTAGTCGAGGGCGGCCAGGGCGAGTTCGGGAAGGTCGGGGCGGCCGAGGCGGTGGCCCGCACGGGCGAGGGCCCAGGCGATGCCGGAGCCGCCGTGGGCGAAGCCGGCCAGCGGACGCTTCGCCGCCTCGGCGAGGGAGGCGGGGAGCCAGCCGACACCGCCTTCCGGATGCGGAGCGGCGGACCGGGCGAGGCGCTCGGCGCACGCGGCCAGGGCCGCGGTGACGGCCCGGCCGGGTCGGACGGCTTCCCAGGCCAGCAGGCCGCCGATGGTGCCCGCGTTGCCGGAGAGGAGGTCGTGCAGGGTGTCCTCGGACGCGGTGGCCGCGATGCGGTCGAGCACCAGCCCGGCCAGGGCGTCGAGTTCGGGGTCCGGATGGTGGGCGGCCAGCTGGGCGAGCGCGTAGAGCACGCCGCCCGCTCCGGACAGCCCGCCGCCGAGCCGGTCGGCGCGTCGGCGGATCTGGCGACGGAGCGTCAGTTCAGCGGCTCGGGCGGCACTCCGGTACGAGCGGTCACCGGTGACCGCGCCGAGCTGGTGCAGGAAGAGGGTGATGCCGGCCGTGCCGCTGTACAGGTCCGGGCCGAGTTCGGCGGGCGCCCAGCGGCCGGGCGCGGTCCAGTTGGGGCCGGCCCAGGCGAGGTCGGCGCTGCCGCGGAAGGCCTCGCGGAGCAGCTGGTCCCCGGCCTCGACGGCCTTGGCGAGCGCGCGGTCGGCCAGACCGCGATCGGCCGGGGCGCGGTCGGCCGACGCGTGGTCGACCGGCACGCGTTCCGGCTCGGCCGCTGTACCGGGCACCGCCGTCCCGTCGGACACCGTCGTCCTGCCCGGCGCCGCCGCAGCCCCCGGTCGGCGGGGCTCCCGCGCTCCGTCGGCCGTGGTCACCGACAGTCGCAGGAGCTGGAGTTGGCGGGCGAGGTCGCCCTCGCCGAGGCCGTCCGCCTTGGCGAGCGCGAGGTCGAGCGCGGGCCGGTCGGTGACCCCGCGGATCACGGCGCCGGTGGCGGAGCGGGCGTCGACGCCGTCCGGGCGGATGGTGAAGACGGGCACGTCCCCGCGCCACAGGTCGGCGCGCTCGTGCTCGACGAAGGCGACTGCCCGCTCCTCCCAGGCGGCGAGCGCCCAGAGCCGGTCGAGGTGGCGGTCCTGGTCGAGCGCGTCACGGAGCAGGTCGGGGTGGCAGGCGGTGTTGAGCAGGCTGCGGTACTCGTAGGTGTCGCGGCGCAGCATCCGCGTCTCGTCGGCGGCGAACGCCCGCAGCGACGTGCGGAGTCGCTCCTTGTCGGCGGCGAGCAGCCGGTACGCCTCGGTGAAGCCGGCCTCCAACGCCCCGAGGTGGTCGGCCGGTCGCAGCGGCTGTCCGGCCGGCACCGGCCGGCTGCCGGGCGCCTCGACGGGCAACCGGCGGTACTCCAGGCGCAGTTCGTCCGTTCCCTGGCCCACCAGGACGGGCGCGGGCCGGGGTGGCAGGGAGGCCGGGTCCCAGCCGAGGGCGGAGAGGTCGGTGCCGCCGTTGCCCTCGTCCCACATCCGTTCGGGGAGCAGGCCGGAGCGCAGCACGGAGTGCCGGGCGTGCCGGCGGGCGAGGCGCTCGGATTCGGACAGGTCCTTGGCGGGCTCGTGCAGGTCGGGGTGGAGGAGCGCCTCCAGGTCGATGAGGACCGGCTGGTCGCGCACGGCGATCAGGTTCTGGGCGTGGCAGTCGACCGCGTCCAGGACGTACATCAGCGCGGCGAGGGTGCCGGCCCGGTGGTAGAAGGCGCCCAACTCGGTCTCGTCGCGGGCCGGTTCGGCGGTGATGTGGGCGACCCAGCCGTAACCCTGGCCGGCCAGGTGCACGAGTTCGTACAGCGGGAGGCTCAGCTGCGGATTGAGCCAGCGCAGGAGTTCCTGGAAGTGGGTCTCGGCACCGAGCGGGCGCGGCTTGTAGACGATCCGGACGCCGTGCTCGAAGCGGAGCGAGCTGACCGTCTGGCCGCCGCGGTGCGGATCGCCCAGGCCGGTGGCGAGCTCGGTGAGCCGGCCGAGCGGGCGGCCCTGCGCGAAGGCGGCGCGGAGGGCCGGCAGGTCGGCGGCGAGGCGGCGGAACAGGGTGAGGGTGGTGTCCGTCCACTGCTCGGCGGCGGTCGTGAGGCGGTAGGCCAGGACCGGGTACTCGGCGAGGAGTTCCAGCGCCCGTCCGGGGCGGGTGATCCGGTCGAGGAAGTCGCGGTAGCGCAGTTCGGGGGTTTCACCGGCCAACCCGCCGCTGAGGCGGGCGACGTGGAGTTCGGTGATGACGGTCCGGGTGGCCATCCCGTGGACGGCGGCGGTGAGCGCGGGCAGGGCGAGCGCGGTCAGCTCCTCGGGGGTGCCGAGGGCAGGGGTACCGAGTGCGGGCTCGCCGAGGGCGGCGATCCCGGCGCACAGCCGATCGCGGGCGTCGGCGAGCAGGGGGGCGACGAGCCGGGCGAACGCGTGCTCCTCGGGGACCTCCGGGGCCGCCGGGACGTCCCCGGCGGCCCCGCGACGGAACGCGGCGACGAGGCGCTCGGCCCACGGCTGCGCCCCGAGGCGGTCGGCGAGTGCCTCCGGCTGCTCGGCGAGGAGCGCGCGCAGGGCATCCGGGTCGAGTCCGTCGGCGGCGAGACGGCGCTCGAACCAGTCGTCCCGGTCGAACGGTGCCTGGGTGCGCCAGCGCTCCAGCTTCCGGGCGGCCCGCTCGGCACGCTCCGCCCGTTCGTTCCCCTCGTCCCGCTCGTCCCGCTCGTCCCGCTCGGCGGAGTCCGGGCCGGATCCGTCGTCGTCGGGCACCCGGCCGCGGGCGGGCAGCGGGACGGCTCGGGCGGAAGCCCGCAGGAGTTCGGACGCTTCGGCCACGGGGCGGTGCTGCCTCTCTCGTCTGTTCGGCACTGTTCCCTCGATGGGGGCGGGAGGCGCCCCGGCCGGGCCGGAGCGCCTCCCGCGGAGTCGGCTCACCTGCCGCGCGTGCGTCCGCGACTCGACGGACCGCGGCAGGCGGAGGAGCCGCTCTCCGGTCGCGCGGCGGCGGGCGTCAGAAGCTGCAGACGTGCCCGCAGCTCGACCAACCGGCGCAGGTGCTCGCCTGCACCGCGGCGGTCACGTAGAGCTCGTCGGACAGTTCGCCGGCCGGGTGGACCTGGTGGCCCTGGCCGAGGGTGAGCCGGAAGTCCTCGTCCTTGAGCGCGCGAACCTGGTCAGCCGTGGGCTGCATGGTGCCTCCTCCAAGCGTTCGAGTGCGGCACGGATGTGCCGAACCGGGATCCTGGCAGCGCACCACCCGTCACACCAGGGTTCGCGGACCGCCGATCCGAAATTCGGCCAGGATCGAAATAGCGCCCGCTCGGCCGCTTCGCGCCCCTTTCCCAGGCCACACTCCGTCCACTCCCGCCACGTCCCCCCGGAGGCCTCCGTACACCTGGCCGAATCCGCACGTCGACGGCCGGGTCGGCCCCGGCCGAGGTTTGAGCGCCGCCCTCCTGTGGCAGCGCGCCGCGCCGGAGGCCAGGATGAAAGCCCGGCCGAGGCCGGTCCCGGCCCGATCGGAGTGCGATGAGCGAGCAGCACAACGCCGTCCTGCTGACCTTCCCCGACGCCGCCGGCTGGCGTCCGGCCTTCGACGAGGCGGAGCACCTGCCGGGTCTGCGGATGGCGGCCGCGCTGGAGCGCGGCGCGGACGGCGTGCTGGAGGTCAAGGACACCTTCACCCGGGGCGCGGGCGTGGCCACCGTCGGTTCGGGGGTGCTCGGCGGGCTGGTCGGCCTGCTCGGCGGGCCGATCGGCGTGCTGCTGGGCTTCACCGCGGGGGCGGCCCTCGGCAACGCGGCGGAGGAGCGCCTCGCGAGCGGGGCCGGCGCCGCGCTGATCGTGCTCTCGGCCCGGGTGCCGGACGGCGGCGCGCTGATCGCCCTGGACGTCCGGGAGGCCTCCCCCGGCCCGGCCGACGACCTGGCCGCCCGGCACGGGGCGACGGTCGAGCGGATCGACGCGCCCACCTTCGCCGAGCAGGTCCGGGCGGCGGAGCGGAGGGCCGAGCAGCGGACGGCCGAGGAGTCGACGGCCGGGCAGCGAACGGCCGACGAACCGACGGCCGACGAACCGACAGCCGAGCAGCAAACCGCCGAAGCACCGGACGGCGGGCCGCGGTAGGCGTCGTCGGACACGCGCCGGGCGCCCGGCGGGCCGGTGACAACGGCGGGAGCCCGGGGGCCGTGGCCCCCGGGCTCCCGCCGTCCGTTGCGGCCCGTGGGGGCCGGTCGGATCAGGCCAGGTCGAAGCGGTCCGCGTTCATGACCTTGACCCAGGCCGCGACGAAGTCCGTCACGAACTTCTCCTTGGCGTCGTCACTCGCGTACACCTCGGCGATGGCCCGGAGTTCGGCGTTGGAGCCGAAGACCAGGTCGGCCCGGGTGCCGGTCCAGCGGACCTTGCCGGAGGAGTCCCGGCCCTCGAAGGTGTGCGAGTCCTCCGAGGTCGCGGACCACCGGGTGTCCAGGTCGAGCAGGTTGACGAAGAAGTCGTTCGTCAGCACGCCCGGGGTCCCGGTGAACACGCCGTGCGCGGACTGGCCGTGGTTGGCGCCCAGCACGCGCAGGCCGCCGACCAATACGGTCAGCTCGGGGGCGCTCAGGCCCAGCAGGTTGGCCTTGTCGAGCAGCAGGTACTCGGCCGGCAGCCGGTTGCCCTTGCCGACCCAGTTCCGGAACCCGTCGGCCTTGGGCTCCAGCGCGGCGAAGGACTCGGTGTCGGTCAGCTCCTGCGGCGCGTCGACCCGACCGGGCGCGAACGGCACCTCGACGGCGAGGCCGGCCGCCTTGGCCGCCTGCTCGACGCCGACGCCGCCGGCCAGCACCACCAGGTCGGCCAGCGAGACCTGCTTGTCGCCGGCCTGGGCGTTGAACTCCTGCTGCACGCCCTCCAGGGTGCGCAGCACCGAGGCCAGCTTGTCCGGCTCGTTGACCTCCCAGCCGATCTGCGGCTGCAGCCGGATCCGGCCGCCGTTGGCGCCGCCGCGCTTGTCGCTGGAGCGGAAGGAGGAGGCCGCCGCCCAGGCGGTGGAGACCAGCTCGGCCACCGAGAGGCCGGTGGCGCCGATCCGCCGCTTGAGGTCGGCCACGTCGGCCGGCTCGATCGTCCGGTAGGTGGCCTCCGGCAGCGGGTCCTGCCAGAGCAGCTTCTCGGACGGGACCTCGGGGCCGAGGTAGCGGACGACCGGGCCCATGTCGCGGTGGGTGAGCTTGTACCAGGCGCGGGCGAAGGCGTCGGCGAACTGCTCCGGGTGCTCGAGGAAGCGCCGGGAGATCGGCTCGTACACCGGGTCGAAGCGCAGCGACAGGTCGGTGGTGAGCATGATCGGCACGTGCCGCTTGCTCGGGTCGTGCGCGTCCGGGACGGTGCCCTCGCCGGCGCCGTCCTTGGGCTTCCACTGGTGGGCACCGGCCGGGCTCTTGGTGAGCTCCCACTCGTAGCCGAACAGCGTCTCGAAGAAGCTGTTGTCCCAGGTGGTCGGGGTGGGCGTCCATGCGCCCTCCAGGCCGCTGGTGATCGCGTCGCCGCCCACACCGGTGCCGAAGCCGCTCTTCCAGCCGAGGCCCTGCTGCTCGATCGGGGCGGCCTCCGGGTCCGGGCCGACGTGGTCGGCCGGGCCGGCGCCGTGGGTCTTGCCGAAGGTGTGGCCGCCGGCGATCAGCGCGACGGTCTCCTCGTCGTTCATCGCCATCCGGTAGAAGGTCTCGCGGATGTCGCGGGCGGCGGCGATCGGGTCCGGGTTGCCGTTGGGGCCCTCGGGGTTGACGTAGATCAGGCCCATCTGGACGGCGGCCAGCGGGTTCTCCAGCTCGCGGTCGCCGGTGTAGCGCTCGTCGCCCAGCCAGGTGGTCTCCGGGCCCCAGTAGACGTCCTCGTCCGGCTCCCACTCGTCCACCCGGCCGCCGCCGAAGCCGAAGGTCCGCAAGCCCATGGTCTCCAGGGCGACGTTGCCGGCCAGGATCATCAGGTCGGCCCAGGAGAGCGCGCGGCCGTACTTCTTCTTCACCGGCCAGAGCAGCCGGCGGGCCTTGTCCAGGCTGGCGTTGTCCGGCCAGCTGTTCAGCGGGGCGAAGCGCTGCTGGCCGCCGCCGGCGCCGCCGCGGCCGTCACTGATCCGGTAGGTGCCGGCGCTGTGCCAGGCCATCCGGATCATGAACGGGCCGTAGTTGCCGTAGTCGGCCGGCCACCAGTCCCGGGAGGTGGTGAGCACCTCCTGGATGTCCCGCTTGACGGCCGGGAGGTCGAGGGTGTTGAACGCCGCCGCGTAGTCGAAGTCCCCGCCGAGCGGGTTGGCCACCGCGGGGTTCTTGGCGAGGATCTTCAGGTTGAGCCGTTCCGGCCACCACTGGCGGTTGCCCCCGCCCTGGGTGGGGTGCGGCGCGCGCCCGTGGTTCACCGGGCAGCCCTCCGCATTCGCATCCGTGCCGGCTGCATCGTGGATGTCAGACATGGGAACCCTTCCCTCACAAGGCGGATCACGGTGTCTTCTGTGCTACCTACGGCATCTACTGCATCTCGTGCATCTGCTGCTGCTACCTAGGCTAGCGCCGGAGCCGATCCTACGATGGACGGAATCCAAGTCAAGAATGACACCAAACCCATATCCGATCGGGATCCGGATGACTCAGGATGTGTATTGGTAAACTCCGGTCTTCCCCTTGACCTGAATAGGTGAACCGATATGAGTGACCTGCTGGAGCGGCTGCGCGGGCGCGGCTGGCGTCTCACCTCCCAGCGGCGTGTCGTGGCCGAGGTCCTGGACGGCGAGCACGTGCACCTGACCGCGGACGAGGTGCACGCCCGCGCCGCGGAACGCCTCCCGGAGATCTCCCGGGCGACGGTCTACAACACCCTCGGCGAGCTGGTCACCCTCGGCGAGGTCATCGAGGTCTCCACCGACGGGCGCGCCAAGCGCTACGACCCCAACGCCCACCGCCCGCACCAGCACCTGATCTGCACCGGCTGCGGCACCATCCGCGACGTCCACCCGCTCGGCGACCCGCTGGCCGACCTGCCGGCCGAGCAGTGCTTCGGGTTCACCGTCGCGCAGGCCGAGGTCACCTACCGCGGCTTGTGCCCGAACTGCGCGGGCTGACCGCCCCGCCCGCGGGCCCCACGCGCACACGGCGGCGCCACCCGGGTTCGGGTGGCGCCGCCGCCGTGCCGGACGACTCCGCGGACCGGCGGCTCCGCCGCCCGCTCGCAGGCCCGCAGGCCCTCAGGCCGGCAGCAGCGCGCAAGGGGGCGGTGCGACGTCGGGGGCCGCGCATCACGGGAGTCGGAGTCTCCGGTCCCGTGGCTCCTCGGGCCCCCGCTCCGGGCCGCCCGGGGTGACCAGCCCGGTCTCGTAGGCGAGGACGACGGCCTGGGCCCGGTCCCGGAGGTTCAACTTGGCGAAGATCCGGGCCACATGGGTCTTCACCGTCGACTCGCTGAGCGTCAGCTCGTCCGCCAGCTCGGCGTTGGACAGCCCGCGCCCCAACAGGGTGAGCACCTCCGCCTCGCGCGGCGTCAGGGGTGCGAGGTCGCGGTGCGGCGCCGGGCCGTGGCCGGAGGAGGGCCGTGGGGCGCCGGCCGCGAAACGCTCGACCAGACGGCGGGTGATCGACGGCGCGAGCAGCGCGTCACCGGTGTCCACCAGCCGTACGGCTGCGGCGAGGTGGGCCGACGTGACGTCCTTGAGCAGGAAGCCGCTGGCGCCGGCGGCGAGGGCCGCGTACACGTAGTGGTCCAGGTCGAACGTGGTCAGCATGATCACCCGGCAGCGCGGGACCCGGGCGAGGATGCGGCGGGCGGCCTCCAGGCCGTCCATGGTGGGCATCCGGATGTCCAGCAGGGCGACGTCGGGGCGGTGCGCGACGGCCGCCGCGACCGCCTCGGCGCCGTCGGCGGCCTCGGCGACGACGTCGATTCCGCGTGCGGTGAGGATCATGCGGAAGCCGGTGCGCACCAGCTCCTGGTCGTCCGCGATCACCACCCTGGGGCGGCGCTGCGCATCGACCTCCGGGACCGCCCCCGTCACGGCCGGTCCAGAGGGATGCGCGCGCGGACCCGGAAGCCGCCGCCGAGCCGGCGCCGGGCGTCGAGGTCGCCGCCGTACACCGCGACCCGCTCGCGCAGGCCGACCAGCCCGCGCCCGGCACCGTCGGCCGGCTGCCGTCCGGCCGCCGCCTCGCCGGCGAGCACGCTCGGTCCGCTGTTCAGCACCTCCACCCGCAGGTAGTGGTCCGCGTACCGCACCGTCACCTCCGCCGTCACCCCGTCCCCGTGCTTGAGCGCGTTGGTCAGCGCCTCCTGGATGATCCGGTACGCCGTCACGTCGATGCCGGCGGGCAGCGGCTGGGGCTCCCCGGAGATCCGCACCTCCACCGGCAGGCCGGCGAAGGCGAACCGGTCGATCAGCGGGCTGAGCCGGCTCAGGCTCGGCTGCGGCGCGAAGTCGGCCTCCTCCGGCTCGTCACGGCCGTCCGCCGCCGGGGCCAGCAGGCCGAGCAGGTGCCGCAGTTCGGTCATCGCGTCCCGGCCCGCGGATTCGACGGCGGCCATCGCGACGGCCGCCTCCTCCGGCATGGTGGCGAGCACCTCGCGGGCGGCCCCGGCCTGCACCACCATCAGGCTCACGTTGTGGCTGACGATGTCGTGCAACTCGGCCGCGATCCTGGCCCGCTCGGCGTCGACCGCCGTGCGCGCCGCGCTCTCCCGCTCCCGCTCCAGCAGCCAGCCGCGCGCGCCGACGGCCGCCCGGTGGGCCCGCCGCGCCCTGCCGAGCGCGACCCCCGTCCAGCCGGCCGCCCCCGTCGCCACCAGGGCGGCGATCCACCCCGTCTCCGTTCCCCACACGCCGCCAGCCTCCCAGCTCACGCCATGATCCACATCATCCGGGAGTGCCACCCGGGTACATCCCCGGTACTACGCCCCGGACGGTTACACCCGGGGTGGGACGCCCGGGCGGGGGCGCTGCTCCTACGGTCGGGTGCCATGAGCAATGATCACGGTGGTAGCACCCGGCGGGACGGCGCGCAGATCGTCGTCGAGCTGTCCGGGGTCCACAAGGAATTCGGGGACACCAAGGCGCTGGACGGAGTCGACCTGCGGATCGGGGCCGGTGAGGCGGTCGCCGTGATGGGCCCGTCGGGCTGCGGCAAGTCCACCCTGCTGAACATGGTCGCCGGGCTGGACCGGCCCACCTCGGGCACGGTCCACGTGCGCGGCGAGGACCTCGGGAAGCTGAACGAGACCGGGCTGGCGCTGTTCCGCCGCCGCCACATCGGCATGATCTTCCAGTTCTTCAACCTCATCGACGACCTGCCGGCCCTGGACAACGTGGCGCTGGCCGCCCAGCTGACCGGCACCTCCGCCCGCCAGGCGCGCCGCCGGGCACTCGAACTGCTCGACGAACTCGGCGTCGCCCACCGCAGGAACACCTACCCGGCCGCGCTGAGCGGCGGCGAGCGCCAGCGCGTGGCCGTCGCCCGGGCGCTGATGAACCGCCCGGCGCTGCTGCTCGCGGACGAGCCCACCGGCGCCCTGGACAGCCGCTCCGGCGAGCAGGTGATGGATCTGCTGATCGACCTCAACCAGATCGGGCAGACGCTGCTGATCGTCACCCACGACCCGCACCTGGCCACCCGCTGCGCCAGCCGGCTGGTCGAGGTGGCGGACGGCCGGGTGGCCCGCGAGCGGTCCCTGGAGCACACGGCATGACCGGGGCGGTGTGGCGGGCCTCGCGCGCGGCCGTCCGACGGCGCAAGGTCCAGACGATCGTGATCGGACTGGTCGTCTTCTGCTCGACCACCACCATCCTGCTGGCGCTGGCCGTGATGAGCGCCGCCCGGGCGCCGTTCGACGCGGCCTTCGGCGCGCAGCGCGGCGCCCACGTGGTCGCGACCTTCGACGCCGCCCGGGCTCCGGCGGAGCAACTGGCCGCCGGCGCCCGCCGGCCGGGCGTCGAGGCGGCCGCGGGGCCGTTCGCCCAGGTCACCCTGGACATCCCGACCGACTGGTTGGGCCACCCGCCCGGGTCGATCACCCTGGTGGGCCGGGCCGGCCCGGCGGGCCCGGTGGACCGCGTGGAGCTGACGGCAGGCCACTGGGCCACCGGACCGGGCGAGGTCGTCGTCCAGATGGGCTTCCGAGGCACCTTCGACACCCTGCTGGGCCGGACCATCGCGCCCACCGGCGCCCCGCCGCTCACCGTGGTCGGCGTCGCCGACAGCATGAGCGGCTCGGCGGGCGGCTGGGTCACCCCCGAGCAGATGGCCGCCCTGCATCCCACCGCCGAGCAGATGCTCTACCGCTTCGCCGACGCCTCGACGGACGAGGCGCTGACGGCGGGCCTGGCGAAGGCCACCGAGGGCCTGCCCGGGAACGCGCTGACCAGTGCGCAGTCCTACCTCACCCTCAAGCGCGCGTTCTCCGCCTCGGCCGACGCCTACCTGCCGTTCATGTCGGTCTTCGGCGCGCTCGGTCTGGTGGTCGCGGTGTTGATCGTCGGAAACGTGGTCAGCGGTGCGGTGGTGTCCGGCTACCGCCACATCGGCGTGCTCAAGGCGCTCGGCTTCACCCCGCGCCAGGTGGTCGCGGTCTACCTCGCCATGGTCTCGGTACCCGCGATCGCCGGCGCCGTCCTCGGTACGGCCGTCGGCTGGGCGCTGGCCGGCCCGATCATCGACACGGCGTTCAACGGGATCGAGACCGGCACCGCCGCGCTCGCGCCCCCGGCCTGGCTGCCCGTCGCCTCCCTGGTCGCCGTGCCCCTGCTGGTCGCCCTCGCCGCGTTCCTGCCGGCCTCGCGCGCCCACCGGATCTCCGCGGCCGAGGCGATCACCGCCGGCAGCGCGCCGCGCACCGGGCGCGGCCTGCGGGTCCAGCGCCGGCTCAGCGGCACGCGGCTGCCGCGCTCGGTCAGCCTCGGCCTCGGCCAGCCCTTCGCCCGTCCGGCCCGCACGGCGCTCACCATGGCCTCCATCGTGCTGGGCGTGGTCACGGTGACCTTCGCCACCGGCCTGACCGGCACGCTGCTCGCCTCCATGCAGCCGCCGGACGGGGACGACGGCCGCACCTTCGTCCACGTGCAGGTCGGCGCCGCCGACGCCCACCAGACCGTGCCGACGCTGACGGACGCCCAGATCGAGGCCGTGCTGCGCGCCGCGCCCGGATCCGAGCAGGTGACCTCGCGCGCGTTCGAGCGGGTCGGCCTGGTCGGCTACGCCCAGCCGGTGTTCGCCGACTTCTACGGCGGAGACGCCCCCGAGCGGCCGCTGCGCGTGGTCAAGGGGCGCCCGGCGACCGGGCTGGGCGAGGTGATCGCCGGACCGGCGTTCCTGGACCAGCACGGACTCGCGCTCGGCGACCGGATCACCCTGGACGTCAGCGGCCGGCTCCTGCCCGTGACCATCGTCGGCGAGCCCCTTGAGGGCAACGCCCGGGCGGTGGCGTCCAACGCGGCGACGCTGGCCGCCACCGGAGTGCGACTGCACGTGGTCGAGTACGTCGTGCGGCTCGCCCCCGGCGCGGACGCCGACGCCTACGTCAAGGCGGTCAAGGACGCCGACCCCGGCCTCTACCCGAACGCGGTGACGCCCGACGTGAGCGGCCCGATCGCCTCGGTGATCAGCTTCTCGACGATCTTCACCACGCTGCTGTGCACGGTCGCCGCCCTCGGCGTCTTCAACACCGTGCTGCTGAACATCCGGGAGCGCCGCCGGGACCTCGGCATGCTCAAATCGATCGGCATGACGCCGCGCCAGGTGGTCGCGATGACGATGACCTCGGTCGCCGGGCCGGGTCTGGTCAGCGGGATCATCGGCGTCCCGCTCGGGATGGCCGCGCACCGGCTGATCGTCGAGAACATCACCATCCTGGCGTTCACGGACTCGATGATCGACGTGTGGCATGCCCCGCTCCTGACCGCCGTCGCGCTGGCGGGCGTCCTCATCGCCGTCCTGGGCGCCCTGGTCCCCTCCCGCACGGCGGCCCGGCTGCCGATCGCCGAGGTCCTCCACAACGAGTGACACCGCGGGCCGGGCGTTCGGCGGGGGCGGGTGGCGGACGGGGGTCGCCACCCGCCCCCGCCGGCTGGTGGAACCGCTGCGCGGCCGGCCGCCCCGCGCGGAACGGTCGGGGTCCACCGCCCGCGATCGGGGCGCCGCCCGGTCCGTTGCCCCCGCCCGCCCGGCAACCTCACCGGCCGGTTGCGCCGATCGGGCGCCGGGATCCCGTAGGGTCGGCCAATGGCGAAGTACTTCGACGTGCACCCAGAGTCCCCGCAGCCGCGCACCATCGGAACCGTGGCCGACAGCCTCCGGTCCGGGGCCCTCATCGCGTACCCGACCGACTCCTGCTTCGCGCTGGGCTGTCGGCTCGACAACCGGGAGGGCCTCGACCGCATCCGGGCGATCCGGCGCCTCGACGAGCGCCACCACTTCACCCTGATGTGCGAGGACTTCGCGCAGCTGGGGCAGTTCGTGCAACTCGACAACACCGTGTTCCGCGCGGTCAAGGCCGCGACGCCGGGCAGCTACACCTTCATCCTCCCGGCGACCAAGGAGGTGCCCCGCCGCCTGCTGCACCCGAAGAAGAAGACGGTGGGAGTGCGGATCCCCGACCACGCCGTCACCCGGGCCCTGCTCGCCGAGCTCGGTGAGCCGCTGGTCTCCAGCACCCTGGTCCTGCCCGGCGAGGACGAGCCGATGACCCAGGGGTGGGAGATCAAGGAGCGCCTCGACCACGTGCTGGACGCGGTGCTGGACTCGGGTGACTGCGGCACCGAGCCGACCACGGTCGTCGACTTCTCGGGCGGCGGGCCGGAGATCGTCCGCCGGGGCGCCGGGGACCCGAGCCGCTTCGAGTGACCGGCCCGGCACTCCCGCCGTCGCCTCGGCCCCCCGCTCGCCGGGGGACGGTTTCGGCCCGGGAAAGCGCGCGCAGGGGACTCGCCCGCCGAGGGTCGTCGGGAGGAGGATCGGACGGGCACGCACGCCCGGTCGGGGTCACCTCGCCAGGCGGTGCCGCTGAGTCTCCAAGACGGCATGGACGGTGAAGAGTTGTTCGAGATGAGCGGGGTTTTCGGGGCGGTGGACGGCCTCCTCGACGGCGGCCGGGAGGACGGGGCCGCGCAGCCGGTCGGCGAAGGCGCGCTAGCCCGGCGCGCGGCGGTCCCGGAACGCGTTCCGGGGCTCGGTGCCGTTGTGGAGGAGGAACTCGTGCAGGCGCTCGACGGCGGTCGGCGTCGCAAGGGGAGCCCATTCTGCTAGGGCCCGTCGTCAAACCCCCGCCTGCGGGCCGACGCCGGGGCACGCGCGTCGCCGAGGACGTCCTGCCGGAGCGCGTCGAGCAGCCGGCGGAGGTACGGGGCCTCGGGCCGGTCCTGCCACGCCGCCCGGGCGAGCGTGAGGCAGAACGATTCCAGGTCGGGGAAGGCGAGTTCGCCGGTGAGCAGGAGCTGCGGGATGCGGGGCGCGAAGGAGCGCAGGTCCGCCGGGGAGCCGACGGTGGTCAGCGCCGCGGCGGCGTCGTGCGTCCGCGCCGTCGACCGCGAGGTCCGGGAATCGCGGCGGGCACCGCGTGGTTGACCCGGGGCGACGGGCCCGACGACCCGGGACGGACCCCGCGGAGTTCGCAGTCTCCGCGGATCCCACCGGACTCGCAGCATCCGCAGGACTCGCAGCACTCGCAGACGAGGGGCTTTCCATGAAGATCGGCATCATCGGCGCGGGCAACATCGGCGGCAACCTGACCCGGCGGCTGACCGCG
This sequence comes from Kitasatospora sp. NPDC053308, assembly GCF_055585785.1. Taxonomy (NCBI): domain Bacteria; kingdom Bacillati; phylum Actinomycetota; class Actinomycetes; order Kitasatosporales; family Streptomycetaceae; genus Kitasatospora; species Kitasatospora sp. NPDC053308. Next base: position 27,463 of record NZ_JBVJJY010000025.1, on the reverse strand, counting down.
CTCGGGCACGACGTCTCGGTCGCCAACTCGCGCGGCCCGGAGACGCTGAAGGAGCTGGTCGAGGAGACCGGCGCCACGGCGGTTCCGGTCACCGAGGCGGCGCGGGACGCGCAGGTCGTGGTGGTGACCGTCCCGCTGAAGAACGTGCCGGACCTGCCCGCCGGGCTGTTCGACGAGGCCGCCGAGGGAGTGGCCGTGATCGACACCGGCAACTACTACCCGAAGGAGCGTGACGGCCGGATCGACGCGATCGAGGACGGCGGGCTCACCGAGAGCCGGTGGACGGAGCAGCACCTGAAGCACCCGGTGGTGAAGGTGTTCAACGGCACCTACGCGCAGGACCTGCTGGACCGCCCGCGCCCGGCGGGCGACCCGGAGCGGCTCGCCGTGCCGGTCGCGGGGGACGACGAGGCGGCCAAGCGGGTCGTCCGGGCCCTGGTCGACGAGCTGGGCTTCGACACGGTGGACGCGGGCGGCCTCGACGAGTCCTGGCGCCAGCAGCCGGGCACCCCGGTGTACGGGCTGCGCGCCGGGGTGGAGGCGGTGACCCGGGCACTCGCGGAGGCGTCCCCCGAGCGGCCGGCGGCGCACCGGGCCTGAGCCCGCCCTGAGCGGGAGGGCCCACTCCTGACCGGACGGGCGACCGGGCGCGCCCGGTCGCCCGGCACCGCACACCGAGGCAACAGGCGCCCGGCGGCCCGGCCACAGGCACCGGCCGGCCCCCCGCACCGTTACCCGCTGCTCCCCCGCACCACCAGCTCGGTCGGCAGCTCCCGCCCCGTGTCCGGCGCCCCTTCCCCGCGCACCTGGCCCAGCAGCCGGCCGACCAGCGCGGCGGCGATCTCCCGCAGCGGGAGCCGGACGGAGGTCAGGGCCGGGTACAGGTGGCGGCAGAGCGGCGTGTCGTGGAAGCCGGTGACGGCCACGCCGCCCGGCCCGACCGCCAGCCCCTCCGCCCGCACCGCCTCGTACACGTCCAGCGCCAGCAGGTCGCTGCCCGCGGCGACGGCGGTCGGACGGTCGGGCCCGCGCAGCAGCGCCCGGACGGCGTCGACCGCCGACGGGGGCACGGGCACCTCGGGAGGGGTCGCGGCCGGCCCGGTGCCGCCGACCGAGGCCGGTCGCACCGTCCCCGCCGCCCCGACCGCGCGCGCCGCCCCGACCGTCCCCGCCGGTCGCCGCCGTCCCGCTGTCCCGGGCGCCGCCACCGCGGTCGCGGCGAGCCCCAGCCGGCCGGCCTCGGCGAGGAAGCCCGCCCGCCGCGCGGCCATCCAGGGCAGCTCCTCGGCCGCCCCGAGGTAGCCGATCCGCCGGTGGCCGAGCGCCGCGAGGTGCCGCACCACCTCGGCCATCGCCGCATCGTTGGCGATGTCCACCCAGTGCTGCGGCCCGCCCGGGCCGGTGCGGCCGAAGCTGACGAAGGGCACGCCGAGTCCGGCCACGTGGGCGATCCGGGCGTCCTCGCGCAGCACGTCCGCCAGCACCAGCCCGTCCACCTGACGGGCCGCCACCAGTTCGTCGATCGCGGCCACCGGATCGGTGCTGCCCTGCCCGGGTCGGAACAGCAGCACCCGCTGCCCCTCGGCCCCGGCCGCGTCGACCAGGGCTTCCAGGAAGCCGGCCATCAGCGGGTTGGGGTCGAGCGGGTCGTCCACCGGGACGAGGTAGCCGAGGGTGCGCCGGGCGCCGCTGCGCAGCGAGCGGGCCGACTGGTCGGGCTGGTAGCCGAGTTCGCGGATCGCCGCGCGCACCCGCTCCAGCGTCTCCGGGCGGACCCGGTGCGCGGCGTTGAGCGCGTTGGAGACGGTCTGCCGGGAGACGCCGGCCGCGCGGGCGACCTCCTCGATCGTGGTGGCGCCGCGGCGGGCTCGCTGCGGTCCCTCGGTCATCCGGTCCTCCAAGCGTGCTCGGTCCCCGACGGCCCTCGGCGGTCGGGCCTTCGGCGGTCGGGCCCTTTCGGCGCGGCCGCCGGCGGTCGGGCCCCGGGGCGCGGTCAGCGGCGCAGGGTCAGCAGCCCGCCGCGCGGCACGGGGATCGCGTCCGCCCGGTCCAGCTCGACCTCGCCCTGCCGGACGATACGCCCTCGGGCGTCCTGCACGGTCATCGCGGCCGTCCCGCTGCCGCCGGTGAGGCGGACGTCGGGATCGGCGTCGGCGTTGGCGACCAGCAGGGTGCGCCAGCCCGCGCCGGAGGCGTCCACGGGCAGGGCCGCGTAGCGGGCGACGGCGACGGTGTCGGCGCCGCGCGCGGTGACCAGCGGGTAGCCGAGGTCGGGGCGGGCCGGCAGCAGTTCGCCGAGCTGCAGGGTCGCGGTGTGCTCGCGGACGACGCCGAGCCAGAAGGCGAGCGCCTCGCGCTGCCCGTCGCTCAGCGCGGTGAGGTCGACGGAGACCTGCGGGACGGAGAACAGCACGTTGATCAGGTGGCAGGCGACCTGCTCGGGCGGCTCGGCCGGGTGCCACATCAGCATGTCGGCGTGCACCGGGACGGGCCCGGCGGCGAGCCGCACGTCGATGGTCCGTTGCCGGTTCTCCTGCGGGCTGAGCGGGCAGTCGGTGGCGCGGACCATGGTGACGTACGGCCACAGCCCCGGGCTCACGTACGGCTGGCGGTGCTCGACCATCGCCTCCGGGTTCGCGGCGGTGATCCGCGCGCGGATCGCGGCGAGCAGCCGCTCCACGCCCTCGTCCACGCTCGCGCAGTCCGCCTCGGGCGAGGGGTGCGGCGCGTCGGCCCGGGCGAACCGGTCGACGAAGTCGATCTTGAGGCCGTCCATGCCCCACTCCTCGACGGCGCGGGCCAGCCGGTCGGTGAGGAACTCCCGGACGGCGGGGTAGCGGGGGTCGGCGACGACCGCCCCGAGGTGGGCCGCGTCGGCGAGCACGTAGCGGCCGATCCGCTCGTGGGCGGCGCTGTCCTTGCCGATGAACGGCAGCGCGTACCAGAGCAGGTAGCGCACCCCGAGGTCGTGGACGCGCCGCACGTGGGCGGCGGTGTCGGGCAGCGAGACCGGCTCCCAGTCGCCGCAGTGGGCGTAGCCGCGGGTGCGGTCGGCGGTCATCCAGCCGTCGTCCACGATGATCACGTCCAGGCCGAGCTCCTTGCCGAGGGCGGCCTGGGCCTCGACGCCCTCGGGCGAGACGTCCTGGTGCATCGCGTACCAGGTGGAGTAGGCGGGGCGGCGGGCCGCGTCGGGGATGCGCACGGCGCGGCCCTCGCCCCACCAGGCGGCCAGGTCGGCCAGGCTGCGGGCGTAGTGCCGGCGCGAGGTGTCGATCCGTACCGTGAGCCGGTCGGCGGCCTGGGCCCAGAACCGGAACTCCCCGCTCTCCTCCACCACGCCGGCGCCGGCCCACACGTCCGGACGCCCGGCGGCGAAGGCGCAGAGCGTGACGTCCCCGGTGCCGACCAGGGCGGCGATCGGCGCGCCCTCGGCCAGGCCGGTACGGCGCGGGGCGCTCCAGGCGGCCGGCAGCCGGGCGGTGCCGCGCGGTTCGGGCGTCCAGAAGGCGGTGGCTTCGACGCAGGGCACCCGCCACTCGATCCGGACCGGGCCGGCGCCCTCGGCGCTCACCTCGACCACGCCGTCGGCGAGTTCCCGGGCGGTGGCGGCGCCGCTCACCCGCAGGTCCAGCCCCTGGGCGTGCAGCGCACGCAGGCCACCGGCGGGGGTGGGGGCGTGCGGCTCCCAGATGTCGGGCGTGCTCTCCGTCATGTCTAGCCCTTCGTCGCGCCGGCCAGCAGGCCGGAGATGAACTGCCGCTGCAGGACCAGGAAGAGGACCATCATCGGCAGGGTGGACAGCGCGGTGCCCGAGAGGATCGCGCCGTAGTCGGTGTTGGACTTGTTGCCCTGCAGGGTGGCCAGGGCGACCGGCAGGGTGTGCATCTCGGGGCTGCGCAGGGCGATCAGCGGCCAGACGAACTGGTTCCAGGAGCCCAGGAAGAGGAAGATCGCCAGGGCCGCCAGCACCGGGCGCATGACCGGCACCACCACGCTGAACAGCACCCGGAGTTCGCCCGCGCCGTCGACCCGGGCGGCGTCCAGGAGCTCGTCCGGCAGGCTGCTCAGCGACTGCCGCATCAGGAAGACGGCGAAGGGCACGCACAGCCCCGGCAGGATCAGCGCCTGGTAGGTGTCGAGCAGGCCGAAGTCCGTCATCATCGTGAACAGCGGCACCAGCATGACCTGTTCGGGCACCACCAGGGTGGACAGCAGCAGCGCGAACAGCAGGGTGCGGCCGCGGAAGCGGAACTTGGCGTAGGCGTAGCCCGCCAGCAGCGCCACGACCAGGGCGCCGAGGGTCTGGGCCCCGGCCACCAGCAGGGAGTTGCCGACCACCCGCAGCAGGCCGATCTTGTGCTGGAGGTGGCTGAGGTTCTCGCCGAGGCTCCCGCCGGGCAGCAGCGCGGGCGGCCAGTCGAAGATCTCGGTGTCCTTGCGGGTGGCGGCGGTCACCAGCCAGGAGAAGGGGCCGACGGACAGTCCGGTGACGCCGGCCAGCAGGAGGGTCAGCGGCCAGCCGCGCAGCTTCCGCAGGGCCGGGTGCCCGGTCCTCGCGCGCCCGGGATCGGCGTGCCCGGGGTCCGCGCGCCCCGGATCGGCGTGCCCGGGGTCCGCATGTCCGGGGTTCACACGCGTGGGGGTCATGTCTCACGCTCTCCCATCAGGCGCATCTGGACCGCGCCGAGCACCGACACCAGCAGGGTGAGCGCGTAGGCGATGGCCGAGGCGTAGCCGAAGTCGAAGTACCGGAAGCCGTTCTGGTACAGGTACATGGACACGGTGAGGGTGGCGTTGTCCGGGCCGCCTCCGGTCAACACGTACGGCTCGTCGAAGAGTTGGAGCGTGCCGATGGTGGACAGGACGAGCGTGAAGAGCAGCACCGGGCGCAGGCCGGGCAGCGTGATCGCGGTGAAGCGGCGCAGCGGGCCGGCCCCGTCGACCATCGCCGCCTCGTACAACTCCCGTGGGATGGACTGCAGTCCGGCGAGGTAGATGACGGCGTTGTAGCCGGTGTAGTGCCAGGTGAGCACCAGGACGACGGCCATCCGGGCCCAGAACGGCTGGCCCAGCCAGTCGACGGCGGGCAGGCCGACGGCGCCCAGCAGCCGGTTGACCGCGCCGTCGTCGGCCCTGAGCAGGAAGGCGAAGATCACGCCGGTGGCGACCAGTCCGGTGACGGAGGGCATGAAGACGCCGAGCCGCCACACCGCGCGCCACCGCACCAGCGCGGAGTTGATCCCGACGGCCATCAGCACGGCCAGCGTGAGCATCAGCGGGACTTGGACGACCAGGATCTCGGCGGTGTTGCGCAGCGCCGTCCAGAACAGTGGATCGTCCAGCAGGCGGCGGTAGTTGGCGAGTCCGGCGCCGTGGGTGGCCGCGCCGGAGCCGGTGGTGAAGGAGAGCAGCAGGGAGTCGACGACCGGGTAGGCCTTGAACACGCCGAAGGTGAGCAGGGCCGGCGCGAGCAGCAGGTACGGCACGGCGGTGCGGCGCCACCCGGGGGCGCGGCGCGACCGCGCGGCCGCGGCGAGGGGGACGGACGGGGTGTCGGCGGTCATGCGAGGCCGCGCCCGGTCTGCTGGGCGAGCTGCTTGGCGGCGTCCTGGAGGACGGCGGCCGGGTCGGCGCCCTTGAGCAGGACCTTGGTCTGGGCGTCGCTGACGAGCTTGAGCGCGCGAGCGTAGTCGCCGGAGTAGTTGGTGGGGTCGCCGCCCTCGGTGGCGAGGTCCGCGAAGGTCCTGAGCACCGGCTGACCGCCGTAGAAGGCGCTCGGCGCCGAGTACAGCGGGTCGGTGTAGGCCGCGGTGAGGGCGGGGAAGACGCCGCCGGCGTTGAACATGGCGTTCACCGAGGCGGGGCGGGTGAGCGCGTACTCGACGAACCTCCACGCGGCGCGGCGGCGCGGACTGGAGGCGGACACGGCCAGGTGGGTCGAGTTGACCAGGGCGGTGCGCCTGCCGCCGGGGGTGACCGCCAGCGGCTTGGCGAGGCGCCAGTCGCCGCTCTGGTCGGGGAACTTCTTCTCCAGGTAGTGCGCGACCCAGACGGGCATCGCGGCCACCGCGAGCTTGCCGGCCTTCATCACGGGCGGCCAGCTCTGCACCCCGGGGGTGTCGCCGATCAGCCCGGCCTCCTCCAGCCGCTTGACGACGGTCAGGGCGCGGACGGCCGGCTCCGAGCCGACGGTGATCCTCCCCTGCAGGTCGAAGTAGAAGGCGCCCTGGAGCTGCATCAGGGACTGCGCGAAGTCCAGGTCGGGGGTGGGGTTGGCGGCCTTGTTGAGGCCGATCAGGGCGATGCCGGGGTTGGCGGCCTTGAAGCGGTCGGCGGTGGCGATCAGGTCGTCCCAGGTGGTGAGGGAGTCGACGTCGATGCCGGCCTTGTCGAAGTAGTCCTTGCGGTAGAAGAACCCGAGCGGGTTGACCTCCCAGGGCAGCGCGTAGGCGTGGCCGTCCTTGCCGGTGACGACCGGCCACAGGCCCTTGGCGAACGCGTCCTTGTGCGCGTCGGCGCCGAAGCCGGAGAGGTCGGCGAGGCCGCCGGGGAACTTCTCCAGGTACCCGGGCAGGTAGTCGCAGCCGATGTGCAGGACGTCGCCGAGGCCCTGCCCGCCGGCCGCCAGGCCGACGGTGATCTTGTCCCAGATGGCGGGTTCGCCGATGTCCTGGACGTCGACCTTGATGCCGGGGTTGTCCTTCTCGAAGGCCGGGACGACGCCGCGCAGGGCCTCGGCGGCGGTGGCCCAGGACCAGACGGTGACGGTGCCGCTGTCGGCGTCCCCGCCCGAGGAGCTCCCCGCGCCGGAACCCCCGCAGGCCGTGAGGGCGCCGCCGGCGGTGAGGGCCAGCAGGCCGGCTCCGGAGGCGCGGAACAGGTCGCGACGGGAAAGGTGTGACATTGCATTCCTCTCGATGGAGCGGCGAGGGGTGGGAGAAGGGGGCGGGTTCCACGCTCGAGGCGGCGGTTGAGCAATGCTTTGAACGTTCAAACACACACAACAAACCAGAACCGAACAGGTTCCAACGAGCGGGACACAGCAAACGCCCGCCCTCCCCGCGCCGTCAAGACCTGCGCACGGGAAGGACGGGCTCCGCAACCGTTCCGTTATCCGCTCGTTCCGTTATCCGCTCGTACCGTCATCCGCTCGTCAGCGCCCGACCTCGCGCGACCGGAAGTCCTCGACCGTCTCCCGCCGGATCAGCAGCCGCGCCCGGCCGTCCCGCACCGCGGCCACCGCCGGACGGCCGACCAGGTTGTAGCCGGAGGCCATCGACAGCTGGTAGGCGCCGGCCGCGGGCATCGCCAGCAGGTCACCCGGGCGCAGGTCGGCGGGCAGGGCGGCGTCGCGCACCAGCACGTCGCCCGCCTCGCAGTGGCGCCCGACCACGTCCGTCCGCGCCTCGCCCGCCTCCGAGCGACGGCCCACCAGCCGCACGCCGTACGGCGACCCGTACAGCGCCGGGCGCGGGTTGTCGCTCATGCCGCCGTCCACCGCGGCGAAGCAGCGGCCGTCCGCGGCGTGCTTCACCGACAGCACCCGGTACACCGCCACCGCCGCCGGCCCGGCGATCGCCCGGCCGGGCTCGACCAGCAGCCGCGGCACCTCCAGGCCCGCCTCGGCGCAGCGCACCGCCAACCGGTCGGTCACCCGGACGGCGAAGTCGGCGAGGTCCAGCTCGGCGTCCCCGGGCAGGTAGCGGATGCCGTGGCCGCCGCCGAGGTCCAGTTCGGGCAGCTCGACGCCGTGCCGCTCCCGCACCTCCGCGAGCAGCCGCACCAGCGCGTCCACCTCCCGCAGGAACGGCTCGACCTCGGTGATCTGCGAGCCCAGGTGGCAGTGCAGACCGGCGAGTTCCAACCCCGGCTGGTCGAGCACCCGGGCGATCGCGTCGGCCGCCTCGCCGCCCTCGGTCGGGAAGCCGAACTTCTGCCCGCCGACCCCGGTCCGGACCGCCGCGTGGTGCCCGGCCGCGATCCCCGGGACGACCCGCACCAGCACCCTCTGCGGCGCGTCGGCCGCCACCAGCGCGGCCAGCCGGGCGATCTCCGCCGGACCGTCGATCACGATCCGCCCGACCCGCAGCCGGCGGGCCAGCCGCAGCTCCTCCGGGGACTTCGCGTTGCCGTGCAGCAGGATCCGCTGCGCCGGGAAGCCGGCCGCCACCGCCAGCCACAACTCCCCGGCCGAGCAGACGTCCAGGCCCAGGCCCTCGTCGGCCACCCAGTCGGCCATCGCGCTGCACAGGAAGGCCTTGGCCGCGTACAGCACCTCGGCGTGCGGCAGCGCCCGCCGGTACGCCCGCGCCCTCGCCCGCACCTCGCCCTCGTCCAGCACGTAGAGCGGCGTGCCGAACCGTTCGGCGGCCTCGGCCAGCCCGACGCCGCCGACCAGCACCTCGGCCCCCCGGCCGGGCCGCGCCGAGGCGGGCCAGGGGGCGCCGAGCGCGTCGGCGGGGGCGGTGCCGACGCGCCCGGCGGGGGCGGTCACCGAGGAGGGGGCGACCGCCGGAGAGGGGACGGACGGGGCGGTGAGCTGGGTCATGGCTGCTGCTCCTACGGACGGGTCGTGCGGGGTGGGTCGTCGCCTCGGGTCGTCGGCTCGGGGCCGTCGGCCCGGGGCGGTGCCTCGGGCGGTGCCTCGGGCGGTGCCTCCGGCCGTCGCCTCGGGGCGGTGCGTCGGGGTGCGCGGGACGGGGCGACGGGGCGCCAGGGCGTCGGGGCCTGTCCTGGGCGTCGGGGCCGGTCCTGGGGGTCAGTCCTCGTAGTGCATCGCGAAGCGGCAGTGCGCGGGCCGGGCGCGGAGGCGGTCGCGGTCGTCCCCGGCCGCCGAGCCGGCCGGCCCGACCGGTTCCGGCGGCTCGGGGCGGTCCCGGCGTCCGGCGGCGGACACCAGGCGGACGGTGCGCTCCAGCGGCTGGTCGACGGCGATGACGGCGGTGGCGGTGGTCACGGCGGGCTCCTCGGGTCCTTCGGCGGGCCGCCGGGCGCGGCCCCGCATCCAGTGGAGACCCTCCGCGGGCCGTCGGCACCCGGCCTTGACGCCCGGCCTACGCGTCGGGGGCGCACCTTGACGGTTTCCTGACATCCACGGGGCCGTTCCGCCGGCCTCCGCCCCACGAACGCCCGTGCGTGCCGGCAGCAAACCTGGATCGGCCGGGGAAGGGGCCCGGGACCGGCCTCGGGGGGAGGCCGGCGCGGCCCGGCCCGGCCGCCGTGTCAGGGAAACATCAAGGACCGTCGGCCCGGCGCCAATCCCGCGTCAAGACCGGCATGGCGGAGGGGAATCCGGTGGTGGGCTGTCCGCCGTCCCCCGCCGTTCCCGAACCGCCGCCCCACCCGACCGGGCGGCCCGGAAGGTCCCCCGAGACGATGCGCCGTTCGGCCCGCAGCACACCGGACTCCACCACCGCCCCCGCCACCCGAACCGACTGGTTCCGCCGCCCGGAGCGCGGTCCCGAGCACCCCGCCGGGCAGGCCCCGGGGCACCACCCGACCCACGACCCGTACCACAGGCACGGCTCCGGCTCCGGCTCCGGCACCGGCTCCGGCCACCGGCCGAGCCACCGCCCGTCCGGCCACGGCACCGGCCGCCGCCGGCTCATCACCCGCCGGCAGTTGGCCGAGGCCCTGCCCGCCGCCGTCCGCAAGCTCCACCCGCGGGTCATGCTGCGCAACCCGGTGATGCTGGTGGTCGAGACCGGATCGGCGCTCACCACCATCAGCGCCGTCGTCCACCCGAGCGTCTTCGCCTGGGTCATCTCCTTCTGGCTCTGGCTGACCGTGCTCTTCGCCAACCTCGCCGAGGCCGTCGCGGAGAGCCGCGGCAAGGCGCAGGCCGACTCCCTGCGCCGCGCCCAGGCGGGCACCACCGCGCGGCGGCTGCTGCACTGGCGGGTCGGCACCCGCGACCGGCGCCACGAGGTCATCCCCGCCGAGGAGTTGCTGCTGCACGACATCGTGCTGGTGTCGGCCGGCGAGGTGGTCCCGCAGGACGGCGAGGTCGTCGAGGGCGTCGCGTCGGTGGACGAGTCGGCGATCACCGGGGAGTCCGCGCCCGTCATCCGCGAGTCCGGCGGCGACCGCACCGGCGTCACCGGCGGCACCAAGGTGCTCTCCGACCACCTCGTCGTCCGCGTCACGTCCCGGCCCGGGCAGAGCTTCGTCGACCGGATGATCGCCCTGGTCGAGGGCGCGAACCGGCAGAAGACCCCGAACGAGATCGCGCTCAACATCCTGCTCGCCTCGCTCACCATCGTCTTCCTGCTGTCCGTGGTCTCGCTCCAGCCGATGGCCATCTACGCGAACGCGCCGCAAACCACCATCGTGCTGGTCGCGTTGATGGTCGCGCTCATCCCCACCACGATCGGCGCCCTGCTCTCGGCGATCGGCATCGCCGGCATGGACCGCCTGGTGCAGCGCAACGTGGTCGCCCTCTCCGGGCGCGCCGTGGAGGCCGCCGGGGACGTCGACGTCCTGCTGCTCGACAAGACCGGCACCATCACCCACGGCAACCGCCGGGCCGTCGCCCTGCACCCGCTGCCCGGCGCCACCACCGAACAGCTCGCCGAAGCCGCCCAGTTGGCCTCCACGGCGGACGAGACCCCGGAAGGGCGCTCGCTCGTCGAACTGACGAACCGTCAGTACTGGGTGCCACCCCGCTCCCCCGGTGAACTCGGCGAGCGGCAGCCCGTCCCCTTCACCGCCCACAGCCGGATGAGCGGCGTCGACCTGCGCTGGCCCGACGGCACCACCTGCCTGATCCGCAAGGGCGCGGCGAACGCCGTCGCCCGCTGGGTCGTCGACTCCGGCGGACGCCTCCCGATCGAGGCCAAGCCGCTGGTCGACCGCATCGCCGAAGCCGGCGGCACCCCGCTGCTGGTCGCCGTCCACGACCGGCACGGCGCCCGCGCGCTCGGCGTCGTCGAGCTCAAGGACGTGGTGAAGGAGGGCATCGCCGAACGCTTCGCCGAGCTGCGCCGCATGGGCATCCGCACCGTGATGGTGACCGGCGACAACCCGCTGACCGCCAAGGCGATCGCCGCGGAGGCGGGCGTCGACGGCTACCTCGCCGAAGCCACCCCCGAGGACAAGCTCGCCCACCTGCGGCGCGAGCAGGCCGCCGGGAACATGGTCGCGATGACCGGCGACGGCACCAACGACGCCCCCGCCCTCGCCCAGGCCGACGTCGGCGTCGCCATGAACTCCGGCACCCCAGCCGCCAAGGAGGCCGGCAACATGGTCGACCTCGACTCCAACCCGGCGAAGCTCATCGACATCATCCGGGTCGGCAAACAACTCCTCATCACCCGCGGAGCGTTGACCACCTTCTCGATCACCAACGACGTGGCCAAGTTCTTCGCGATCATCCCCGCGATGTTCGCCGACGCCTACCCCGGGCTGCACCACCTCAACATCATGGAACTGCACAGCCCCACCTCGGCCATCGCCTCCGCGATCATCTTCAACGCCCTGATCATCGTCGCCCTGATCCCCCTCGCGCTGCGCGGCGTCCGCTACCAACCCGCCTCCGCGACCGACCTGCTCCGCCGCAACCTGCGGGTCTACGGCCTCGGCGGGCTGATCCTGCCCTTCCTCGGCATCAAGGCCATCGACCTGCTGGTCCGGTTCGTCCCGGGGCTGGGCTGACCCCTTCGGGGCGGCGCCCGTCAGCGGACCGTCAAGATGGACGTGACCTGCGTCATGGTGGTGTCAGCGGCGGTACGGACGGGGTGGTTCCGGGGTTCACTGGAGTCATCCGAAGCACGGAGCACCGAACCGGAGGACCCCACCGAACCGGAGCACCCCGCCGGCACGAGAACCGGAGCGAAACCGGCCGAACCGGAGCGGACCCGGAGCGAATCCGGAGAGACGGAGGCGAACGGCCATGACCGGGACCACCCGAGTGATCGTCGGCCTGAGCGGGTCACTGAGCAGTCTGGCCGCCCTCTACCACGCCGTCGGCGAGGCGGCCCGGCACCAGGCGGTGCTGGTGCCCGTCGCCGCCTGGACCACCGCCGAGCGGGAGGGGCTGCGCCCGCGCCCCGAACCGGAACACGCCGCCCGCCGCCGTCTCGACGTCGCCTTCGAACAGGCCTACGGCGGCTACCCGTCCGGCCTGGTCATCCACCCGCTGGTGGTCAACGCCGACCCCGGCCCGGCCCTGGTCGGCGCCGTCACCGGCCCGGACGACCTGCTCGTCCTCGGCGCCGCCGGCCGCCGCCGCTTCGACCTCCTGCGCCACGGCTCGGTCGCCCGCCACTGCCGCCACCGCGCCGCCTGCCGCATCGTCGAGGTCTCCCCCTCCGCACTCCTCACCCGCCTCGAACTGCCCGCCCGCACCGGCGCGCCGCTGCCCCTGCTCGCCCGCTGAGCACCGCGCACCGGCGGAGCCCCGGACCACCGGCGCCCCCGCACCAGCGGCGCCCCGGACCACCGGCGGGGGCGGGCGGCTCGAAGCCCCGCCCCCGCCGGGTCACTCCCGCCCCACCCCGGCGCCCCGGGGCGGGGCGATCGGCCCGCAACTTCGACAACGCTGTCGAAGTTGGCATGCTCGGGCTATGCTGGCCGGAGGCGGCCATCGGCCAAACCACGCCATTCGCACAGCTTTTGACGGAACGTCAACTCCGATCCCCGCCGTTCACCGCCACGCCCGCCACGGCGTGCCCCGGGCCGCTCGCCGCCGTTGTACGGAAGGTGAATCGCCGCGCCCGCCCGAACGCCCCGGCTACCCTGCCGAGGAAGAGGTTCCGCATGACGACGTCCCGGCTCCACCCGCGCCCCGCCGAAGCCGCCGTACTGTTCACCGTGCTCGGCCTGCTCGTCCTCGAAGAGATCGCGCTCGGCCTCGCCGAGGACGACGAGCGCCCCGTCATCGGCGGCATCCTGATCGGCGCCTCGGGCGCCGGGCTCCTGCTCGTCGGCGCCGTGCTGCTCAGCCGCTGGTGGGACGCCCGCCGCCCGCTCCCGCTGCCCCCGCTGGGCCCCCACGGCCGCGAGTACAGCGCCCGCGCCCTCGAAGACTTCCCGATGGAGGCCGTGCGCCCACTCCTGCTCGCCGAACACTCGCCCCAGCTCAGCCAGTTGTACTCCGCCTGGATGCTCGCCAAGTCCGGCCGCCCCGCCGCCTGGATCGCCCGCCGCCTGGACATCCCCCTCGACGCCGCCCACCTCCTGGTGGACACCGCCCGCTCGGCGGCGCTCGATCAACCCCGCTGAGCCGAACCGGCGTTCGCCTGCGCCACCAGGAACGGCACCAGCCCGCGCTCGGCCAGCGCCGCCCGCCAGGCCTCCCGCGCCCGCGGCAACTCGCCCGGCCCGTCCGCCTGCACGACCGGCTCCGCCGTCGACCGGGCCGCCGCACCCAGCAGCCCGAGCCCGCCGACCAGCAGGCTCACCGCCGCCACCACGCCGGCCACCCACCCGGCCGTGAGCAACGCGTCGGCCAACACGTCCATGTCCTCGACCAGATCCAGCATCCAGCCCATCAGCAGGAAGACCGCCGCCGCCACCCCGGCGGTGATCGGCACCACCACCCCCAGCACCCCCCACCATCCCGACGCCCGCTCCCGCCCCGGCGCGTCCCCCGGAATCCGCGCCGCCGCGTCCGCGTCCGCCCGTAGCGCCGCGTACCGCTCGTACTCCGCCGCCGCCGCGGCCAGCACGGACTCAGCGTTCTCCCGCGCCGCGCGCCGCAGCCACTCCACCCCCCGCGCCTCGCCCCCGCCGTCCCGCAACGCCGCCCGCACCTGCGGAGCGCCGAGCGCCCGCCCGAGCTCCGTCTCGAAGTCCGCCCGATCCTGCTGCGACAGCCGAAGCGGCTTGGTCATCTCGCGTCCCCGTTCGCCGGTGGATCCGTTCTACAGCACTGTAGAACAAGGGAGCGCATCGTAGCAGGCCCGCTCACCAGCGGGATCACGGTTCCCGGGGGTCCGGAGGCGGCATCGGCGGCGGCAGTGGCGGCGGCAGTGGCGGCGACGACGGCAAGGCCCCGCCGATGGCGAGGCCTTGGGGCGATGCCGGGGTCAGGACGCGGCGCCGGGGGCGCTGGGTGCGGCGGGGGCGGGCGCGGCGAGGGTGACGCGTTTGGCGTCGGCCGCGGCCGGCGGGGTGGCGCCGAGGTTGGCGACGGTGGCCGTGAGGACGGCGTCGGCGCCGGGGATCCAGTTGAAGGTCTTGGACTGGACGACGATCTGGCGCTGCTGTGGCGTCCCGTCGCAGATGACGTCCGCCTCGGCGGTGCGGCTGGAGCCGAAGGCGATCGACGAGGAGTCCTGCGGGTCCTTCTGCTCGACGGAGACGGTGAGCGAGCGGGCCTCGGCGGCGACCGAGCAGAGGTAGCCCACGTCGACCCGGACGCGCCCGGGGAGCTTCGGGTCGATCGTGGCGTCACCGAGGGTGACGGTGGTGGCGGGCGCCGGGTCCGGGTCGGCGGCCCGGGCGGGTGCGGCGAGACCGGTGAGGGCCGCGCCGACGACCGTCAGAATGATCCACCGTTGCACTGCAACCTCCCGCTGCTGGAGACGTGTTGCGCCCGACGCTAACCGTCCGGCCGGACGGCCGCGCGCCGGGCCGTCCGGGTGTCACACCAACAGCCCAGTCCCCCGGCGCCCCGCCCCGGCGCCTCAGCGCCGCCGGAGCCAGACCGCCCAGGTCAGCACCGAGCAGAGCACGTACGCCACGAGGAAGGCCAGGTAGGCCGGGTCCCCGTTGTGGCCGACAAGGAAGGACTGCCGGAACGCCAGGTTCACCAGCACCCCGCCGAACGCCCCGATCGCCCCCGCGAGCCCGATCAGCGCCGCGGAGCGCCGGCGGGAGTCGGCCTCGGCGGTCGCCGGATCGGCGCCGGCCTCGACCGACCGGCGGGCGACGGCCTGGTAGTGCGCCGGGATCAGCTTGTACGTCGAGCCGTTGCCGAGGCCGCTCAGCACGAACAGTGCGATGAATCCGCCGAGGAACAGCGGGAGCGAGCCCTCCCGCGAGGCGACCAGCACCACGCCCGTCCCGGCCCCCATGCCCAGGAAGGTGCAGAGCGTGACCGCCGCCCCGCCGTAGCGGTCCGCGAGCCGCCCGCCGACCGGCCGCAGCAGCGAGCCGAGCAGCGGCCCGAGGAAGGTGAGCGCGGCCGCCTTGACCGGGGTGTCGAAGCGCTCGTGGAACTGCACCTGCAGCACCTGCCCGAAGGCGAAGCCGAAGCCGATGAACGAGCCGAAGGTCCCGATGTACAGCGTCGAGACGGCCCAGCCGTACGGGTCGCGGGCCACCTCGCGCAGGGCGCCGCCCTCGCCCGGCCCCCCGGACGCGACGGGCAGGTTGTCCATCCGCCACCACGCCCCGGCCGCCGCGAGCACGATCAGCGGCAGGTAGAGCAGCGGCAGCAGCCGGGGGTGGGCGGCGCCGGCGGTGGCCAGGACGAGCAGCCCGAGCAGTTGCACGGCCGGCACCCCGAGGTTGCCGCCGCCCGCGTTGACGCCGAGCGCCCAGCCCTTGAGCCGGTGCGGGTAGAAGGCGTTGATGTTGGCCATCGAGGAGGCGAAGTTGCCGCCGCCGACGCCGGCCGCGCAGGCGACGGCCAGCAGCGTGCCGTACCGGACGCCGGGTTCGAGCACCAGGGCGGCGAGCGCGGTGGGGACGAGCAGCAGCAGGGCGCTGATCACCGTCCAGTTGCGGCCGCCGAAGCGGGCGACGGCGAAGGTGTACGGCAGCCGGAGCAGGGCGCCCAGCGCGGTGGGCAGGGCGGTGAGGGTGAACTTCCCGGCGGGGTCGATGTGGTACTCCGGCCCGAGGAAGAGGACGAGCACCGACCAGAGGCTCCACACCGAGAAGCCGATGTGTTCGGAGAGCACCGAGAAGGCCAGGTTGCGGCGGGCGATCCGGGCACCGGTGTGCTGCCAGAACTCCTCGTCCTCCGGGTCCCAACCGGCCGACGGGACGGACCTTCTCGCGTCGAGGGCGGTGGTCACACGGCACCTCCGGGAGCGCCGATCCGCACCGGCCAGCGCCGGAGGACGGCCGGGGCGCCGTCGGGGGCGGTGTCCTCGTCCAGGCAGCGCCCGTCGGTGAGGTCGTAGACCTGCTTGTACATCGGCGAGATGAGCGTCGGGCGGTCGCCGCGGCTGCCGAGCAGGCCGCGGGAAAGGACCGGGGCGCCGCTGAAGGGGTCGAGGTTGTCGACGGCGTGGAGCGTTCCGGCGCGGTCCAGGAAGAGGGCGATCTGCGCGGCCCGGTCGGCTCCCGGCGCGTCCTCCCGGAGCAACACCGCCACGCCGCGGCCGGGTTGGAGCTCGGCGAGGGTGCAGACGGTCTGCCAGCCGCTGCCGTCGTGGATCTGTACGGTCACGGGGTGAGCACCTCCAGTCGGGCCCCGGCGACGAGCACCGGGGAGTCGAGGGTGTGGCCGGCCTCGCCGGGGCGGGCCGGGCGGATCTGGCCGCGTTCGGGGACGAAGGTCACGGCGGGGTCGGGGGTGCCGGGGGCGTTGACGAAGGAGGCGAACCGCCGCAGCCGCTCCGGGTCGGCCAGCGTCTCGGCCCATTCGTCCCGGTAGCCGCCGATGTGGCGGGCCATCTGGTCGTCGAGTTCGGCCGCGATGCCGAGCGAGTCGTCGAGCACGACGGCCCGCAGGTGGTCCAGGCCGCCTTCCAGCCGCTCCAGCCAGACGGAGGTGCGCTCCAGCCGGTCGGCGGTGCGGATGTAGAACATCAGGTAGCGGTCGATGGTGCGGATGAGCGTCTCGCGGTCGAGGTCGGCGGCGAGCAGGTCGCCGTGGCGCGGGGTCATGCCGCCGTTGCCGCCGACGTAGAGGTTCCAGCCGGCCGAGGTGGCGATGATGCCGAAGTCCTTGCTCTGCGCCTCCGCGCACTCGCGGGCGCAGCCGGAGACGGCGGCCTTGAGCTTGTGCGGGGAGCGCAACCCCCGGTAGCGCAGTTCGAGTTCGATGGCGAGGGTGGTGGAGTCCTGGACGCCGAAGCGGCACCACGTCTCGCCGACGCAGGACTTCACGGTGCGCAGCGACTTGCCGTAGGCGTGCCCGGACTCGAAACCGGCGTCGACCAGCTTCCGCCAGATCACCGGGAGTTGGTCTACCGTCGCGCCGAACATGTCGATCCGCTGGCCGCCGGTGATCTTGGTGTAGAGGCCGTGGTCGCGGGCGATCTCACCGATCGCGATCAGGCCCGCGGGGGTGATCTCGCCGCCGGGCACCCGGGGAACGACCGAGTAGGAGCCGTTGCGCTGCAGGTTGGCGAGGAAGTGGTCGTTCGAGTCCTGCAGCGCTGCCTGCTCGCCGTCCAGGATGTGGCCGTTGCCGAGGCTGGCCAGGATGGAGGCGACGGTCGGCTTGCAGATCTCGCAGCCCTCGCCGCCGCTGCCGTGCTCGGCCAGCAAATCGGAGAAGCTGGTCAGCCCGGTGACCCGGGTGATCTCGTACAACTCGGCCCGCGTGTGGGCGAAGTGCTCGCACAGGCCCGTGGCGGTGCTGACCCCGGCGGCCTCCAGCTCCTCGGCGACGACGCTACCGAGCTGCTTGAGACAGCTGCCGCAGCCGGTGCCGGCCCGGGTGCACTTCTTGACGGCGGCGACGCTGTCGGCACCCTGCTCGCGGACGGCGGCCCGCACCGCTGCCTGGGTCACGTGGTGGCAGGAGCAGAGCACCGCGTCGTCGGGCAGCGCGAGCGGTCCGGCCGAGGCGAACCCGGCAGGCAGCACGAGCTGTTCGGGGGCGACGGTGAGCGGCTTGCCGGCCACGGCGAGCGGGCGCAGGGCGCCGTAGCCCTCGGTGTCGCCGACCAGGACGCCGCCGAGCAGGGCGCCGTCGGCACCGATGACGAGCTTGCGGTAAACGCCGCTGCGGCTGTCGCTGTAGAGCACGTCGAGGGCGCCCTCGGCGGTGCCGTGGGGGTCGCCGAAGCTGGCGACGTCCACGCCGAGCAGCTTGAGCTTGGTGGAGGTGTCGGCGCCGGTGAACCCCTGACCGACGGGACCCGAGCCCTCGCCCGCGGGGCCGTCGGCGGTCAGCGCCGCCACCGTGCGCGCCGCGGTCTCGGCCATCTGGTAGCCCGGGGCGACCAGGCCGTAGACCCGGCCGTCGACGGCCTGGGCGCACTCGCCGATGGCGAGGACCGCCGGATCCTCGGTGCGGCAGTGGACGTCCACGACCACGCCGCCGCGCGGGCCGACCGGCAGTCCGCAGTCCCTGGCGAGCTGGTCGCGGGCGCGCACGCCGGCCGAGAACACCACCAGGTTGGCGGCCAGTTCGCGCCCGTCGGAGAGCGCGAGGGCGCGGACGGTGCCGTCCGGGCCGGTGAGCACGCCGGCCGCGCCGACGCCGGTGTGGACGGTGACGCCGAGCTCCTCGATCCTGCGGCGCAGCGCCGCGCCGCCGCCGTCGTCCACCTGAACGGCCATCAGCCGGGGCGCGAACTCCACGACGTGGGTGTCCAGTCCGCCGGCCCGCAGGGCGCCGGCCGCCTCCAGGCCGAGCAGTCCGCCGCCGACCACCACGCCGGTGCCGGCGGTCTGCGCCCCGGCGCGGATCGCCTCGACGTCCTCGATGGTGCGGTAGACGTGGCAGCCTGGGGCGTCCGTGCCGGGCACCGGCGGGACGAACGGCACCGAGCCGGTGGCCAGCACCAGTACGTCGTACCGGACTTCGGCGCCCGAGCGGGTGCGCACCAGCCGGCCGTCCCGGTCGATCGCGGTGGCCGGGTCGCCCAGGCGCAGGTCGATGCCGTGCTCGGCGAGGAAGCCGGGCGGGCAGAGCGCGAGGTCCTCGGCGGCGCTGCCGGAGAACAAGGAGCTGAGGTGGACCCGGTCGTAGGCGGGCCGGGGCTCCTCGGCCAGCACGGTGACCCGCCAGCCGCGCGCGGCCGGCTGTTCGGTCCAGGCCTCCAGGAAGCGCTGGCCGACCATGCCGTGGCCGACCAGGACGAGGTCCCGCGTACTGCGGTGGTCAGGGGTCAACGCGCTACTCCAGTCATGGCGGTTCCTCCGGTGAGCAGGTTCAGGGGGTGGCCGGCCAGTGCGCCGCCGTCGGCGAAGGCGCCGGCCAGCGCGTCCACGGTGGCCAGGTCGCCGAGCAGGACGGCGCCGACCAGCCGGTCGCCGCGTAGGACGAGCTTCTTGTAGCTGCCGCGGGTGGCGTCGGTGAGCCGCAGCACGTCGAGCCCGGGGTCGAGGGTCTCGTCCACGGTGCCGAAGGCCGCGTACTCCAGGTCGCCGGTGCTGAGCCGGGCGCGCGGGCTGGTGCCGGGGTAGCGGGCCTCGGGCTCGGCGCCGGAGAGCCGGCGGGCGAGCACGTCGGCCTGCTCCCAGGCGGGGCCGGCCAGGCCGTGGACGGTGCCGCGGTGTTCGGCGCAGTCGCCGATGGCGTGGACGTGCGGGGCGACGGCGAGCCGGTCGTCCACCCGTACGCCGGTGCCGACGGGCAGTCCGGCGGCGTGGGCGAGCGCGGTGCGCGGGCGGGTGCCGCAGGCGAGCACGACCAGGTCGCAGTCCAGCCGGTAGCCGTTGGCGAGTTCGACGGCGCCGACCCGCTGCGGGCCTTCACCCCGGGGCGCCACCGGGTCGCCGTGCACGGCCCGGGCGCGGTTGCCGGTGTAGCACTCGACACCGAGCGCCCGCAGCCGCCCGCGCAGCACGGTGGCCGCCTCCTCGTCCAGCTGACGATCGACCAGGTACGGTGCCTGGTGGACGATTTCGGTCCGGACCCCGAGCACGGCCAGCGCCCGGGCGGCACTCACCCCGAGCACTCCGCCGCCGATCACCACGGCCCGCTCGGCACCGACGGCCTGCTCGGCCAGCCGGGCGCAGTCCTCCAGGGTGCGCAGCGTGTGCACCCCTTCGGTCAGCCCGTACCCGTCGGTGCGGCGCAGTCCGCGCACGGGCGGCAGCACCGGGTTGGCGCCGGTGGCGAGGACCAGCTCGTCCCACTCCTCGACGCTGCCGTCCGCGAGCCGCAGGGTGCGGGCCGCGGTGTCCAGTGCCACCACCTCGCAGCCGGGCCTGGCCAGCGCTCCGCCGAGCGGCAGCGCGATCGACTCCGCGTCGTAGCGCCCGGTCAGCACCTCGGCGAGCAGCACCCGGTTGTACGGGGCGCGCGGCTCGGCGCCGTACACGGTGACGGCGCCGGGCCCGCCGAGCGCGCCGTAGCGCTCAGCGAAGCGGGCGGCCGCCATGCCGCCGCCCACGACGGCGATCCTCGGGGTCACGGCGTGGCCTCCTTCCTGGCGGGTTCCACCCGCACCGCGCAGAGCTTGAACTCGGGCATCCGCGACACCGGGTCGAGCACCGGATTGGTGAGGCTGTTGGCCCGGCCGGCGCCCGCCCAGTGGAAGGGCATGAAGACGGTGTCCGGCCGGATCCCGTCC
This sequence comes from Kitasatospora sp. NPDC053308, assembly GCF_055585785.1. Taxonomy (NCBI): domain Bacteria; kingdom Bacillati; phylum Actinomycetota; class Actinomycetes; order Kitasatosporales; family Streptomycetaceae; genus Kitasatospora; species Kitasatospora sp. NPDC053308. The sequence goes on along the minus strand of NZ_JBVJJY010000025.1, from coordinate 7,091 downwards.
GAGAGCCGCGCCGGGGCGACGGCCCGGCCGCGTCGGCTGGTGACGGCCACCGGCTCGCCGTCCGTGATCCCGAGCCGCGCGGCGAGCCCCGGGTGCAGCTCGACGTACGGACCGGGCGCGGCCGCGTTGAGCTCGGCGACCCGACGGGTCTGCGCGCCGCTCTGGTACTGGGAGAGCACCCGGCCGGTGGTCAGGTACAGCGGGTACGCCTCGTCCGGCTCCTCGCCGGCCGGGCGGTGGGTGACGGCGGCGAAGCGGGCCCGGCCGTCCGGGGTGGCGAAGCGGTCCAGGAACAGCCGGGGCGTGCCGGGGTGGTCCTCGGCCGGACAGGGCCAGAACACCCCGTCCTCGGCGGCGATCCGGGCGTAGCTGACGCCCGCGTAGTCGGCGTCGCCACCGGCCGAGGCGCGCCGCAGCTCGTCGAAGACCCGCTCGGCCTCGGCGGGGAAGCCGTCCGCCGGGAAGCCCTCCGGCACCCCGAGCCGGGCGGCCAGTTCGCGCAGCACCCACAGCTCGCTGCGCACGCCCTCCGGAGGATCGAGGGCGCGGCGGCGCAGGATCACCCGGCCCTCCAGGTTGGTGGTGGTGCCGTCCTCCTCGGCCCACTGGGTGACCGGCAGCACGACGTCCGCGAGCCGGGCGGTCTCGGAGAGCACCGGGTCGGCGACGACCAGCAGGTCCAGGGCCCTCAACCGCTCGGTGACGTGCCCGGCGTTCGGGGCGGACACCGCCGGGTTGGAACCCGCCAGCAGCAGCGCCCGCACGCCGCCGGGGCGGCCGAGGCCGTCCAGCAGCTCGTAGGCGGACCTGCCGGGGCCGGGAATCGTCGCCGGGTCGACCCCCCAGACGGCGGCGACGTGCTCCCGCGCCGCCGGGTCCTCGATCGAGCGGTAGCCGGGCAGCTGGTCGGCCTTCTGGCCGTGCTCGCGGCCGCCCTGCCCGTTGCCCTGGCCGGTCAGGCAGCCGTAGCCGCTGAACCGGCGGCCGGCCTTGCCGGTGGCCAGGCAGAGGTCGATCCAGGCGCCCACGGTGTCGGTGCCCTTGCTCTGCTGCTCCGGGCCGCGGGCGGTGAGCACCATGCCGGTCGCAGACTCGCCGAACATCCGCGCGGCTTCCCGGAGTCGGTGCGCCGGGACGCCGGTGATCCGCTCCACCCGGTCCGGCCAGTGGGCCATCGCCGACTCGCGGGCCCGCTCGAAGCCGGTGGTCCGCTCGGCGACGAACTCCTCGTCCACCAGACCGTCCGCGATCACCAGGTGGAGCAGGCCGAGGGCCAGCGCCAGGTCCCCGCCGGGGCGCGGCTGCAGGTGCAGGTCGGCCAGCTCGGCGGTCCTGGTGCGGCGCGGGTCGACCACGATCAACCGCCCGCCGTTCTCCCGTAGTTCGCGGAAGTAGCGGACGGCCGGCGGCATCGTCTCGGCCGGGTTGCCGCCGACCAGGATCAGGCACCCGGTGTGCGGGATGTCGGCGAGCGGGAACGGCAGCCCCCGGTCCAGGCCGAAGGCCCGCCGGTGCGCGGCCGCCGCCGAGGACATGCAGAACCGGCCGTTGTAGTCGATGTTGGCGGTGCCCAGCACCACCCGGGCGAACTTGCCCAGCAGGTACGCCTTCTCGTTGGTCAGCCCGCCCCCGCCGAACACGCCCACCGCGTCCGGCCCGTACGCGGCCCTCGTCCCCGCCAGCCCGGCGGCCACCCGGTCCAGCGCCTCCGGCCAGCCGGCCGAGCGCAGCGGACCGCCCGGGCGGTCCCGCAGCAGCGGACCGGTCAACCGCACGTCGCGGGCCAGCAGCGCGGGCGCCGAACGGCCCTTGCCGCACAGCGCACCCCGGTTCACCGGGAAGTCCGGGCGCTCCAGCACCTCGACCGGGGCGTCTGCCGCCAGGGCGCCGGCGGGCACGGCGGACGCTCCCGGGGCGCCGGGCACGCCGGGTACGCCGGGCACGGGCGCAGTCGGCGACAGCCGCATGCCGCACTGCAGCGAGCAGTACGGGCAGTGCGTGTCGGTGGCGGCGACGGCCGCCTCGGCCCCGGCCTTCGGACTGGTGAGCGTCATGCTGAGAAAGGTCGCCGCCCGCTGTTTCGCGATCGGGTCGCCGGTGTTGCGGGCGCGGTACGCCTCGCTCACACCGCGCCCACCCCGGGGTGCGCGGCCGGACATCTGCCGTAACCGGAGCGGCACTTTCGCTCACCGGCAGGTGACGCCCGGGCAACGCCGCCGTAACACGCACGGCGGAGGCTGACCCCCATGGCAGCAACCCTCCCCCAGCCCGGACCGCTCACCGGCTTCACCGTCGGGGTCACCGCCGCCCGCCGCCGCGAGGAACTCACCGCCCTGCTGAACCGGCGCGGCGCCCAGGTGGTCGAGGCGCCGGTGCTGCGCATCCTGCCGCTCGCCGACGACCTCGCCCTGCGCGAAGCCACCGACCACTGCCTCGCCGCGCCGCTCGACTACGTGGTCGCCACCACCGGGGTCGGCTGGCGCGGCTGGATGAGCGCCGCCGAGGGCTGGGACCGCGGTGCCGCGCTCGCCGAGGCCTGCCGCGGCGCGGTGGTGCTCAGCCGCGGCCCCAAGGCCACCGGCGCGGTGCGGGCGAGCGGCCTGGACGAGAAGTACTCGCCCGGCACCGAGGCCACCGACGAACTGCTCACCTGGCTGCTCGCCCGCCCGCTGGCCGGGCGCCGGATCGCCGTCCAGGAGCACGGTGTCCGGCTGGACGCCTTCGCCGCCGCCCTGCGCGAACGCGGCGCCGAGGTCATCTCCGTCCCGGTCTACCGCTGGGCGCCGCCGGAGGACCCGGGCGCGGTGAGGCGCCTGCTCGACCAGACCGTCCGGCGCCGGCTGCACGCGCTCACCTTCACCAGCGCCCCCGCGATCAGCGCCCTGCTCGCCACCGCCGAGGCCGAGGGCCGGTACGGGGCCCTGGTCGACGCCCTGCGCTCGGACGTGCTGCCGGTGTGCGTCGGCAGCCTGTGCGCGCGCCCGCTCACCGACCTGGGGCTGCCCGCCGTCCACCCCGAACGCGGCCGGCTCGGCGCCCTGGTCCGGCTGCTCGCCGACACCTTGCCGGGCCGCACCCGGCGCGAAGTCGCCCTCGCCGGAAGGGTGTTGACCATCCAGGGGAACGCCGCACTGGTCGACGGCGAGAGCCACTGGCTCAGCCCGCGCGGGGCCGCCGTGCTGCGCGCCCTCGCCGAACGACCCGGCCGGGTGCTCAGCCGCTCCGAACTCCTGCGCGCCGCCTGGCCGGACGCCGCGGCCGACGAACACGCCGTCGAAGCCGCCGTCGGGCGACTGCGAGCCGCCCTGGGGCCGCACGCCGCACTGATCCGCACCGTCCCCAAGCGCGGCTACCGGCTGGCGGCGGGCTGATGCTGCTCGCCGTGGCACACGGCAGCCGGGACCGAGCCGCGAGCGCCTCGATCCGCGCCCTGCTCCGGGCGGTTCGCGCCCTGCGCCCCGAGCTGGCCGTCCGCTGCTGCTTCCTGGACCTCGCCCGCCCCACCCTCGCCGAAGCCCTCGCCCGGCTCTCCGGCGCGCGCCCGATCCTCGTCCCACTGCTTCTCGGCACCGGCTACCACCTGCGGGTCGACATCCCCGGAGCGCTGGCCGCCGCCGGACTCCCGGACGCCCACCTCGCCCCCGCCCTCGGCCCCCACCCGCTGCTCGCCGAAGCCCTCGCCGACCGCCTCACCGAGGCCGGCGCCCCCGCCGACGCCCCCGTCGTCCTGGCCGGAGCCGGCTCCTGCGACCCCACCGCGCTCGCCGACACGACCCGGGCGGCCCACCTCCTGGCCACCCGACTCGGCCGCCCGGTCACCCCCGCCCACCTGTCCGCCGCCACCCCCACTCCCCACCAGGCCGTCACCGACCTCCAGGCCGCCGGCCACCCCCGGGTCGCCCTCGCCACCTACCTCCTCTCCCCCGGCTTCTTCGCCCGCCGCGCCGCCGCCACCCCGGCCACCTGGACCAGCGCCCCCCTCGCCGACCACCCGGCCGTCGCCCGCCTGGTCCTGCACCGCTACGACCAGGCCCGCGCCACCACAACCCTCCCCACCGCCGCCTGACCCTCCCCAGCCCCCCCGCCGCGACCCGGCCCAACACCCCTTCACCAGTCGCCCCGTTCCGCTGCGCTCCTTCCGTCCGCTCGTTAGTGTGAAGACCAGAAGAAGACCGGAGCCGTAGCCGGACTCGGGAGGGCACAGGGTGGGGGGTTACATCTCGGAGCCGGAGCGCCTCCCGGTGGCAGCAGGCAAGCTGGACGAGGCAGCGGACACGCTCTCGCAAGCGGACACCGGCTTCGGCGAGTCGGCGGCCGCCGCCACCCGGCACAACGAATGGACCATCGGCACAGCCCTGGGCACCTGCGTGAACGACTGGTCCAAGGAGACCGGCAAGATCACCGAGGCCGTCCGCCGGCTCGCCGAGGGCCTACGCGTGACCGCGACCCACTACTACCGACAGGAAGCCGCCGTCGCCGAGCAACTGCGCAGCGCTGCCGCCCTCCTGGAAGGCACCGACTGATGCCGTCCGTCTACGCCGAGGATGCGGACGGCCGCCGCAAGGTCTCCGAACCCACCCATGAACGCCGCTTCGCACAGCCGGTCACCCTGCAGCAGATCCGCTCCTGCGACCCGGAGGCCTTCCACCCGGCAGCGGAGGAGTGGGACGAGGTCGCCAGTGACGCCCGGACCAGGAGGCTCTGAGGTGGCGGTCGGGGGTGCCCGTGGCAGGCCGTGGGCGCGTCGCCTGTTGGGGACCTTCCTGGCACTGTGCGTGCTGATCACCGTCGGGTGCGTCTGGTGGGGCGTGGCCGGGTTCCTTCGGAGGGCCGATCCGCCGGAGACCGACGTCGACCGGGCGGAGCGGCTGGCGGGTCTGCACCGCGGACAGCACCCCGGGAAGGGGCGGTACTACATCCCCGAGGACGCCGTGCTGTCCCGGACCGCCGACGGGTCGCCGGTCGCGTACCTGCGCTACGGACTCGCCGGCGGCGACGACGTCAACATCGACGACTTCCTCCGCACCTACGACCTGTCCGAGACCGGCGCCGCCCTCGCCCCGCTGCCGGGGGACCTGCGGGCCGAACTGCCGGGCGACGAGCCGGCCAAGGGCCTGCTGCTGCCGCAGGGGCCGGCCGGGCGGCAGATCTTCGTGGTGGAGCGGCCGCCCGCCGGCACGGTCACGCGGGGCGCCGCCGACGTCTACGTCCGGGCCACCGGTACCTGAAATCCCGCCACTTCCTGAACTGCCGCCCGCACCGTGCCGGTTGAGCCCCTGCGCCGGGCGGCCTCAGGGGGAGGGGACGCCGGGGAGGCCGGTGGGGAGGTCGTCGAGGGCGTGCGAGCAGGGGCAGTCGCGGTCGGCGGGGAGGGCCTCCAGGGCCTTGAACAGGACGGTGCGCAGCCGGTCGACGTTGCCCGCGAAGACCTTCAGCACCTCGGCGTGGGTGACGCCCTCGCCGGTCTCCACTCCCGCGTCGAGGTCGGTGACCAGGGCGAACGAGGTGTAGCAGAGGCCGAGTTCGCGGGCGAGCACGGCCTCCGGGTGCCCGGTCATGCCGACCACCGACCAGCCGTTGGCGGCGAACCAGCGGGACTCGGCGCGGGTGGAGAAGCGCGGGCCCTCGATCACCACCAGGGTGCCGCCGTCCACCGGGGCCCAGGCCGCGTCGCGGGCCGCGTCCAGGGCCGCCCGCCGCCCGGCCGGGCAGTACGGGTCGGCCATCGACACGTGCACCACCTCGGGGACGGAGCCGTCCGGCAGCGGCAGCCCGTCGTAGAAGGTCTGCACCCGCCCCGAGGTCCGGTCGACGAACTGGTCCGGTACCAGCAAGGTGCCCGGCCCGTACTCCGGCCGCAGCCCGCCCACCGCGCACGGCCCGAGCACCTGCCGCACCCCGAGCGAGTGCAGCGCCCACAGGTTGGCCCGGTAGTTGATCCGGTGCGGCGGCAGCCGGTGGCCGCGGCCGTGCCGCGGCAGGAACGCCACCCGGCGCCCCGCCACCTCCCCCACGAACAGCGCGTCGCTCGGCTCGCCGTACGGGGTGTCCACCCGTACCTCGGTCACCTCGTCGAGCAGCGCGTACAGCCCGGAACCGCCGATCACGCCCAACTCGGCCCGCACGGTGCCCAGATCGATCGCCATCGTTCGTACCCCTCCTCATCGGAATGTCCCGCCCGCCACTGTAGAGCGGTGCTCGGAGGACCGTACGGCCGGATGGCCGCGGGCCGGCGGGGTGGTCCGGGACGGCCGTGCGGGTGACTTGCCGGACGTGTCGGCGGCGGCCTGCCCCACCGGTCGTGCGTCGGTGGGAGGGCGCCGCCTCCGGACGGCGCGCGTCCTGTCCCCGGATCTGAGAGCCGCCGATGCCTCCCACCGCTCGACTCCGCCGCCTCGTCCCCACCGCGCTCTGCGCCCTCGCCGTGACGCTCTCCGCTCCCACGGCCCACGCCGCGCCGCCGGGCCACGGCGCCGGGTCCGACCCCGGCCGGCCCGACGGCGACCGGTACGACTGGGACCGGGTGGCGGCCTGCGAGAGCAGTGGCGACTGGCGCGTCAACACCGGCAACGGCTACTTCGGCGGCCTCCAGTTCGACCAGCCCACCTGGCGCGAGAACGGCGGCCTGGCGTACGCCCCGCGCGCCGACCTCGCCACCCGCGACCAGCAGATCGCCGTCGCGGAGCACCTCGCCGGCCGCCGCGGCCTCGCCCCCTGGCCGGTCTGCGGCGCCCGCGCGGTCAGCGGCCCCGGGGCCACCCGCGGCCACGAACGCGATGCCGTGCTGCCGCCGCCCGCTTCCGCGTCCGCCCCCGCGTCGGCGTCCACGGCGGCGTCCAGGGCGGACGGCCGGTGGACCGTCCGCGAGGACGACACCCTCGCCGACCTCGCCGACGACCTCCGCGTCCCCGGCGGCTGGCCCGCCCTCTACGCCCTCAACCGCGCCGCCATCGGCGCGGACCCGGACCTCATCCAGCCGGGCACCGTCCTCGACCTCCCCGCCTGACAGTGAGGATGTGACGTGGTGATGTTGCCGGTGGGTCTGACCCTCCGCCTGACTGACGTCTCGACTGTCCTGTTTGGGATTTGTC
>NZ_JBVJJY010000024.1:0-113098 GCF_055585785.1 Kitasatospora sp. NPDC053308 | reverse complement strand
TGGAGGGGGCTGGTCGTTGTTTTTTTCTATTCCTGTCCGAAAGGGGAGAGGGGGGGCGTTGGGCAATCGGCACCACAAAAGAAGCCAAGCTCCCCCCCCCTGCCTCTGTTGCCCCTCGCCGGGGCCCTCGCGGGCGCTACCGGATCAGGCGCCGCGCAGCACCGCGCCCGTGCGGGCGACGGCCTCGGCGACGGCCGCCTCGCGGGCGGCGGTGGCCTCGTCGGCGGTCAGCGTGCGGTCGACGGCGCGGAAGCGCAGCGCGTACGCCAGCGACTTCTTGCCCTCGCCGACCTGCTCACCGGTGAACACGTCGAACAGCCGGATGGCCTCCAGCAGTTCGCCCGCGCCGGTGCGCAGCGCGGCCTCGACGTCAGCGGCCGGAACCGCGGCGTCGACGATCAGCGCGACGTCCTGGGTCGCCACCGGGAAGCCGGAGACGGTCGGGCCGCTGACCCGCTGGGCGCCGTCCGCGGTGAGCAGGTCGACGTCGAGCTCCATCGCCGCGGTGCGGGCCGGCAGCCCGAGCGCCTTGACCACCCGCGGGTGCAGCTCGCCCGCGTGCCCGACCAGCCGGTCGGTACCGGCCACGACCAGCGCCGCGCAGCGGCCCGGGTGCCACGGCGCGTGCTGGTCCTGGCGGACGGTCAGCTCCACACCGGCCGCCCGGGCCACCGTGCGGGCCGCCTCGACGGCGTCCGCCCAGGAGGCCTGGTCACCCTTGCCCCACCAGCCGGACGGCAGCCGCTCGCCCGCGAGGGCGACGGCGACCCGGCGCGGCTGGTCCGGCAGCGCGGCGTCCAGCGCGGCCAGCTCCTCGTCGCTGGGCCGTCGGTCGACGGCCGGGCGCGGGGCCACGGCCGGCTCGTCCTTGGGCCGGAAGACGGTGCCGGTCTCGAAGATCGCCAGGTCGGTGTTGCCCCGGCCGACGTTGCGCCGCAGCGCGCCGAGCAGGCCCGGCAGCAGCGTGGTGCGCAGCGACGGTTCCTCGTCGTTGAGCGGGTTGACCAGCTTGACCGTACGGCGGCGGCGGTCGTCCGGCTCCAGGCCGAGCGCCTCGAAGGCGGCCTCGCCGAGGAACGGGTAGTTGTTGACCTCGACGTAGCCGGCCCCGGCCAGCGCGACGCCGATCCGGCGGTGGATCCGCTGGGCCTCGGTCAGGCCCTTGCCCGGCGGCACGTTCGGCATCCGGGCGGGGACGTTGTCGTAGCCCTCCAGCCGGATGACCTCTTCGGCGAGGTCGTACGGGTCGGTGAGGTCGGGGCGCCAGGTCGGCGGGGTGACCTCCAGGACGTCGGCGCCGGCGACCGAGCAGCCGATCTCCTGCAGGCGCCGGGTGACGGTCTCGCGGCCGTACTCCGTGCCGGCCACCCGGTCGGGCAGGTCGGCGGCGATGGTGATGGTGCGCACCGGGTGCGGCGCCGCGATGTCGGTGACTCCGGCCTCGGCGGTGCCGCCGGCGATCAGGACCAGCAGGTCGACGGCGCGCTGCGCGGCGGCGCGGGCGGCCTCCGGGTCGACGCCGCGCTCGAAGCGCTTGGACGCCTCGGAGGGCAGCTTGTGCCGCTTGGCGGTGCGGGCGATGGAGACCGGGTCGAAGTGCGCCGCCTCGATGATCACCTCGGTGGTGCCCGGACCGGCGGCCGGGTCGAGGATCTCGGTGGAGGCGCCGCCCATGACGCCGGCCAGGCCGATCGGGCCGCTGTTGTCGCAGATCAGCAGGTCCTCGGCGGCGAGCTTGCGCTCGACGCCGTCCAGGGTGGTGAGGGTCTCGCCCTGCTCCGCCCGGCGGACCGTGATCGGGCCGTCCACCCGCTGCTTGTCGTACGCGTGCAGCGGCTGGCCGACCTCCAGCATCACGTAGTTGGTGATGTCGACGGTCAGCGAGATCGGGCGGATGCCCGACTTCTGCAGGCGGCGCTGCAGCCACAGCGGCGACTTGGCGTTCGGGTCGACGCCGACGACCGTACGAGCCACGAAGCGGTCGCAGCCGGCCGGGTCGTTGACCTTGACCAGGTAGCCGAAGGAGTTGGCCGGCGGCACGTCGAGCAGCGCCGGGTCCGCCAGCGGCAGCCCGTACGCGGCGGCGGCCTCGCGGGCCACGCCGCGCATGGACAGGCAGTAGCCGCGGTCCGGGGTGACGGCGATGTCGAGCACCTCGTCGACGAGCTGGAGCAGCTCGATGGCGTCGGTGCCGGGCTCGTACTCCGGCGGGAGGACGAGGATGCCGTGGTGGTCGTCGCCCATGCCCAGCTCGCGGGCGGAGCAGATCATGCCGGCCGAGGTGTGGCCGTAGGTCTGGCGGGCCGCGATCGGGAACGGGCCGGGCAGCACGGCGCCCGGGAGCACCACGACGACCTTGTCGCCGACGGCGAAGTTGGTCGCGCCGCAGACGATCTCCTGCGGCGCGCCGGTGCCGTTGGCGTCGCCGACGTTGACGAAGCAGTGCCGGATCGGCTTCTTGAAACCGGTCAGCTCCTCGATGGAGAGCACCTCGCCGACCACCAGCGGACCCTTGAGGTCGGCGCCGAGCTGCTCGACGGTCTCGACCTCCAGGCCGGCCCGGACCAGGCGCTCCGCGACGTCACGACCGGTCTCGCCGGCGGGCAGGTCGACGTACTCGCGCAGCCAGGAAAGCGGGACGCGCATCAGATCTCCATCCCGAACGGGAGGGTGAAGCGCACGTCACCCTCGACCATGTCGCGCATGTCGGCGACGTTGTGACGATTCATCAGGATCCGCTCCAGGCCCAGGCCGAAGGCGAACCCGCTGTAGCGGTTCGGGTCGACGCCGCAGGCGACGAGCACCCGCGGGTTGACCACGCCGCAGCCGCCGAGCTCGATCCAGCCCTCGGAGGAGCAGGTGCGGCACGGCCGGTCCGGGTTGCCGACGCTCGCCCCGAGGCACACGAAGCACTGCAGGTCGACCTCGGCCGACGGCTCGGTGAACGGGAAGTACGAGGGCCGCCAGCGCAGCTCCAGGTGGTCGCCGATCAGCTTCTCGACCAGGACCTCGATGGTGCCCTTGAGGTCGGCGAAGGTGATGCCCTCGTCCACGGCGAGGCCCTCGACCTGGCGGAAGACCGGGGTGTGGGTGGCGTCCAGCTCGTCCGTCCGGTAGACCCGGCCGGGGCAGACCACGTAGATGGGGGGCTCGCGGTCGAGCATGGTGCGGGCCTGGACCGGGGAGGTCTGGGTGCGCAGCACCACGCCGGAGTCGGCGGAGCCGTCCGGGGCCTGGACGAAGAAGGTGTCCTGCATCGAGCGGGCCGGGTGGTCCGGGCCCAGGTTGAGGGCGTCGAAGTTGAGCCACTCGGCCTCGACCTCGGGGCCCTCGGCGACCTGGTAGCCCATCGCCACGAAGGTGTCCTCGATGCGCTCGGCCATGGTGGTCAGCGGGTGCCGTGCGCCGCGCGGCACGCGGTCGTACGGCAGGGTGACGTCCACCGCCTCCTCGACCAGCACGCGGGCGTCGCGCTCCGCCTCCAGCTCGGCCTGCCGCTTGGCGAGGGCCTGGTTGACGGCCCCGCGGGCCTGGCCGATCAGCTTTCCGGCCGCGGCCTTGGCGTGCGGGGGCAGGGCGCCGATCTCGCGGTTGGCGAGCGAGAGCGGGGACCGGTCGCCGGTGTGGGCGACCTTGGCCTGCTTGAGCTCGTCCAGGCTGGTGGCGGCGGCGAAGGCGGCGACGGCCTCGTCCCGCGCCTGCTCCACCACCTCGGGCTTGAGGGCCTCGACCTCGACCGGGTCGTACGACTTGTTGGGTGCCGACATCTCTATCTTTCCCGTGCTCCTGCTCGTCCGTGCTCAGGTGTGTGGGCTCGCCTTCACGTCACGCCCGGCGGGGCCGGGGCACGGGCAGCCGGTCTCCGTTCACCGGAGGCTCACGGGAGTGGGTGTCCGCGGCTCAGCCGCGCAGGGCGTTGCGCGACGCCAAAGGTCGAGTGTAGTCGCAGCGCGTAGCGCCGCTGCCGCGATGCCCGCCCGGCGGGACTCCGGCGCTCGTTCAGAGCATGAAGTCCGGGACGCCGGCGGGCAGGATAAATCGGAACCGGGCGCCGCCGCCGGGGGCGCGGTCGACCCGGATCGAGCCGCCGTGGGCCTCCACGATGCCCTTGACGATGTAGAGGCCCAGGCCCGTGCCGCCGCGCTTGGAGCCGCGCCAGAAGCGGGTGAAGACGCGCGGCATCGACTCCTCGGGGATGCCGCTGCCTTCGTCGCTCACGGTGACCGCTGTGCCTTCCACGATGCGGGGCGGGGTGCCGGAGCGCTCCCAGACGGGCGTCTCGACGACCTCCTTGGCCGGTGCCACCTCGATCGTGACAGTTCCCTCGCCGTGCCGCACCGCATTTTCCAGCAGGTTCGCGAGCACCTGGTCGACCTTGTCCGGGTCCGCCCACAGCACGGTCAGCGGCTCGGCGATCCGGATGTCGAAGCGCTCCTCGGGGATGCCGGTGGCGACCTTGCGCTCGACGTGCCGGCGCACCGCCGCGGCCAGGTCGACCACCTGCTTGCGCAGCTCCAGCCGGCCCGCGTCGATCCGCGAGATGTCCAGCAGCTCGGCGATCAGCCGGGTGACCCGGTCGGCGTCCGCGTCCACCGTCTCCAGCATCAGCCGCTTCTGCCCGTCGGTGAACCGCTCCCACTTGGCCAGCAGCGTCGCCGTGAAGCCCTTGACGCTGGTCAGCGGGGAGCGCAGCTCGTGCGCGACGGTGGCGATCAGCTCGGCGTGGCTGCGCTCGGTGCGGCGCCGGGCCTCGGTGCCGCGCAGGGCGATCACCAGGCGCTCCAGCGGCCCGCAGGGCACCGCGCGGACGTACCGGGCGGAGACCAGCACCTCCCGGCCGCCGGGCAGCAGCAGATTGCGCTCCGGCTGGCCGGTCCGGGTCGCCAGGCCGCCGTACGGGTCGGTCAGCTGCCACCAGCGGCGACCGTCCAGGTCCTCCAGCGGGAGGACGTCCTCCAGCGCGCAGCCCAGCGCGGCCTGCGGGAGCACGCCGGTGATCCGGCCCGCGGCCCGGTTGAAGCGGACCACCCGGCCCAGCGCGTCGGCGACCACCAGGCCGTCCGGCAGGTCGTCCGGGTCGAGCTCGGGCCCGCTGCCGACCATGGGTTGCCTCCCCGATTACCCACCGTGCCGTTCCCCCCACCGAGGCAGACCCTAGCGCCTCCCAGGCCCCCGCAGTAGGGCTTGCAACGGGTGATCCCGGCGCGCCCGGGGTCAGGCCGTGGTGCGGCAGCCGCCGGGGGAACGCTGCGCCCGGGCGGAGGCGTACAGGCAGACGGCCGCGGCGGTGGCCAGGTTGAGGCTCTCCGCGTGGCCGTGGATCGGGACGCGCACGACCTCGTCGGTGAGCGCGCGGGTCTCCTCCGGGAGCCCCCACGCCTCGTTGCCGAACACCCACGCGCCGGGCGCGCCCAGGGTGCCCTCGTCCAGCTCCTGGTCCAGGTCGCGCTCGCCCGCGCCGTCCGCGGCCAGCACCCGGACGCCGGCCTCGCGCAGCTTCCCGACGGCCTCCTCGACGGGCACGCCGACGGCCACCGGCAGGTGGAACAGACTGCCCACCGAGGCCCGGACGGCCTTCGGGTTGTAGAGGTCCACCGAGGCGTCGGTGAGCACCACGGCGTCCGCGCCGGCCGCGTCGGCGGTGCGCAGCACGGTGCCGGCGTTCCCGGGGTCGCGCACGTGGGCGAGGATCGCGACCAGCTTGGGGCGGGCCCTGAGCACCTCGTCGAACGGGGTGTCGATGAAGCGGCAGAGCGCCACGATGCCCTGCGGCGTCACGGTGTCGCAGATGTCCGCGATCACCTCGTCGGTGGCGGTCAGCACGGGCAGCCCCTCGGCCAGGGCGGCCTCGACGATGCCGGCGTGCCGCTCGGCGGCCTCCGGCGTGGCGTACACCTCGACCACCGCGTGCTCGGACGTGCCCGGCAGCCTGCCGAAGGCGACGGCCTCCCGGACCGCCTGCGGGCCCTCGGCCAGGAAGCGGCGCTCCTTGGTGCGCTGGTTGCGCTTGGCCAGCCGGCGGGCGGCGACGACGCGCGGCGAGCGCAGGGAGGTCAGCAGGGGGGTGTCGGTGCTCGGCATGGTCTCGTTCTCTGGAGGCGCTGGCGGACGGCGGTCGCTGAGGGGCTGGAATGCAGAACCGGACCCGCAGGAGAGCCTGCGGGTCCGGTCAGAGCTCAACCGATCTCGGAAGATCAGGCGGCGTCCGCGGCGGCCTTCGGGGCGTTCACGTCGGCCGGCAGCGCCTTCTGGGCGACCTCGACCAGGGAGGCGAACGCACCCGGGTCGTTGACGGCCAGGTCGGCCAGCATCTTGCGGTCGATCTCGACGCTGGCGGCCTTCAGGCCCTGCACGAAGCGGTTGTAGGTGATGCCGTTGGCACGGGCCGCAGCGTTGATGCGCTGGATCCACAGCTGACGGAAGTCGCCCTTGCGCTTCTTGCGGTCGTTGAAGTTGTAGACCAGCGAGTGGGTGACCTGCTCCTTGGCCTTGCGGTACAGGCGCGAACGCTGGCCACGGTAGCCGCTGGCGCGCTCCAGGATGACCCGGCGCTTCTTGTGGGCGTTGACTGCCCGCTTGACGCGTGCCACTTGATTACTCCTTGGGTTGGACCACGGACTACTTCACGTGGTCCGTCATTCGAATGGGTCGGGAAGGATCAGCTGCCCCGCGCACGGCTCTCGCCGGGCGGGAAGGCGATCACTTGCCGAGAAGCTTCTTGATCTTCTTGGCGTCAGCGGGGGCCATCTCGATCGTCCCGGCCAGCTTGCGGGTCAGCGTCGAGGGCTTGTGCTCCAGGAGGTGGCGGCGGCCGGCGCGCTCGCGCAGCACCTTGCCAGAGCCACTGATCTTGAAGCGCTTGCTGGCGCCACTGTGCGTCTTCTGCTTCGGCATTTCGCCGTATCTCCTCGTCGGTCCCGTCCACGCCCGCGCGGCGGATGCCACGCGGGCGTGAACTGGATGGATCTGCGGTGACCGGGCGGGACGCCCCGTCACCCTAGGGGCCGGTCTCCCGGGCCTCCTGGCCGGTGAAGGCTCAGGCGCCCTGGGAGGCGGCCGGCTGCTCGACCGGAGCGTCGGCCTCGGTGGCCGGCGCCTCGGCCGGGGCGTCCTGCGCCTCGGTCACGGCGTCGTCGGCCACCGCGTCGTCACCCGCGGGGGCGGCGTCGGAACCGGCGGTCCGGCCCTGACGCTCGGCCTTGCGGGCGTCCGCGAGGGCGCGGGCCTCGGCCATCGCCTCGGTCTTCTTCTTGTGCGGGCCGAGAACCATGATCATGTTGCGGCCGTCCTGCTTGGGCGAGGACTCGACGAAGCCCAGCTCCTGGACGTCGTCGGCGAGCCGCTGCAGCAGGCGGAAGCCCAGCTCGGGGCGGGACTGCTCACGACCGCGGAACATGATCGTGATCTTGACCTTGTCGCCCTGCTTGAGGAACCGAACGACGTGACCCTTCTTGGTGTCGTAGTCGTGCGGGTCGATCTTCGGCCGGAGCTTCATCTCCTTGATGACCGTGTGCGCCTGGTTCTTGCGCGCCTCACGGGCCTTCATGGCCGACTCGTACTTGAACTTGCCGTAGTCCATGAGCTTGCACACCGGCGGCCGGGCGGTCGCCGCGACCTCGACCAGGTCGAGGTCGTACTCCTGCGCGAGCTCCAGCGCCTTGGCAAGCGGCACGATGCCGACCTGCTCGCCGCTGGGACCGACGAGTCGCACCTCCGGGACGCGAATCCGGTCGTTGATGCGGGGCTCGGTGCTGATGGGGCCTCCTCGGTTGCACCTTCTGCGATGCGGCCGTCGGACGGCGGTCGCACGTAGTGGACTCGACCACTGGGCGGGGCTTCATTCGTGCTGCGCTGCCCGGTACCTCCGTACCGTGTGCACCGCGACACGAAAAAAGCCCCGCTCGGTACAAGCGGGGCTCCACACAACCGGGGGCGGCGCCCGGAGGGGCGCTGCGGCGACTCGACGCCTGGGCGTCCGTCGCGGACCGGGACCCGTCGACCGCGAGGTCGATCAGGTGGGAGACTTTCGCGGTTGCCCTCTCGGGCCTCCTCAGTGGAGCCTCCACTTGCTGGCCAGGCGCCCATGCGGGATCCCGGCCGGTCAGTCTCGAAGCTTACAGCGTCGCGCGGTCGAACGCTATTCCGCCCCGGCGCACGGGCCTCCCGGCGCGTTCCGGAGCCCTTGTACGCTCCACGTGTACGCACACGGCACGACGGAACGAGCCCCCCTTGAGCAGCGAGCCCACCCAGACCCCCGGCGCGGACGACGACGCGATCGGCTTCGACGACCTCACCCGCGACATCGCCGAGGTCCCGGCCGTCGAGGTGATCACCACCGTCGCCGTGCACCTGATGAGCGCGGCCGCCGTCAAGTGCGGTCTCGCCGAGGGCGGCGAGAAGGACAAGGACCTGGACGAGGCCCGCAAGCTGATCACCGCGCTGGCCGGGCTGGTCACCGCCGGCGCCCCGGAGATCAGCAACTTCCACGCCGCCCCGCTGCGGGACGGCCTGCGCTCGCTGCAGCTGGCCTTCCGCGAGGCCTCGCTCGTCCCGGACGCCCCGGGCGCGGGCCCGGGCGAGAAGTTCACCGGGCCGGTCTACTCCTGAGGTCGTGCGAGCACGGGGGCCGCCCCCCGGATCCGGTGGGCGGCCCTCCCGCGTTCCTATCGCCGGTAGAGGGGTTCCCCCGGCAGCTCCGCACTCGCCGGCAGCACCGCGAGGTCCAGTCCCCGGTCCAGCCGCACCCGCAGCACCGGGTCGGCCGCCACCGCCTGCCCGACCCGCTGCGCGGCCGCCTGCAGCCCCGGCTGGTCCAGGCCCGGGTCGAACACCACCGCGAGCACCCCGTCCGATCCCCCGGAGGCCGCCAGCAGCCCGCTGACCACCTGCGGCTCGGCCGCCAGCAGGGCCCGGACCGCCTCGCGCACCTCCGGGTCCCGCACCGGCGGGAGGAACGGACGGTTCTCCGCCAGCGCCCGCAGCCGGGCACCGGACAGCGGGAAGGCCACCGGCCCGGCCGGGTCGATCAGCAGCGTGTCGGCGCGCTCCGAGAAGGCCACCATCGCGGCCTGCGGCGCGGCCGTCGGCGCCGGGCGGGCGTCGGCGCGCCAGCGGGCGAGCGCCTCCAGCGAGGTGAAGGCCGGCAGCGCGCGGCGTCCGTCCGGCGCCTCCAGCACCGGGACGGCCATGTCGCTGGACTTGTCGTGCCGGTGCCCGTGCTCGTCCACCTCGACCTCGCCGAGGATCGCCACGATCGGGACCATCAGCCGGGTGGGGGTCAGCGCCGCCAGCACCTCCGGCTCGGCCGCGCGGTCCTGCGACCAGCGCGCGAGGGCCTCGGCCAGCGCCGGGTCGGCCGTGCCGTCGTCGTCGCCGAAGCCCGGGTTCGGGATGCTCTTGCCGACGAACGCCGGGTTGGAGAAGTCTTTGCGGTCCACCCGCCCGACCCTATGCCACCGCCCCCGGCCGACCCCAGTTCCGTGCACGGACCCCCTGAGCGCCCGTCGCGTGGATCCCGGCCGGGCCCGCGGCAAAATCCACGGGACAGGCCCTACCCACCGGTAGCCCGCTGTGGCACTCTGCGCCCATGGTGATCCTCGACGCGCCCGCTCCCGCCCCGGTGTCCGACCGCCTCCGGTACGACCGCGCCACCGCCCACCTGGACGGGCCGGTGGCCGTCGTGGACCTCGCCGCCTTCGACGCCAACGCCGCCGACCTGGTGCGCCGGGCGGGCGGCAAGCCCGTCCGGGTCGCCAGCAAGTCGGTGCGCTGCCGGGCCCTGCTGGAACGGGTCCTGGGCATGGACGGCTTCGCCGGGGTGATGAGCTTCACCCTGGACGAATCGCTCTGGCTCGCCCGCGGCGGCGTCCGCGACGTCCTGCTCGCCTACCCCTCAGCCGACCGCGACGGCTTCGCCGAGCTGACCGCCGACCCGGACGCCGCCCGGGAGATCACCGTCGTCCTCGACGACCCCGCCCAGCTGGACCTGATCGACAAGGCCCGGGCCGGCGACGCCGAGGTCCGGGTCTGCCTGGAGCTGGACACCGCGCTGCACCTGCTGGGCGGACGCGTCCGGGTCGGCGCCCGCCGCTCGCCGCTGCGCACCCCCGAGGACCTCGGCGCCTTCGCCGAGCTCGTGCACCGCCGCCCCGGCTTCCGGGTGGTCGGACTGATGGCGTACGAGGGACACGTCGCCGGAGTCGGCGACCGGGTGCCCGGGCGGCCGGTGCGCTCGCAGCTGATCCGGCTGATGCAGGCCAAGGCCCGGACCGAGCTCGCCGAGCGGCGCGCCGCGGTGGTCCGACGGCTGCGTCAGGTGGCCGAGCTGGAGTTCGTCAACGGCGGCGGCACCGGCAGCGTGGAGTCCACCGTCGCCGAGCGCGCCGTCACCGAGGTCGCGGCCGGCTCCGGGCTGTACCAGCCGCAGTTGTTCGACAACTACCGCGCGTTCCAGGGCCGTCCGGCCGCCCTGTTCGGCCAGCCGGTGGTGCGGCGGCCCGGCGTCGGCGTGGTCACCGTGCTCGGCGGCGGCTACCCGGCCTCCGGCGCGGCCGGCCCGGACCGCTCGCCGGTGCCGTACCTCCCGCCGGGCCTGCGCTACGACCCGATGGAGGGCGCCGGCGAGGTGCAGACCCCGCTGCTCGGCTCGGCCGCGGACGACCTGCTGATCGGCGACCGGGTCTGGTTCCGGCACGCCAAGGCGGGCGAACTGTGCGAGCGCTTCGCGGAGCTGCACCTGATCGAGGGCGACCGGATCGTCCGGACGGTGCCGACGTACCGCGGGGAGGGGAAGACCTTCCTCTGACGCTCCGTCCGGCTCTGCCCTACGGTGGTGCCGACACCGCAGCCGGAACGAGGAGGGCACGTGGACGCCGAGATCACGGAGATTGCGACGAGGGGCGCGACCGCCCTGGCCGGCCTCATGGTCACGTCGGCCTGGGACCGGATCAGGCCGCGCGTCGCCGCGATGTTCGGCCGCAGGGCGGAGTCGGTCGCGGAGGAGCTGGACGAGACCAGGGCCGAGCTGGTCGCGGCGCAGGAGGGCGACAGCGAGTCCGCTGCCCGCAGCGCGCAGGGCGAATGGGAGCCGAAGCTGCGCCGGCTGCTGGCCAACGATCCGAGTCTGGTCACCGAACTCCGTTCGATCCTCGACGAGTTCGCACCGGAGAGCACCACCCAGCGACCCAGCTCGCTGCACAACACGCTGAAGGACATGACCGTCAGCGGCGGCATCGTGATCCAGGCGGGCAGCATCACGGCCGGGGACATCAGCACCTGACCTTTCCCCAGCCTTAACCGGGCCCGATGGAACGGCTAACACCGGCCTTCCATCGGGCCTTTGCGCTGCTCGGGGGCCTACAGTCCGTCAACAAGTGCTCCACGCGCGGCTATTGCGCTCTGGTCCAGACCAATCCTACGCTCTGGCCGGGGGCCGCGCGCCGGGCCGGCGGCCCCCCGAGGGCAGGCGTGCCCGGTCCCCCACACTCGCCCGGAACGACGGTCAAGGAGTCCAACCCCATGTCCCTCAAGCGAACCGCCGTGTCCGTCGGCGTGGTCGGCGCCGCGGTCCTCTCGGTGGCCGCCACCACGGCCGGCACCGCCAGCGCCCACGGCACGATGACCAACCCCGTCAGCCGGATCGCCGCCTGCTACGCGGAGGGCCCCGAGCACCCGGTGTCCCAGGTGTGCAAGGACCTCGTCGCCGCGAGCGGCACCCAGCCGCTGTACGACTGGAACGAGGTCAACATCGCCAACGCGGACGGCAACCACCAGGCGCTGATCCCGGACGGCAGGCTCTGCTCGGCCAACCGCGACAAGTACAAGGCGCTGGACTGGCCGCGCACCGACTGGCCGGCCACCCCGGTCAAGGCCGGCGCGTTCACCTTCACGTTCCGCACCACCGCGCCGCACGTCGGCACCCAGACCGTCTACCTCACCAAGCCGGGCTACGACCCGACCAAGCCGCTGAAGTGGTCGGACCTCGACCCGACGCCGGTGGCCCAGGTGCAGGTCACCCGGACCGCCACCGACGGGTCCTACACCTACTCCGGCACCCTGCCGCAGCGCACCGGCCGCCAGCTGCTCTACATGATCTGGCAGCGCAGCGACAGCCCGGAGGCCTTCTACAGCTGCTCCGACGTCGACTTCGGCGCGGGCGCCGCCGCTGCCCCGGCGCTCGCCGCGAAGGCCCCGGCCGCGCCGAGTGACGCCCAGATCGCGGCCGACGCGCCGAAGTCGACGGTCGCCCACCACGGCCACGGCGGGGACCCGAACGCCCCGGCCGGCCAGGTCGTCCCGACCAGTTCCGCGGCCGTGGCGGGCACCTCGGCCACCGGTCCGCTGCTGCTCGCCGGCGCCGCGGCGATCGGGGTCGGCTGGGCCGGCATGGTGCTCCGGCGCCGTCGCGTCGAGGCTGTTCGACGCGACTGATGACGCCGGACGCGGGACCGGGCCGGTCACACCCCCGTCCGGCCCGGTCCCGTCACCGCAGGACGGCGGCGGCCCACCCGGAGGTTTCCCTGCCGGGTGGGCCGCCGCCGTGTGAGGAGCGCGGGTCTCAGGTGGTGGTGCCCCCCTGGCCGGCGGTGCCGCCGGCCCCGGAGCCCGAGCCGGGCATCCCGGGGATGCTCGGCAGCTTGCCCTTGTAGTCCGTGATGCCCTTGACGATGGTGTCCATCACGGCGACGTCCGGCGCCTTGTCGGCGATGTCGAAGCCGAAGTGGACCGAGACCAGCGCCTTGCCGTCGGCGGACGGGAAGACCACGGTCTGCACGTAGCCGTTGTTGCCCTTGGGCGCGTCCACCTTCCAGCGGACCAGGTAGCCGTCCTGCCCGTTGACCTTGACGGCCTCGGACTTGAGCTCCTGGTGCCCGGTGATGTCGCCGTACGACTGCTTGGCGGCCTTCGCGATGTCGTCCTTGGCCGCCGCCTGGACGTCCGTGCCGCCGCCGTCGATCCGGCCGGTGTTCACCCCGCCGAGGGTGCACTCGTCGCCGCTGCCGTCGGCGCAGGCGTAGGAGCCGACGGTGATCGCGGCGTAGCCGTTGGCGGAGGTGCCGGCCTTCCAGCCGTTCGGGACCGGCAGGACCAGCCGGTTCACCACGTCGATCGCCTGGTCGGCGCCGGGGCGGACCTTCCCGCTGCCCTTGCCGTCGCCGCTTCCGCCGTTCCCCCCGCCGCCCTTGCCGTTGCCGCTTCCGTTGCCGCCGCCGTTGCCGTTGCCGTTGCCGTCGTCGCCGAGGCCGGGGAAACCGTCCCAGGGGCCGTAGCCGCCGCGCGGGGTGTGCCGGGCGGTCGACGTCGACTTGTCGCCGTGGCCGTCCATCGCGAGGTAGGTGATGCCCGAGCCCGCGCCCAGGCCGAGCAGCGCGGCGACGGCGGTCGCCACGACCAGCTTGGAGGGCTTGCGCCACGGCTTGCGCGGCGGCGGGACGGGCGAACCGAAGGCGGCGCCGAACGGCGGGGGCTCCGGGAACCGGACGGTCGGGCCGCTGTCCAGAACCTCGCCCTCCAGCACCTTGGGCTGCTCGTCGGTCCCCGGTCCCGGCTCGCCGGCGGCGGGGGCCGCCGGGTCCGCCGGACCTGCCGGGGCCGCCGGGGGCTCGGACGCCGCCGGGTCGGCCGGCTCCGGGGTGGCCGGCTCCGAAGCCGCCGACTCCGAAGCCGTCGGCTCCGGGGCGTCCGAGGGTGCGGGCCGGGTGCTGGCCGTCCAGCCCTTGCCGTCCCACCACCGCTGCGGTCTCGGGTCGCCGGTGGTGTCCTTCGGGTCCGGGTACCACCCGGCGGGGATCTGCTCACTCACAGCAGAGAATCTAAGGGCAGCCGGATAAACGCGAAATCAGCGCGACCCGCAATTCCCGGGTTTTCCGATGAGATTACGGTGAGAACCGCGTCGGCCGCGGCGCGCCGGACTACAGCGGGGTGACGTACGCCCCGGAGATGCCGCCGTCCACCAGGAACTCGCTCGCCGTGATGAACGAGGAGTCGTCGCTCGCCAGGAACGCCACCGCCGCCGCGATCTCCTCCGCCCGGGCGAACCGGCCGAGCGGAATGTGCACCAGCCGACGCGCGGCCCGCTCCGGGTCCGCGGCGAACAGCTCGCGCAACAGCGGGGTGTCCACCGGTCCCGGCGAGAGCGCGTTGACCCGGATCCCCTCCCGGGCGAACTGCACGCCCAACTCGCGGGACATCGCCAGCACCCCGCCCTTCGACGCGGTGTACGAGATCTGCGAGGTCGCCGCGCCCATCCGGGCCACGAAACTGGCGGTGTTGATGATCGAACCCCGCCCGTGCCGGCGCATGTACGGCAGTGCCGCCCGGCAACACAGGTAGACCGAGGTCAGGTTGACCTCCTGGACCCTGCGCCAGGCGTCCAGGCCGGTGGTCAGGATCGAGTAGTCCTCGGGCGGGGAGATGCCCGCGTTGTTGAACGCGACGTCCACGCTGCCGTAGGTCTCGTACGCCTCGTCGAACAGCGCCTCGACCATGGACGGGTCGGTGACGTCGGTGTGCACGAACAGCCCGCCGACCTCCTCGGCGGCCGCCCGGCCGCTCTCCTCGTCGAGGTCCGCGCAGACCACCCGCGCCCCCTCCGAGGCGAGTCGGCGGGCGGCGGCCAGGCCGATCCCGCTGCCGGCGCCGGTCACCACGGCCGTACGGCCGACCAGCCGGCGGCAGACCGGCTCCTCCCGCACGTCCCGCACGGCGTGCTCGTCGCTCATCGGCCCTTCACTCCTCGGTGTGGTCCGGTCTGCGCGCGGTCGGAGCCGCGCATGGCCAGGTCTGCTCGCGGTCGGGGCCGCTCGTGGCCGGCGCTTGGCGCGTGGTCGGGGCTTCGCTCGCGGCCGGGGCTTCGCTCGGAGCCGGGGCTTCGCTCGCGGCCGGTGCGGGCGCGACTCACATCCGCTCGAACGACCGGTAGCGCTCCCAGTCGGTGACCGCGCCGTCGTAGGCCGCCTGCTCGACCCGGGCCATGTTCAGGTAGTGGTCCACCACGTCGTCCCCGAAGGCCTCCCGGGCCGGCTCGCTCCCGCCCCACAACTCGGCGGCCTCGCGCAGCGATCCGGGCACCCTCGGGTAGTCCTCCACCGCGTAGGCGTTGCCCAGGCAGGGCGCGGGCAGCTCCAGCTTGCGCTGCAGCCCGTACAGGCCCGCCGCGATCATCCCGGCCACCGCCAGGTACGGGTTGACGTCGCCGCCCGGCACCCGGTTCTCCATCCGCAGGCCGGGGCCGTGGCCCACCACCCGGTAGGCGCAGGTGCGGTTGTCCCGGCCCCAGGCGACGGCCGTCGGGGCGAAGGAGCCCGGGCGGTACCGCTTGTAGGAGTTGATGTTCGGGGCGTACAGCAGGCTGAATTCGCGCAGCGCGATCAGCTGGCCGGCCAGGAAGTGCCGCATGGTGTCCGTCATCCGGCCGTCCCGGTCCGCGAAGGCGGGTGCGCCCACCGCGTCGCGCAACGAGAGGTGGATGTGGCAGCTGTTGCCCTCGCGCTCGTCGTACTTGGCCATGAAGGTGAGCGCGCAGCCGAGTTGGGCGGCGATCTCCTTGGCGCCGGTCTTGTAGACGCTGTGCTGGTCGCAGGTGGTGAGGGCGTCGGCGTAGCGGAAGGCGATCTCGTGCTGGCCCGGGTTGCACTCCCCCTTCGCGGACTCCACGACCAGCCCCGCGCCGGCCATCTCGGTGCGGATCCGGGAGAGCAGCGGCTCGACCCGGGCCGTGCCCAGCATCGAGTAGTCCACGTTGTACAGGTTCGCCGGAGTCAGCCCGCGGTAGCCGCCCAACCAGGCCTGCTCGTAGGTGTCGCGGAAGACCAGGAACTCCAGCTCGGTGCCGATGTCGGCGGCCAGGCCGTACTCGGCGAGCCGGGCGATCTGCCGGCGCAGCACCTGCCGCGGGGCGGCGTCCACCGGGTGACCGCCGTGCCGGGCCAGATCGGCGGTCACCTGGGCGGTGCCCGGCTGCCAGGGGATCAACCGCAGCGTGCCGAGGTCCGGGCGCATCGCGAAGTCGCCGTAGCCGGTCGCCCAGGAGGAGAAGGCGTAGCCGTCCACGGTGTTCATGTCGACGTCCACGGCCAGCAGGTAGTCGCAGGCCTCCGCGCCGTGCTCGGCGACTTCGTCGAGGAAGAAGCGGGCGGCGAAGCGCTTGCCCTGCAGCCGGCCCTGCATGTCGGTGAAGGCGAGCGCCACGGTGTGCACCTGGCCGGCGTCCACCAGGGCGCGCAGCTCGTCCAGAGACAGCGGCGGCCGGGGCGGCGAGCCCGCGGCGGTCTGTTCGGACACAGCTGAACCGTCCTTCCTCGATCACTCTTTGAGATCATGCGGTCACAGCGAACCGTACGGCCTCCGCGTCGCGGGGCGGAAGAGGGCGGACGGGTGTGGCGCGCCGATATGCGTGGTTGACGAGGGATCAGATGGTTCGGGAGGAGAATGCGCGCCATGGATCGCAGGCCTTTGATCGGCGTCAGCACCTATCTGGTGAACGCGAGCTGGAGCGACTGGCGGGACCGGCGGGTGGCCCTCGTCCCCGAGCGCTACACCGCGTACGTCCAGGACTCCGGCGGGATCGCCGTCCTGCTGCCGCCCGACGCCCCGGAACGCGCACCCGAGGTGCTGGCCCGGCTGGACGCCCTCGTCATCGCGGGCGGGCCGGACATCGACCCGGCCTACTACGGCGAGCCCGCCCACCCGGCCACCGAGGTGGACTCGCCGGAACGCGACGCCTGGGAGGTCGCGTTGATCCGGGCGGCACTGGCGGCGGGAATGCCGTTGCTGGGGGTCTGCCGCGGCATGCAGGTCCTCAACGTGGTGTGCGGCGGGACGCTGGTCCAGCACCTGCCGGACGTGGTGCCGGTGGACGTGCACAACGGCTCGCCCGGGCGCTACGGCACGCACCTGGTACGGCCGGTGCCGGGCACGCTCCTCGGCGGGCTGCTGCAGGAGAGCGAACTGGAGGTGCCGACCTTCCACCACCAGGCCGTCGACCGGGTCGGGGCCGGACTGCGGGTGAGCGCCCACGCGCCGGACGGCACCGTGGAGGCGGTGGAGGGGCCGGGCTTCACCCTCGGCGTGCAGTGGCACCCCGAACAGGGGGACGACCTGCGGCTGATGCGGGCCCTCGTCCGGGCGGCCACCCCGGCGGCGCTCGACATCTCCGGGCTGGACGTGGCCGTCCTGGACGCGGCGGCCGTGCGCTGAGCCCTGCAAATGCGCCGGGTGCGCCGGGCCGTGCGGGTGCGCCGGGTGCGGGGGGCCGTACGGGGGCGGGGGTCAGGCCTCGCCCTGCCGGGGCACGCGGTGTCCCCGCGCCCCGGAGGCTGCGGCGCACGGCTGCGGGCCGGACGGCAGGCGCGGCCCCGGCGCCTCGGCCACCCGGTCGGCGCAGCCGCCCGACGGCAACGACAACGGTCACCAGTACAGCCTTTGGATCTTTGTCCATTCTGCGGTTCACTTCGAGTGCGGGTCGATCGCACCCCGCGACTTTCCCACCCGTGTGCCCAGAGAGGACTGCAATGGCCGGGCATGAGCACTCCCATGACGATCATGCACATGACGATGAGCACGCGCACGGCCCGGGAGGACACCGGCCCGGCGGCCGCGGACGCGGGGGGCACGGGCACGCGCACGGCGGCGGCCACGGCGGCCACTCGCACGGCGTCGCCGCCGACGCGGACCGCCGCTGGCTGCTCAGCGCCCTCGCCCTGATCGTCGTCTTCATGGCCGGCGAGGTCGCGGTCGGCTTCGCCGCCCAGTCCCTCGCACTGATCTCCGACGCGGCGCACATGCTCACCGACGCCGCCTCGATCGTGCTGGCCCTGGTCGCGATGCGGCTCGCCGCCCGCCCGGCCCGCGGCGGCTACACCTACGGCCTCAAGCGCGCCGAGATCCTCTCCGCGCAGGCCAACGGGGTCACCCTGCTGGTGCTCTCGGCCTGGCTGGGCTACGAGGCCGTCACCCGGCTGATCGAACCGCCGGAGGTCACCGGCTCACTGGTGCTGGTCACCGCGCTGGTCGGGATCGTGGTCAACCTCGCGGCCACCTGGTGCATGTCCAAGGCCAATCGCAGCTCGCTCAACGTCGAGGGCGCCTTCCAGCACGTCCTGACCGACCTGTACGCGTTCATCGCCACCGCCGTCGCCGGTCTGGTCGTCCTGCTCACCGGCTACGCCCGGGCCGACTCGATCGCCTCGCTGATCGTCGTCGCGCTGATGCTCAAGGCCGGCATCGCCCTGGTCCGCGACTCCGGGCGGATCTTCCTGGAGGCCGCCCCGGCCGGGATCGACCCCGACGCGGTCGCCGACCGGATGGTCGCCGAGCCGCTGGTCGAGGAGATCCACGACCTGCACATCTGGGAGATCACCTCCAACCAGCCCGCGCTGTCCGCGCACATCCTGGTCACCCCGGGCGGCGACTGCCACGCCGTCCGGCGCCAGCTCCAGCGCCGCCTGGCCGACGAGTACGGGATCACCCACAGCACGCTCCAGGTCGACCACGTCGGCGAGGACGAGGCGGGCGCGCTACTGCAGATCGCCGCCCCCGGCGACACCGCCGCCGAGCACTGCGCCGACGCCCACGGCCCCGTCCACCGCGCCGGGCCGCACGACCATTGAGGCCCCGACCGGCGCCCGTCACCGCGGGGGACCCGTCCGTCGCCACGGGGGACCCGACCGTCGCCCGTCACCGCGGGGGACCCGTCCGTCGCCACGGAGAACCCCGACCACCCGCCGGGCCCCCGTTCGCGGAAGCCCCCCGATGTCGCCCCCGTACGGCATGATCTGAGCGTGACCGCACCGCGACTGATGCTGCTCGACTCCGCCAGCCTGTACTTCCGGGCCTACTTCGGCGTACCGGACACCCTGCGCTCGCCGCAGGGTGAGCCGGTCAACGCCGTCCGCGGCCTGCTGGACTTCATCGCCCGGCTCGTCCACGACCACCGGCCCGACCAACTGGTCGCCTGCATGGACGCCGACTGGCGTCCGCAGTGGCGCGTCGACCTCGTCCCCTCGTACAAGACCCACCGCGTCGCGGAGGGGGCCGTGGACGGCGAGGAGGAGGTGCCCGACACGCTGGCCCCGCAGGTCCCGGTGATCGAGCAGGTGCTGGACGCGCTCGGCATCGCCCGGGTCGGCTCCCCCGGCTACGAGGCGGACGACGTGATCGGCACCCTCACCGCCCGTGCGGAGGGCCCGGTCCAGATCGTCACCGGCGACCGCGACCTCTTCCAACTCGTCGACGACGCCCGCGCGATCACCGTGCTCTACCCCGTCAAGGGGATGGGCAACCTGCAGGTCACCGACGACGCGCTGCTGCTGGAGAAGTACGGCGTGCGCGGCGCCCAGTACGCCGACATGGCCGCCCTGCGCGGGGACCCGTCGGACGGCCTGCCGGGCGTCAAGGGCATCGGCGAGAAGACCGCCGTCCAGCTGATCAACGAGTACGGGGACCTCGCGGCCATCCGCGCCGCCGCCCTCGACCTCGGCTCCAAGCTCACCCCGGCCCGCCGCCGCAACATCGTCGAGGGCGGCGGCTACCTCGACGTCGCCCCGAAGGTCGTCCGGGTCGCCGACGACGCCCCGCTCCCGGATTTCGACCCCGCCCTCCCCCACGAGCCTCTCGACCCGATGACGCTGGAGCACCTCTCCACCCGCTGGGGCCTCGGCACCTCCCTGGAACGCGTGCTGGAGGCCCTGGCGCAGCGCTGACGGCGGGGCCCAGCGCCGACGGGGCAGGGCCCGGCACTGACGGCGGGGCAGGGCCCGGCACTGACGGCGGGGCTCAACACTGACGGCGAGGCTCAGGCCTGCCGGCCGAAGGCGTCGGCGAGGCTGGTCAGCACGGAGCCGGACCAGTCGCCCTCCCCGAACACGCCGGCCGGCAGGGCGAGCACCCGGTGCTCGCGCAGGAGCGTCTGCGCCGGGATGTCCACCGGGAAGAAGTAGTTGCCGGGGCACGCCCGGCTCGCCGCCGGGATCGCCCCGAGCACGTCCTGCGGCAACCGTGCGAACAACCGCTCGGCCCGTACGGCCAGTTCGTCGACGACCCGGCCCGGCACGCCGCCGTGCTCGGTCAACAGCCGGTCGGCGATCAGCAGGTGGTCGGGGGTCGGCGGGTCCGCCCGGAACGCGTCGGCCAGTTCGGTGTCCTCGGGCCCCAGCAGGGTGATGCCGAAGGTGCGCGGCCACAGCCAGCCCTTGGTGACCGAGTGCAGCAGGACCGCACGACCGGTGTCCAGCAGTCGCCGCGTGCCGGCGGTGAACGGCGTCCCCAGGTCGTAGACGCCGTCGATCAGCACCCGGCGGCGCGGTGACTCCCGCAGCCACGCGACCACCGCCGCGCACTCGGGGTCGGACAGGTACCGGCCGAGCGGCTTGCTGGGGTTGGCGAGCAGCAGGTACTCGGGCCTGTCGTCCGCCGCCGACCCCGGCAGGACGGGCGTCGGCAGCGTCGGGTAGGACCCGGGCGCCAGGCCGGCGGCACGGGCCAGCTCGAAGTAGACCGGGTACACGTCGCCGGGCAGCCACAGCCGCGCCCGCTCGGCATGCAGCCG
This sequence comes from Kitasatospora sp. NPDC053308, assembly GCF_055585785.1. Classification (NCBI taxonomy): domain Bacteria; kingdom Bacillati; phylum Actinomycetota; class Actinomycetes; order Kitasatosporales; family Streptomycetaceae; genus Kitasatospora; species Kitasatospora sp. NPDC053308. Next base: position 92,553 of record NZ_JBVJJY010000024.1, on the reverse strand, counting down.
CCGGAACACCACGCCGAGCCCGTGCCGGACCCCTCGGCAGACCATGGCGCGGCGGGACCACTCCTCCGGCAGCTCGTAGCGCCGCAGCCAGGCCCGGGCGAGGTCGCAGCGGTACACCGTGCGCGGTTCCGTCGGCGGCTGCGGCCGCAGCTCGGCGAGCGACCGGTACAGATTGGTCTCGGCGGCGTCCAACAGCGTCGGCTCGGCGGCCAGTCGGCGCTGCCGGAAGTCCTGGAACCCCTCGAACCTCATGCCGCCGCGCCTTCCGCCAGGAGCTCGCTGGCCCGGTCCTCCAGGGAGGCGTAGCAGCGGCCGTCGGCCAGGACGTTCCAGCTGCGGGCGATCCCGCTGGTGCGCTCCCAGAGCAGGCTGGGCTCCGTGTACGCGGCGATCCGCATCGGCCGGCCGTCCCAGCTGCCGCGGTACACCGGGGCGCCCCAGGGCAGCCGGCTCGCCGGCTCGAAGCCGTGCCGCTCGGCGAACCCGGTGACGACGGACAGCGAGACCTGGTGCTCCCGGCTCCAGACGTTGGCGGCGCGGTCGAAGTAGAGCGACTCGGTGCTGGTGGAGACGTAGAGCTCCTTGAAGCAGACCTCCTCGACACCGAGGGCCGCCGCCCACGAGAGGTAGTCGGCGACACCGGCCGCGTCGGCCACGCCGCCGTGCTGGAGCACGCAGATCAGCCGCAGGCTCAGCCCCGGCCAGCGGTCGCGGCCCAGGCGCCAGGTGTCGACCACCGAGCCCACCGGCGTGCGCAGCGCCATCAGCCGCTCGCTGACGGCGTCGTCCTGGTGGTGCCGGGAGACCGCCAGCACGCTCAGGCCTGCGGCGCCCAGGGCCGCCAGCCTGCCGGCCCGGTCGTCGTGCCCGCCCTTCGCCAGGGAGTGCGCGTTGGTGATCAGGACGACCTTCGGGAAGGCCGCCGAGCACGCGGACACCAGGCGCAGCTGCTGGTCGAACGGCAGGAGCGTGGGCTCCCCGCCACCGGTGATCACCGCCCGCTCGGCCCCCGCGGCGCGGGCGCGCTCCAGCCAGTGGGCGACCGTGTCCCACGGGACCCGGGCCGGCGGCTGGTCGCTGGATATCGAAGCCGCGGAGAAGCAGAACGAGCAGCGGGCCTGGCAGGCGGAGGCGACCGGCAGCACCGAGACCGAGCGCGGTCTCAGGCCGGCGTAGCGGCGCTCCGCCGACGCGTGCAGCCCCAGGGAGGCCGCCATCGCGTCCTCGACGGTCGTCGGGCGCAGCGTGAACTCCTCGCCGTCTCCGTCCAGTTCGTGGACGGCCGACAGGCGGATGCGGGCCTCGCGGAGTTCCATGCCGAGGCCGGTCGACGCGTTGGGCACCAGCTCGTCCGGGTCCACCGTGGTCTCCAGCACCAGCAGCCGGTCGCCCGGGACGGCCAGCCGGTCCAGCAGGCGACGCGCCTTGCCGACGCCGATGCCCAACTCCGCCCGGGTCAGCAGGTGGAACCGGTCGGGGAAGGTGCTCTCCGGGATCCCCGCCTTGCCGTAGGCGAACGCGTACTTGTCGAAGCCCCTCGCGAAGTTCGACAGCACGATGACGTGGAAGCGCTGGTCACGACGATTCATCCGGTCATCATGCACGAACCGGACCTCACCCCTCCTGCCCTTTTCACCCCCCTCCCGGCACCCCGCGGCGGTGGAAACGGCAGGAGGCGGCGCGGCGGGAGGACGCCGGGCATACGGAGTCGGCTCGCACGTTCGGTGCGAACGTGCGAGCCGGCTCCGTACGAGCTCCTCGATGGTCCAGCCAACGGCCGACCACCGCATTTCGACCCCCGTCAGGCAGCGGCGCCGTACTCGCTCACCAGCCGGCGGACTTCGGCGTCCTTGAAAGCCCGCACCTCTTCCACGATCCCGCTCCTCGGCAGATCGGCCACAGGCACGCAGAGGTCCATCCGCTGGATGCAGACACCGACCATGTACTCACCGTGTTCGCTGAGGTACAGGCGGATGCCGTAGTAGCCCTCCTGGCAGTCCGTGTCGTTGTTGAACCGGCACGACGCGCACGTGTCCGGAAGCCGCACTGGCAGGAGCCGCTTGACGTAGACCGCCCGGCCGCCGAGCGCCCGGTACAGGGTGCGCTCATCGGAGGTGCCGGCGGTGAAGGTCCGGAGCACCGGGTCCGCACCGACGCGGGCCAACACCTCGGCGATCGCCGCAGTCGACTCCGTTCCGTCCTGGATGCTGGTGAGCATCCGAACGTCCGCGAACTGCCCGTACGACTCGACCAGGTTGACGACCCGGCCGACGTGGGCCATGCCGGGAACGACGATGTTCACGGAGACCTTCACGCCGTTGGAGACGGCGGCGCGGATGGTCTGCTGTGCAGCGCGGACCTTCGAGTCCGCCAGGCCCGCCGAGTTGAAGCGCTCGGACTGGACGGCCTGGAGTTCCTCGGCGGTGGTGCCGAAGACCGAGACGTTGACCCGGTTGAGGCCGGCCGCCGAGCACGCCGGCATCACCTGGCGCCCGCGCTCCCCGTTGCTGGTCATCCCGACGCTCAGCCCCATTCCGGTCAGTGCCGAGACCAGCGAGGCCACCTCCGTGTGAAGCGTGGGCTCCCCTCCGGTGAGGTGCACCTCGCCCGCGTCGAAGGCCCTCGCCACCGCTCGGACCGCCCGCCGGAAGGACATGTCCGGGGCCATCTTCGCCGAGAGGAAGTCGACACCGTTCGTCTCTCTGTAGATCGACACGCGTCCGGTCCGGCCGGGCCCCGACAGGAAGGGCAGCAGCGTGCGGCCCTTGTTGTCGGCGGTCACGGGCGTGCCCTCGTTGTGGCAGAACGTGCAGGCCATCCCGCAGGCGTCGATCACCTTGACGCGGATGGTGTTGTCCCGGACGATCCGGACCGCCGGGCGTTGGGTCACTGGGACGGCGTTCCTCCTTTCATTCGAACGTCAGCCGGGGGATCGCCTCGATGTCGATCCCGTACCGGCGGTAGACCTTGGTCGTGTTCTCGCTCGTCAGCTCGCCCAGCGGGAGGCCGAGCGCGAGCGCCGTCGCGTGGACGTGATCGGCGCTGTCCCCCTCGATCTCCAGGTACGGCGGGATCAGCGGCCACTCGTCGATCTCGACCGCCGCGCCGCCCAGCGTCCAGGAGGACCGCCGGTTCTCCTGGTACGCCTTCGGCTGATACCCGAGCTTGCCGAGGAGCGCGTTCGCGATGTCGAAGTCGCCGACGACCGTCTCCGTCTCGGTCACGCCGTCGATCGCGTCGGAGTGGACCTCCTTGACGCACAACGTGACGTCACGGCCGGTGTCGCGCAGGCGGACCCATGCACCGGGCCGACCGGGGATGTCGTAGACGTAGCGGCGCTGGAACCGGTCGGCCACGTGCTCCGCCCCGGATCCGGTCAGCAGAGCGCGGATCTTCTCCGGGTCGATGCCGAGGACCTTTGCTTCGAACTCAGTTGCGGTCATGGGAGGTTGCCCTTTCCTGGTACGGGTTCGGGACATTCGAGCGCACGATAGCGGCGATCGCGGTGGCCACCTCCTCCGGCGTGCGGTCGGTGCCGTCCATGCGGACGAGGCCGAACATCCAGTACACGCGGGAGCTCTCGGCGATGTTCGGCTCCTCACGCTGGTGCCAGTAGCTCAGCTTCCCGAGCTCGGCCCGGCGACGAAGGCGGTCCTGGCGCACCCGCTCGTCGACCTCCAGCAGGATCGCCACGTCCGGAACGAGGGCCCCGCTCGGGTACCCGGGAGCGCAGTCGTGTCCCATGGCCCGGTGGGTGGCCACAGTGCGCGGGAAGTAGGACTCGACCACCACCGTCCGGCCGCTCTCAACGAGAGCGCGGGCCGCCTCTGACTTGATGTGGTTCGCCATCATCCACCAGTGGAACCGCGCCGGCAGGACGCCGGTGGCGTCGACCTCCGCACGCACACGGGGGAACGTCGGCAACGTCCCGTCCGTCAGGTGGACACCGCCGAGAAGGGTTGCGACCAACGGCGCGACGGTGGTCTTCCCGCTCGCGCTGAGGCCGTCAAGGGTGATGAAGGACCCTCGGGCCACTTCCATGTGAACTCCGTTTCCTTGTTCGGTTCATGGTTGTGCGGCGCTCAGCACTCGCCCGGCCGCCAGTAGTGGCCGGTCGGAACGGGGCCTCGCATCAGGCCGCGCTGACGACCGTCTGCGCAGCCCGCTCCGCCGTCACGAAGTCGCCGTCGTCAGCTCGAACCAGACCCACTTCCCGCGCGGAGCCCAGGCCACCCCCCCAACGAGAGGAAAGCGTCTCCACCAAACCCAGGCCGTACCCGGACTCGGCCTCGCGCTTCGGCTCCGACCGGCAGGGCAACGCACCGGACGAGTCCCGCACACCCACCCACACGCAGCTCTTCCGCCGGTGCACCGAGACGGAAATCCGCGTGCAGCCCGTGTGCTTGGCCGCATCGGCGACCAGCTCACTGACCAGCAGCTCGGCCACGTCACACAACTCATCGGCGGACCAGGCGGTCAGCGCAGCAGCCACCAACCTGCGAGCGGGCCTGGCGGATTCGGGACGGCAGGACAGTTCCAGCGAGCACCTGGCGTCGTCAGGCCGAACCTTGGGAATCCTGACAAGTGCGCCGTCCGAACGATCGGCCGGCGTTGCACTGGCACTGACTGACATACGGGCCCCCAGGTTGAGAGCGGGCAGGTTGCGATAGCGCCGCTCAGGGCCCTTCCGACAGACCTGGAGTGATCGATCCATCACCCCGAGCGACTGAGACTCATCAAAACGCCTGCGCTGCGGGTCGGAACAGGGCGATCCTGTAGGCAGACGCTAGGCACTTCACTAGGCGGTCTGACTCCCAGCAGCGGCACCGCACGGACGGGTCCGAGATGACCAACGACGCACTACGCAGGCTTCGCCTCGGGCGAGAGTGGACACAAAGGGAAGTCGCGAATCGGGTGAACGCCCGGATCAAGGCTGCGACAGGGCGAGAGTCCGCGATTGACGCCAACGTGATCAGCCGATTAGAACGTGGCGTGATCGGCTGGCCGGACGGGGACGTCCGCGACGCACTACGCGGCGTCTTCGGCGTGGCCACGAACGCAGAGCTGGGGCTGTTCTCGAAGAGGACCCGGCGAGACCGCGAGGAGGTGAGTGAATCGAAGCGCCGAGATTTCCTGTCCGTCTCGCTGGCCTCGATCCTTCCCGATGTGATGCCTTGCCCATCTTCCGTGGGAATGAAAGACATTGAGGACATCGCAGAGCGAACCTTCGCCTTGGAGGAGTGGGACCGGCGCAGCGGCGGCCTAGCCACCCGCCATCTTGCTTTCGGCGAGCTACGAAGCGTCGTCGATCTCACCAAGGCATCAATGGGGCCGCGTGTCCGCGATCGTTTGTGCGGCCAGATCGCCAACCTCGCGGACCTCGCCGCTTGGGCAGCGTTCGACGCGGGTCAGAGTGGCCCCTCACGGAACACCTTCGGACTCGGCATCAGGGCGGCACAGGAGGCGGGCGACGACGGACTCCTGTGTCACGTCGCAACCGGCCTCGCTCGTCAAGAGATTGCCGAACACAGGTCGAAGGACGCCGTGGCGCTCGCCGACAGAGCGATGGGCAACGTTCCCTTGTCGGCACTCTCGATGATCGCAGCCGTGAAGGCCCAGGCGTACGCCATCCAGGGCGATGAGAGCGAGGTCATGCGGCAGATCGCCCTCGCGGAGTCGATCTACAGTCGCGTCACCGATCTCCGCAGCGAACCGCGCTGGATGTGGTACTTCACCGAGCACAAGCTCCACGGAGAGACCGGGCATGCTCTCTACCTGCTGGCGCTGGTCAAGGACAGGCCGGTCTCCGATCTGGTGTCCCGGCTCCGGCGGGCCGTGGACTCCCAAACGTCCAACCGGGCCCGCTCGAAGGCGATCGACACTGCCAAGCTGGCCACTGTGCTCTACCGCCAAGGTGCTCGGGAAGAAGCCGCGCACTATGCGCACACCGCGACCGACCTTTCAGCCGTCGTCCGTTCTGCGCGACTGGACGCTGCACTGGCCGAGATGAGGAGAGCCCGAACATGACCATCGAAGACGTGATCAAGGAAGCCGCCGCCCGGGGCATCACCGGACTGCCGGAGCCTTCCCGGCTGACCCACGTCCGGGTGTGGCCGGGTGCGTCCCAGTGGGTCGGCGAGGTCGGCGAACCCCCTCACAATGAGACTGTGGGCGACGGGATGTTCGATACCAAGGACGAAGCTCAAGAGGCTGCCTTGCGGGCCGTTGCCGATGGCCGTTCGCTGCTGCTCGCCCTGCTTCCCGCGGACCTTGCGGCAACGGAGCCGGAATGGCCCGAGCCGGTCGTGAGCGCCTGGGACGCCTGAAATCCAACCTGACAGGCGCTCGGAGCTCTCACATCTTCGGCCCGCGCCCCAGAGCATCTGGGGCGCGGGCTTTCCGAACCCCCACCGCAACATCAGAACCACACCAAGGCCGGGCCAGCGCGATCAGCGCGGGCCCGGCCTTCTCCCTTCCCGCGCTGTAGGGGGGTGGGGGGTGGGGGGTGGGACGGCAAGGGGCCCGGGCTTCGAGACTGGTCTCGAAGCCCGGGCCCTTGGGGATGGCGGGCGTCAGCCCACCGAGGAGTAGGCGATGATGCCGCGGCGGAGGCCGTCGACGGCCTTGCGGGCGGTCTTGCGGAGTTCGACGTCCTCGCCGGCGGCGTCCTGGATCTGGCCGAGGACGTCGATCAGTTGCTTGGTCCAGCGGACGAAGTCGCCGGCCGGCATGTCGGCGTCGCGCAGGACCTGGTCGAGGTTGTGGCCGAGGGCCCAGCGGTAGGCGACCCAGGCGAAGCCGAGGTCGGGTTCGCGCTGGCCGACGCCCTCGGCGGTGTTGATCCGGTGCTGCTCCTCCAGGGCGTCCAGGTGGCCCCAGATCCGGACCATCTGGCCGAGCGCCTCCTTGGCCGCGCCCTCCGGCACCCGGGGGGCGCCGGCGTCGTCGGACTGGCGGGCCTCGTACACCAGCGCCGAGGCGCAGGCCGCGAGTTCGGCCGCGGCGAGGCCGCTCCAGACGCCTTCGCGGATGCACTCGGAGGCCAGCAGGTCGAGTTCGCCGTAGAGCCGGCCGAGCCGCTTGCCGTCGTCGGTGACGGTGTCGCCGCGCAGGTAGCCGAGGTCGGTGAGCAGGGCGCAGACCCGGTCGAAGGTGCGGGCGATGGTGTGGGTGCGCGAGCGCATCCGGCGTTCGAGCAGTTCGGTGTCGCGGTGCAGCCGGTGGTAGCGCTCGGCCCAGCGGGCGTGGTCCTCGCGGTCGGAGCAGCCGTGGCAGGGGTGCTGGCGCAGTTCGGTCCGCAGCCGGGTGATCTCCGGGTCGTCGGCGGCGGCCGCGCGACCGCGGCGGAACCGCTCGGGCTCCAGGTGGCCGGCCTTGGTGCGCAGCGCCGAGGCGAGGTCGCGGCGGGACTGCGGGCTGCGCGGGTTGAAGGACTTGGGGATGCGCACCCGCTCGATCGCGGCGACCGGGTGCGGGAAGTCGATCATGGCGAGCCGCTTGACCTGGCGCTCGGCGGTGAGCACCACCGGGCGCGGGCCGTCCTGGAAGTCCGGGTGCCGCGAGCCGCCCCGGCCGGAGCGGTTGACCGGCGGCAGACCCGGGTCGAGGACCAGGGCGAGGCCGGCGAACTTGCCGGTGGGGACGTGGATGACGTCGCCAGGCTTGAGCTGCTCGATGGACTCGACGGCGGCCGCCCGGCGCTGGCTGGTGCCCTCGCGGGCCAGCTCGTTCTCGCGGTCCTTCAGCCGGCGGCGCAGCTCCATGTACGCGTCGAAGTCGCCGAGGTGGCAGGTCATCGACTCGCGGTAGCCCTGCAGCCCCTCCTCGTTGCGCTGCACCTGGCGGGCCAGGCCGACCACCGAGCGGTCCGCCTGGAACTGGGCGAAGGACGTCTCCAGCAGCTCGCGCGAGCGGTGCCGGCCGAACTGGGAGACCAGGTTGACGGCCATGTTGTAGGACGGCCGGAACGAGGACTTCAGCGGGTAGGTGCGGGTGCCGGCCAGCCCGGCCAGCGCCTCCGGGTCGAGGCCGCGCTGCCAGAGCACCACGGCGTGGCCCTCGACGTCGATGCCGCGCCGGCCGGCCCGGCCGGTGAGCTGGGTGTACTCGCCGGGGGTGATGTCGGCGTGGGTCTCGCCGTTCCACTTGACCAGCTTCTCCATGACCACCGAGCGGGCGGGCATGTTGATGCCGAGCGCCAGGGTCTCGGTCGCGAAGACGGCCTTGACCAGGCCCTTCACGAAGAGCTCCTCGACGACCTCCTTGAACCGGGGCAGCATGCCGGCGTGGTGGGCGGCGATGCCGCGCTCCAGGCCGTCCAGCCACTCGAAGTAGCCGAGGACGTGCAGGTCCTCGTCGGGGATGTCGGCGCAGCGCTCCTCGACGATGGCGCGGACCAGGGCGCGGTCGGCGTCCTTGTTGAGCCGCAGGCCGGAGCTGAGGCACTGCTGGACGGCGGCCTCGCAGCCGGCCCGGCTGAAGATGAAGGTGATCGCGGGCAGCAGGCCCTCGGCGTCGAGCCGGTCGATGACGTCCACCCGGCCCGGCGTCCAGACCCGGCCGGGACGGCCGTTGGGCATGGAGCGGCCCCGGCCGCGGCCGAAGCGGTCGCGCGGGTTGCGGTCGAGCTCGGAGCGGGCGAGCCGGACCAGTTCGGGGTTGACGGCCTTGCCGGGGTTCTTCAGGTTGTTCTTGGGGCGGCCGTCCCGGTCGGGGTCGGCGAACAGGTCGTACATCCGGTTGCCGGCCATCACGTGCTGCCACAGCGGCACCGGGCGGGTCTCGGAGACGATCACCTTGGTGCCGCCGCGCACGGTGTCCAGCCAGTCGCCGAACTCCTCGGCGTTGGAGACGGTCGCGGAGAGCGAGACGAGCGTGACCGACTCGGGGAGGTGGATGATGACCTCCTCCCAGACGGCGCCGCGGAAGCGGTCGGCGAGGTAGTGCACCTCGTCCATGACGACGTAGCCGAGGCCGTCGAGGGTGCTGGAGCCCGCGTAGAGCATGTTGCGCAGCACCTCGGTGGTCATGACCACCACGGGGGCGTCGCCGTTGACGGTGTTGTCGCCGGTGAGCAGGCCGACCTTGGCGGCGCCGTAGCGCTTGACCAGGTCCCCGTACTTCTGGTTGGAGAGCGCCTTGATCGGCGTGGTGTAGAAGCACTTGCGCCCGGCCGCCAGGGCCAGGTGCACGGCGAACTCGCCGACGATGGTCTTCCCGGAACCGGTGGGGGCGGCGACCAGGACGCCGGATCCGGCCTCCAGCGTCTCGCAGGCCTCCAGCTGGAAGTCGTCCAGCGGGAAGTCGTACAGCTGCTGGAAGCCGTACAGGGCGGTGGCCTGCTCCTTGGCCCGGCGACGGCTGGCCGCGTACGCCTCGGCGGGGCTGAGCTCCCGGTCGTCCTGGGGCTCTGGATCGGGGGTGTTCATCGCCGTCCGGGTGTGGTTGGTGTGATCTCGCATCTCAGCGAGAGGTTACCCGGGAGGACTGACATCGATAGCACCGTTTTTCCGTGCGAGGAGATCACTCCTCTCTCAGATCCATAGTTGCAAATGTCTTCAAGTGATCACGATTGCGCCAGCTTCGGCCGTCTCCGGTCATCCCCGGTGGTTCGCCGCCGGTCCTCCCTACCGTCGTCGTCACAGCCACCAACGCACGGGAGGACAGCCACGATGGCGAACCTGGAGACGTCCCTGAAAGAGGCCATGTCGATCGACGGCGCCATCGGCGTCGCCCTCGTCGACTACGGCAGCGGCATGGCGCTCGGCAGCCTCGGCGACGGCAACGAGCTGGACCTCAACGTCGCCGCGGCCGGGAACACCGACGTGGTCCGCGCCAAGATGCGGGCGATGGAGCTCCTCAACCTGCACGACAACGAGATCGAGGACATCCTGATCACCCTCACCAACCAGTACCACATGGTCCGGCCGATCACGACGCCGAGCGGCCGCGGCCTGTTCCTCTTCCTGGCGCTCAACCGCAGCCGCTCCAACCTCGCGATGGCCCGCCACCAGCTCAAGCGGATCGAACTCTCGCTGGAGATCTGAGACCCGGACCGACACCAGGAAGGGGGGCCTCGTGACCATCGGGGTACCTCCCGGCCGGCGGCCGGGGGCGCTCTACCAGGTGAAGGCCGAGTTCTTCCGGATGCTCGGCCATCCCGTCCGGATCCGGGTGCTGGAGCTGCTGCAGGCCGGGCCGACGCCCGTCCGCGGGCTGCTCGCCGAGCTGGAGGTCGAGCCCTCCAGCCTCTCCCAGCAGCTCGCGGTGCTGCGCCGGGCCGGCATCGTCACGGCCACCCGGGAGGGCAGCACGGTGGTCTACGCGCTGGCCGGCGGGGACGTCGCGGACCTGCTGCGCTCGGCCCGGCGGATCCTCACCGGCCTGCTCGCCGACCGGAACCTGCTGCTCGCCGAGCTGCGGACGGACCCGGACCAGGCCCTGCGCGGGACCAGGCCCTGCGCGGGACCGGCGCGTAGCGGGACCGGCGCGTAGCGGGACCGGCGCGTAGCGGGACCGGCGCGTAGCGGGACCGGCGCGTAGCGGGACCGGTTCTCGGCGCGACCGGCACGTAGCCGGATCCGCGTCGCCGGACCTGCGCGTCGCCGGACCGGTTCGCGACCGGACCCGCGCGGGCACCCCTACGCCTTCAGCACGTCCACCAGCCCGTCCGCCAGCCGCTCGTACTCCTCCGCCCGGTTGTACAGCTGCGCGCTGATCCGCAGCACCCCGCCGCCGGCCCAGGGGCGGACGGCGATCCGGGTGCGCAGCCGCTCCCACACGGCGGCCATCAGCGCCCGGGCCTGCGGCTCGCTCTCGGCGTGGCCGGCCGGCAGCCGTACGGCACGCATCCACACCCCCGGGGTGGCGGGCAGCGGTGCCAGCCCGGCCCGCTCGGCCAGTACGCGTTGCCCGTACGCGGCGAGCGCGGTGTTGTGCGCGGCCACCGCCGCCGGGCCGAGGGTGCGCAGCAGGTCGAAGCCGGCCGGGGCGGCCAGCCAGGGCGTGTAGTCGCAGGTGCCGCGCCACTCGACGTTGCCCGGGTAGCCCTTGTCGTGCTCCCAGGAGAGCGCCAGCGGGCGGACCCGGGCGGTCCACTCGGGGCGGACGGCGAGGACGCCGGTGGCGCGCGGGGCGAAGGCCCACTTGTGCAGGTTGCCGAACCAGAAGTCGGCGTCGGGTTCGGCCGGGGCGGGCAGCATGCCGGGGGCGTGGGCGCCGTCGACGACGGCGGTCACGCCGCGGGCGCGCAGGTCGGCGAGCAGGGCGGGGCCGGCCACCAGGCGGGCGGTGGGCGAGGTGAGCTGGTCCAGGACGGCGACGGTGGTGCGCCCGTCCACGGCGGCGAGCACGGCCTCCCGGACGGCCCGCTCGTCCGGGGTGTCCAGCGGCAGCCGGACGACGGCCACCTCGGCGCCGGTCTCGGCGGCCTTGCGGGCGACGGCCGCGGTGACCGCGCCGTAGCCGTGGTCGGTGACCAGGATCCGGTCGCCGGGGGCGAGCGGGAGGCTGTCCAGGACGATCGCGACCGCCTCGGTGACGTTGGTGACCAGGGCGAGCCGGTCCGGGTCGGTGCCCAGCTCGGCGGCGAGCAGGGTTCGGGCGGCGGCGATCCGGGCCGGCAGGTCGGCGAAGAAGCCGTCCGGGTCGCGTTCGTGCTCGGTCCGCAGCCGTTCCTGCGCGCGCTGCACCGGGAGGGGCACGGCGCCGAACGAGCCGTGGTTCAGGTGGGCGGCGTCCGCCGAGACGCCGAACAGGCCCTCGGCGGCGGGCAGCGGGGCCGGGGGCTCGGCGGTCCGCAGGTCCTCGATCACTGACGTCCTCCGCGATGCGTGACAGGTACGAGCTGCATGGTGTGTGACATTTCACATGGCAGACTACTGGTCGCGCCGCACACCGCGCGACCACGATGCGGCCGTGACCATCACCGACGCCTTCCTTGCCCTCAGCGCCCGTACCGGCCGGTTCACCTTCGGTGCGCCGCGCGCGTACACCTTCGCCGAGGACGGTACCCGGCTGCTGCTGCTCCGCTCGACCGGTTCCGAGGATCCGGTCGACCGCCTCCACCTGCTCGACACCGCCACCGGCGAGGAGCGGCTGGTCGCCGACCCCGCCGCGCTGCTGCCCGGCCGCACCGGCCGCCGCGACGACCTGCCCGTCGTCGAGCGCCGCCTGCGCGAACGCACCCGGCTGGTCGCCGCCGGGATCGGCGGCTACGCCGCCACCGCCGACCTCGCGGTCGCCGTCTTCACCCTGGACGGCCGGCTGTTCCGCACCGACACCGCCGCCGGCACCAGCGACGAACTCCCCGTCGCCGGGCCCGCGTTCGACCCCCGGCCGGACGCCACCGGCCAGCGCGTCGCCTACGTCGCCGACGACGCGCTGTACGTCACCCCCGGCCTCGACCCGCTCTCCCCGGCCGACGGCGCCCGCTGGGGCGTCGCCGAGTTCGCGGCCGCCGAGGAGCTCGGCCGCGCCCGGGGCCACTGGTGGCGACCGGACGGCGGCGCGCTGCTGGCCGCCCGGGTGGACGAATCCGCCCTTCCCCGGCGGTACTTCGCCGACCCGGCGCGCCCCGCCGAGGCGCCCGAGGACTTCGCCTACCCGCAGGCCGGCGGCCCCAACGCGGACGTCCAGCTGTGGGTCCTCGGCCTCGACGGCGGGCGGGTCCGACTGCACTGGGACGCCGAGGAGTTCCCGTACCTCTGCGCCGCCTCCTGGGCCTCCGACCACGAGGTGCTGCTCACCGTCGCCGACCGGCTGCAGCAGCGCGTCCTGCTCCTGACCGCCGACCCGGCCACCGGCGAGACCCGCGAACTCTCCCGCACCACCGACGAGTTCTGGGTGGACGACCTGCCCGGCACCCCCGACCGGCTGCCCGACGGCCGACTGCTCACCGTCCACGACACCCCGCAGGCCCGCGGCCTCGCCCTGGACGGCAAGCCGCTGGACACCAGCGGGCTGCAGATCCGCCGGGTGGTCGGACGGCTGCGCGGCCGACTGCTCTGCGAAACCGGCCAGGGCGACCCGGCCGACCAGTCCGTCCACCTGATCGACCCGGACGGCGGCGCACCCGAGCCGCTCGCCACCGGCCCCGGCGTGCACTCCGCGCTCGCCGCCGCCGACACCCTGCTGCTCACCTCGGCCGGCGCCGACGGCATCCACCGCAGGCTCCTGCGCGACGGCCGCGAACTGCGGCTCACCGATCTCAGCGCCGCCCTGCCGTACCGCGTCCGCCCGCGCTTCGCCCGGGTCACCGACCGCGGACTGCCGACCGCCGTGGTCTACCCGCGCGGGCACGCCCCCGGCCGCCGGCTGCCCGTGCTGCTGGACGTCTACGGCGGGCCCGGCTACCAGGCCGTGGCGGCCGAACCGCGCCGCTGGCAGCTCCGCCAGTGGTGGGCCGACCAGGGCTTCGCCGTGGTCACCACCGACAACCGCGGGACCCCGTTCGTCTCCCCGGACTTCACCCGGGCGATCTTCCGCCGCTTCTCGCAGGCCGCCCTGGACGACCAGGTCGACGCGCTGCACGCGCTCGCCGCCGAGCACCCGGACCTCGACCTCGGCCGGGTCGGCGTGCGCGGCTGGTCGTACGGCGGCTACTTCGCCGCGCTCGCCGTGCTGCGCCGCCCGGACGTCTTCCACGCCGCCTGCGCGGGCGCCCCGCCGACCGACTTCCGGCAGTACGACACCGCGTACACCGAGCGCTACCTCGGCCTGCCGCAGGACAACCCCGAGGGCTACGCCGCCGACTGCCTGCTCGCCGACGCGCCCGGGCTGACCAGGCCGCTGCTGCTGATCCACGGGCTGGCCGACGACAACGTCCACCCCTCGCACACCCTGCTGCTGTCCCAGGCGCTCACCGCGGCCGGCCGCCCGCACGCGGTGCTGCCGCTGCCGGGCGTCACCCACATGACCCCGGACGGGATGAACGAGCGGCTGACGGTGGCCGAACTCTCCTTCCTCCGCGACGCCTTGGGCTGAGTCGCGGCCGCCGTTCCATTGCGCCGTCCGGGCCCGGCTGCGACACTCCGCGTGATCGCCGCCCGGCCCGGGCGGAGCAGCGGAACGGGGAGAGCAACGAGATGAAGATCGACAGACCCGGCCCGGTCGGGCAGCGCCAGTGGACGCCGCTGACCGTCGGAAACGCCGGCCTCGCCTTCGGACTGGAGCTCGCCATGCTGGCGGCGCTCGGCTACTGGGGCTTCAAGGCCGGCTCCAGCCTGGCCACCCGGCTGCTGCTGGGGCTCGGCGCGCCGGCCGTGGCGGCCACCGTCTGGGGCCTGTTCCTGGCCGCGGGCGGGCCCAAGTACCGGCTGCCGCTGGCCGCCGAGATCGTGCTCAAGCTGCTGACGCTCGGTACGGCCGCCCTCGCGCTGTACGCCGGCGGGCGGACCACGCTGGCGGTGGTGTACGGCGTGCTGGTGGTGGTCAGCGTGGCACTGGAGTACACCACCCGCTGACGGCGACGACCGGCGCCGGCCGGCCGACGTCGGCACCGGCCGAGCGGGCCTCCGAGAAGGGGCGTCGCACCTCCGGGTGCGGCGCCCTTTCGCGCGCCCGAACCTCTTCCACGTGACCCGTGACATGTGAAATATTACCTGCGCTTCACCGCCCGCTCCCCCGAGGCACCCCGAAGCACCCTCATCCCCCGGAAAGGACAGGTCAGTTGCGCAGACTGTCCGCGGCCCTCGCCGCCGCGCTCACCACGAGCGCGATAGCGGCCACCCTCCTCGGCACCCCCGCCCAGGCCGCGCCCCCCGCACCGCTCACCGTCACCGCCGCCGCGGCCTCCGACGCCGCCCCGCAGGGCGCCGAGGCCCCGCCGGCGCCGCTCGTCCCGCAGGAGCGCGAGCGCCAGGCGCTTCGCGGCAAGGCCCTGGAGCAGCTCAACAAGGGCACCGTCGCCAAGACCGCCGACAAGCGCGCCCCGGCGAAGGTGCGGATCGGCAACGACTACGTCCAACTGGCCCACCAGCGCACGGACAAGGTCTTCGTGATCCTCGCCCAGTTCGGCGACCAAGTCGACGACTCGACCCAGTGGAACGGTCAGCCCCGCTACGGCGGCACCCCCGGGCCCCGCCACAACCAGATCCCCCAGCCGGGCAAGAACGACAACCACACGCTGTGGTCCCCGGACTTCGACCGCGCGTACTACCAGAAGATGTTCTTCGACGACACGCCCGGCGCGGTGTCGATGCGCAACTACTACCGCACCCAGTCCTCCGGCCGGTACGACGTCGAGGGCACCGTCAGCGACTGGGTCACCGTCCCGTACAACGAGGCCCGCTACGGCAGCAACAAGGGCCCCCAGGGCTCCGGCGCCTGGACCCAGGCCCAGGAGTTCGTCCGGGACGCCGTCAAGGCCTGGTACGACGGCGAGATCGCCAAGGGCCGCTCCGCCGCCGACATCAAGGCCCAGCTCGCCCAGTACGACGTCTACGACCGCTACGACCACGACAAGGACGGCGACTTCGACCAGCCCGACGGCTACCTGGACAACGTCATCGTGGTCCACGCCGGGGTGGACGAGACCTGGGGCGGCGGCGCCCAGGGCGCCGACGCGCTGTGGGCGCACCGCAGTTGGGCCTTCCCGGACGCCACCGGGCAGACCGGCCCGGACGGGGACAAGATCGGCGGCGCGCCCGTCGGCGACACCGGCCTCTACGTCTACGACTACGTCCAGGCCGGCGAGAACAGCGGTGTCGGCCTGTTCGCCCACGAGTACGGCCACAACCTCGGCCTGCCGGACCTCTACCCGACCAGCGGCGGCGACAACAGCGTCAACTTCTGGTCGCTGATGTCCTCCGGCTCGTACCTGGGCAAGGGCCCGAACACCACCGGCGGCTACCCGGGCGACCTCGACGCCTGGAGCAAGCTGCAGTTCGGCTGGCTCAACTACGACGAGGCGCAGGCCGCCACCCGGTCCAGCCACGCCCTCGGGGTGAGCAGCTACAACACCGACCAGGCACAGGCCGTGCTGGTGCACCTGCCGGACGGCACCACCAGCACCGACCTCGCCGACCCGTACGAGGGCGGCAGGCAGTGGTGGAGCGACACCGGCGACAACCTCGACAACTCCCTGGCCCGGGAGGTCGATCTGCGCACCGCGGCCGACCCGGCCGCCCTGGACGCCGCGGTCTGGTACGACGTCGAGCAGGACTACGACTTCCTGACCGTCGAGGCCTCCACCGACCAGGGCAAGCACTGGACCGCCCTGGGCGGCACCGTGGACGGCGCGCCGATCGGCAACACCAGCGCCAACACCCCCGGGCTCAGCGGCACGTCGGGCAGCTACCGGAAGCTGCACATCCCGCTCGACGGCTACCTCGGGCAGCAGGTCCGGCTGCGCTTCCACGTCACCTCGGACGGCAACACCCACGGCAAGGGCGTGCTGGTGGACGCCGTGCGGGCCACCGCCGGCGGCACCGAGCTGTTCGTCGACGGCGCCGAGAACGGCGCGAACGGCTGGACGGCCAACGGCTTCACCGTCATCACCGGCCGCACCGCCGTCAAGCAGCACCCGCGCGCCTACATCGCCGAGAACCGCCGCTACACCGGCTACGGGGCGTTCCTGAAGACCGGCCCGTACAACTTCGGCTACACCGGCGTCCCGGGCAAGGCCAACGTGGTCGACACCTACCCGTACCAGGAGGGCGTCCTGCTCTGGCTCTGGGACACCTCGTACGGCGACAACAACACCAAGGACCACCCCGGCGGCGGGCTGATCCTGCCGATCGACGCCCACCCGGCGCCGATCCGCTTCGCCGACGGCACGCCGGTCAACGCGCGGGCGCAGACCTTCGACGCCACCTTCTCGCTCAAGCCCACCACGCCGTTCACCCTGCACAAGGGCGGGGTCGCGGTGCGGATCCCGAGCGAGCCGGCCGTCCCGGTGTTCGACGACCACAGCGGGGTGTACGCCGATCCGGCGACCCCGCAGCTCACGGTGAAGGTGCCGGACACCAACACCAGGATCGAGGTCGTCCGGGAGTCCCAGGGCGGGCGGATCACCACCGTCCGGGTCGGCCCGGCCTCCTGAGCCGGTCATGAGCGGGCCCCGGGTCCCCCGACGGGGGGAGATCCGGGGCCCGCTCGGGTGCGACGGCCGTCCTCACCGCCCGAGGCGGCGGGCGGTGAGCGCGGCCGTGGCCACGCCGAGCACGGTGATCCCGGCGATCCCGAAGGTCATGGACCGCGCCGCGTCGACCGGGCTGTCCGCACCCAGGTTGACCAGGGTGCCGGCCAGCGCCGAGGTCACCGAGAAGGCGATCAGCTGGGTGGTGTTGATCGCCGCGGCGGCCTTGCCGCCCTCGGCCGGGTCACTGCTGCTGCGCATCGCGGCCACGCTCAGGTGCGGGAAGGCCAGCCCGATCCCGGTGCCGGCCACGAACAGCGCCACCGCCCACAGCGCCACCCGCGAACCGGAGGCGTCCCCGGTCTGCAGCAGCCCGTAGACGAGCAGGCCGCCGACCAGCACCAGCGGGGCGGTGCGGACCGCCCGGGCCCGGCCCCGCGCCGACTCGATGCCCACGCTGAACAGCTGGGCCGCGGTCCAGCCCGCCGACACCGCGGCGCCGAGGAAGCCGGCCGCCAACGGGCCCAGGCCGCCCAGCTCCTGGCCGAACAGCGGGATGAAGTTCTCCGCCACCACACCCGCGCAGAGCACCGCGACCGTCAGGTAGAGCCACTTCAGCGGGTTGCCGGCCCGGTAGGTCCGCTGCGGCAGGACCGTCGCCGCGGCCCGCCGCTCGACCGCCACGAAGCCCACCAGCAGCGCCACCCCGGCGAGGACGCAGAGTGCCGTCGCCCAGCCGCCCGGCACGGTGGAGCTGATGCTGAAGGCGGCCGCCGCGAGGGTGAGCAGCAGCAGCGAGGGCAGCGGCACCGGGCCGCTCCCCCGCCCCTCCCCGGACCGCCCGGGCAGCACCCGGCGGGCCAGTGCGGCCAGCACCAGCGCGGCCGCCAGCAGCAGGCCGTACGCCCCGCGCCAGGCGCCGAGTTGCGCGAACAGCCCGCCCAGCGACGGCCCGACCAGGGTGCCGACGCCCCACATCGCGGAGACCAGCCCGGCCGCCCGGGTCCACAGCCGCTCCGGCAGGGCGCTGCGGATGACCGCGTAGCCGAGCCCGGCGACCACGCCGCCGCCCAGGCCCTGCACCACCCGGCCGAGGACCAGCGCCGGCATCGACGGGCTGAGCGCGTTGAGCACCGCGCCCGCGCCGAACACCAGGAAGCCCAGGACGTAGGCGTGGGCGGCGCCCAGCCGGTCCAGCAGTCGGCTGACCAGCATCGAGGCGATGACGGCGGCCGTCAGGAAGCCGGTGGCCACCCACGCGTAGTACCGGGCACCGCCGATGTCGGCCACGATCGAGGGCATCAGCGCCGCGGTGAAGTAGAGGTTCATCGCGTACAGCGCGACGCCGCCCGCCAGGATCGAGGCGGCCGCCGCGTGACGGCGCGAGAAGAGTTCGCGCCATCCGCCGGAGGGCTCGGCGGGCACCGGCCCCGCTGGGTTATTTCCCAGCTCGGCAAGGGTTTCATCGGTTGTCACGGTAGCTGATTCAGTCACGTCCGGTACGCTAGGACTTCAACAGAACTTGAAGTCAAGGAGCCGTCATGACGACCGCGCCCGTCGATCTGCTGAGCGTCGGCGAGGTGGCCCGGCGGGCCGGGATCGCCACGTCCGCGGTGCGCTTCTACGAGGACCAGGGGCTGATCAGCTCCGAGCGGTCGGCCGGCAACCAGCGCCGCTACCGCCGGCACGTGCTGCGCCGGATCTCGCTCATCCTGGTCGCCAAACGGCTCGGCATCCCGCTCAGCGAGGTCGCCGAGGTGTTCACCGGCCTCCCCGAGGACCGGATGCCCGGCAAGCACGACTGGGAGCGCATCTCCCGCCGCTGGGCCGATCAGCTGCGCGCCCGCCGCCAGGAACTGGAGCGGCTGGAGGGCGAGTTGACCGGCTGCATCGGCTGCGGCTGCGTCTCGCTGCGCCGCTGCCGGGTGCTCAACCCCGGCGACGAACTCGCCGCCGAGGGCCCCGGCCCGCGACTGCTGCTGCCGGAGGACTGAGCACCCGGCGCAGCGGATGGAACCCGGTCGGACGCGGCCCTCGTAGGGTTCCCCGCCGCGCCCGACCGGGCGTCTCGGTCCCGGGCTCCCCCGCGGGAGGCCCGGGCTCACGCCTCCCGGCTCACACCTCCGGGAAGTGGCAGGCCGCCTCCCGGCCGCCCGGCCCGGCGATCCGCAGCAGCGGCCGCTCGGTGCGGCACCGCTCCTGAGCCTTGGGGCAGCGGGGGTGGAAGCTGCACCCGGGCGGCGGGTCGGCCGGGCTCGGCGGATCGCCCAGCAGCACGATCCGCTCCCGGGTCCGCTCCGCCTCCGGGTCCGGCAGCGGTACGGCGGACAGCAGCGCCCGGGTGTACGGGTGCGCGGGGCTCCCGTACACCTCGGCCTTGTCGCCGATCTCCACGATCCGGCCCAGGTACATCACCGCGACCCGGTCGCAGACCCGCTTGACCACCGAGAGGTCGTGCGCGATGAACACGTACGCCAGCCCGAGCTCCCGCTGCAGCCGCTCCATCAGGTTGACCACCTGCGCCTGGATGGAGACGTCCAGCGCGGAGACCGGCTCGTCGGCGATCACCAGCCGCGGCGAGGTGGCCAGCGAGCGGGCGATGCCGATGCGCTGCGCCTGGCCGCCGGAGAACTCGTGCGGGTAGCGGTCCAGGTGCTCGGGGATCAGCCCGACCAGCTCCATCAGCTCGGCGGCCCGCTTGCGCGCGGCCGTCGCGCTCTCCCCCTGGACCAGCAGCGGCTCGGAGATGATCCGGGACACCGTCTGCCGGGGGTTGAGCGAGGAGTACGGGTCCTGGAAGACCATCTGCAGGTCCCGCCGGTGCGGGCGCAGCCGGGCCTGGGAGAGGCCGCCGATCTCGGTGCCGTCGAAGGTGACGGTGCCCGAGGTCGGGTCCAGCAGCCGGACGATCATCCGGCCGGTGGTGGACTTGCCGCAGCCGGACTCGCCGACCAGGCCCAGGGTCTCCCCCGCGCCGACGTCGAAGCTGACCCCGTCCACCGCCCGGATCGGCGCTCCGGCCCGCCCGGTGCGGCTGCGCCGGCCGGGGAAGGTCTTCACCAGGTCCCGCACCGACAACAACGGTCCGGTCATCACAGCACCCCTTCCGGCACCAGCGGCAGGTGGCAGGCGGCCTGGTGGCCGGGGGCGAGCGGGCCGAGCGCGGGGCGCTCGGCCAGGCAGCGGGCGTGCTCCTCGGCGGACGCGGCGGTGGTGCGGGCGCAGCGCGGGGCGAAGGAGCAGCCGGGGGCGGGGGCGACCAGCGACGGCGGGCTGCCGGGGATGGCCCGCAGCGGGGCGTCGTCGGTGTCGTCCAGGCGGGGCAGCGAGTCCAGCAGGCCGCGGGTGTACGGGTGCGCGGGCCGCGCGAACAGCCGGTCCACCGGGGCCTGTTCGGCCGCGCGGCCGCCGTACATGACGAGCACCTCGTGGGCGACCCGGGCGACCACGCCGAGGTCGTGGGTGATCATCACGACGCCGAGGCCGCGCTCCTGCTGGATCCGGGCGATCAGGTCGAGGATCTGTGCCTGGACGGTGACGTCGAGGGCCGTGGTGGGCTCGTCGGCGATCAGCAGGTCGGGCTCGCAGGCGAGCGCCATCGCGATCATGACGCGCTGGCGCATGCCGCCGGAGAACTGGTGCGGATACTCGTCGACCCGGCGGGCCGGCTCCGGGATGCCGACCTCGGCGAGCATCTCCACCGCGCGGGCCCGGCCCGCCTTGCGGTTGGCCCGGAAGTGCACCCGGTAGTGCTCGGCGATCTGCTCGCCGACGGTGTAGAAGGGGTGCAGGCTGGACAGCGGGTCCTGGAAGATCATCGCGATCCGGCGGCCCCGGACGGTGCCCAGTTCCTTCTCCCCGAGCCCGTTCAGCTCCTGTCCGTGCAGCCGGATCGAGCCGGTCACGGCGGCGCCGCGGTGCAGGCCCATGACGGCGAGCGAGGTGACGGACTTGCCGCTGCCGGACTCGCCGACCAGCCCGAGGGTGCGTCCGGCCTCGACGGCGAAGGAGATGCCGTCCACGGCCCGGACGGTGCCGCGCGGGGTGTCGAAGGTGACCCCGAGGTCCTCGACCTCCAGCAGGGAAGCGGCCATCAGTACCTCACTCTCGGGTCGACGTACGCGTACAGCAGGTCGACCAGCAGGTTCGCGACGACGATGAAGGCGGCCGCGAGCAGGGTGACGCCGAGGATGACGGGCTGGTCGGAGCGGACCAGGCCGTCGTAGAAGAGCCGTCCGACCCCGGGCAGGCCGAAGATCGACTCGGTGATGACGGCGCCGGCCAGCAGTCCGCCGAGGTCCATCCCGAAGATGGTCAGGATCGGTGTCATCCCGGAGCGCAGCGCGTGCTTGACGGTGACCGTCCGCGGCGGCAGGCCCTTGGCCCGGGCGGTGCGGATGTACGGCTCGGCCATCGCCTCGATCATCGAGTTGCGGCTCTGCCGGGCGTACATGGCCGCGTACAGCAGGGCCAGGGCGATCCAGGGCAGCAGCAGGTTGGAGGCCCAGGCGAAGGGGTTCTCGGTGAACGCGTGGTACGCCGGGTAGGGCAGCAGCCCGGCCGTCCTGACGACGCCCCAGATCAGCATGATCGAGGTGAAGTAGACCGGCAGCGAGGCGGCGCCGACCGAGAGCACCATCAGTGTCCGGTCGGTCGCGCCGCCCTTGCGCAGCGCCGAGGTGACGCCGGCGCCGAGGCCGAGGAGCAGCCACAGCACGGAGGCGCCGAGCGCCAGCGAGACGGAGACCGGCAGCCGGTCGGTGAGCAGGTTCCAGACCGGCAGCGAGTACTCGTAGGAGTACCCGAGGCAGGGGAAGCCGCAGTGGGTGGCGCTCGCTCCGCTGCCGTAGTCGCGCCCGGCGAAGATGCCGGTGAGGTACGTGACGAACTGGTCCCAGACCGGCTTGTCCAGCCCCATCGCCGTCTTGACCTCGGCCACCCGCTCGGCGCTGCAGGTCTTGCCGCAGGCGGCGACGGCGGGATCGGAGGGCAGCAGGTAGAAGATGGTGAAGGTGATCGCGCAGACGGCCAGCAGGATGCCGGCCGCGGCGAGCAGCCGGCGGCCGAGGTAGAGGATCACGACCGGCCTCCCCGGGGGTCGAGGATGTCGCGCAGCGCGTCGCCGAGCAGGGTGAAGGCGAGAACGGCGAGGAACAGGAAGGCCGTCGGGATCAGGAAGTACGTCGGGTCGGTCTCGTAGAAGCTGATGCTCTCGGCGATCATCTGGCCCCAGGACGGCGTCGGCGGACGGACCCCGACGCCGAGGTAGCTGAGCGCGGCCTCGGTCGCGATCATGCCGGGGACCAGCAGCGTGGTGTAGGCGATGATCGGGCCGGAGACGTTCGGCAGGATCTCCCTGGTGAGGATCCGCCAGGAGCGGGCCCCGCCGACCTTGGCGGCCTCGACGTACTCGCGGTGCTTGAGCGAGAGGGTCTGGCCGCGGACCACCCGGGCGATCCCGGGCCAGCCGAACAGGCCGATCACCAGGGTCATCAGGACGACCCGGTTGACGTCCTTGGCCACCGACATCATCGAGATCATGAAGATCAGGGACGGGAAGGACATGGTGAGGTCCATCAGCCGGGACAGCACGGCGTCGGTGCGGCCGCCGAAGTAGCCGGCCGCGATGCCCGCCAGGGTGCCGACGACCACGACGACGGCGGTCGCGGTGAAGGCGATCAGCAGGGAGACCTGGCCGCCGTGCAGGACCCGGGCGAACAGGTCGCGCCCGGTGGCGGGTTCGACGCCCAGCCAGTGCCGGGTGCCGACCCCGCCGAAGTCGCCGATCGGCAGGCCGCCGAGGTACGGGTCGACCGCCCGCTTGTCGAACTCCTCGGGGGACCAGCCGCCGAGGGCGCTCAGCGGGCCGGCCAGCGCGGCCAGCAGGACCAGCAGTGCGACGGTGACCAGGCCGAACCGGGCCGCGCCCTTGGCCCAGAGCTGGTCCCAGACCAGCCGCCAGGGCCCCCTCCCGGCGGGACCGGCGGGGTCGGCGCGGCCGGCGTCCCCGGCGGGGTCCGCCTCGACCGGTGATGCGGTGGTACTCATCGGAACGGCCCCTCAGCCCTGGCTCTTGGCGGGGTCCTTGAGGCCGATCGTGGCGAAGTCCCACTGACCGGTCCACACCGGGTGGCCGAAGGCGCCGGCGATGTTCGTCCCGGCCAGCAGCGGGCGGCGCTGCCAGATCAGCGGCACGGTCGGCGCCTTCTTCAGCAGGTCGTCGTTGAGCTGCAGCCACGCCTTGTTGGCCTCGGCGACATCGGTCATCGCGTTGATCTGGTCGATCCGGTCCGAGGTGGCCTGGTCGCGGAACTGCTCGACGTTGCCCTGGTTGCCCTTCTCCTTGATGGTGCGGCCGTCGAAGACCATGGGCAGGAAGGTGGCGCCCGAGGGGTAGTCCGGACACCAGCCGAGGATGGCCAGGTCGGGCGCGTTCTTCGTGTCGCCGATGGTGTCGTAGTACACGGACGGGTCGGCGGTGGTGATGGTGACCTGGATGCCGACCTTGGCCAGCGACTGCTGGAGCGCCTCGGCCCGGGTCTTGTCCCCGGAGGAGACGGTCAGCGAGACCTTCAGGTCGGTCTTGCCGGCCTCCTTGAGCAGCTGCTTGGCCTTCTCGACGTCGCCGGTGGCGGGGATCTTCAGGCTGTCCACCTTGGTGCCGCCGGTGAGGGCGGGCGGCAGGTAGGAGGTGGCCGGATCGGCCATCGCCGGGCCGCCGTTGGCGGTCACCTGCGCGTCGCGGTCCACCGCGTACAGCAGCGCCTCGCGGACCTTCGGGTCGTCGAAGGGCGCCTTGGAGGTGTTCGGGTACAGCATGTCGGTGCAGCCCTGCTGCTCGGCGATCAGCCGGCTCTTCACGTCCGGCTTGGGCAGCACCTTGGCGATCGACTCCGGACGCAGGCCCATCCACTCGACGGTGGAGGCGTCCGCGCCCTCGCTCGCGATGATCCGGTCGTCGACCTGGCCGCCCTTGAGGCCCTGGGTGACCACGATCTTGTCCGGGTAGGCCTTGCGGACCGGGTCGGTGGACTGGTCCCAACCGGTGTTGCGGACGAGCACCAGCTGCTTGCCGCGGTCGTAGGTCTCGATCTTGTACGGGCCGGAGGAGAACGGCCGCAGGTCGTACTGGGTGCCCTTGTCCTGGGACTGCGGCACGGGCGAGAAGGTCGGCAGGGTCGCGGTGTACGAGAACTCGGCGACCGGGCGCTTGAGGTGGAAGACGATGGTCCTGTCGTCCGGGGTCTCGATGCTGGCCAGGTGCTCGCCGTTCAGCGGGCCCTTGTAGTTCTCGCCGCCCGCGAGGTACTGCTGGGCGTAGTCGGGGCCGCCGGTGAGGTCCGGGGCGAAGGAGCGCTCGACGTTGTACTTGATGTCGGCGGACTTGATCGCCGTGCCGTCCTCGTACTTGACGCCGTCCTTGAGGGTGAAGGTCCAGGTCTTCCCGCCGTCCGAGGACCGGCCGAGGTCGGTGGCGAGGTCGGGGACGATCTCGCTGCCGGCGGCGCCCGGTTCGGCCTTGAAGGTGACCAGGGTGCGGTAGAGCAGCCGGATGCCGAAGTCCATGTTCGGCATGGTCCAGTTGCGGGCCGGGTCGAGGTGGGCGAAGTCCTGGTTCGACAGCACGGTCAGGGTGCCGCCCTTGACCGGGGTGCCGCCGACGATGGACCCGGACGCGGCGCCCGGGGCCTGGGTGCTTCCGGCCGCGCTGCCGCCGCTGTCGCTCTTGTCGTTCGTGCAGGCCCCGAGGCCGAGGGTGAGGGTCGCCGCGAGGGCCGCCGCGAGGGCGGCGTGGGTGCGCCTGGTCATGTTGCAACTCCGCTGTGGGGGGCCTGATCTGGCCGCTGCGCTGTGTGACCCGTAACATAGTAATGTGAAATTGCACTGCACAAGAGGTGACGCCACCCGTTACCGAGCTGTGTCCGTGCCCCGCATCTCCCCAGCCCCGCCTAGGAGTTCACCGGTGACCCTCCCCCAGACCGGCCTCGCCACCGGGAGCCACGACCTCCCGGTCACCCCCGCCCTCGCCGCCTTCATGGGCACCCGCTGGGCCGCCACCCCGCTCCCCGCCGACCTGCGCGTCCCCGGCCACGACCGCTTCCCCGGCCGCCGCGCCCGGCTCTCCGCCGCCTTCTCCGGCGAGCGGCTGATCGTCCCGGCCGGCCGGCTCAAGGTCCGCTGCAACGACCTGGACCACCGCTTCCGCCCGCACAGCGCGTACGCCTGGCTGACCGGACTCACCGGCGAGGACCAGGCCGACCACGTCCTCGTCCTCGAACCCACCGGCCCCGAGGGACACGAGCCGGTCCTCCACCTGCGCCCCCGCTCCCCGCGCGACGGCGGCGAGTTCTACCGCGACCGCCGCTACGGCGAGTTCTGGGTCGGCCCCCGCCCGGACCTCGCCGAGGCCGCCCGGCTCACCGGGGTGCGCACCGCACACCTCGACGACCTCGGCACGCTGCTGACCGGCCCCCAACCGCCCACCCGGGTGCTGGCCGGCACCGACCCGCTGGTCGACGAGGCCACCGGGCGCCCCGGCCCCTTCGCCCACCAGGACGGCGAACTGGCGGCCGTACTCTCCGAGTTGCGCCTGGTCAAGGACGCATGGGAGGTCGGCCAGCTGCAACTCGCCGTCGACCACACCGTCACCGGCTTCGAGGACGTCGTCCGCGCCCTGCCCACCGCCCTGCGCCACCATCGCGGCGAACGCTGGATCGAGGGCGTCTTCGACCTGCGCGCCCGCGCCGAGGGCAACGGCAGCGCCTACACCACCATCGCCGCCTCCGGCGCCCATGCCTGCGTCCTGCACTGGATCCGCAACGACGGCGCCCTCGACCCGAACTCCCTGCTCCTGCTGGACGCCGGCGTCGAGACCGACACCCTCTACGCCGCCGACATCACCCGCACCCTCCCGCTCAGCGGCACCTTCGACCCCGTCCAGCGCCAGGCCTACGAACTCGTCCTCGCCGCCCAGAGCGCCGGCATCGCCGCCCTGCGCCCCGGCGCCCGCTTCCGCGACTTCCACCGCGCCGCCATGCGGGTCATCGCCGAGGGCCTCGCCGACTGGGGCGTCCTGCGCATCCCCGCCGAGCAGGCCCTCGCCGAGGACAACGGCCTGTACCGCCGCTACACCCTCTGCGGCAGCGGCCACATGCTCGGCCTCGACTACCACGACTGCGCCAAGGCCCGCGCCGACCGCTACCTCGACGGCGTCCTGGAGGAGGGCATGGTCCTCACCGTCGAACCCGGCCTCTACCTCCAGCCCGACGACGAGACCCTCCCCGTCGAACTCCGCGGCCTCGGCATCCGCATCGAGGACGACCTCGTCATCACCGAGGACGGCGCCCGCCTGATGTCCGCCGCCCTCCCCCGGACGGTCAAGGACATCGAGTCCTGGATGGCCGCCCTGCTCCCCTGACCGCGTCCCGGAACGCCCTACCTGATCAGGCCGCGGCCGCGGGCCTCCCGGACCGCCGCCGTACGCGAGTCGACCCCCAACTTGGTGTAGATATGCACCAGGTGGGACTTCACCGTGGCCTGGCTCAGGTGCAGGCACTGGCTGACCTGCTGGTTGGTCAGCCCGTCGGCGACCAGCCCGAGGACTTCGGTCTCCCGGGCGCTGAGCGCCGCCGCGGGCGTCCGCATCCGTGCCAGCAGCCGGTCCGCGACGCTGGGCGCCAGCGCCGGGCGCCCGGCCGCGGCCGCCCGTACGGCCTGGGCCAGTTCCTCCGGCGGCGCGTCCTTGAGCAGGTACCCGGTGGCGCCGGCCTCCAGTGCGGGCAGGGTGTCGGCGTCGGTGTCGTAGGTGGTGACGACCAGCACCCGCGGCCCGCCCGCCCGGGCGGTGATCGCCGCGGTCGCCTGGGCGCCGTTCATCGCCGACCCAGGCCCGAACTGCAGGTCCATCAGCACCACGTCGACGCCCGCCCCGGCCGCCAGCTCGACGGCCCGCTCGGCGGTGGCCGCCTCGGCGACGATCACGAAGTCCGGCTCGCTCTCCAGCACGGCCCGCAGCCCGGCCCGCACCACCGGGTGGTCGTCCGCGATCAGCAGCCGGATCACGACGCCACCCCGGCATCCGGCACGCCCGGACCACCAGGACCACCAGGACCAGCCGGACCACCCTGGGCGGCCGGACCACCAGGACCACCCGAACCACCCGCAGCGGCCGGCACCGCCGGTCCGACCGGCAGCTGCACCGCCACCGCCGTCCCCTCCCCGGGCGCCGACTCCACCGTGAAGGTGCCGCCCAGCGCCCGGGCCCGGGCCCGCATCGACGGCAGGCCGAACCCACCGTCCCCGTCGGTGCGGACCGCGACCGCCGCCGGATCGAACCCGGCCCCGTCGTCGAACACGTCCAGCGCCACCTCGCCCTCCATGTAGCTGAGTGTCACTTCGGCCCGCGAGGCCTTCGCGTGCCGGACGGTGTTGCCGAGCGCCGACTGCGCGATCCGCAGCAGCGCGACCTCCTGCGCCGCCGGCAGCCGTACCGGGTCGCCGGAGACGTGCAGGTGGACGGGCAGCCCGCGGTGCGCCGTCGTGGTCGCGCAGAGCCGCTCCAGCGCGACCGGCAGCGGATCGCTCTCCAGCGCGGGCGGACTGAGCGCGCGGACGAACCGCCGGGCCTCGTCCAGGTTGTCCTGGGCGGCCTGCCGCGCCTGTTCGACGTACCCGGCGGCGACCTCGGTGCGCTCCGGCAGGGCCCGCTGGGCCGCCCTCAGCAGCAGTTGGATGGAGCTGAGGCTCTGCGCGAGGGTGTCGTGGATCTCCCGGGCGAGGCGTTCGCGTTCGGCCGTCACCCCGGCCGTGTGGTGGGCGGCGGCGAGGTCGGCGCGGGCGGCGGTGAGCTCGTCGATGAGCCGGCGCCGCTCCTCGCTCTCCCGGTAGAGCGCCTGGTAGCCGAGCACGGTGGCGGTGGCGACGGCCGCGCCGAGGGCGGGCCCGATCGACGCGGCGACGCTGAAGCTGTGCTGGTGCCAGGACCACGCCGCGATCGCCGCACCGGCGGTCAGGGCGACGGCCGCCGGCCCGCCGCGCCGCCCGAGCAGGTGCAGTTCCAGGAAGTACAGCGGGAACGCCAGCCAGACCCCGTCCTGGGTGGCGACCAGCAGGCCCGCCCAGGTGGCGCCGAGCAGCGCCAGCCAGAGCGCCGCCGCCCGGCGCGAGCGGCGGACGGCGGCGAGCTGCGGGCCGACGGCGTAGACGGCGCCCATCGCGGTGGCCGCGGCGGCGACGGCCGCCGGGTCCCCGCCGTGGCCGGCGAACACGGCCCGGGCGACGGCGAGCACGAGCAGGCCCGCCACGAGCAGGTGCAGGCAGACCTGGAGGACGCGGGCGACGGGGGTGGTTCGTGATCGTTCGGTCGCCATCCCTCCAGCCTAAGCTCCGCCCGCGGGGCCCGGCATCAATCAAAAGGTTGAACTCCGGCTCTGCCCTTCGATGCCCAGGGTGCAATCCCCCGCTCGATGCCCGGGGGCACGGCGATCCACGACAGTGGGAGCGTCGGAGTCCAGTGGTCCGGCACCCCACCCGCCCAGAGGAAGGCTCACCGTGTTCGTCGCCTGGAGGGACCTGAGGTTCGCCAAGGGGCGGTTCGCCCTGATGGGGACCGTCATCGTCCTGATCACCGTCCTGGTCGGCCTGCTGTCCGGACTGACCGCCGGCCTCGGCCGCCAGAACATCTCGGCGATCACCGGCCTGCCCGCCGACCACCTGGTGTTCTCCAAGCCCGCCGACGGACAGCAGCTGTCCTTCACCGACTCCCAGGTGACCCCCGAGCAGTGGCAGGCCTGGGCCCGCGAGCCCGGCGTCACCTCCGCCCAGCCGCTCGGCATCACCACCACCAAGGCCGCCGCGGGCACCCGCACCGCCGCGCTCTCCGCCTTCGGCGTCCCGGACGGCTCCGGACTGGCCCCGCAGGGCACCCTGATCGGACCCGGCCGGGCGGTGCTGTCGAAGACCGCCGCCGAGGACCTGGGCGGGCTCGCCCCCGGCGCCGACGTCACCCTGGCCGGGCACCACCTCAGCGTGGCCGCCGTCGACGGCGACGCCGCCTTCAGCCACACCCCGGTGATCTGGACCAGCCTCACCGACTGGCAGCAGTTCGCCCCCGGCGGCACCGGCCACGCCACCGTCATCGCGCTCACCACGGCCGGGGGCGCAGACCTCGCCGCCGCCGACACCCGCCAGGGCACCGTGACCCGCACCCGGGACGACGCCCTCGCCGCGATCGGCTCCTACACCTCGGAGAACGGCTCCCTGCAACTGATGCGCGGCTTCCTGTTCGCCATCTCGGCGCTGGTGATCGGCGCGTTCTTCACCGTCTGGACGATCCAGCGCAGCGGCGACGTCGCCGTCCTCAAGGCCCTCGGCGCCTCCACCCGCTACCTGCTGCGCGACGCGCTCGGCCAGGCCGTCCTGCTGCTGGTGCTCGGCACCCTGCTGGGCACGGCGATCGCGGCCGGCTTCGGCGCGCTGATCGGCTCCGCCGTCCCCTTCGTCCTGGACGCCCCGACCGTCCTGCTGCCCGCCGTCGTCATGATCGCCCTCGGCGCCGTCGGCGCGGCCCTGTCCATCCGCCGGATCACCTCCGTCGACCCGCTGACCGCCCTGGGGAGCGCCCGATGAGTCTGACCCTCGACCGCATCACCCTCACCTACCCCGACGGCGACGGCCGGCTCACCGCCCTGGACGACGTCTCGCTGACCGTTCCCGACGGCACCCTCACCGCCGTCGTCGGCCCGTCCGGCTCCGGCAAGTCCAGCCTGCTGGCGGTCGCCGCGACCCTGATCACCCCGGACTCCGGCCGCGTCGTCGTCGACGGCACCGACACCACCGGCCTCAGCCGGGCCGAGCTCACGGCGCTGCGCCGCACGAAGATCGGCATCGTCTTCCAGCAGGCCAACCTGCTGCCCTCGCTGACCGCGGCCGAGCAGCTCCAGGTGATGGCCCACCTCGACGGCCGCTCCCCGCGCGAGGCCCACGCCCGCGCCCTGGAGCTGCTGGACGCCGTCGGCCTGCGCGACCAGGCCGCCCGCCGCCCGCACCAGCTCTCCGGCGGCCAGCGCCAGCGCGTCAACATCGCCCGCGCCCTGATGAACGACCCCACGGTCCTGCTGGTCGACGAACCCACCAGCGCCCTGGACCACGAGCGCGGCGCCGCCGTCCTCGACCTGATCACCGAACTCACCCACCGCCGCGCGACCGCGACCGTCCTGGTCACCCACGACCGCACGCACCTCACGGCCGTGGACCGGATCGCCGAGGTCCACGACGGCCGCCTGACCCTGCCCGCCGCGGTCGCCTAGCGCAGCAGGTCGGCCACCTCCAGGACCACCGCCGGCCCGGGCAGCACGACCACCTGCCCGGGCCGGTGCACCACCCGCTCCCGGTACGCGCCGTCCGCGGGCTCGGTCAGCACCAGCACCCGCCGATCGACGCGGTCCGCGACCACATAGGCCGGCACCCCGGCCAGCGCGTACGCGGCCGGCTTCCTGGTGAGGTCACTGCACAGCGGCGCCGAGGTCACCTCCAGCACCAGATCGACAGATCCGGCATCGCGAAGTCATCAGGCCCGGTGGGAAGCCAGATCGCGAGCCGCTGGATCGGCCAAGGGTCCCTGTCGACCATCCCGGCCCGGAAGCAGGCGGCCATCACATCCGTGAGGATCTCCGCGTGGCGCCCGTCCGGCAACGGCTCGACGGACACCTCACCGCCCAGCACCTCCACGCGGTGCTTGGGGAACCGCTCGAAGAGGGCCTCGGCCATGCCGAGCACGGAATCCGGCACTACTTCTTGGCAGTCAGCACGTCGTCGACCGCGAGTGTCACCAATGCGCCGATCGACTCCGGCAGCGTGAACGACTGCCCCGGATGATGGACGGCGTGCACCTTGTACTCACCGTCCTGCGGATCGGTGAGCACCATGACCCGCTGGTTCGTCCGATCCACGATCACGTAGACCGGCACTCCGGCGGCCGCATAGGCTGCGGGCTTCTTCTTCAGGTCGTCCCCGAACTTGGAGGACGTCACCTCCAGCACCAGCCGAAAGACCGCCGGATCGTAGCAGTTGTACTCGATCAACCGATCGTCACTGTCCGCGTCGAGAATCGCGAGATCCGGAACCGCAAAGTCCGACGGGCCGCCCGGCAGCCAAATACCGAGGTTCTGGTGGACCTCGGTGTCCCCGTCGTCGAGACCGGCGGCGAACAGCAGACGCATGAACTTGCTCAGCGATCGGCTGTGCTTGAGGTTCGGTGGCGGCGTCACGGTGATCTCGCTCCCGATGATCTCGACCCGGTAGCCGGGGAGCTGGTGGGAGATCAGCTCAGCGGCTTCGAGCAGCGTCATCCGCTCGAAGGGCTCTTCCACTGCTGCGGCGGACATGGAGTTCCTCCTGGCTGCCGGTGTCGAGACCATCATCGTAGAGCCCGGGCGCCCCCCGACGCCCGATCCGCCGCATTCACCCCATCGGGTGGTTTAGCCCCTAGCGAGCCCGCAGTCGCAGCGCCGGGCGCTCCGGCTCCACCGCCTCGTCCTGCCCCGCCCACAGCGAGCGGACGTGGCTGAGGTGCCGGCTCATGCAGGCCTCGGCCGCCTCCGCGTCGCCGGAGATCATCAGGTCGAGCAGCTCCAGGTGCTCCTCGGCCGAGGACACCAGCTCGCCGCGCTCGTCGAGCCGGTTGAGCCCGTACAGCCGGGAGCGCTTGCGCAGGTCGCCCACCACGTCCACGAGCCGGGCGTTGCCGGCGAGGCCGAGCAGGTCGAGGTGGAACTGCCGGTCGGCCTCCAGGTAGCCGATCAGGTCGTGCTTGCGGGCGGCGGCGACGATCGCCTCGGCCTGCGGGCGCAGCCGCTCCAGCTGCTCCCCGGTGGCGGTGCGGGTGACCCGGCCGACGGTCGGGACCTCGATCAGGGCGCGGATCTCGGTGTAGTCGTCGAGGTCGCGCTCGGTGAGTTCGGTGACCCGGAAGCCCTTGTTGCGGACGGCCTCGACCAGGCCCTCGCGGGCGAGGTCGAGCATGGCCTCGCGGACCGGGGTGGCGGAGACGCCGAAGTCGGCGGCGAGGGCGGGCGCGGAGTAGACGACGCCGGGGCGCAGTTCGCCGGAGATCAGGGCCGCCCGGAGCGCGTGAGCGACCTGGTCGCGAAGCCGCTCCTGGACGGAGATCAAGGTGCGGGGTTTGAGGTCGGCCATGGTGTTCCTCCGGGTGGGTGCAGAACACCAGTGTACAATGTCACGTTACGTTGAGTATGCAACATTCCACGGCCCGCGCAACCCGTCAGCCGCCGAAAGCCATGGTGGCAGCGGCCGTCGGCCGTGACAACGGCCGACGGCACACGATCTGCCACCGCACGCAGGGCTACGCCCGGCGGAACTGCCCGACGAGAGCCGTCAGACTCTGCGCCCCGTTCCCGGCCTCGACGCCCCGACGGAACGCCTCCGCGAGCACCGCCGGCAGCGCGTCGTCCACGCCGGAGGCCTCCGCGGTGTGCCGCACGTGCTCGACACTGGCGAGCGCCATCGCGATCCGGTCGACCTCCCCGGCGTGGTTCCCGGCGGCGATCCGCGGCGCGTAGAAGGCCTGGAAGCCGGGCATCGAGGCCGCGGTCGAGCTCAGGTACGGCAGGAACTCCTCGGCCGAGAGGCCGTTGGCCTCGGCGATCGCGGTGGCGTGCAGGTAGCCGACCATCGAGGTCCAGAACAGGTCCATCTGGATCTGGTAGTACAGCTGGGCCAGTCCGGGGTCGTCACCCCGGTAGTCCGCGCCGGTGAGCACCTCCAGCGCGGCGCGGTGGCGCTGGAACAGCTCGACCGGGCCGCTGTAGAAGGTGGACGACTCGGGGCTGCCGATCCCCGACGGGGGCGTCTGCACCCCGCCGGTCAGGTGCCCGGCGCCGCGCTCGGCCAGCCGGCGGGCGGCCTCCCGGGCCCGGGCCGGGGTGTCCGAGCTGAGGTTGACGACGGCCTTCCCCTTCAGCGCGGGCTCCGCCGACTCCAGCACCGCGAACACCGCGTCGTAGTCGGTGAGGCTGAGCACCACGAGTTCGTTGGCCGCCACCGCCGCCTCCGCGCTCGCGGCCGGTACGGCGCCCCGGGCCACCAGACCGTCGGCCCGCCCGGCGGTCCGGTTCCACACCGTGACGGCGTATCCGGCGTCCAGGTACGCCCCGGCCATGGCCTGCCCCATCGGGCCGAGTCCGATCACCGTCACGGAACGGTTCCGCTCGACGGACATGGGAATCCCCCTTCGCTAGAATGAACGCTCTATTCAGAACGGCGGAGCCGACGCTAGCACAGGAGTGGAACGAACGCTCTACTCAGAATCTCCGCTAGGATCGCCCCGTGAAGACGCCCACTCCGCCCGGGAAGACACCCGAGACGACACTCGACAGGACGCCGGAGAAGTCACCCGGGAAGACGGCCGCCCTCGGCACCCGCACGCGGATCGTCCGGGCCACCTCCCGGCTGCTCCAGCGCCAGGGGTACGAGGGCACGGGCATCAAGCAGATCTCCCGCGAGGCCCAGGCCACCCTCGGCTCCGTCTACCACTTCTTCCCGGGCGGCAAGCAGGAGTTGGCCGCCGAGGCGATCCGGCACGGGGACGAGGAGTTCGCCGTCCTGCTGCGCACCGGACTGGACTCCTCGACCGACCTGGGCGAGGCGATGACCGCCTGCACCCGGCTGCTCGCCACCGAACTGCGCGCCTCCGACTGGCAGGACGGCTGCCCGGTCACCACCACCGCCCTGGAGACGGTCGGCCGGGTGCCGGTGATCGAGGAGGCGGTGACCGCGGCTTTCGCCAACTGGCGGGCCATCGTGGCGGATCGGCTGCGCGGGGCGGGCATCGGCGAGGAGGACGCCCGCGAACTGGCCGGCACCGTCGTCAACACCCTCGAAGGCGCCGAACTCTCGGCCCAGGTCGCCCGCAGCGAGGAGCCCCTGCTGGTCGCCGGCCGCCACCTGGCCCGCCTGCTCGCGACCTACGCCTGAGCACCGCCCGCCCCCGGCCACCCGACCACGCCGGAAGGGCGACGGCACCGGACGTCGCGACCGCGCCCGGACACACGAAGGAGCCGGCCCGGCGGGGGATCCCTTCCCGCCGGGCCGACTCCGGCTCGACCACTCCCGACCCACACCAGGAGCAACGGACTTGGGCCTCGAAATCGCCCTGTACGACGGCCGCCCGGACAACGGCCGGACCGCCGCCCTGCTGCACCTCTCCCTCGACCACGGCGACGCCCTCGCCGAGGCCCTGGCCGAGCACGGCCGCCCGTCCGATCGCCGGCTCGGCCGGATCGACTTGTACGCCGACACCCACCTCAACGAGCAGGACGCGGCCGCCGCCTTCGAGGAGGCCACCGCCCTGCTCGCGCGCTGCACCACCGAGGCGCAGCGCGCGGCCGTCCGGGACCTTCGCACCATGCTCGCCAACTGCGCTTCCATTCCGGGGAGTTGGCTCTGCCTGATCGGCGACTGAGCTCGCCGGACCCAAGCCCGGAGCCCCACCGGGAACCCCGTCGGCCCCAAGCCCGGAGCCCCGCCGGGCCCACGCCCGGGCCGCGCCGGGCGCACGCTTCGGGCCCGGCCCGGGCCTGCTCGTCCAGCGCGATGCCCACCCACGGGCTGCGCCCCGGAGCCGGTGCCGGCCCTCAGTCCGCCGACGCGACGGCCGCGGCCGTCGCCAGGCCGGCGGCGATCAGCCGGGCCGGCGCCGGCAGACCCAGGGTGAGGACCTGCGGCCAGCGCCGGACCAGCAGCTGCGCACCGAGGCCCCCGGCGAGGAGGAACAGCGGGACCAGGATCACCGCCTGGATCCTCCCCCCTCCAGGTACGCCCCGGCCAGGCCGCCGGCCAGCAGCGCCGCGCCCGCCACGGTCAGCAGTCCGATCCGGAACATCAGGGCCCACGGAGTGGCCCGCGGTTCGGTTCCCCCTGCCCTGCGACAGGCGCGCACAGCCCACGCCGCGCGCTGATCCGACGCGAATCGTCGGACACGCCCTACGACCGCCGGTACACCTCCGTCGCGACCGCCAGGTCCTCCCAGCCCATGCCGACGCTCTTGAAGAACCGCGGCCGCGCCGTCGGCACCGGCGCGTCGCCGCGCACCAGCTCGGCCAGGTTCCACAGCTGCCGCCCGGCCACGCCCGCCATCAGCAGGTCCCCGGCCTCCCGGGTCGCGACCGACCGCGCCTCCACGTACAGCTCGGCACGCCCGACCAGCGCCTCGTCCACCTCCCGGGCGTCCGGTTCGTGCGAGCCGACCGCCGCCACCGCCGCGTGCGCCGGCACCAGCGCACCGTCGAACAGCGGCGTGCGGGCCGTGGTGCAGCAGACCACCAGGTCCGCCTCCCCGACCGCCTCCGGCCCGCCGGCGGCCGCCGCGAGCCCGAGCCCCCGCCCGTACGTCACCAGCGCCCCGGCCCGCTCGGCGTCGCGCGCGACGACGGTGAGCCGGCGCAGCGGCCGGATCGCCGCCAGCGCGTCCAGGTGCCCGTACGCCTGCGGCCCGGAGCCGAACAGCACCAGGTGCTCCGCCTCCGGCACCGCCAGTCGCCGCAGCGCAGCGGCGGTGACGGCCGGCGTGCGCAGCGCGGTGAGCGCGGCGCCGTCGAGCAGGGCGAGCGGCTGCAGGGTCGGCCCGTCCAGCAGCAGGTAGCTGCCGGTGATCCGGGGCAGCCCGCGCCCGGAGTTGGCGGGCGCCACCCCGGCGATCTTGACGCCCGCGTACGGTCCGGCGGCGGCCGGCATCAGCAGCAGTTCTCCGGCCGGCACCGGGACGGCCGACCGGGCGGGTGCCGCCTCCGGGTCGAACCCGTCCAGCAGCACCCGCTCGATCGCCCCCACCGCGTCGGCGGGCCCGACTCCGCCGGTGCCCGGTACGGCGTACTGGAGCGGCACAACCGCCGTACCGGGTACTGCGGTTGGCCTCACAGCAGGAACCCCGTTCCCAGCTCGTCCTCCGGCTCCAGTACGAAGCCGTGTTCACCGGTGCGGTGGGCCGTCCCGCCGACCTCGGTGACGACGCCCCCGGCCAGCGGGTCACCGCCGGGGAGCACCCGGCCGGTGAACACGGTGCCGATGATCGACTCGTGCCGCAGCGGTTCTCCGGCCACCAGCCGCCCCTCGGCGGCGAGCACGGCGAGCCGGGCCGAGGTGCCGGAGCCGCAGGGCGAACGGTCGATCTGCCCGTCCGCGAAGACGGTGACGTTCCGCTGGGTCAACACGCCGTCCGTATCGGGGAGTTCCTCGAAGAGGATCACCCCGTACACCCCGGACAGCCGGGGGTCGTCGGGGTGCGCCACCGCCGCCGAGTCCGCCAGCGCTGCCCGGATCTCCCGTCCCAGAGCGGTGAGTTCGGGCCGCTGCGCCGGTTCCACGGCCAGCCCCAGGGACGCGGCGGGCAGCGAGGCGTAGCAGGCTCCGGAGTGCGCCACCGCGACCTCGACCGTGCCGCGCGAGGTCTCCACCGGCAGCTTGAGCGCGCTCACCCGGGTGGGCACGTTGCGGAAGGTCACCCCGGTGGTGCGTCCGCCGGTCCGGTGCACCAGCGCGGTGACCCGGCCGGAGGGCACGTCGATCCGCACCCGGGCCACGCCGTCGGCGGGGGCCGCGACCAGTCCGGAGTCCACCGCCCACGCGCCGAGCGCGATGGTGCCGTGCCCGCAGGCCGTCGAGTAGCCGTCCTTGTGCCAGAAGAGCACGCCGAGGTGCGCCTCGTCGTCGTCCGGCGGCACCAGGAACCCGCCGTACATCCCGGCGTGGCCGCGCGGCTCGCGGGTGAGCAGCCGCCGGACGTCGTCCAGCGCGCTGGGCCGGGGCGCCGTGGCGGTGCCGCCGGCGCCGAGCGCGATGGCCCGCCGTTCGGCCACGGTGTCGCCGGGGATGACCGGTGCGCCGTCCAGCACGATCCGGAACGGCTCGCCGGCGGTGTGGTAGTCCACGGTCCGCACGAACATCAGAGCGCACCTCCGGCCGGCAGCACGCTGACCGTGCGGCTGACGGTGTAGAAGTCCAGGGCCGCCCGGCCCTGTTCGCGCTCGCCGTGGCTCGCGCCCTTGGCCCCGCCGAAGGGCAGGTGGAAGTCGACGCCGCTGGACGGCGCGTTCACCCGGATCATGCCCGCGTCCAATCGGTCGGCGGCGGCCAGCGCCACGTCCAGGCTGCGGGTGTGCACCGAGGTGGCGAGGCTGTGCGGGGTGTCGTTGGCGAGCGCGATCGCCTCGTCCAGGTCGGCCACGGCGTGCAGCACGGCGATCGGGCCGAAGAACTCCTCACGGGCCAGCGGGTGTTCGGCGGGCACGTCGGCGAGCAGGGTCGGCTCGACGTACCAGCCGGCCCGCTCGGGCACCCGGCCGCCGGTGAGCACGCTCGCCCCGGCCTCGACCGCCGAGCCGACGGCGCCGGTCAGCCGGTCCCGCGCGGCGGAGTTGACCACCGGGCCGCACACCGTGTCGTCGACCGCCGCCAACGCCTTGACCAGGGCCTCGCGCAGCGGCTCGTAGGCCTCGCCGACCGCGATCACCCGGCTGGTGGCCGTGCACTTCTGCCCGGCGTACCCGGCGATGGCGGCCGCGATGTGCCCGGCGGCCTGTGCGATGTCCGCGTCGGGCAGCACCAACGCGGCGTTCAGGCCTCCGAGTTCGGCCTGCACCGGCACCCCTCGCCCGGTCGCCGCTCGCACCACGGCCCGGCCGACGCCGGTCGAGCCGGTGAACGACACCACGTCCACCGCGTCGACCAGCGCCGCGCCCTCCTCCGCCCCGCCGGGCACCACGGTGAACACGTCCTCGGGCAGCCCGGCGCCGCGGGCCAGCTCCGCCAGCCGCAGCGCGCAGGCGGTCGCCTCCGGCGCCGGCTTGAGCACCGCCGTGTTGCCGACCGCCAGCGCCGGCGCGGCCTTCCAACTCGGGATCGCCAGCGGGAAGTTCCACGGCGCGATCAGCCCGGCCACCCCGTACGGCCGGCGCCGGGTGAGCAGCAGCCCGGGCCCGGCGGCGGTCTCGTGCACCTCACCGGAGGGCGCGTACGGCGCCTGCGCGTAGTAGCGCCAGATCGCCGCGGTCCGGGCGACCTCGCCGCGGGCCTCGGCGAGCGGCTTGCCGACCTCGCGCACGATCAGCGCGGCCAGCTCCTCCGCGTGCGCCTCGACCGCGTCTGCGATCCGGCCGAGCGCCGCCGACCGGGCGCCGGCCCCGGCCGCAAGCCAGTCCGCCTGCGCCGCCCTGGCCGGCCCGACGGCGGCCCGCACGGCCTCGGCTCCGGGCTCCTCCACGGCGACCACGAGGTCGGCGGGATCGGCGGGGTTGTACGAGGTGATGGTCACGACTGGCAGCCCTTCGAAGGAGTTTCGGAGCAGGTGGCGCGCCCGCCACGGGAGCGGCAGGCCCGCCGCCGGTGGCATCGGGCCGAGCCGATGCGAAGCGGGCCCGATGCGGGCCGAGCCCGATGCGGAGCGGCCCCGATGCGGAGCGGGCCCGATGCGGGCCGAGCCCGATGCGGAGCGGGCCCGGGAGGGGAACCGTCGGACCCGCCCTACAACAGGAACCCCGCCGGGAACGGGTCGCTCGGGTCGAGGAAGTACTGGGCGGTGCCGGTCACCCAGGCCCGCCCGGTGACGGTGGGCACCACCGCGGGCCGCCCGGCCACCTCCGCCCCCTCGACCAGCCGCCCGATGAAGGTGGTGCCGATGAAGGAGTCGTTGCGGAAGTCCTGCCCGAGCGGCAGCTCGCCGCGCGCGTGCAGCTGGGCCATCCGGGCCGAGGTGCCGGTGCCGCAGGGCGAGCGGTCGAACCAACCGGGGTGGATGGCCATCGCGTGCCGGGAGTGCTCGGCGGTGGAGCCGGGGGCGAGCAGCTGCACGTGGTGGCAGCTGTGGATGGACGGGTCCTCCGGGTGCACCGGCCGGTCGGGGCCCGCGTTGATCGCGTCCATCATGGCGAGCCCGGCGTCCAGGATCTCCTGCTTGCGCTCGCGCTCGAAGGGCAGCCCGAACTCGGCGAGCGGCAGGATGGCGTAGAAGTTGCCGCCGTACGCGAGGTCGTAGGTCACCGTGCCGTAGCCGGGCACCTCGATCTTCCGGTCCAGCGCGACGGCGTAGGAGGGCACGTTGCGGATGGTCACCGCCGTGGCGGCGCCGTCCTCGACCTTCACCTCGGCGACCACCAGCCCGGCCGGGGTGTCCAGCCGTACGGTGGTGACCGGTTCGACCACCGGGACCATGCCGGTCTCGACCAGGACGGTGGCGACTCCGATGGTCCCGTGCCCGCACATCGGCAGCAGCCCGGAGACCTCGATGTAGAGCACGCCGAAGTCCGCGTCCGGCCGGGTCGGCGGCTGCAGGATGGCGCCGCTCATCGCCGCGTGACCGCGGGGCTCGTACATCAGCAGGGTGCGGAAGTGGTCCAGGTGCTGCTGGAAGTGCACCCGGCGCTCGGCCATGGTGGCGCCGGGGATGACGCCGAAGCCGCCGGTGATCACCCGGGTCGGCATGCCCTCGGTGTGCGAGTCGACGGCGTGGAACACGTGACGGCTGCGCATGGGTCACAACTCCCGTACTGGTCGTGGTGGTCGGGGGGCCGGCGGAGGGGTGGCGGCCGGTGGTCCGGCGGGGTCCGGGCCGGCTGCCGCCGCAGCCGGCCCGGAGGTCGGGGGCTACCGGGTCACGCCAGGCCCTCGGCCAGCGCCTTCTCGGTGGCCGCGCGCACGGCCGCCTCGACCTCCGGGGTGAGCGGCTGCCGCGGCGCCCGGACCGGACCGCCGGGGCGGCCGGCGATGTCCATGGAGAGCTTGATGGCCTGGACGAACTCGGTCTTGGAGTCCCAGCGCAGCAGCGAGTGCAGCGCCTTGTACAGCGGCAGGGCGGTGTCCAGGTCGTGCTTGACGGCGGCGTCGTAGAGCGCCACCGAGGCCTCCGGCAGCGCGTTGGGGTAGCCGGCGATCCAGCCGACGGCGCCCGCCAGCGCGAGCTCCAGCAGCACGTCGTCGGCGCCGATCAGCAGGTCCAGCCCGGGCGCCAGCTCGGCGATCTCGTAGGCCCGGCGGACGTCGCCGCTGAACTCCTTGACGGCGACGATCGAGCCCTCGGCGTGCAGCTCGGCCAGCAGCGCGGGGACGAGGTCCACCTTGGTGTCGATCGGGTTGTTGTACGCGACGATCGGCAGGCCCGCCTTGGCGACCTCGGCGTAGTGCGCGCGCACCGAGGCGTGGTCGGCCCGGTAGGCGTTCGGCGGCAGCAGCAGGACGGAGCCGGCGCCGGCCTCGGCGGCCTGCTCGGCCCAGCGGCGGGATTCGGCGCTGCCGTACGCGGCCACCCCGGGCATGACCCGGGAGCCGTCGCCGGCCGCCTCGACCGCCACCTCGACCACTCGGGAGCGCTCCTCGGCGGTGAGCGTCTGGTACTCGCCCAGCGAGCCGTTGGGGACGACGCCCTCGCAGCCGGAGTCGATCAGCCAGCGGACGTGCTCGGCGTAGGCGTCGTAGTCGACGGAGTGGTCCGGGCGCAGCGGGATCGTGGTGGCGACCATGATGCCGCGCCAGGGACGGGCGGTGTCGTGCGGGGTGATGGACACGGTGGACTCCTTGGTGAGGTGTGACATTTTATAGGTGCGGGCGGGCCGGAGACAAGGTCCCCGGCCCGCCGGTTCGTCGACGGGCCCGTTCACGACTCCCGGGCGGACTCTGCCGGGGCCTCCGGGGGCAGCCCCTGGGGCGACTCCGGGGCCGGCCCCGCCATCAGCTGCGCGAGCGGCACCGGACACCCCAGCGGCCGCCGGTCTGCCCCGGGCTCACCCGGGCCGGCCAGGCAGGCCACGGCCGGACCGCACATCCGGCCCTGGCACCACCCCATCCCGGCCCGGGTGAGCAGCTTGACGGTGCGCGGGTCGCCCGCGCCCAGTTCGTCCACGGCCTCCCGGATCGCCGCCACCGACACCTCCTCGCACCGGCAGACGTCGGTGTCCGGGCGCAGCCACCCGGTCCACCCCGGTCCCGGCCGGTGGGCGGCGGCCATCAGCTCGGCGAAGGCCCGCAGCCGCGAGCGGCGGCGCAGCAGCGCGGCCGGCGGCAGCGCCCCGGCCACCGCGTGCGCGGCCAACTCGCCCTCGGCGAGCGCCAGATCGGCGCCGCCGACGCCGTTGGTCTCGCCCGCCGACCAGAGGCCCGGCACGCTGGTGCGCAGCCGGGCGTCGACCTCCAGCGCGACCGCGCCGTCCGGCCCGGTGCGGGTCCGCGCGCCCAGCTCGGTGGCCAGGTCGATCTGCGGCAGCAGCCCGTGGCCGACGGCGAGGGCGTCGCAGTCGATCCGCCGCTCGGTGCCGGGCACCGGCCGCCAGTCGGCGTCCAGCCGGGCCACCGTCACGCCGGTGACCCGGTCCGTCCCGTGCGCCTCGACCACGGCGCTGCGCGGGCGCAGCCGTACGCCGTGCCGCAGCAGCGCTCCGCCGTGCCCGGCGCCCTCGACCAGCTTCGCGGGGACGCCCGCGAGCACGCCCGGCCGCCGGGCGTACCCGAGGTAGGCGGTGGCCTCGACCACCGCGGGGACCTCGGCGCCGGCGGTGACCAGCGAGG
Organism: Kitasatospora sp. NPDC053308; assembly: GCF_055585785.1. Classification (NCBI taxonomy): domain Bacteria; kingdom Bacillati; phylum Actinomycetota; class Actinomycetes; order Kitasatosporales; family Streptomycetaceae; genus Kitasatospora; species Kitasatospora sp. NPDC053308. Next base: position 50,909 of record NZ_JBVJJY010000024.1, on the reverse strand, counting down.
AGGCCGCCGCCAGCAGCAGCGGCCCGCTCCCGGCGACCACGATCCGCCGCCCGGGCAGCACCAGCCCGGCCTTGAGCATGGCCTGGGCGCCGCCCGCGGTGACCACACCGGGCAGGGTCCAGCCGGGGAACGGCAGCTGCCGCTCGTACGCACCGGTGGCGAGCAGCACCGACCGGGCCCGGACGGTGGCCCGGTCGGTGCTCTCCGGTCCGCGGGTCACGTGCACCGCGAAGCCGTCGCCGGTGCGCTCCAGCGCCCAGACCTGGTGCCCGCCCCGGAAGGCGGCCCGCCCGGCCCGTTCGTGGACGGTGAGCCGGTCGGCGAGGCCGGTGTAGGCGGACCAGTGGTGGTGCAGCCGGTCCGGACGGGCCGCACCGAGGCCGGGCGCCGGGTGGCGGTAGTACTGCCCGCCGGTGCTCGGCCCGCCGTCCAGCAGGACGCAGCGCTGCCCGAGGTCGGCGGCGGTGACGGCGGCGGCGAGCCCGGCCGGGCCGGCCCCGATCACCGCGAGGTCGAAGGACGAGGTCTCAGACGGCGAGTTCGGCACGGCCGTGACCCTCCTGGGTGGTGACGGTGGTGCCCGGCTCAGCCGGGAGCAGGCAGGTGCGCTGGTTGGGCCGGCCGTCCACGACGGCCAGGCAGTCGAAGCAGCTGCCGATCCCGCAGAACGCCCCGCGGGGCTTCCCGCCGACCCGGGTGGTGCGCCAGGCGAGCACGCCGTCGGCCCAGAGCGCGGCGGCGATCGACTGCCCGGGCAGCGCCGGGACGGGCCGTCCGTCGAACTCGATGTGGTGGGCGGGCCCGGGCTCGGCCTCGACCAGCCCGGCGGGGGTGCGGCGGCGCATCGGCGGCGTCTCCAATCCAGGACGGAACATCAGCGGAATCTCGTACGAGGCCCTCGCGGGCGCGCGTTCCTGCGGGGCGGGCGTTCCTGCGGCGCGAGCGCTCGTGCCATGCCGGGCGCGCACGCGGGGCGGGCACTCATCCGACCGGGAACCGGTCCGCGCGGAACGGCGCGAGGTCCAGCTCGGGCTGCTTCCCGGCCAGCTGCTCGCTGATCAGCAGTCCGGTCGCCGGCGCCAGCCCGATGCCGGCCCCCTCGTGCCCGCAGGCGTGGTACAGCCCGGGCGCCCGGGGGTCCGCGCCGATGGCGGGCAGGTGGTCCGGCAGGTACGGGCGGAAGCCCCGGTAGGCGCGCAGCACGCTGACGTCCGCGAGCACCGGGAAGAGTGCCGCGGCCTGGCCGGCCAGCCGGCGCAGCACCTCCTGGGAGAGCGTGCGGTCGAAGCCGACCCGCTCGCGGCTGGCGCCGATCAGCACCGGCCCGCCCGGGGTGCCCTCGACCACGGCGGAGGTCTCCAGTCCGGCCGAGCCGCTGGCCACGTTGGCCACGTAGTCGGCGGCGTAGACCTTGTGCCGGACGATCCGCGGCAGCGGCTCGGTGACCAGCACGAAGCCGCGCCGGGGCATCACCGGCAGCTGCACCCCGGCGAGCGCGGCCAGCTCGCCGCCCCAGGTGCCGGCCGCGTTCACCACGGCGGGCGCGGCCAGCCGGCGGCGGTCGGTCCGCACCCCGCGCACGGCGCCGTCGGGCCCCCGGTCGACCGCCGTCACGGTCTCCCCGGTGATCAGCTCGGCGCCGGCCCGACGGGCCTCGCGCAGCAGGTGGGCGGCGGCCAGGGCGGGCTGGACCTGGGCGTCCTGGGGGTAGTGGAAGCCGCCGGCCAGACCGGGCGCGAGGTGCGGCTCCAGCTCGTGCAGCCGCTCGCCGGGCACCTCTTCGGCGGCCACCCCGGCGGCGCGCTGCCCGGCCGCGAAGGCGCGCAGCGCCTCCTGCCCGGCGGCGGTGGAGGCGACCACCACGCCGCCCTTGGGCTCGTACTCGACGGCCGCGCCGAGCTCCTCGGCGAGTTCGCGCCAGAGCCGGATGCTGAGCAGGGCGAGGTCGAGTTCGGGCCCGGGCTCCTTGTCGGAGACCAGCAGGTTGCCCTCGCCCGCACCGGTGGTCCCGCCGGCCACCGGGCCGCGGTCCACGACGGCGACGGCGAGCCCGGCGCGGGCGGCGTAGTAGGCGCAGGCGGCGCCGACCACACCGGCGCCGACCACGACGACGTCCAGAGGAGGTCTCTCGGGGGTCTTCAGCACGCCAGTAATATGTCACATGCCATCCACCCTGCCAAGACCGCCCCACCGAAACCCCGGCACCACCCCACCGGAACCCCGCGACGCCCCCGACCAGCGGAAAGCCCCGGTCCGTCGCCCAGAAGCGACGGACCGGGGCTCCCTCCGGGCCTACCGGCTCAGGTGATGTCGTCCATCTGCTCGTGGCGCGAAGCCGGCACCGGGGCACTGCTCGCGGTCGGCGCCGCCGAGGCGTGCACGGCCTCCGCGCCGGCCACCGGCTGGACGGACAGGTCCAGGTGCGAGGCCTCCTCGTCGTCCAGCAGCGCGTCCGGGTTGCGGCGCGCCTTCCGCTTGTCGAAGAAGAGGGCGAGCAGCACCGCGACGAAGTACAGCCCCCAGATCGGCGCGGCCAGCAGCAGCATGCTGACCGGGTCCGCGCTCGGGGTGGCGAACGCGGCGAACACCGTGATGCCCATGACCATGCCGCGCCACCAGCCGAGCAGCCGCTTGCCGCTCACGATGCCGACCAGGTTCAGCATCACCAGCAGCAGCGGGAACTCGAAGGCCAGGCCGAAGACCAGCACCATCCGGGTGGCGATGTCGAAGTAGTCGTCCGGCGGCAGGATCGGCACCGTGTCGGTCGGGCTGAACGAGATCAGCATCGCGACCGTGGTCGGCATCACCATGAACGCGCAGCCCACACCGGCGAGGAACAGCGGGGCACCGCAAGCCATGAAGATGACCGTGTACTTGCGCTCGTGCTTGTGCAGACCGGGTGCGACGAAGGACCACAGCTGGTAGAGCCAGACCGGGACGGCGCAGACCACGCCGGCCGTCAGCGCGACCTTCAGCATCCAGTTGAAACCGGCGGTGAGGCCGACCGTCGAGACCTGCGCACAACGCCCGTGGTACTGCGCCGCGTTCGTCTTGTCGCATTGCGGGATCGGCTTCAGCAGCAGCGTCTCCAGCTGCTTGTGGAAGATCAGCGCGACGATCGTGAAGAGCACGATCGCCAGGACCGACTTGACCACGCGGTTGCGCAGTTCCCGCAGGTGGTCGGCGAGGGCCATCCGCCCCTCAGGATCCTTGGGCGCCTTCGACGCCTTGGAGAGCTTGCTCAACCCCGGTCCTCAACTCGTGCGTCGAGGCCCGCCGGTCGACGGGCCCCCATGGTCGCGTGCGTCACGTTCGCCGCACTCAGTACGGGCGCTCGCCGTCGGGCTCCGCCACCGGACGGGCCGTGCCCGAGGCGCCCGGAGCGGCCTGGATGGTCTTGCCCGCGGAACCCGCCGAACCGTTCGAACCGTCCACCGGTGCCTGGCCGGCCCGCGCCGACGGCTCGGCCTCGCCGTCCGTCCGCATCGCCTTGGCCTCGCTCTTCAGGATCCGCAGCGACTGCCCCAGCGACCGCGCCACCTCCGGCAGCCGCTTGGCTCCGAACAGCACGATGGCGAGGATCACGATCACCACGATCGCGGTCATCGAGATGCGCATGCGCGACCACCTTCAGTCATCGACGGCCCGTCGGAGCCGTCCGCTGCGGATGGTAACCGCTGCGGATGACGCCACGACGACGGCCGCCCGAACAGGACGGCGGCCCCCGGTAAGCGGTTCAGGAGCCACTGGAGAGCGTAACCCGCCCCTACCTCCGTGCAGCAGCCCCCGTACCGCCTACGACCGATCCGTGCTACGCCGCCCGCGTCCCCGGGCGCGGCACCGCGTCCGCCAGCTCCTCCGCCGCCGAGGCGAGCGCCCGGGCGGCCGTGTCCACGCCCTTGGCGAGGGCCCGCACGTCCAGCCAGAGCCGGATCGCGAGGACCCCGAGGACCAGCAGGCCCGCGGTGGCGAGCAGGACGGCGGCGACGAGCATCCAGGACATGCGCCCCACCCTATACGGGGTGCGGGTGCCCCATCCCTCGGCCGGGACGAGCCATCCCTCGGCCGGGAGGAGCCCTACCCCTCGGCCGGGAGGAGCCCTACCCCTCGGCCGGGACGAGCCGCATGGTGCGCACCCCGGCCCCCAGGAGCGCCTCGACGATCTTCTCCCCGGCCGGCTTGCGCACCGCCGCCCCGCACAGCGGGCAGCCGAAGCTGTAGTGCGCCTGGGCCGGGGTGCGACCGAGGGTCAGCCGGAACTCCTCGGCCGGCAGCTCCACCTTCTCCCGGCACTCCGAGCAGTACACCTTGAATCTGGTCCCCGGTTCCACCGCTCAGACCTGCCCCTCCCCGTAGGCGGCCAGCGCCTCCCGCGCGGCCGAGCGCGCCTGCTCGGCCAGTTCGGGCGGCGAGACGATCCGGCCGTCCCGGCCCAGCCGCAGCGCCAGCGGCCGCAGCTGGGAGGGGTCGGCGCTGCGCAGGGTGATCCGCAGCCCGCCGTCGGGCAGTTCCTCGGCCCGGTCGTGGGTGTAGTACTCGGCCACCCAGCGGCCGCCGGAGGAGACCTCGACGACCACCTCGGGGTCGTCCGCCGCCGGGTTGACCAGCCCGCCGCTCAGGTCGCGCGGCTCGCGCCGGGGCGGGTCGGCCGGGACGTCCAGGACGCGGATCTCGGCGACCCGGTCCAGCCGGAACATCCGGTGGTCCTCGGAGGTGCGGCACCAGGCCTCGAGGTAGGTGTGGCCCTCGGTGAGCAGCCGGATCGGGTCGACCTCGCGCTCGGTCATCCCGCCGCGCCCGTGCGAGTAGTAGCGCAGCCAGAGCCGGCGGCCCTCACTGAGCGCGCGGTCGATGTCGGCGAACACGTGGCTCTCCGCCTCGAAGGTCACGCCGACCCGGGCGCTGCCCTCGGCGCTCTCCCCCGCCGCGTTCTCGATCTTGGCGACGGCCCGGGTGAGCGCCTCCCGGTCGCCGGCCCGCAGCCCGGGCAGCCCGGCCACCGCGCGGGCGGCCACCAGCAGCGCGGTGGCCTCGTCGGCGGCCAGCCGCAGCGGCTGGGCCACGTCGTCGACGTTGTGCCACCAGATCCGCTCGCCGTCGGTGTCGATGTCCAGCAGGTCGCCGCCGCGGAAGCTGGTGCCGCACATCGGCAGCACGTTGAGATCGCCGATCAGCTCGCGCTCGCTGATCCCGAACGCCCGGGCCACCTCGGCGACCTCGGCCCCGGGCCGCTCGCGCAGGTAGGTGACCAGCGACAGCATCCGTCGCGTCTGGTCGATCGCATTGCTCATGCCCGCACATCCTCGATACCCGCGACCGCCCGCAGCCGGTCGACCACATCCGCCCGCAGTTCCTCCGGCCCGAGCACCAGCACGTCCGGCCCGAACTCCGCCAGGTCCGCGCCCAGCCCGTTGCCGTAGGGGATCTCCAGCTCGTCCCAGACCTCGTCGACCCGGGTGCTGCCGAGCGCCTTGGTGCGCAGCGGGAAGCCGGCGCCCCGGCGGACCCGCACGGTCGCGGTGGCGGTGGCGCCCTCCCCCGCGAACTTCGCCACGGTGGCCCGGACGTCCACGTGCTCGGGCACGGTGCCCAGGAAGGCCCCGTTCTTCGCCCGGACCTTCCCGGTGATCCGGCTGAGCCGGAACACCCGGGCGTCGCCGCGGTCGCGGTCGAACCCGGCCAGGTACCAGTGCCCGCGCCAGCACTCCAGCGCCCACGGCTCGACGCTGCGCTGTTCGACGGCGGCGGCACCGGCCTTGCGGTACTCGAAGGTGACCGGACGGCGGTCCCGGGCGGCGGTGAGCAGCGGCTCGAACGCGGCCTCCCGGGCGGGGATGCGCGGCTCCAGGGCGGTACGGCCCTCGGTCTCGGCGAAGGGCACCCCGGCCGCGCGCAGCTTCTGCAGCGCGCCGCTGGCCGCGCCGGACATCTTGGCCTGCTGCCAGACCCGGGCCGCCAGGGTCAGCGCGGCGGCCTCCTCGGCGTCCAGCGCGATCTCGGGCAGCCGGTTGCGGTCGGCGCGGGCCAGGTAGCCGAGCTCGCCGTCCAGGGCGCTCTCGTCGACGTCGATCACCAGGCCGAGTTCGCGCAGGTCGTCCTTGTCCCGCTCGAACATCCGGTTGAAGGCGTCCTCGCTGCTGCTCTGCCAGGCCTCGCGGTACGCCTCGATGGATTCCCGCAGCTCCTTCTTGGAGAGCGGACGTCTGGTGTTCATCAGGCACAGGGCGAGATTCATCAGCCGCTCTGCCTTGGCGATCGCCATCGCTGACCCTTCCGGTGTGCCGCGCCGCGCGCGGGGTGCGCCAACCGGGCGATCACCACCCGGCGGGACCGACCGTACCGGTAGCGGTACGCACTGCAAAAGCCGCGTCCCACGGCTGCGTCCCGCACCGCCCGGGAACGCCCGCGGGCCGGGCCCCCGGAGGGGTCCGGCCGCGGTCACGACGGGCTCCGAGCGGGAGGCTCAGACGCCCAGCAGGTCGACCACGAAGATCAGGGTCGAGCCCTTCGGGATCGCCGGGGTCGGCGACTGGTCGCCGTAGGCCAGGTGCGGCGGGATGGTCAGCTCGCGGCGGCCGCCGACCTTCATGCCCACGACGCCCTGGTCCCAGCCCTTGATGACGCGGCCGGCGCCCAGCGGGAACCTGAACTCGTTCGGGCTCCGGTTCCAGCTGGCGTCGAACTCCTCGCCGGTCTCGAAGGTCACGCCGACGTAGCGGACGCGGACGTTCTGACCCGGCTTGGCCTCGTCGCCGTCACCCACGACGATGTCGCGGATCTGCAGCTCCTTCGGGGCGTCGCCGATCGGGAAGTCGATCTCGGGCTTCTCGTTGAGGTTGGCGCTCACAGTCCCTCTTCTCACGTTTTCGCAGTGCGTTCACGACCAAGCGGCGGGCGCCCGCACCCGGTCCACCCGAACAAGGAGTACGGGAGGACCACCGTACGGGCGCCCGCCGCCCGTCCGGGTCCGGCCACGCGGCCGGACCCGGAGGTCATACGCAGACCATTGTCACCCGAAAGTGGATCAGCCCTGTCCCGCGTCCAGGATGTCCACCACGAACACCAGCGTCGCGCCGGGCGGGATGTCGCCCTGGCCCTTGTCGCCGTAGCCCAGCGAGGCCGGGATCACCAGCTCGACCCGGCTGCCCACGGTCTGGCCCTCCAGCCCCTGGTCCCAGCCCTGGATGACCTGGCCGCCGCCCACCGGGAAGGTGAACGCCTGGCCCTTGCTGAGCGAGGAGTCGAAGACCTTGCCGTCCTTGAACAGCGCGCCGGTGTACTGGACGACGACCTTCTCGCCCTTCTCCACCTTCGGCCCGGTGCCCTTGATCAGGACGTGGCTCTTCAGCTCGGTCGGGTCCTTGGCCCCGGGCACCGGGGTGATCTCGGCGGGCTTCTTGCCGTTGTCCTTGACCTGCGGGAAGTCCGCCGGCGGCGGGGTGACCGTGCCGCTGACGACCGCGTCCGGCGCGTTGGCGTTCCGGATGTCGATCACGAAGATCAGGTTGTCCTTGGGCCCGATCGACATGTCGGCCTTGCCCTGGGAGCCGAACGCGGCGGCCGGCGGGGCCACCACCAGCACCCGGCTGCCGGCCTTCTTCCCGACCACGGCCTGGTCCAGCGCCGGAATGAGCGAGTCCGTGCCGGCCTGGAAGATCTGCGGCTTGCCGTTGGCGTCGTACGAGCTCGGGATGTCCTTGCCGGTGTTCCAGTCCTTGGCGGTGTAGTCCACCGAGGTCCAGGAGTTCTTCTCCACCTTGGGGCCGGAGCCCTCGGAGAGCACCTTCACCACGAAGCTGCCGTCGGCCGCCTCGGTCGGCACCTGGATGTCGGCCTTCTTGCCGAAGTCCCCGGTGACGGTCGGCAGCACCTTCGCGCTGTCCTTGATCGGCGGCACCGGCTCGGCGCTGGGGGTGGGCGGCGCGGTCTTGGCCGCGTCCGGCTTGGCCGCGGAGGCGGCGTCCTTGCTGCCGCCGTCCTTGTTGACCATGTACAGCGTCACGGCGCTGCCGACCAGCAGCACGGCCAGCACCGTGCCGAGGATCACACCGAGCTTGCCGACACCGGGCGGGTTCTCGTCGTACCCGGCCTCGGAGGTCTCCGCGCGGCGCACGGTGGAGGCGAAGATCTGCGGGGCGTCGTCGGTCTTGGTCCCGCCCGGGACCGCCGGCCGTTCGCCGGGCACCGCCCAGCCGGCCTGCTGCTTCAGGATCGACGGCGGAACGACGATCGACTCGCCGTCTCCCGGAAGCGGTCCGCCGGGACGAGAGGCGGCCGGGTCACCCGCAGAGCTGTCGTTCGCCGCGGTGCCGGCCCCGCCCGGGCTCGGCGTCTTCTCAGTCATGACTCCCCATCCATCTCGCCACAGGTCTTCCAGGTCTGCGCCCGGCGTGCTGAGCGCCGGCCGGCCGTCGCACCGCCCGCCCCGGACCTCGGCGCCGGACGGCGCCTGCCACAGCGCGAGGGCAGTATGACAGCTCAGGATGAGGGCGGACGCTTCGTTGTACGAGCGTCCGCCCAAGCGTACGGAATCCCCCCGCCGACTTCCTAGGGCGTGTGCTACACCGCTTCCAGAATGTCGATCACGAAGACCAGCGTGGAATTCGCCGGTACCGAGCCCTGCGCCTTGTCCTGGTATCCGAGCGCCGGCGGCACCACCAGCAGCACCCGGCTGCCGACGTTCTGCCCGACCAGACCCTTGTCCCAGCCCTCGATCACGCTGCCGGTGCCGATCTGCACCGCCTGCGCGCCGCCGTGCGTCCAGGAGGAGTCGAACTGCTGGCCGTTGCTCCACAGCACCCCGGTGTACTGCACCACCAGCGTCTGCCCGGTCTTGACCTGCTTGCCCTCGCCCTTGATCAGCACCGCCTGCTGCAGGTCGGTGGGCGCCGGCTGCCCGGCCGGCACGGTGATCGTCACCGGCGCCTTGCCGTTGTCCTTGACCTGCGGCAGGTTCGCGGGCGGCTGGGTCATGGTCCCGGTCAGCGTGGAGTCCTGCGGCAGGCTCTCCATGATGTCCAGCACGAACACCACGGTGTCGTTCTTGTCGACGCCCAGCTGCGCGGAGCCCTGCTCCCCGAAGGCCGCCGCCGGCGGGGCCACCACCAGCAGCCGGGTGCCCACCTTCTTGCCGATCACGCTCTGGTCCAGCGCCGGCACCAGCTGCCCGCTGCCGGCCTGGTAGAGCTGCGGCTTGCCGTTGGCGTCGTACGAGCTGGGCAGGTCCTTGCCGGTGGTCCAGTCCTTCGCGGTGTAGTTGACCGTGACCCAGTCGCCCTTGTTGACGGTCGCGCGGTCGCCCTCGCTGACCGTGTTCACCACGAACTGGCCGCTGGGCTGCGCGCCCTCGGGGATCGTGATGGTCGCCTTGCTGCCGAATCCGCCGCCCGAAAGGGTGGGCATCGGCGAGGCCTCGTTGACCGGCGCCGGCACCGTCGGGGCGGCGCTAGCCGGGGACGGCGTCGCCGGACCGGCCGCCTTGGGGGAACTGCTGCAGGCGACCGCCAGCAGCAGCGGCAGGGTGAGAAGCAAACCGGCGGTGCGGCGCACGGTGGTCCTAACTGTCGGTCGAAGTCGGCTCTCCTGACTCGACGGACAGCGTATGCCCGGCACGCGTCCGGCCCCGGTAGACACCACCGGGGCCGGACGCCGTGATCACCGCGGGCACTACATCCCCGCGATGAGCTTCTCCACCCGCTCGTCCACCGAACGGAACGGGTCCTTGCACAGCACCGTGCGCTGCGCCTGGTCGTTCAGCTTCAGGTGCACCCAGTCCACCGTGAAGTCCCGGCGCTGCTCCTGCGCCCGGCGGATGAAGTCCCCGCGCAGCCGGGCCCGGGTGGTCTGCGGCGGGATCGACTTGGCCTCGAAGGTCTTGAGGTCGGTGGTCACCCGCTGCGCCTGCCCCTTGCCCTGGAGCAGGTAGAACAGCCCGCGGCGGCGGTGGATGTCGTGGTACGCGAGGTCGATCTGCGCGACCCGAGGGTTGGACATGCTCATCTGGTGCTTCTCGCGGTAGCGCTCGATGAGCTTGTACTTCATGATCCAGTCGATCTCGGTGGCCACCCCGTCCAGCCGCTCGGTGCGGACGGCCTCCAGGGTGCGGCCCCACAGGTCGAGGATCCGGGCGACGGTGCCGGTGTTGATGCCCTTGCGGTCGGCGAACTCCAGCGCCTTGGTGTAGTACTCCTCCTGGATGTCCAGCGCGCTGGCCTCGCGGCCGTTGGCGAGCCGCACCTGGTGGGTGCCGGTGAGGTCGTGGCTGACCTCGCGGATCGCCCGGATCGGGTTCTCCAGGGTGAGGTCGCGCATCACCACGCCGGCCTCGATCAGCCGCAGCACCAGGTCGGTGGAGCCGACCTTGAGCAGCGTCGTGGTCTCGGACATGTTGGAGTCGCCGACGATCACGTGCAGCCGGCGGTAGCGCTCGGCGTCCGCGTGCGGCTCGTCCCTGGTGTTGATGATCGGCCGCGAGCGGGTGGTGGCGGAGCTGACGCCCTCCCAGATGTGCTCGGCCCGCTGGCTGACGCAGTAGACCGCGCCGCGGGGGGTCTGCAGCACCTTGCCCGCCCCGCAGATCAGCTGCCGGGTGACCAGGAACGGGATCAGCACGTCGGCCAGCCGGGAGAACTCGCCGTGCCGGGCCACGCAGTAGTTCTCGTGGCAGCCGTAGGAGTTCCCGGCCGAGTCGGTGTTGTTCTTGAAGAGGTAGACGTCGCCGGCGATGCCCTCCTCGTGCAGCCGCCGCTCGGCGTCCACCAGGAGGCCCTCGAGGATGCGCTCGCCGGCCTTGTCGTGCGTCACGAGCTCGACCACGTCGTCGCACTCGGGGGTGGCGTACTCGGGGTGCGAGCCGACGTCGAGGTAGAGCCGGGCACCGTTGCGCAGGAAGACGTTGCTGCTGCGGCCCCAGGAGACGACCCGGCGGAACAGGTACCGCGCCACCTCGTCCGGCGACAGCCGCCGCTGCCCGCGGAACGTGCAGGTCACGCCGTACTCGTTCTCCAGCCCGAAAATCCGGCGGTCCATGAGCACTCCATTCTGGTCGGAGCTGTCCGAAACCGCCTCCACGACGACTGGGCCGCCGCAGGGGCACCGGGGTCCCGTACGACGGCGTTCCGGCCGCCGTGCGGGACCCCTCAGGCACTGCTACTCCGGCGTGGTGTCCGCCGGGGTGTCCTCGTCGTCCGCCTCGGCGGACTGGTCCCCGTCGAGCAGCCGGCCGAGCTGGTTGCCGAGGATCCGCTTGAACTTCCGCTGCTGGAACCGCTGGCGGTCGAGGACCGCGACCTCCAGCTGCTCCGGGGTGAGGCTGCGCGGGCTGCCGCCGTTGGGGTCGCGGGCGAGCGAGTCGACCGCGACCTTCACCGCCTCGGTGAGGCTCAGGCCCGCGCGGTGGCGCTGGCCGAGGTAGTTGCCGATGGAGTCGGCGTTGCCGCCGACCACCACGTAGTTCTTCTCGTCGACGACCGAGCCGTCCGGCGTGAGCCGGTAGATCTGGTCGTTGTCGGCGGTCCGGCCGACCTCGGCCACGATCAGCTCGACCTCGTACGGCTTCTCCCCGACCGAGGAGAAGATGGTGCCCAGGGTCTGGGCGTACACGTTGGCCAGGCCCCGGGCCGTGACGTCGGCCCGGTCGTAGGAGTAGCCGCGCAGGTCGGCGTAGCGGACGCCGCCGATGCGCAGGTTCTCGAACTCGTTGTAGCGCCCGACCGCCGCGAAGGCGATCTTGTCGTAGATCTCGGAGACCTTGTGGAGCGCTCTGGAGGTGTTCTCCGCGACGAAGACGATGCCGTCGGCGTAGGTGAGCACGACCACGCTGCGGCCGCGCGCGATGCCCTTGCGGGCGTACTCCGCGCGGTCCGCCATGGCCTGCTGGGGCGAGACGTAGAACGGTGTCGACACCGGCGGTCGTCCCTTTCCTGTGAGGTGATGGCTAGATCAGCGGGGCCTGCGGGCCGTTGGGTCGGGCCAGCCGCTCGTCGGTGATGGCGACGGCGACCTCGGTGACCTCCGCCTCGGTGAGCCGGCGGAAGCCGTCCTGGGTGATCAGCGAGACGATCGGGAAGATCTTGCGGGCGAGGTCCGGACCGCCGGTGGCGGAGTCGTCGTCGGCCGCGTCGTAGAGCGCCTGGACGACCAGGGTGACGGCCTGGTCGGCCGTCAGGCCCTCGCGGTAGAGCTTCTTCAGCGAACCGCGGGCGAAGACCGAGCCCGACCCGGTGGCGGCGAACCCGCGTTCCTCGGAACGGCCGCCGGTGACGTCGTAGTTGAAGATCCGGCCGCGCCCGAGGTCCAGGTCGTAGCCGGCGAACATCGGCACGACCGCGAGGCCCTGCATCGCCATCCCGAGGTTGCCCCGGATCATGCTGGTGAGGCGGTTCGCCTTGCCCTCCAGCGAGAGCGTGGTGCCCTCGATCTTCTCGTAGTGCTCCAGTTCCAGCTGGAACAGCCGGACCATCTCGACCGCGAGGCCGGCGGTGCCGGCGATGCCGACCGCGCTGTACTCGTCGGCCGGGAACACCTTCTCGATGTCGCGCTGGGCGATCACGTTGCCCATCGTCGCCCGGCGGTCACCCGCGATCACCACACCGCCGTCGAAGACCGCGGCCACGATCGTGGTCCCGTGCGGCGCCTCGACGACCGAGCCCTCGGGGAGCCCGCGGTGGCCGGGGATCAGCTCCGGCCGGTGCTCGGCGAGGAAGTCGAGGAACGAGGAGGACCCCGGGGTCAGGAAGGCAGCCGGTAGACGCCCGGTGCCACGAGTGTTGGCTTCCACACGATTCCTTCCAGGTAGTTTGAAGCGCGCATTGCCCGCACCCTACCCGCCCGGCGATCACTGTCCGCAGGAGGTGGGGAGGTGCCGGGCGGCCGGGCGGCGAGTGCCGCCCGACCGCCCTCGACGGTCACGACCGTGAATTCCCGAATACCGGGGACGGACTATTGGCCGCCCTTCTGCACGAATCCGCGGACGAAATCCTCCGCGTTCGACTCCAGCACCTCGTCGATTTCGTCCAGCACCGCGTCGACGTCGTCGCCCAGCTTTTCCTGGCGCTCCTTGAGGTCCTCGGAATTCTGCGTTTCCGCGGCCTGCTCCTCGACCTCCTCGGAGGAGCGGTTTGCCCGCTGCTGGCCGCCGCCGGTGTCCTTGCTCGCCATTTCCCTCACCCCGCTCGAATCGTCTGGCACGGTTTGGTCGGTTGGGTCGTTGCCGGTTGGCACCGACCCTATACACAAGGTGCGACTGCCGCTCCCGGTTTGCCGGTGGCGCTTCCTGTCCAACACCCGCTGCCACCCCGGATGATTCCCATTCGGCGGACGTTCACCCGTGGTGATCGGAAAGTTACCCGCCGGCCAGGACCCGCAGCAGGTCCTCCGCCGTGCGGCAGCGGTCCAGCAGCTCCTTGACGTGGTTGCGGGTGCCGCGCAGCGGCTCCAGGGTGGGCACCCGCTGCAGCGAGTCCCGGCCCGGCAGGTCGAAGATCACCGAGTCCCAGGAGGCCGCCGCGACGTGCTCGGCGTACTGCTCCAGGCAGCGGCCGCGGAAGTACGCCCTGGTGTCCTCCGGCGGCTTGGTGACGGCCCGCTCGACCTCGTCCTCGGTCAGCAGCCGGTCGAAGCGCCCGCGGGCCGCCAGACGGTTGTAGAGGCCCTTCTCGGGCCGCACGTCGCTGTACTGGAGGTCGACCAGGTGCAGCCGGGAGTTGGACCACTCCAGGCCGTCCCGGCTGCGGTAGCCCTCCAGGATCTCCCGCTTGGCGACCCAGTCCAGCTGCCGGGACAGCGACATCGGGTCCCGCTCCAGCCGGCCGAGGACGTCCTCCCAGCGCGCCAGCACGTCCACGGTCTGCTCGTCCGCGTCGGTGCCGAAGCGGTCCTCGACGTACTTGTGGGCCAGCTCGAAGTACTCGAGCTGGAGCTGGACGGCGGTGAGCTTGCGCCCGTTGCGCAGGGTGATCAGGTGCTGGAGCGTCGGGTCGTGGGAGACCCGGTGCAGGGTGCGCACCGGCTGGTCGACGGCGAGGTCGGAGGCGATGAAGGAGTCCTCGATCATCGACAGGACCAGCGCGGTGGTGCCCAGCTTGAGGTAGGTGGAGATCTCGGAGAGGTTGGCGTCCCCGATGATCACGTGCAGCCGGCGGTACTTCTCGGCGTCGGCGTGCGGTTCGTCCCGGGTGTTGATGATCGGCCGCTTGAGCGTGGTCTCCAGGCCGACCTCGACCTCGAAGTAGTCCGCCCGCTGGCTGATCTGGAAGCCGTGCGCGGAACCGTCCTGCCCGATGCCGACCCGGCCGGCGCCGGCGACCACCTGGCGGGAGACGAAGAACGGGGTGAGGTGGCGGACGATGTCGGCGAACGGCGTCGCCCGCTTCATCAGGTAGTTCTCGTGGGTGCCGTAGGAGGCGCCCTTGTTGTCGGTGTTGTTCTTGTACAGGTGGATGTTCTGCCCGTTGGGCAGCTCCAGGGCGCGCTGCGCGGCCGCTGCCATGATCCGTTCGCCGGCCTTGTCCCACAGCACGGCGTCGCGCGGGTTGGTGACCTCGGGCGAGCTGTACTCGGGGTGCGCGTGGTCCACGTAGAACCGCGCCCCGTTGGTGAGGATGACGTTGGCGAGGCCGATGTCCTCGTCGGTCAGCTGGCTGGCGTCCGCGACCTCGCGCGCCAGGTCGAAGCCCCGCGCGTCGCGCAGCGGATTCTCCTCCTCGAAGTCCCAGCGGGCCCGCCGTGCCCGGTGCATCGCCGCCGCGTACGCGTTGACGATCTGGGACGAGGTGAGCATGGCGTTGGCGTTGGGGTGCCCGGGCACGGAGATCCCGTACTCGGTCTCGATGCCCATCACGCGCCGTACGGTCATGCGGCCCTCCTTGCCCGGTGCTCCGCCCCCGGCGGGCGGAACACGCTGACGTACCGCTGAACAACACCGGGCGCCGGCCGTCGGCCCGCGAACGGTGGGTCGAGCCTAGAACCCGGCGCCGGACGGCGGCCCCCGAGACGCGCCGTCCGGCTGCGGGGCCGCGAGGCGCCACAGCCGGACGGTGTGCGTACAGCTCCGGGGACCGCTTCCCGGCCCGGGTAACCGTGTGCTTACAGGTACTGCCCCGTGTTGGCGACAGTGTCGATGGAGCGGCCGGACTCGGCGCCCTGCTTGCCGGTGACCAGCGTGCGGATGAAGACGATCCGCTCGCCCTTCTTGCCGGAGATACGGGCCCAGTCGTCCGGGTTGGTGGTGTTCGGGAGGTCCTCGTTCTCCTTGAACTCGTCCACGCAGGCGGCGAGCAGGTGGGAGACGCGCAGACCGCGCTGGCCGTGGTCGAGGAAGTCCTTGATGGCCATCTTCTTCGCGCGGTCGACGATGTTCTGGATCATCGCGCCGGAGTTGAAGTCCTTGAAGTACAGGACCTCCTTGTCACCGTTGGCGTAGGTGACCTCCAGGAAGCGGTTCTCCTCGGTCTCGGAGTACATCCGCTCCACCACCGACTGGATCATCGCGGCCACCGTGGCCTCGACGGAGCCGTCGTGCTCCTTGAGGTCGTCCGGGTGGAACGGCAGCGACTCCTTGAGGTACTTGGAGAAGATGTCCTTCGCGGCCTCGGCGTCCGGGCGCTCGATCTTGATCTTGACGTCCAGCCGGCCGGGCCGCAGGATCGCCGGGTCGATCATGTCCTCGCGGTTCGAGGCGCCGATGACGATGACGTTCTCCAGGCCCTCCACGCCGTCGATCTCGGCGAGCAGCTGCGGGACGATGGTGTTCTCCACGTCCGAGCTGACGCCGGAACCGCGGGTGCGGAACAGCGACTCCATCTCGTCGAAGAAGACGATGACGGGCGTGCCCTCGCCCGCCTTCTCCCGGGCCCGCTGGAAGACCAGGCGGATCTGCCGCTCGGTCTCGCCGACGTACTTGTTGAGCAGCTCGGGGCCCTTGATGTTGAGGAAGTAGCTCTTCCCCTGGGGGCGGCCGGTGACCTCGGCGACCTTCTTGGCCAGCGAGTTGGCGACCGCCTTGGCGATCAGCGTCTTGCCGCAGCCGGGCGGGCCGTAGAGCAGCACGCCCTTGGGCGGGCGCAGCTCGTACTCCTTGAAGAGGTCGGCGTGCAGGTACGGCAGCTCGACCGCGTCGCGGATCAGCTCGATCTGGTTGCTCAGGCCGCCGATCTGGCGGTAGTCGATGTCCGGGACCTCTTCGAGGACCAGCTCCTCGACCTCGGCCTTCGGCACGACCTCGTACACGTAGCCGGAGCGGGGCTCCAGCAGCAGGGCGTCCCCCGCCCGGATGGTGATCTCGCGCAGCGGTTCGGCGAGCCGCACCACCCGCTCCTCGTCGGTGTGGCCGAGAACCAGGGCGCGCTCGCCGTCCTCCAGGACCTCCTTGAGGGTGACGATCTCGCCGATGCGCTCGAAGGCCATCGCGTCCACGATGTTGAGGGCCTCGTTGAGCATCACTTCCTGGCCCCGCCGGAGCTCGTCGAGGGCGACGTTGGGGCTGACGTTCACGCGGAGCTTGCGCCCACCGGTGAAGATGTCGGCGGTCCCGTCCTCGTTCGCTTCGAGGAAGGTGCCGAAGCCCGCCGGGGGCTGTGCCAGCCGGTCCACTTCCTCCTTGAGGGCCACGATCTGGTCGCGGGCCTCGCGCAGGGTGGAAGCGAGCCGTTCGTTCTGGGCGGTCACGCCCGCCAGGTTGGTCTGGAGCTCGACGATCCGCTCTTCGAGGATCCTCGAATTGCGCGGCGAGTCGGCGAGCTTGCGGCGCAGCACGGCGATTTCCTGCTCAAGGTACGAGACCTGAGCGGCCTCGTCGGAACCACGAGCGGGCCTGCCGGTGCTGCGGTTGTAGTCGTCATCGTGGGCTGCCACGGTCCTCACCTCCTCCGGGGAGCTGGACGCTTCCAGACCCTACCTGGGACCAGGGGTCCGTAAACCCCTAGATCAAGAAAGATGGAACGGGCGTGTCCGATCTTCGCCCCAGCGTGCTTCCCCTCTGCTAAGGGGATACCCACCGCGCACCGCCCAAAGCGGGCCAGATGTATCGTCGAGCGAAGCGATATCCGATCGCGACCACAAGGCGAGGTCCGATCGTTGTACGAATGGCGGGATTGCTCCCAGAAATGGGCGACCCGGGACAGAAACGGCAGGGGACCATGTCGGTGACCGAGCAGACCGCGGCAGCGACCGAGGAGCTGGAGGTGTGGATCGACCAGGACCTGTGCACGGGCGACGGCATCTGCGTCCAGTACGCACCGGAGGTCTTCGAGCTCGACATCGACGGCCTCGCCTACGTCAAGGGGCCGGACGACGAGCTGCGCCAGCAGCCCGGGGAGACCGCCCCGGTGCCGCTGACGATCCTTCAGGACGTGGTGGACTCGGCGAAGGAGTGCCCCGGCGACTGCATCCACGTACGCCGGGTCGCCGACCGGGTCGAGGTGTACGGCCCGGACGCGGAGTGACCGGCCCCGGGCCCCTCAGGTCTGGCTGACCGGGGCGGCCTGGGAGCGTTCCCAGCCGCCGCCCTTGTGCGTCCAGGTGAGTTCCAGTGAGATGTCGGGCCGGAAGCGCGGCACGTCCTCGCTCGAATACCCCTGCGCGCGGCCGGTGATGGCGCCGTCCGAACGCACCGCGAGCCGGCTCACGGTGAGGTTCTCGCGCTCGGGGAGCAGGGTGGCCAGCACCGTCGGGCGCCCGCCGGGGCCGAAGCCGAGCAGGAAGACGGCGTCCGGCGGGGTGCCGGTCTCGGTGGCGCAGTGCGCGGCGACCACCGTGCCCGGGCGGCCGTCTGCCAGCTCGGCGGGCACGCTGATCGCCGCCTTGACCGGGAACGGGCCGCAGTCGAGCGGGAGTTGGGCCTGGGCCGGGTCGGGGGCCGCGCTCGCGGCGAGGGCCTTGGGGGCGCCGTGGGCGGGAACGGGGGTGCCGGTCGCCGGGGAGGCGGCGAGGGCGGCGCCCGTCACGGCGGCGCAGCCGGCCACGGCGAGGGCCCAGTGCCAGGGAGTGGTGCGCGCGTGCCCGGTCCGGGTGCCGCCGCGCGGTGTCTGCTGTCCAGCCGTCGCCTTCGTCCCGACCGCGGTCTCCACCAGGCGTCCCCTCCAGAGCTCCAGGAGCTGCGTGAGCGAGCATCGTCCCACACCCGGTCGACGGAAGGACCGAGGGGTGGCACGAGATCGCTCGTGCCACCCCTCGGCGACGGGTCCGGGCTCAGCCCAGGTCGGGCTGGTCGTCCTCGACGACGCGCGAGGCCTTGCGGGCCGCGGCGCGCTCCTGCAGGGTCGGCTCGGGCGCCCCGCTGTCGTAGTCCTCGCCGTACGCGCCCTTGGCCGGGCGGCGGCGGCGCAGCGGCGGCTCGACGCCGTCCGCCAGGCGGCGGGCGGTGAGCAGGAAGCCGGTGTGGCCGATCATCCGGTGGTCCGGGCGGACGGCCAGGCCCTCCAGGTGCCAGGTGCGGACCATGGTCTCCCAGGCCTGCGGCTCGGTGAAGGTGCCGTGCTCGCGCAGCGCCTCGACGGTCTTCGACATCTGCGTGGTGGTGGCCACGTAGCAGCAGATCAGGCCGCCGGGGACGAGCGCCTTGGAGGCGACGTCCAGGCACTCCCAGGGGGCCAGCATGTCGAGGATGACGCGGTCGACGTCGGTCTCGACCAGGTTGTCCTGGAGGTCGCCGACGGTGAGCTTCCACGCCGGGTGCGGCCCGCCGAAGTAGCGCTCGACGTTGCCCTTGGCGATGTCGGCGAAGTCCTGCCGACGCTCGTAGGAGGCCAGCATGCCCTGCTCGCCGACGGCGCGCAGCAGGTAGGTGCTGAGCGCGCCCGAGCCGACGCCGGCCTCGACCACGCGGGCACCCGCGAAGATGTCGGCCATCGCCAGGATCTGACCCGCGTCCTTGGGGTAGATCACGGCGGCGCCGCGCGGCATGGACAGGACGTAGTCGGGGAGCAGGGGGCGCAGCGCGAGGTACGGGACGTTCCCCGTGGTGCGCACGACCGTGCCTTCGGGGGCGCCGATCAGCTCGTCGTGGGGGAACGCACCCTTGTGGGTGTGGAACTGGTTCCCGGCCTGGAGCGTGAACGTGTAGTGGCGACCCTTGGGGTCGGTCAGCTGGACCTGGTCCCCGACCTGGAAGGGCCCGCGTCGGCGGGCGGCACCGGTCGGTTCGGACATGCGGACAATCCTAAGGGAAGCGGAGCGGCCCGCCCGACCACGGTGATCATCCGGACCCCGGGCGGGCGGGCTCAGCGCCCGGAGACGGCGGCGGTCAGGCGCTGCTCGATGTCGCTGAGCGCCGCGACGCCGTACACCCGCCCGTCCGCCTCGACCACCAGGTACTCCCCGGCCGGGGTGGTCTGGACGGCCCGCAGCAGGTCCTCGCCGCCCAGGTCGGCGTCCAGTCGCAGGCCGGGTTCGAGGTCGCGGGAGAGCGGGCCGACGGCCACCCAGGGGCGCCGGTGCTCGGGTACGGCCCGGACGGCGGACTCGCGGACGAGGGCGATCGGCTCGCCCCGGCCGTCCACCACGACCACGGCGCCGGCCCGGGCCTCGTGGGCGCGGCGCATCGCCTCGCCGAGCGGGGTGTCGGCGGTGACCTCGACCGCGCGCCGGGCGAGGTCGCGCAGCCGCAGGCCGGGCAGCGCGGCCTTGAGCCGCGCGTTGCGCACGCTGCCGGTGGCGCCGTTCCAGATGATCGCGGCGAGGACGGCGGCCAGCACCGCGTCGACCAGGGTGTCGGTGGTGGTGCGCTCGACCCCGCGGGCGGCGCTGGCCAGCGGCAGGCCGAACAGCACCACGACGGCCAGCGCCCGGCCGACCCAGGCGGCGGCCACCGTGCCGGTCATCGGGTTGCCGGTGACCGCCCAGACGACGGCGCGCAGCATCCGCCCGCCGTCCAGGGGCAGGCCGGGCAGCAGGTTGAAGGCGGCGACGACCAGGTTGGACACCATCAGGCCGGTGAGCAGCACCCCGGGCACGCTGGAGAGGTCCACGGCCCGCACCCCGAGGTAGAACAGGCCGCCGAGCACGAGCGAGAGCAGCGGGCCGACGAAGGCCAGCCAGAACTCGCGCCAGGGCGTGGTGGCCTCGTTCTCGATCTCGGAGACGCCGCCGAAGAACTGCAGCTGGATCCGCCGCACGCCGAGTTCGTAGCGCAGCGCGACCAGGGTGTGGGCGAGCTCGTGGACCAGGACGGAGGCGTAGAAGGCGACCGCGAAGGAGAACGCGACCAGGTAGCGGGCGCCGCCGAGATCGGGCAGCACGTCGTCCAGCTGCCCGCCGAACACCCAGGTGATCAGCGCGGCGATGACGAACCAGGACGGGGTGAGGTAGACCGGCACGCCGAACGGCCGGCCCATCAGGAGGCCGCCGCGGCGCTCGGACGGCTGCCCGGCCGGGCGCCCCCGGTCGTCCCGCGGC
Source organism: Kitasatospora sp. NPDC053308 (assembly GCF_055585785.1). Taxonomy (NCBI): domain Bacteria; kingdom Bacillati; phylum Actinomycetota; class Actinomycetes; order Kitasatosporales; family Streptomycetaceae; genus Kitasatospora; species Kitasatospora sp. NPDC053308. The sequence continues at coordinate 30,518 of NZ_JBVJJY010000024.1, read as the reverse complement.
GGCTGGTCGGAGGTCTGCTGCCCCCTGCTGTCGCTCACCGTGATCCCTTCGGTCGTCTCCCCCGTCGTGCCCCCGGTGCGCCCACGCTACGTGATCGCGGCCCTCCGGCGCCGTGCGCCCCTCTTGGACTCATACCCTGTGCGCGGGCCCGGCAGCACGGTGGCAGCGGGATGACAGCGAAGGGCAATAGGGTCATAGCCATGCAGCAGACCGACACCACCGCCGCCCCGGAGGCCCCGGAGCGCCCGGCCGCGCCGCCGACCGGCCTCTCCCCGTCCCGCGCGGGGGACTTCCTCACCTGTCCCCTGCTGTACCGGCTGCGGGTGATCGACCGGCTGCCCGAGCCGCCGAGCGCGGCGGCCACCCGGGGAACGCTGGTGCACGCGGTGCTGGAGCGGCTGTTCGACAGCCCGGCGGCCGAGCGCACGCCGGAACGGGCGCTGGGCCTGCTGCGCCCGCAGTGGGAGCGGCTGCTGGGGGAACGGCCGGAGCTGGGCTCGTTGTTCCCGGCCGACCCGGACGGCGCGGCCCTCACCCGCTGGCTGGCGGACGCCGAGAAGCTGGTCGGCCAGTGGTTCCGGCTGGAGGACCCGACCCGGCTGCACCCGGTGGAGCGCGAGCTGTACGTGGAGACGGCCCTGGAGTCGGGGCTGCTGCTGCGCGGCTACATCGACCGGGTCGACGTCGCCCCGACCGGCGAGGTCCGGCTGGTGGACTACAAGACCGGCCGGGCGCCCTCGCGGGACTTCGAGGGCAAGGCGATGTTCCAGATGAAGTTCTACGCACTGGTGGTGTGGCGCTGGAAGGGCGTGATCCCCAAGCGCCTCCAGCTGGTCTACCTCGGCGGCGGCGGGGACGTGGTCAGCTACGACCCGGACGAGGCCGACCTGCTCGCGGTGGAGCGCAAGCTGCAGGCGCTCTGGGAGCGGATCACCCACGCGGTGGCCACCGGGGACTTCCCGGCCACCCGCAACCGGCTCTGCGACTGGTGCGACCACCGGGCCAGCTGCCCGGAGTTCGGCGGCACGCCACCGCCGTACCCGCTGCCGCTGGCCCGTACGTCTGATGAAGACGATCCCACGGGGGATCCGATGAGCAAGGAGTCCTAGTGACGATCCGAGTGCTGCTGGTCGACGACCAGCCGCTGCTGCGCACCGGTTTCCGGATGATCCTGGAGGCCGAGTCCGACCTGGTGGTGGTCGGTGAGGCCGGCGACGGTCAGCAGGCGCTGGACCAGGTGCGGGCGCTGCAGCCCGACGTGGTGCTGATGGACATCCGGATGCCGCGGATGGACGGCGTCGAGGCGACCCGCCGGATCGCCGGCCCGGGGCGGGACGGTCCGGCCAAGGTGCTGGTGCTGACCACCTTCGACCTGGACGAGTACGTGGTGGAGGCGCTGCGCGCGGGCGCCAGCGGCTTCCTGCTGAAGGACGTCCCGGCCGAGGAGCTGGTGCAGGCGATCCGGGTGGTCGCGGACGGCGCGGCGATGCTGGCGCCGAGCATCACCCGCCGGCTGCTGGACATGTACGCCACCAAGCTGCCCTCGGGCGACGAGGCGCCGCCGCAGGCGCTGAGCGCGCTGACCGACCGTGAGCTGGAGGTGCTCAAGCTGGTGGCGCGCGGGCTGTCGAACGCGGAGATCGCGGCCGAGCTGTTCGTCAGCGAGACCACGGTGAAGACCCACGTCGGCCATGTGCTGACGAAGCTGCAGCTGCGCGACCGGGTGCAGGCGGCGGTGTACGCGTACGAGAGCGGCCTGGTGCGCCCGGGCACGCTGTAGGCGGCCCGGCGGGAACGTGACGGCGGCCCGTCCGCTCCCCCGGTGAGGGGGCGGACGGGCCGCCGTGCTGCGTCCGCTACTTGGTGCGGCCGATCTCCCAGAACCGGAAGACGCCGGTGGTGTCGACGGTGGACTCGACCCCGGTGATGTACGAACGGAACGCGTAGAAGGCCTTGTTCTGGTACAGCGGGATCAGCGGCGCGTTCTCCGCCTCGATCTGCTGGATCTGGCCGTAGCCGGCCGCGGCCGCGCTGCGGTCGGCCTGCTTGAGCGCGTCCGGGACCAGCTTGCCGCTGATCCGCGGGTCGTCCCAACCGTGGTGGTAGGCACCGCCGTTGACCAGGAGCGGGGCGATGTAGTTGTCCGGGTCGGGGTAGTCGGCGAACCAGCCGATCACGTACGCCTGGTACTTGCCGTCGGCCCAGCCCTTCTTGTAGGCCTCCCAGTCCACCTCCTGCTGGACGGTGACCTGGAAGAGGCCGCCGGCCTCCAGCTGCTTCTTGAGGGTGTCGGCCTCGTTGCTGCCGGCCCGCGAACGGGACCAGGTGAGGTTGAGCTTGACCGGCGTCTGGACCTTGGCGTCGGCGAGGATCTTCTTGGCCTTGGCCACGTCCTGGTCGCCGTAGCGGTCGAAGAAGGCGGTGGTGTGGCCGGTGACGCCGGCCGGGACCATCGCGTAGAGCGGCTGGACGGTCCGGGCGAAGACGTCGCGGGCGAGCGCCTTGCGGTCCACCAGCTGTGCGGCGGCCTGGCGGACGGCGAGGTTGCCGCCGACCGGGTCCTTGGTGTTGAAGACCAGCGAGCGGGTGTCGTTGCTGTCGCCCTCGGTCACCTGCAGGTCGGCCTTGCCGCCCTGCTGGTCGGAGCGGATCTGGGCGGCGGTGTTCGGCTCCAGGCTGTTGTCGGTGAGGTCGACGTCGCCCTTGTCCAGCGCGGCCTTCAGGTCCTCGGGCTTGTCGAAGTACCGCACGGTGAACTTGTTGTTCCGCAGCTTGGCGTCGCCGGTGAACTTGTCGTTGGGAAGCAGCACGACCTTGCCGAGCTGCTTGCCGGCCATCTCGACCGAGTCGACGCGGTACGGGCCGGAGCCGATCACCTTGTCGTTGGCGAGCGCCTTGTCCGCCGGGAAGACCTGGTGGTCCACGATGGCGCCGGCCGGGCTGGCCAGCTTGGCCGGCAGGGTGGCGTCGGGCGTGTCCAGGTGGAAGAGCACCTCGGTGTCGCCCTTGGCCTCGACCGACTTGATCGAGGAGAGCAGGGAGACCGGGCCGCCCGGGTCGTTGATCTTCTTGACCCGCTCGATCGAGAAGACCACGTCCGCGGCGGTCAGCGGGTGACCGTTCGAGAACTTCAGCCCGGGCCGCAGGGTGCAGTGGTACTCGGTGGCGTCGCCGCCGGTGAACTCGCAGGACTGCGCGGCGTCCGGGGCGGGCGTGCTGGCCGCGGCCGGGAAGGCCAGCAGCGACTGGAAGGTGTTGCGCAGGACCAGCCAGGAGCCGGAGTCGTAGGAGACCGCCGGGTCCAGCACGCCACTCAGCTGGGCGGTGCCCATGGTGATCGACTTGCCGCTGTCCCCCTTCACGGCGTCGGTCACCGATCCGCAGCCGGCCACCGTCACGGCGACCAGACCGGCACAGCCGAGTACTGCGAGGCGTTCAGCTGAAGTCTTCACGGGGCGCGTCCTTATCGGTGGCACGAAACCCGAGTAGCGTGCCATATCGAACACGCACGACCGATACCCGCGCAGATGACGTTTGGGAAACGGCGGAGCAGGGCATCACGGCACGCCCGACGAGATGTCAGCCAATGCCCGTTTTCTCCCCCGAACCTCCCGGGTGGGAGCCCCGCCGGACTCCCTACCGGCGGGTAAGGCCGGTCGGCAATGAGATGACAATCACACTCGCGAGGGCCCTGCCTCAGACCCGCGAGGCCACCAGCGAACGCAGCAGGTCGAGGTCGACCTGTTCCAGCGAGGGCACCACCAGACGCCCCGGAGCCGGCTCGATCGGCGCCACCGAGGGCACCGCGACCACCGGACAGCCGGCCGCCTCGCCCGCGCGCACGCCGGTCGGGGTGTCCTCGACCACCACGCAGCGGGCCGGCTCCGCGCCCAGCCGGCGGGCCGCCTCCAGGTACGGGTCCGGGAACGGCTTGGTGCGCGCCACCTCGTCCCCGCCGATGGTGAAGGCGAAGCGGTGGGCGCCCAGCGAGCGCAGCACGATGTCGATCACGTGCCGGTGCGAGGCGGACACCATCGCGGCCGGGATCCCGTGCGCGGCAAGGGTGTTGAGCAGCCGCTCGGCGCCCGGCATCAGCGGCACGCCGTCGGCCAGCAGGTCCACGAAGCGCTGGTTGACCAGCACGCCCAGGTCGGCCGGGGCGATGTCCGCGCCGGTCCGGGCGACCAGGTAGTCCATCACCCTGGTCATCGGTCCGCCGACCACGTGCGCCCGGTCCGCCTCGTCCAGCCGGTGCCCCAGCTCGGCGAAGAGCGAGACCTCGGCCTGCCACCAGAAGTCCTCGGTGTCCACCAGCGTGCCGTCCATGTCCAGCAGCACCGCCTGCAGGCCGCGGTCGTCGCCGTGGTCGAGGACGCGGGTGGCGGTGGGGCTGGTGGTCATGGCGGGTTCCCTTCGACAGGCCCCGGGCGCGCCCGGGGATGGCACGGGCCGGCCCGCTGGTCAGCGGACCGGCCCGTTCAGGATCATCAAGGATACGCCCGCTTCGTCCGGAAAGAGCGAACGGAGAAGGACGTACGGGTTACCGCGCGTTGAAGTACTTCGCCTCCGGGTGGTGGATCACGATCGCGTCGGTGGACTGCTCGGGGTGCAGCTGGAACTCCTCGGAGAGCACCACGCCGATCCGCTCGGGCTTCAGCAGCTCGGCGATCTTGGCGCGGTCCTCCAGCTCGGGGCAGGCGCCGTAGCCGAGCGAGAAGCGGGCGCCCCGGTACTTGAGCGCGAACATGTCCTTGACGTCCTGCGGGTCCTCGCCGGAGAAGCCCAGCTCGTAGCGGACCCGGGCGTGCCAGAACTCGGCCAGCGCCTCGGCCAGCTGCACCGAGAGGCCGTGCAGCTCCAGGTAGTCGCGGTACGAGTTCCCGGCGAACAGCTCGTTGGCCGCCTCCGAGATCCGGTTGCCCATGGTGACCACCTGCAGGCCGACCACGTCCCGCACGCCGGACTCCTCCGGGCGGAAGAAGTCGGCCAGGCAGAGCCGGCGGCCGCGGCGCTGGCGCGGGAAGGTGAAGCGGGTGCGCTCGGTGCCGTCCTCGTGGAAGACGATCAGGTCGTCGCCCTTGGAGTTGGCCGGGTAGTAGCCGTAGACCACGGCCGCCTCCAGCCAGCCCTCGGTCTGCAGCCGGTCCAGCCAGGCCCGCAGCCGCGGCCGGCCCTCGGTCTCCACCAGCTCCTCGTACGACGGGCCCTCGCCGCTGCGGGCGGCCTTCAGGCCCCACTGGCCCTTGAACAGGGCGTCCTCGTCCAGCCAGGAGGCGTAGTCGGCGAACGGGATGCCCTTGACGATCCGGTCGCCCCAGAACGGCGGGGTGGGCACGGTGTTGTCGACGGCGACGTCGGAGCGGATCTGGCCGAGGTTGACCTCCGGCTCCGGCTCCTCCACCTCGACCCGGGCGTGCCGGCGCTGCTTGAGCTCCGGCAGGGTCGCACCGGGCACGCCGCGCTTGACCGCGATCAGCGCGTCCATCAGCCGCAGGCCCTCGAAGGCGTCCCTGGCGTAGCGGACCTCGCCCTCGTAGATCTCGTGCAGGTCCTGCTCGACGTAGGCCCGGGTGAGGGCGGCGCCGCCGAGGATCACCGGGTAGCTGGAGGCCAGCTTGCGCTGGTTGAGCTCCTCCAGGTTCTCCTTCATGATCACGGTCGACTTCACCAGCAGGCCGGACATCCCGATCACGTCCGCCTTGTGCTCCTGCGCGGCGTCCAGGATGGCCGAGACCGGCTGCTTGATGCCCAGGTTGACCACGTGGTAGCCGTTGTTGGACAGGATGATGTCGACCAGGTTCTTGCCGATGTCGTGGACGTCGCCCTTGACGGTGGCGAGCACGATGGTGCCCTTGCCCTCGCTGTCGGACTTCTCCATGTGCGGCTCCAGGTGGGCCACCGCGGTCTTCATCACCTCGGCGGACTGGAGCACGAACGGCAGCTGCATCTGGCCGGAGCCGAAGAGCTCGCCGACCACCTTCATGCCGGCCAGCAGGGTGTCGTTGATGATCTCCAACGCGGGGCGCTCGGTCAGCGCCTCGTCCAGGTCGGCCTCCAGGCCGGCCCGCTCGCCGTCGATGATCCGCCGCTGCAGCCGCTCCTCCAGCGGGAGCGCGGCCAGCTCCTCCGCCTTGGAGGCCTTGACCGAGGCCGAGGAGACGCCCTCGAACAGCTCCAGCAGGCGCTGCAGCGGGTCGTAGCCGTCCCGGCGGCGGTCGTAGACCAGGTCGAGGGCGGCCTCGCGCTGGTCCTCGGGGATCCGGGAGATCGGCAGGATCTTGGAGGCGTGGACGATCGCCGAGTCCAGACCGGCCTCCACGCACTCGTGCAGGAAGACCGAGTTGAGCACCACGCGGGCGGCCGGGTTGAGGCCGAAGGAGATGTTGGACAGGCCGAGCGTGGTCTGCACCTTCGGGTGCCGGCGCTTGAGCTCGCGGATCGCCTCGATGGTCTCGATGCCGTCCCTGCGGGACTCCTCCTGGCCGGTGGCCAGCGTGAAGGTGAGGCAGTCGACCAGGATCGAGCCCTCGTCGATGCCGTAGTCGGCGGTGAGCTCGGCGATCAGCCGCTCGGCGATCGCCACCTTGGTGTCGGCGGTGCGGGCCTGGCCCTGCTCGTCGATGGTCAGCGCGATCAGGCCGGCCCCGTGCTCGCGGGCCAGCGAGGCGATCCGGGCGAAGCGCGAGTCGGGGGCGTTGCCGTCCTCGTAGTTGACCGAGTTGAGCACCGCGCGGCCGCCGAGCGCCTCCAGACCGGCCCGCAGCACGTCCGGCTCGGTGGAGTCCAGCACGATCGGCAGGGTGGAGGCGGTGGCGAGCCGGCCGGCGATCTCCTTCATGTCGGCGACGCCGTCGCGGCCGACGTAGTCCACGCAGAGGTCCAGCAGGTGCGAGCCGTCCCGGATCTGGTCGCGGGCGATCTCCACGCAGGCCTGCCAGTCGCCGGCCAGCATCGACTCGCGGAACTTCTTCGAGCCGTTGGCGTTGGTGCGCTCGCCGATCGCCAGGTAGGAGGTGTCCTGACGGAACGGCACCGACTGGTACAGCGAGGCGGCGGAGGGCTCGGGCTGCGGCCGGCGCGCGGCGAGCTCCCGGCCCTGGACCCGCTCCACCACGGCGCGCAGGTGCTCGGGCGTGGTGCCGCAGCAGCCGCCGACCAGCGAGAGGCCGTACTCGCGGGTGAACACGTCGTGCGCCTCGGCCAGTTCGGCCGGGCTGAGCGGGTAGTGGGCGCCGTCCTTGCCGAGCACCGGCAGGCCCGCGTTGGGCATGCAGGACAGCCCGATCCGGGCGTTCTTGGCCAGGTAGCGCAGGTGCTCGCTCATCTCGGCCGGGCCGGTGGCGCAGTTGAGGCCGATGAAGTCGACGCCGAGCGGCTCCAGCGCGGTGAGCGCGGCGCCGATCTCGGAGCCGAGCAGCATGGTGCCGGTGGTCTCCACCGTGACCTGCACCAGCACCGGCAGGTCCAGCCCGGCCTCGGCCAGGGCGCGCTTGGAGCCGAGGATGGCGGCCTTGGTCTGCAGCAGGTCCTGGCTGGTCTCCACCAGCAGCGCGTCGGCGCCGCCGGCGATCAGACCGGCCGCGTTCTGCTGGAAGCCGTCGCGCAGCGTCGCGTACGGGGCGTGGCCGAGGGTCGGCAGCTTGGTGCCGGGGCCGATCGAGCCGAGCACCCAGCGGGTGCGGCCGTCGGCGGCGCTGTGGGCGTCGGCGCACTCGCGGGCGATCCGGGCACCGGCCTCGGACAGCTCGAAGATCCGGTCGGAGATCTCGTACTCACCGAGCGCCGCGAAGTTGGCGCCGAAGGTGTTGGTCTCCACGCAGTCCACGCCCACGCCGAAGTAGGCCTCGTGGACGGAGCGGACGATGTCGGGCCGGGTGATGTTGAGGACCTCGTTGCAGCCCTCGAGGTTCTGGAAGTCCTCCAGCGTCGGGTCCTGCGCCTGGAGCATGGTGCCCATCGCACCATCGGCGACCACCACCCGGGTGGCGAGCGCTTCACGCAGGGCGTTCGCGCGGCTCTGCTGAGTGATGGACGGGTCGGCTGCAGTGGCCATGGGGCTTCTCCCTGGTGCGACGGCTGTCGGCTTTGCACGCCCGCTTGGTCGGGCACGCACGTGGCCAGCGTATCCGGCCGACGGGTCGGCTTGCGGACCCGTTTCGTATCCTGAGCGCTCGACCGCAAGGGGGGAGCAAGTTGCGTGACTCGGTTCCGGGGCTTCGGACGGCAGACCGGCACGGCCCTGACGGCCCCGCTCCGGGCGCTGCGTGACCGCTGGCGCCGGTGGTCCCGGCGGCGGCGGGCCCTGCTGGTGCTGGCCCTGGTGACGGCCGTGCCGGTCGCCGCGCTGGGCTCGCTGTTCGTCTCGATCCGACTGCACTACTCGGGTGAGCCCGCCCCCGAGGCCCGCACCCGGGGCCGGGACGCGGTCTGGCTCGGCCACGCCTGGGTGGACGGCCGCAAGACCGAGGCCGACCTCGACGCCCTCGTCCGGCAGCTCGCCGGCACCGGCATCCGCGACCTGTACGTGCACACCGGCCCGCTGGAGCACGACGGCTCGCTGCCGCCCGCCGTCCACCCGCGGGCCCGCTGGTTCACCGACGCCGCGCACCGGGCGCTGCCGGGCGTACGGGTGCAGGCCTGGCTGGGCGACGAGGTCAGACCGGAGAAGGACGCCCTGGACCTGGAGGACGCCCCCACCCGGGACCGGGTCACCGGCTCCGCCCGGCAGGTCCTCGACCTGGGCTTCGACGGGGTGCACTTCGACCTGGAGCCGATCCGCCCCGGTTCGCCCGGCTGGCTGGACCTGCTCGACCGGGTCCGCCCGGTCACAGCGGCGCGCGGCGCCGTGCTCTCGGTGGCGGCCCCGCAGATCGACCCCGTCCCGGGCCTGCACACGGCCGGCATCCTGCTCACCGACCACGGCAAGTGGTGGGACCAGGCGTACTTCGCCGCCACCGCCCGCCGGGTCGACCAGATCGCCGTGATGACCTACGACACCTCGATGCCGACCGAGCCGCTGTACGGCGGCTACGTCGCCCAGCAGACCGAGCTCGCCCTGCGGGCCACCCCGGCCGACGTGGACCTGTTGATCGGCCTGCCGTTCTACTGGGACGACAAGTGGGGCCACTGGGGCCGCGCGGAGACCGTCGACGCGGCCGTCCGCGGCGTCCGGCTCGGCCTGGGCCGCGAGGACCTTCGGCGGCCCCGCTTCGGCGTCGCCCTGTACGTCGACTTCGCCGCCACACCCGAGAACTGGGCGTCCTACCGACGGGGCTGGGTGGACGTGACGTAGCCCCCTCATCGGGGCCCGGCCCGCCGGTCAGGCGGCCATCCGGTGGGCCAGCGCGCCCAGGTAGCGGTGCACGGTCGCGTCCTCGCCGGTGACGTAGTGCGAGACGGCCCGGTACAGCGGCCGGCGGACCTCGCCGCGCTCGGTGACGGTCAGCGAGCAGCCCGGCCCGGCGGGGGTGAGCACGTACGTCCAGGTGCCGCCGTACGGCAGGTCCGGGTCGGCGATGCCGGTGACCAGCCGGTGCGGGGCCTCGCTGGCCACCACCTCGAACGTGGTGTGCCCGTGCCGGTCGTACTCGCGCCAGCGCACCCGGCCGCCGGCCGCGGCGGGCAGCCGCTCGACCCGGGTGAGGCCCGGGCGCCAGGCCGGGTAGAGGTCGATGTCGGTCAGCACGTCCCAGACCGCGCCGGGCGACTGGGCGAGGTCCAGGCCGCCCTCGGTGACGTGCTCCACCGGTAGCCGGCGCCCGGCCCGGTCCGCCGCCAGCACGGCGGCACCGGCCAGGGCGGCCACGCCCGCGCAGGCGCCGGCCCACAGCCGTCGGTTCATCGCTCGGCCCCTTCCACCCGGCCCCCGCCCGTTCATCATCGCGCCGCCGGGCCGGGGCGGCACGCCTGTCGCGCTGCGCCACCGGGCGGACGCGGCCCGCGCCCGCCCGGCGTCCTGACGGGACGTCAGCCGGCCGGGGCGCGATATCCGCTGGATCGGGGCGGCCGGCTCCCCCAGACTGTCCCGGTGCCAGGCCGCGGAGCGCATCAAAGCCCGTAGGCTGGGCAGGTAGGGACCATGGGGCGAGGCGTTCCATGGGAGACGAGAGGTTCGACAGTCGGCAGCCGGCCCGTCGGCGCCCCGGCAAACCAGCCGGGGCGGCACCGGTGCAGCCGCCGACCGGAGGGAGACGCTGGGTGATCGAGCTGGAAGATGTTCCCGAGTTGATCGACCCGGTGATGGTCTGCGCCTTCGAGGGCTGGAACGACGCCGGCGACGCCGCCTCGGCGGCCCTGGCGCATCTGGACGAGACCTGGGGCGGCAAGGTGTTCGCCGCCCTGGACGCGGAGGACTACTACGACTTCCAGGTCAACCGTCCCACGGTCTGGCTGGACGGCGGGATCCGCCGGATCACCTGGCCGACCACCCGGCTCTCGGTGATCCGGGTGACGGAGCCGACGACCAGGGACGTCGTGCTGGTCCGCGGCATCGAGCCGAGCATGCGCTGGCGCTCGTTCTGCAACGAGCTGCTGGGCTTCGCGCACGAGCTGGGCATCGAACTGGTGGTGATCCTGGGCGCGCTGCTCGGCGACACCCCGCACAGCCGACCGGTGCCCGTCAGCGGCGTCACCTCCGACCCCGAGCTGGCCCGTCGGCTGGACCTGGAGGAGAGCCGCTACGAGGGCCCGACCGGCATCGTCGGCGTGCTCCAGGAGGCCTGCACGCACGCCGGGGTCCCGGCCGTGACGCTCTGGGCGGCGGTGCCGCACTACGTCTCGCAGCCGCCGAACCCGAAGGCCACGCTGGCCCTGGTCAACAAGCTGGAGGACCTGCTGGACCTGCGCATCCCACCGGGCGAGCTCGGCGAGGACGCCCGGGCCTGGCAGCTCGGCGTGGACCAGCTGGCCGCCGAGGACAGCGAGGTCGCCGAGTACGTCCAGCAGTTGGAGGAGGCGCAGGACACCGCGGAGCTGCCGGAGGCCTCCGGGGACGCCATCGCCCGCGAGTTCGAGCGCTACCTGCGCCGCCGGGAGAACGTCGGGCCGACGGGCGAGAAGCCGGTGTCCGGGCACGCCACGGCGGAGCGGCCGGCCGAGCCGGAGCCGCCGGGCGGCAGCCGGGAGAGCCAGGACGGCGCCGAGGAGGAGTAGTCCTCCTCGGCGGCAGGACGCCGGAGGGGGCGTCAGGACGACGGTCCTGACGCCCCCTCCGGCGTTCTCGGCTCCCGGGCCCTACAGGGCGACGCCCAGCAGGGCGTCCACCGTGCGGCTCACCAGACCGGGCGCGCCGGTGTCGGTACCGCCCTCGGCCTCCTGCCGCTGCGCCCAGCGGTCGACCGCGGCCAGCGCGGAGGGCGCGTCCAGGTCGTTCGCGAGCGCGGTGCGGACCTCGGCGAGCAGCTGCTCGGCCGGCGGGCCGTCCGGGCGGGAGACCGCGGCGCGCCAGCGGGCAAGGCGCTCGACGGCCTCGTCCAGGACGTCCTTGGTCCACTCCCAATCCGCGCGGTAGTGGTGCGAGAGCAGCGCCAGGCGGATCGCCGCCGGGTCGACGCCCTCACGACGCAGCGCCGAGACGAATACCAGGTTGCCGCGCGACTTGGACATCTTGTGACCGTCCAGGGCGACCATGCCGGCGTGCACGTACGCCTTCGCGTACGGGTGGGTGCCGGTGGCGGCCTGGGCGTGCGCGGCGCCCATCTCGTGGTGCGGGAAGGAGAGGTCGCTGCCGCCGCCCTGGATGTCGAAGGACATGCCGAGGTACTGCAGCGCGATGGCGACGCACTCGATGTGCCAGCCGGGGCGGCCGTGGCCGAGCTCGGTGTCCCAGGCGGGCTCGCCGGGGCGGGCGGCCAGCCAGAGCAGGGCGTCCAGGGGGTTGCGCTTGCCGGGGCGGTCCGGATCGCCGCCGCGCTCGGCGAAGACCGGGCGCATCGCCTCGCGGGTGAGGCCGGAGACCTCGCCGAAGTGCGGGTCGGCGTCGACCGAGAAGTAGATGTCGCCGTCCACCCGGTAGGCGGCGCCGGAGTCCAGCAGCTTCCGGACGATCGGGACGATCCACGGGATCGACTCGACGGCGCCGATGTAGTGCGCCGGCGGGAGCAGCCGCAGCGCGGTCATGTCCTCGCGGAACAGCGCGGTCTCGCGCTCGGCCAGGGCGGTCCAGTCCTGGCCGGTCTCGACCGCGCGCTGCAGCAGCGGGTCGTCCACGTCGGTGACGTTCTGGATGTAGAGGACGTCGTGGCCGGCGTCCTTCCAGACGCGCTGGACCAGGTCGAACGCGTTGTAGGTGGCGGCGTGGCCCATGTGGGTCGCGTCGTAGGGGGTGATGCCGCAGACGTAGATCCGGGCGGTGCCGTCCTGCGGCACGACCTCTCGGACCGCACCCGCTGCGGTGTCGTGGATACGGAGGGGGAGCCCCTGACCAGGCAGGGCGGGAACCTCGGAGGCGGGCCAGGCATGCATGGAAACAACTTTAACCTTGCGAACATTTGAAAGCCTAACCAGTGCGCAAGATCGACTGGATTCGGTTCCTGTCATTGCCCGACCGCTTCCCGACTGGTATGGCGGGATTCTCCGGTCGATCCGCGACCGTTTCCGCCCGGCCCAGGGCGGGGATGAGCGCCCGGCCGGCCCTGCCGCCGACCGGGCGCCCGGCTCCCCGGGGAACGCGGCCGGAGCCGCTACAGCCGCTGCCAGAGGGCCGGCACGTTCGGCGGCTCCCAGCCGGCCAGGGCGGTGTGCGCCTGGAGGCAGAGGTAGGAGACGCCGGAGTAGGTGACGCGGTCGCCCGCGCGGTAGGAGGTGCCGGGGGCCCAGCTGCCGCCCGGCGGCGTGCTGGGCGTCCCGGTGGGGGTGGCGGTGGGCGTCGGGCTGGGCGTGCCGGGGGTCTGCGGCACGTTCAGCACGAAGTCGTAGCTGCCCTCGCGCACCGGGCCGTTCTGCCGGACGTTCATCAGCAGCCGGGCGTCGTAGATGCCGTCGGTGCTGTTGCGCGGCTCGCCCGGGAAGTACAGCTGCGTGGTGACGACCGGGCGGCCGGGGGCCTGGAGCTTGACGTGGAGGTGCCGGGTGCGGCCCGGGTAGAGCCCGGGCACGATGGTCTCCAGCCGGAACGCGCCGTTCGCGCCGGTGAACTGGTGGCCGCGGAAGGTGTAGCCGACGTTGTCGTAGGCGCCGTTGTCGTCGGCCTGCCAGAAGTCCAGCAGCACCCCGGAGACGGGGCGGCAGGCGCGGCCGAAGACGTAGCCGCTGACGGTCAGCCGGGTGCCGGGGCCGTCGTCGACCATCGAGCTGCGCAGCGGGGAGTCGGGCTTGAAGTAGGGGCCCTCGGTCTGCTCGATCGTGGGGTCGTCCCCGTCGTGGCACTCGGGGGTGAGGTCCGGGGCCCGGCCGGTGCCGGCCTGCTCGCGGGCCAGCGCGACCCCGCCGCCGATCAGCAGCGGAGCGGCCCCGAGCACGGCGGCGGCCTTCAGGACGGTCTTGCGGCTGATCATGCCGTCGGGCTCGGGCATGCGCCGTCTCCTTCTCGTGAGGCGGGGAGTGGGGGCGGCCCTTGCCATGGTGGGGGCATGACAAGGACCGGACCGGCCGCCCGCCCGTACGCACCGGACCGGCCACCGGTGGCCGCCAGCAAAACTACGGGCCGTCCGGCGCCACCGCGATGGACATGATCCGGGGATCGTGGTGATTTCCGTCGACCCTGGCCCGGAACTCCCCCGGCGTCATCCCGGTCTCCCGCCGGAAGAAGCGGCAGAAGTACGCCGGATCCGCGAAGCCCGCCTCCTTGGCGACCTGGCGGATCGTCCGATCCGTGCAGGCGAGCAGCCGCTTGGCCTCCAGCGTCTGCTGCCGGCGGATCAGCCCGCCCGGGGTGCGGCCGGTGGCCTGCTTCACCAGGGTCTGCAAGTGCCCCGGGGAGACGCCGAGTTCCTGGGCGATGGAGGCCACCGAGCGCCGCCCCCCGCCCGGCCGGGCGATCAACCGCGTGAAGGCGGCGGCGACTTCGGCCGGGCGGCCGGGTACCGCGGGGCGGTCGGCCGGGGCGCAGGCACGCAGCGCCCGGACGATCAGGATGTGCAGGCTGGCCCGCAGCACGCCCTGGTAGCCGGGTGCCCTGGTCAGGAACTCCTGCTCCATGTCGGCGAACAGGGCGCCGACCGCCCCGGCCTGGTCTCCGAGCCCGCGGGCCGGGCGCGCGGCCAGCGCCCGTAAGGCGGCGAGGTCCTGCGGGTGGCCGAGCAGGAAGTCCTCGTTGAACAGCAGGACCCGGCCGGTGAGGTCCTCGGCGTCCGCCCAGTAGTGCACCTGGCCGGGTGTGATCACGCACAACTGCGGTGGCTCCAGCGGCCGGTGGACCAGGTCCAGGACGTGGGCGCCGCGGCCGCCGGTGACGTGGACGATCTCGTGGAAGGAGTGCCGGTGGGGGAAGCCCGCCCGGGAGAGCGGGCCGATCGCGTCGAAGCTGCCGATGGCGAAGGGGAGCACGTGCGGCAGCGGGACCTGCAGGCGGTGCAACGGCAGGTCCGGCGTGGTTCGGGGGGTGGGGGTGGTCCGTCGCGCGTCCATCGGAGCAGTGTGCGACCTGCTCCGGCGACAGGTCCAGACCACCGAACCGTCGCCGTCACCCTGAAGTCGCCGTCACCGTGACGTCACCATCGCCGTGACGTCACCATCGCCGTCGGGTCACCATCGCCGTCGGGTCACCATCGCCGTCGGGTCACCGCCACCGCCGGGTCACCGCCACCGCCGGGTCACCGCCACCGCCGACGCGCGGGAGCTCGCCGAACCGGCGGACGCTACACCGGCGGCCAGGGGATCGCGGGCCAGTCCTGGGAGGGCAGTGGGTGCCGCCCGGAGCCGCGCAGCTCGGCGACCCGGGCCCGGGTGGCGTCCAGCTCCGCCTCGGTCAGGTGCGGGGCGAGGCGTTCGGCCAGCTCGCCGTCCAGCTGCCCGGCCAGCCGGGTGAGCATCTCCAGCGCCTCGGCGGGCAGCGGATCGCCCGCCCAACCCCACAGCAGGGTGCGCAGCTTGCCCTCGGTGTTGAAGGTGACGCCGTGGTCGATGCCGTACACCCGGCCGTCGGCGGCGGGGATCAGGTGGCCGCCCTTGCGGTCGGCGTTGTTGAGCACCGCGTCCAGGACGGCGAGCCGGCGCAGCCGCCGGTCGTCGGGGTGCACCAGCAGCGCGGTGCGCCCGCCCTCGACCTCGGCCCGGACGATCGGCAGCCAGCCCTCCTCGGGGCCGCGCGGGTCCTGCAGCGCGAGCAGCGGCTCGGCGCCCGGGTCCGGTTCGACCCACAGCTGCACCATGCCGGGCCCGTGCGGGCCGTCGCGCAGCACCGTGGGCGGGATCAGCGCCCAGCCGGTCGCGGCGGACAGCTCGTACGCGGCGACCTCGCGCCCGGCCAGCGTGCCGTCCGGGAAGTCCCAGAGCGGGCGCTCGCCGGCCACCGGCTTGTAGACGGCCTGCGCGCTCAGCGAGCCGTGCGCGACCGTGCAGTACAGCGCGGCGTTGGAGGCGTCGGTGAGCCGGCCGTGCACGGTCAGCTCGCCCCGGCGCAGCAGCGCGAGGGCGGTGGGCACGTCGGCGGCCAGTGCGGCGGCGGCGCCCGGGTCGGCCTGCGGCGGGGTCTCGGTGTTCAGCGCCGGTAGCCGTTCGCGCGCGGGCACAGGTGGCCCTCCGGGTCGAGCGGCAGGTTGCAGAACGGGCACGGCTTGCGGCCGGCCGCGACCAGGTCCAGCGCGCGCTTGGCGAACACCCGGGCCATCGCGCCCGACAGCCGCACCCGCAGCATGTCCGGGCCGGTGTCGTCGTCGGTGAAGACAGCCTCGGCGGCCTCCTCCTCGTCCTCGTCCTCGACCAGCGCCTGCGCCTCGACCACCAGGCAGCCGTCCACGCTGTCCCAGGCCAGGGCCATGGTGCCGACCCGGAACTCCTGCTCCAGCGGCAGGTCCAGCGGCGCGGTGTCGAGCAGGTCCTTCGGCGCGGTGGCCGGGATGCCGGCGTCGCCGCCGCTGCGCCGCAGCGCCTCGTCCAGGACCTCCTCGATGCGCTCCGCGAGCGCCGCGACCTGGGTCTTCTCCAGCAGCACACTGGTGATCCGGCCCCGGGCGCTGGCCTGCAGGTAGAACGCCCTGGCACCGGGCTGGCCGACGGTGCCGGCCACGAACCGTTCGGGCTGGTCGTAGAAGAAGACCTGACGGGGCACGCTCTCGCTCCGGATCGTGTCGGTCGGCGCGGATCCGCTGGGGGGATCGCGGGTATTCGGACTCGTTAGTCACCCTACGACCTCCGGGCTCCGGCCGGGGAGCCGAGCCGACGGGCGCGGGCGGGGTGGCACTCGGGGGCTGGGGCGGTGCCGCCCGGACGGGTGCCCGGGGCTCGCGCCTGCGGGTTCGTCCGGCGGCGGCGCGGCCCGGGGGCCGCGCGAGGGGGCCGCGGGGGCCGCGCACGGCTCAGGCGGTGCCGCCGACCACCGCGTCACCGGCCGGAGTGGCCGGGGCCGGACCGGCCTTCGGCGCCAGCGAGTCGAGGTCGCCGGTGTCGCCCATTCTCAGCACGAAGGGCCGGTGCGGGGTGTAGCGGATCGCGGTGACCGAGCAGGGCTCGACGCTGATCCGCTGGAAGTGGTCCAGGTGCAGGCCGAGCGCGTCGGCCACCACCGCCTTGATCACGTCGCCGTGCGAGCAGGCGATCCAGACCGCGTCCTCGCCGTGCTCGGCGGCGATCTTCGCGTTCCACTCGCGCACCGCGCTCACCGTGCGGTGGCTCAGCTCGCGCAGCGACTCGCCGCCGGGGAAGGCCGCGGCGGCCGCGTGGTCCTGCACGGTGCGCCAGAGCGGCTCCTTGGCCAGCTCGGCCAGCGGACGGCCGGTCCACTCGCCGTAGTGGCACTCCCCCAGCCGCTCGTCCTCGGCCGGCGGGGCCAGCTCGGGCCGGGCGGCCAGCAGCGGCTCCAGCGTCTGGCGGCAGCGCTCCAGCGGGCTGCTGACGGCCTGCGCCAGCGGAACGCGGGCCAGGCGGTCGGCCAGCGCGGCGGCCTGGGCGCGCCCGGTGTCGTCGAGGTCCACGCCGGGGGTCCAACCGGCCAGGATCCCGGCGGTGTTCGCGGTGGAGCGGCCGTGACGGACGAGCAGCAGGGTGGGCATGGGGCTTAGCCTACGGCCTCCCGGCCCGGCCGTGGGGGGAGGTTACCGTCCGGTCGCCCTCCGCCCGTCGCCCGTCGCGGCGGTGCCTCCGGCGGTCCGCCGTCCCGGCCGGGTGGGACGGCGGACCGGATCCGTGTAGGCAGCCGCGATCGGGGGACAATGGCCCGCATGATCGTCCACTGCGCCGCCTACGCCGCCGGCCGCCGGATCGAGGCCCCCGAGGATCTGCCCGGCGCGCTGGCCGCCGCCCGCGCGGCCGGCCCGGACGGCTTCGTCTGGATGGGCCTCTTCGAGCCGACCGCCGAGGAACTCGAACACGTCGGCGAGGAGTTCGCGCTGCACCCGCTGGCCGTCGAGGACGCTGTCAGCGCCCACCAGCGCCCCAAGGTCGAGGCCTACCAGGGCTCACTGTTCGTCGCCCTGAAGACCCTCGGCTACGCCCCCGGCGCGCACGTCGTCACGATCGGCGAGGTGATGGTCTTCCTCGGCCCGGACTTCGTGATGACCGTCCGGCACGGCGAGGACAGCCCGCTCGGCGGCCTGCGGGACCGGCTGGAGCAGGATCCCGAGCTGCTGCGCTACGGCCCCAGCTCGGTGCTGCACTCCGTCGCCGACACCGTCGTGGACGGCTACGTGGACGTGGCCACCGCGCTCCAGGCCGACCTCGACGAGCTGGAGTCGGACATCTTCGCCCCCGGCCGGGTCGGCCGCGACACCGCCGGGCGGATCTACGGCTACAAGCGCCAGGTGATGTCCGTGCGCCGCGCCACCGGCCCGCTCCTGGAGCCGATGCTGGCGCTGGAGCGCGGCACCCGCTTCGTCCGGCCCGAGACCGCGCCCTACCTGCGGGACGTCGCCGACCACGTGGCCCGGGTGAACGACCAGGTGGACGGCATGGACCGGCTGCTGTCCGACATCCTCAACGCCAACCTGGCGCAGGTCAGCGTGCAGCAGAACAACGACATGCGGAAGATCTCGGCCTGGGCGGCGCTGGCCGCCGTGCCGACGATGATCGCGGGCGTCTACGGGATGAACTTCGACCACATGCCCGAGCTGCACCAGCGCTGGGGGTACCCGGCCGTGCTGCTGCTGATGGCCGTGGTCTGCGTGGTCCTGCACCGGGTGTTCAAGCGGCACGACTGGCTGTAGTGCCGCCCTCCCGGCCCCTCGCCGTCACGCCAGGCCGGCGCGCTCCAGCGCCTCGACGCCCGTGCGCAGCGCCCGGATCCGCTCGTCCAGGGTGAAGCCGGACGGCGCCAGGGTGAGCGTGGTGACGCCCGCGTCGGCGTAGGCCTGCATCCGGTCGGCGATCCGGGCGGTGTCGCCGATCAGCGAGGTGGCGTCGATCAGGTCGTGCGGGACGGCGGCCGCGGCGCCGGCGTAGTCCTTGGCCAGGTACTTCTCCTGGATCTCGTCGGCGGCCTGCTCGTAGCCCATCCGCCGGGTCAGCTGGTTGTAGAAGTTCTTCTCCTTGCTGCCCATGCCGCCGATGTAGAGCGCGGCGTACGAACGCAGCGCGTCCACCCCGGCCTTGACGTCCTCGCCGACGGCGAGGTTGACGGTCGGGCAGAGGTCGAAGCCCTCCAGCGTCCTGCCGCTCTTGGCGCGGCCGGCGGTCAGCGGGTCGAGGGACATCGCGGCGTGCTCGGGCGAGAAGAAGATGCCGAGCCAGCCGTCGGCGATCTCGCCGGTCAGCTCCAGGTTCTTCGGGCCGATCGCGGCGATGTACAGCGGGATGTGCTCGCGCACCGGGTGCACGGTGAGCTTGATCGGCTTGCCGGGGCCGCCGGGCAGCGGCAGCGTCCAGTTCGCGCCCTCGTGGACCAGGCGCTCGCGGGACATCGCCTTGCGGATGATCTCCACGTACTCGCGGGTGCGGGCCAGCGGCTTGTCGAAGCGCACGCCGTACCAGCCCTCGGACACCTGCGGGCCGGAGACGCCGAGGCCGAGCCGGAACCTGCCGCCGGAGAGGGTGTCCAACGTCGCCGCGGTCATCGCCGTCATGGCCGGGGTGCGGGCCGGGATCTGGAAGATGGCCGAGCCGACGTCGATCCGCTCGGTCTTCGCGGCGACGTAGCTGAGCACCGTCGCGGCGTCCGAGCCGTACGCCTCCGCCGCCCAGCAGACCGCGTAGCCGAGCCGGTCCGCCTCCTGGGCCACGGCGATGTTGTCGGCGTCCATGCCGAGTCCCCAGTAGCCGAGGTTGATCCCGAGTCGCATCTGCCGCACCTTCCAGTGGGTTTGGGGGTCGGGCCGAGGGTAACCGCGCCCGCGCCGGACATGCTACTGACGGGTAGTGGTGGGCTGGGTCACAGCGGCCCCACGGCGTCCGCCGGTGATCCTCCTGCGGGTCTTCACATCCGTCCGCGCGCCCGGCCGCTACGCTCAGCCGAGGTGGGGACCACTCTCCCCACCTGCGCGTTCACAGGGCTGCCGGGGCTCCCGCGGCCACCGGCCACTGGAGGGCCCCTCCGATGGAACAGCGTCACCTCGGCCGCACCGGTCTGCAGGTCTCCCGGCTCGGCCTCGGCACCATGACCTGGGGCCGCGACACCGACGAACACGAGGCCGCCGAGCAGCTCAAGGAGTTCGTCGACGCCGGCGGGAACCTGGTCGACACCGCCGACGTGTACGCCGACGGCGGCGCCGAGTACCTGCTCTCCCGGCTCACCGACAACCTGGTCCCCCGCTCCGAACTCGTCATCGCCACCAAGGCCGGCAGCGTCCCCGGCTCCGCCCGCCGCTTCGACGGCTCGCGCGGCCACCTGCTCGCCGCCCTGGACGCCTCGCTGCGCCGCCTCGGCACCGACTACGTCGACCTCTGGCAGGTGCACTCCTTCGACCCGGCCACCCCGGTCGAGGAGACGCTCAGCGCCCTCGACATCGCCGTCGCCTCGGGGCGCGCCCGCTACGTCGGGGTCTGCGACTTCAGCGGCTGGCAGCTCGCGAAGGCCGCCACCTGGCAGCGCGCCCACCACGGGCGGGTGCCGCTGGCGGCGGCGCAGCTGGAGTACTCGCTGCTGCAGCGCGGGATCGAGCGGGAGGCGCTGCCCGCCGCACTGGACGCCGGGACCGGGGTGCTGGCCGGCTCGCCGCTCGGCCGCGGGGTGCTCACCGGCAAGTACCGGCACGGCGTCCCGCAGGACTCGCGCGGCGCCTCGGCGTACCTGGCGGGCTTCGTCCAGCCGTACCTCGGGGACCGCTCGCGGCGGATCGTCGACGCCCTCGCCACCGCCGCCGACGGGCTCGCCAGCAGCCCGCTGGCGGTCGCCCTGGCGTGGGTCAGGGACCGGCCGGGGGTGGCGAGTGCGCTGGTCGGGGCGCGGACGGCCGCCCAGCTGCAGGCGGCGCTGTCGGTGGAGGCGCTTACGCTTCCGGGTGAGATCCGCGGTGCGCTGGACGACATCTCCTCGCCCGTGCACCGCTACCCGGACCAGGGGTGGACCGAGCTGTGAGGCCCGGGCCGGATCGCCGAGCAGAACGCGCAGTGGAGTGACCTTGGAGCGGACGACGATGAGTGACACGGGCAACGGCGCTCCGGGGGACGCCGAGAAGGCTGCGAAGTTCGCGCAGCTGGCGGAGCAGATCCGGGGGATGGCGCCGTTCAAGTCGCCGGGCACGCCGCCGCCGGTCGAACTCCCCGAGCCGACGGCCGGGCCGGAGGCCGAGGAAGCCGCCGAGGCTGACGGGGCTGACGAAGCCGACACGCCCCCGGAGGCCGTCGAACCGCGGGTGCCGACCCAGGTCCCGGCCCGGACGTCCGCCGCGCCCCGTCCGGCCGCACCCACCCCTGCCCGGGCCGCCACGCCCGCTCCGGTGGACGCCGGCACGCTCCGGGCCGTCGCCGAGGTGCTGGCCGCCGGCGGCGCACCCGCCGACCTCGCGGCGCCCGCCGTGGCCGCCCTCGGCGGCGACGCCGCCGAGCGGCTGCGCGAGGACCCGTGGGCGGTGCTCGGCCTGCCCGGTGTCCGCCCGGAGCACGCGGACGGCTTCGCCCGGGGCCTGCTCGGCGCCGACGCCCGGCCCGAGGACCCCCGCCGCGCCCACGCCCTGGTGCTCTGGCTGCTGACCCAGGCGTCCCTGCGCGGGGACTCCGCCCTGGAGCTCGACGAGGTGGCGGCCGAGCTCGGCCGCCTCCGCGTGCCCGACCCGGCCGGCGCGATCACGGCCGCCGTGGAGGACGGGCAGGTGCTGCCCTTCCAGGAGGAACTGACCGGGGCCGAGGGGCGCAGCGCGCAGAGCGACGACGAGGAGGAGGCCCCGACCCGGACCCTGCTCGCGCTGGAGGGGCTGGCGATGGCGGAGGTCAGCCTCGCCGAGAAGCTGCTCCAGCTGATGGCCACCTTCGCCCCGGGCGGGGACGCGGCTGCGGGCACGGCCGAGGACGCGGCCGAGGACGCGGCCGAGGAAGCCGGGGAGAACAGCTCCCCCGCCGCCTGGGAGGCCGCCGCCGAGGCCGCGCCGTCCTCCTCCGCCACCGCCCTGATCCGCGCCGTCGCCGACAGCGCGCTGGTGCTGCACACCGGCGGCGAGGCGGCCCGCGCCGAACCGGCCGCGCTGATCGCCGCAGCCCGGGGCCTCGGGCTGCGGGCCTGGGCCGCCACCTGGACCGACCAGGGCCGGGACTCCTTCGCCGCGCTCGCCGAGGGCGGGACGGCCGGGGGCGGCACGGCCGGCGCGGGCGTCCCCGTGGTCACCCTCGCCGAGCTGCTCTCCGGCACCGCCGGCCCCGGCCGCGCGCCGGACGGCACGCTCGCGCTGGACCTCCTGGTCGTCCTGGACGCCCCGCTGCTGGACGTCGAACTGGCCGCGAACGTCCTGGAGTCGCTCGCCGACGGCACCCGGCTGGTGCTCAGCGGCGACCCGGGCCAGCTCTGGTCCGCCGGGCCCGGCCGCTTCTTCGCCGACCTGCTCGCCGCCAAGGTCTGCCCGGCGGTCGCCTCCCGCACCCCGGACTTCGGACCGATCGGCGAGCTGGTCTCCGGGGTCGGCATCGGCGAGCTCCCGCAGGTCGAGGCCCCGGACAGGGAGGTGGTCATCCTGACCGCCAAGGACGCCGGCGAGGCCGTCCACCGGGCCGTCCAGCTGCTCACCGACTCCATCCCGCGCGCCCTCGGCATCCCCGCCGAGCAGGTGGTGCTGCTCACCCCCGGCCACGGCGGCGCGGCCGGCACCCGGGCGCTGAACGCCGCCGCGAAGGCCCGGCTCAACCCCGGCCCGGGCCGGTTCGCGGGCTTCGACCCGGGGGACCGGGTGGTCGACTCCCCCGCGCCCGGCATCACCCGGCCGGCCAGGGTGCTGGACGGCGACGCCACCGGTCTGCACCTGGAGTACGCGGACGGCTCGCGCCGGACGGTCCCGCCGGCCGAAGCCTCCCGGCTGCGGCACGGCTGGGCACTGACGGTCCACCAGGCCCTCGGCCGCCGCTGGCCGGGCGCGGTGGTGGTGCTCCCGGAGGACGCCGCGCCGGCGCTCACCCGGCAGTGGGTCTACACCGCCTTCGGCCGGGGCGAGCGGCACCTGTCCGTGGTGCACGCGGCGGGCCCGGCGCTCGTCCAGGCCGTCGCCGAGCGCCCGGCGCAGCCGCGCACCACCCGGCTGCGGGCGGTCCTCGCCGAGAACGCCGGCTCGGTGTACTGAGCCCGGGGCAGCGGAGCCCCAGTGCCCCCGGAGGGTCCGGACCCCGGAGGCCCGGAGGCCGGTCCCGCCGGGGCTCGTCCCGCCGAGGCGGACGCGCGACGGGCGGGCCCCCACTGGTCGTGGGGCCCGCCCGTCGTCCGTCCCGGACGGGTCAGTCGTCCGGGTCCTCGTCGTCGTAGACCTCGCTCACGTCGAACCGGCAGATCAGCAGCCGGGGATCGGCGTGCTCGAAGGGCTCCGGCAGCCACTCCCCCGGCTCGGTCGGTTCGGCGGCCGCGACCCAGAGCGTGGAGTCGGCCTCCTCCAGGCCGAACTCCTCGCTGCGGGCGGCGATCTCGTCCGGTTCGTACTCTCCGAACAGCACGCCGATCGCGGCGTTCACCCCGCTCGCGCCGGCGCCGCCCGGGGTCAGCGACTCGTCCAGCCGCTCGGCCTGGGCGCGCAACCGCTCGGGGTCGACGACGTGGTAGTCGCGGCGGATCAACACGCTGATCGCCTCGGGCTGTTCGGGGCCGTGGCACCCGCCGGGCCCCTCGTCCCCGGGAATCTCGAAGGGGGTGACCTCGTCGTAGGCCTCGTACAGGAGCTGGTCGTAGGCGATGGCCGCCGTCGCGAGCTGCTCGTAGGCGGCGGACACGGCGGGATCATCGGCTGCGTTGGGGCTTGACACCGCTTCCAGATGACGGTCGATGGCGGCCTTGACCGCCTCAGCGGCGGCGCGTACCTCGGCAATGGTGGGCTGCGCGGCATCAGACATGGTGCAGACGCTATCTCCCCGCGGCGGCGGTACGCACAGCGGTTGTCACCTACACCCGCGATTTCACCGCAACTTCCCCCGTGATGTCCGATCTGCACACGTACGTCCCCCTGCGGCACCGGCGCGGAACGGGCGCAGAGGGCGCGCGCCGGGCCCGGCGGGGCCGTCCTGACCCCGCTTCGTGCGCCGGGATCGGGGTATCCCGTCCACAACGGCACCAGAACTGATGC
Organism: Kitasatospora sp. NPDC053308; assembly: GCF_055585785.1. Taxonomy (NCBI): domain Bacteria; kingdom Bacillati; phylum Actinomycetota; class Actinomycetes; order Kitasatosporales; family Streptomycetaceae; genus Kitasatospora; species Kitasatospora sp. NPDC053308. Next base: position 6,744 of record NZ_JBVJJY010000024.1, on the reverse strand, counting down.
ACTGTCAGTCGACCCGCCGGGTCACGGGCCCCCGGACCGCCCTTTCCGCACGGGAGGACGGCCGGAAATACCCGGGCCGACTGTCCGCGGCAGGCCGTAGGCTTGCCCGAAGGTGATCCCCCAGGAGGAGCGTTTTGACCCCACGCAAGCCGGTCCGGCAGCCGGAGTACGAGTACCAGTCGCTGCGCATGCCGCGCGGGACGACGCGCAACGCGGCCCGCCAACTACTCACCGAGCACGCCGAGTACGGGCACTGGGAGCTCGACCGGCTGAGGCTGTTCCCCGACGGCAGCCGGACGGTCCGGCTCAAGCGGAGGATCATCCGCCAGGTCCGGAGCTGGTGAGGGGCGGCGCGCGCCGCACCGCGCCGGGGGCCGGCACCGAAGCCCCACGCACCCGCGGTCGCCCGGACGTCCGGGCGACCGCGGGTGCGTCGTCTCCACGGCGGGTGCGCGCGGCCCCGGGTGGGGCGCGCGGTTCAGCCGGTCAGCGGGCCCCGGCGCGGGCGCGGCGGTAGAGCACGCCGCCGCCGAGCAGCAGCGCGAGGCCGGCCGCACCGAGCAGCTCGACGTCGCCGGCACCGGTGGAGGCCAGCTGGCTGCCGACGGGGGCGCCCGGCGCGGTGGCGGCCGGGGCCGTCGTGCGGTCGGCGACCGGAACGGCCTGGACGCTCGGGGCGCCCTTCGCGGTCGGCGCGGCCGGGGCGCTGGTCGGGGTGGTCGGCGTCCCGGTGGACGGGCCGCCGTTGCGCGGGATGCCCGGGGTGGTCTCGCCGCCGGTCTGCGGCGGGGTGGTGGCCGGGGGCTGGGTCGGGTGGCTGCCCTCGGGGCAGTCGTCGCTCGGCTTCGGGGCCGGGGCCGGCGCGGGCTGCGCCACGTTGCCGCAGCCGTTGCCGAAGGCCGGGTTGCCGACGCCGACCACGTTGACGGAGTTGCCGCAGGCGTTGATCGGGACGTGCACCGGGGCCTGGACGCTGTTGCCGGAGGCGACGCCCGGCGAATGGGCGGCGGTGCCGGAGGCGGAGGAGCCCGAGGCCGTGGTGCCCCGGTTCCCGCCGGCGCCGGAGCCGTCGGTGCCGCCGGCCCAGCCGGACTGGCCGCCCTGGGGCGCCGCGTGACGACCGCCGCTGACGTTGGCGCAGTGGTTGCCGAACGACGGGTTCAGCGCACCGACCACGTCGACCGTGTTGCCGCAGGCGTTGATCGGCACCTCGACCGGCACCTGCACGGAGTTGCCCGAGGCGACGCCCGGCGACCCGGCCGCACCCCCCTGCGCCTCGGCGCCCGCGTAGGCGTAGCCGGCGGTCGAGGCCAGCACACTGCCGGTGGCCACGGCCGTGAGGATCCCCTTCTTGGCTACATTCCTCATATTTTCCCCTGACGTTTCGAGACGAGATAGTGACGCTTGACGTGAACCTTATGAAAGTCGGAATTTTGATACATCCGTAAATCACGCAAGGCCTTCGGCTGCACAGGAGTTAACGAGGGGCAAACGGGGAGGTTGGGCCGATTGCGGCAACTTCACCCGATCGAGCGACCATGTCGTCGATGGTGTATCCGGGCCGGTCGAAGACCGGTCCGGGACCGGTCCAGGAGCGGTCCGTGCCCGGTCCGAGCCCGGTCGGACACGCGAAGGCCCCCGGTGCGGCGCGTCCGCCGCCCGGGGGCCGGGTCGAGTCCACTCAACAGGCCCCAGGGGCCCGGAGGTCGGCTCAGAAGTTGGCGCAGTGGTTGCCGAACGCCGGGTTCAGCACGCCGATCACACTGATGGTGTTGCCGCAGGCGTTCACCGGAATGTGCACCGGGACCTGGACCAGGTTCCCGGAAGCGATGCCCGGGGAGCCCAGCGCCGCACCCTCGGCACCGGCACCGCCGTGAGCGGACGCCACACCGGCGGCGGCGAGGACCAGGCCACCGGTGGCGGCGGCGACGGCGGCGATCTTCTTGACCTTCATCATTCCTCCTGTATGGACAACGCAACCCGTTCGGCGGGCTGCACAGGGATGAACGACGCTGCGGCCAAACGGGGTACGGAACGGATTTCCCATTCACTCGCAACGGTGAGCTCTCGCACATATGGTCGACTTGGATTTCAGGGCAGAATCGTTTCTCTTGATCTCCCTGACCCCGTCCCACAATCATCCGCTCCGACAATGCGGTCGGCCCGCCCCCGGCATCCCGGGAGCGGGCCGACCCAGTCGTCTGATCAGCAGACGTCCGATCACGAGGCGTCCGACGAGGAGGCGTCCGACGAGGACGCGCCCGACGAGGAGGCATCCGGTCAGCAGGCGTCGATGAACCGGTCCAGCACCCGGACGCCGAACTTCAGGCCGTCCACCGGCACCCGCTCGTCCACGCCGTGGAACATCCCGGCGAAGTCCAGCTCCGGCGGCAGCTGCAGCGGCGCGAAGCCGAAGCAGCGGATCCCCAGGTCCTGGAAGGACTTGGCGTCCGTCCCGCCCGACAGGCAGTACGGCACCGCGCGGGCGATCGGGTCCTCCGCCCGCAGCGCGGTCTGCATCGCCTCGACCAGCGCGCCGTCGAACCCGGTCTCGATCGCCTTGTCCGAGTGCAGGCTCTCGCGCTTCACGCGCGGGCCGAGCACGCTGTCCAGCTCCGCCAGGAACTCCTCCTCGTAGCCCGGCAGGAAGCGGCCGTCCACGTGCGCGGTGGCCTGACCGGGGATCACGTTCACCTTGTAGCCGGCACCGAGCATGGTCGGCTGGGCGGTGTTGCGCAGGGTGGTGCCGATCATCTTGGCGATGCCGCCGAGCACGCGCAGCGTCTCGTCCATGTTCTCCGGGTCCAGCTCGACCCCGAGCGCGTCCGACAGCTCGTCCAGGAAGGCCCGGACGGTCTTGGTGATCCGCAGCGGGAACTGGTGGCGGCCGAGGCGGGCGACCGCCTCGCACAGCTCGGTGATCGCGTTGTCGTCGTTCTCCATCGAGCCGTGCCCGGCCCGGCCCTCGACCGTCAGGCGCATCCAGTGCATGCCCTTCTCGGCCGTCTCCACCAGGTAGAGGCGCACCTGGTCGTTGACGGTGAAGGAGAAGCCGCCGACCTCACCGATCGCCTCGGTCACGCCCTCGAACAGCCCGGGGTGCTTGTCCACCAGGAACCGCGCGCCGAAGGTGCCGCCGGCCTCCTCGTCCGCGAGGAAGGCCAGCACGATGTCGCGCGGGGGCTTGCGCCCGGTGCGCAGTCGGTCGCGGATGACCGCGAGGGTCATCGCGTCCATGTCCTTCATGTCGACCGCGCCGCGGCCCCAGACGCAGCCGTCGGCGATCTCGCCGGCGAACGGGTCGTACGTCCAGTCCGCGGCGTTGGCGGGCACCACGTCGGTGTGGCCGTGGATCAGCAGGCCCGGGCGGGAGCGGTCCTCGCCCTCGATCCGCACCACCGTCGAGGCCCGGCCCTTGGCCGACTCGAAGATCTGGGGCTCGACCCCGAACTCGGCGAGCTGCTCGGCGACGTACTCGGCCGCCTTGCGCTCGCCCGGGCCGGAGCCGTCGCCGTAGTTGCTGGTGTCGATCCGGATCAGATCGCGACAGATCCCGGCGACCTCCGACTCAGCCGTCACCCTCGGCGCCGTCGACTCGCTCCGCTCGCTCACGGTCACTCCTCGTCTCTGGCCCGCACCGACGCACCAGCGCGCCACCCCCGGGACCTGCACCCGGGCCGTACGAGCACGTCCGTCCATCCTCCCCCAGCCCCCGACCCGGATCCACCCCCCGCACGTCCCCGAAACCCCCTGGTCACGCCCCCGTCACAGGCCCGCCCTTGCTCCCGTCACCCGGCCCGCCCCCGGTCAGCCCCCGGCCCGGAAACCGTTTTGGGAGCCCAAGCCGATCTTTGCTACAGTTACATCTGTCAGCGCGACGGACGAGAGATCGGAAGCCGCGAGGACGACACCCGGTCCGGGTGGCGGAATGGCAGACGCGCTAGCTTGAGGTGCTAGTGCCCTTTATCGGGCGTGGGGGTTCAAGTCCCCCCTCGGACACCGGCAGGAACCCCAGATTCGTCTGGGGTTCTTTTCGTTTCGGGCCACGGTGGGTTCGGCCGGCGTGCCGGGCCGATCCGCCTGCCGGCCGGGATCCGCCCCAACTGCGGCGCCCCTGACTGCGGTTGGCGGAGGACCGGCGGCAGATCGAGCGCTACCTCGGGGCGGCCGACGTCACGGAGGCGGGCCGGCCCCGGCCGCTTCGGCCCGGTCGGCCCCCGGCCGGTGCCGCTCCCGGCGGCCGCGGAGTGCCTCGCCGGTGATGAACGCCGTCACCGTGGCCACGATCAGCAGGGGCATCACGTTGGCCGCCTCGGCGCCGAGGAGGGCGGTGGTGAGGACGGCGCCGGTGACCGGCAGGCGGGTGACGGCGGCTCCGGAGGCGGCCAGTCCGACGGCCAGGGCGGGTGCGGTGCCGAAGCCGGGCAGCGGTGCGCAGGCCACGCCGAGCGCGGCGCCGAGCAGAAGCGCCGGGAAGATCGGGCCGCCGCGCAGGCTGCCGAGCGCGACCGACCAGCCGAGGCCCTTGCAGAGCACGAGGGCCAGCAGCGCACCGATCGGCCAGGCGGCCGGGTCGGCGGCCAGTGCGCCGAGGGTGGCCTGGCCGGAGAGCGCGGCCTCCTCCGGCGAGCGGTCGGTGAGCAGGGCGTAGAGCGCGAGGAAGCCGCCGACGGCGACCGCGCACAGCACCGTGCGGACGCCGGTCGCCCGGGCGGTGTCCGCCGCGGTGTAGGCCTTGACTCGCCGCCCGAGCGTCTGCCCGGCCACGCAGACCAGGGCGACGGCCGCGGCGAGCGGGACACCCCAGAGGAAGTCGCCCGGATCGGGAGGGCCGCTGGTGGGCACGTGCGGAAGGGAGAGCGCACCGGTCGCCAGGCCGGTCCAGTGTCCGAAGCCGGTGAACACCAGGGCGCCGATGCCACTGGCCAGCAGGCTGGGCAGGATCAGCGCGATCAGCTGCGGGCCGCCCAGCCCGGCCGCCTCGATCAGCATCACCGCGGCCACCAGCGGGCTGCCGAAGATGGTGGAGATCGCGGCGGCCGCGCCCGCCGTGCCCAACACCGCGACCAGCTGCGGCCGTTCGGCGCGCCTGGCGGAGCGGACGGAGAGCAGGGCGAGCCCGCCGCCGAGCGCCATCAGGGGTGCCTCCGGGCCGAGCACCGCGCCGAGCGGCAGGCAGGCGAGTGCGGCCAGCACCACGCCGGGGACGGCCCTCGGCGGGGTGGGCGTGCCGCCGAACCCGTCCACCGGGACGTGCCCGCCGTGCCCGGGCAGCCGGGTGAGGACCGGGGCGAGCAGCAGTCCGGCCAGCAGCAGCGCGGGCAACGGCCACCACCAGGGGGCGCGGCGGTAGCCGGCGGTCTCCGGCAGGCTCTCCCAGATCCAGTGCTGGAGTTGGTGCTCCAGGCCGACGAAGCCGAAGGCGGCCAGCGAGACCGGGATGCCGACCAGCGCCGAGACCAGCAGCAGGCCGAGGTAGCCCTTGCGCAGCAGCACCGCGCGCAGGGTCGGACCGCCGTCGGGCTGCGGGGGCGTCCCCGGCATGGCCGCTCCTTCGCGCTCCCGGGCCGCCGCCGTCCGGGGCCCGTCCTGCGACCGAGTCTCGCCCGGGGCCGGGAGCCCCGCACGGCGCGCGGGCCGCGGACCGGGCCCGGCCGCAGCACGGTGCCGCCGGACGGGTGAGCACGGCGGACGGCCCGGGGGCATGGGCCCGGGCCGTCCGAGCGCGGCCCGACGAACACGGCGACCCGGCGAAGCGCGGCGGCCCCGCCGAGCGCCACCCGGCGAGCGCGGCGGCCCGGCGAAACGTGCCGGGCGGGCCGCTCAGACCTGTCGGGTCCCGTCGCCCAGGGCGCTCTCGATGCCCTGGACCATCCGCCACAGCGGAGCCCGCCGGCTGGCGACCAGGACGACCACCTCGTCGGACTCGCCCTCCCCGGCGGTCTCGGACGGGCGGTCGCTCCAGGTGCCGGTGACGAAGGCCATCGCGGCGTCCACCTCCGCCACCCAGTCGCTCTCCCCGCCCGAGCGCAGCCAGGTGCGCAGGGCGTGGTTGTGCGCGGCGACGACGGCCGCGGCGATGACGTCCGCCCGCAGCGGGCCGTCCGGGCGGTCGGCGAAGCGGTCGCGCAGGTAGGCGGCCAGGGTGTGCTCGTAGCGCCAGACCACCGACAGCTCGTACGCCCGCAGGCCCGGCACCTTGCGGGTCAGCCGGTAGCGCTGGACGGAGAAGGAGGGCTGCTCGGCGTACATCCGCAGGACCAGGCGGGCCGCGTCGCAGGCGTGCTTGACCGGGTCCTCCTCGCCGCTGCCGGACTCCAGGAACTCCGTCATCTCGGCGAGGCTGCGCTCGTGGTCGGGGAAGACCACGTCCTCCTTCGCCGGGAAGTAGCGGAAGAAGGAGCGCCGGCCGACGCCGGCCAGCGACACGATGTCGTCGATGGTGGTCTGTTCGAAGCCGCGCTCCAGGAAGAGCTCGAAGGCCGCGGCCACCAACGCCTCGCGCATCGCGGGCTTGTTGGGCCCGTCGTTCATGGGCAGGTCCTGCTCTTCCTTCTCGCTCATTCTCCGGAACCTAACACCGGCGCACCGCGGTGACACCGACGGCCGGGCCGCGCCCTGGCGGCCGGCCGTCGGTGCAGGTCACACGGGCTACGGGAGGTTGCGGGCCATCACGATGCGCTGGACCTGGTTGGTGCCCTCGTAGATCTGCGTGATCTTCGCGTCCCGCATCATCCGCTCCAC